>NZ_MVOO01000009.1:0-271206 GCF_002156405.1 Pseudomonas sp. SCPG-7 | reverse complement strand
CCACCCCTTCAAGTCTAAACATACAAGCGAGCCTGCTCGCGAAGGGGCCAGATCAGCCAACACTCAGCCCCAGCCCTTCATGAAATCAATGAACGCCCGCACCTTCAGCGGCAAATGCCGGGTATCCGGGTACAGCGCATACACCCCCTGCTGAGCAAAACGGTAATCGGCCAACAACCGCACCAATCGCCCCGCCTGCAGATCATCCTGAATCAGCCACTGCGGCAGAATCGCCACGCCTTGCCCGGTCAACGCAAACGCTCGCAGCGTCGCCGAGTTGTCAGCGACGATGGCGGTAGTCCCCGGTTTGGGCTGGTAAACATGCTCGGTACCCGCCGGGTCGGTGACGGTCATTTCCGGGACCCGGCCATGGCCCAGCGTCGGCATCGACTCCAGCGTCGCCAGCGTGGCGACCGGCGCGAAGCGCTGGACCAGTTGCGGCGCCGCCACTGCAAACACTTCGAACGTCGACAACTGCACCGCGCGCAGACTGGAGTCGTGCATCCGGCCCAGGCGAATCGCCAGGTCAAAGCGTTCGGAGATCAGATCGGCGTGGGTCGAGGACGTCGACAAATGAATGTTCAGTTGCGGCTGTTGCTGACGAAACACCTCCAGCGCCGGCACCACCTGAGCCAAGGCGAATTCCACGGTGGTGGTGATGCGCAACGTGCCCTTGAGTTGCGCATGCTCGGAGCGCGCCTCCTCGATCGCCAATCGTGCTTCGTCGAGGGTGCGCAGACAGCGGCGATAAAAGCGCTCGCCGGCATCGGTCAGGGCCAGTTGCCGGGTGTTGCGCGTGAGCAGCGTGACGCCCAATTCCTCTTCCAGGCGCTTGAGGTTGAAGCTCACCACGGCGCGGGTCTGGCCCAAGGTATCGGCGGCGGCCGTCAGTGACCCGGCCTCGACCACGGCTTTGAAGGTGTCAAAACGGTCCAGGCTGACCATCTCCGGCGCACTCCCTGTCAAAATAATTTTGACAAACTAGCAGGCAAACCCGCGTTTTCCTAACGTCCGAACCGCCCTACCCTGCACGCCTCATCACAGGGAAGCTGCCATGGCCTATCGCTCGAAAGTCGCGCTGGTGTATTTGTCCGGGTTCGCCCTCGACCTGCTGAACATGTTCGCCGCGAGCATTGCCTATCCGGACATCGCCCGGGAATTACAGGCATCGGTGACGCAATTGGCGTGGATCACCAACGCCTACATGCTCGGGCTGACGCTGATCATTCCGCTGAGCGTGTGGCTGGCGGCGCGGGTTGGCGAGCGCCGGCTGATTCTCGGTTCGCTGCTGCTGTTCGGCATCGCCTCGGGCCTGGTGGCCCAGGCCGGATCGATTGAAAGCCTGATCGGCTGGCGACTGCTGCAAGGGCTCGGCGGCGGATTGTTGCTGCCGATCGGGCAGGCCCTGGCGTATCGGCAATTCCCGGCGGCGCAGCGGGCACACCTCACTGGTGTGGTGTTGCTGGTCGCGCTGTTGGTGCCAGCCCTCTCGCCGGCGGCGGGCGGCCTGATCGTCGAGGCCTTGTCATGGCGCTGGATTTTCTACCTGAACATGCCGCTGGCGCTGCTCGTGTTCGCATTGGGTCTGTTGTGGTTGCAAGCGGATCAACCCACCACCGAGCGTCCGACGCTGGACGTACGCGGCCTGCTGCTGGCGGTGGCAACCCTGAGTCTGTTGTTGATGGCCGTGAGTCTGGCGAGCGCGCCCACGACCCGACATCTTGCGGGCGGCGTGCTGTTGATCGGCGCCATCACCTTATGGCTATACCTGCGTGATGGCTGGCACAAACCCGACGCGGTGCTCGACCTGCAACTACTCAAGAGTCCGTCGTTGCGCTTGGCAATGCTGATTTATCTGTTTGTGCCCGGGGTGTTTACCGGCACCAACATGATTGCCGTGTTGTACCTGCATGACCTCGGCTTCGGCGCCGCGCAAACCGGTGCGCTGATGCTGTCCTGGGCTGCTGCCTCGGGCGTGGCGATCATGCTCGGCAAACGCAGTTTCAACCGCATCGGCCCCAAACCGTTGCTGATCGCCGGAATGCTTTTGCAATGTCTGGGCATTGTCTTGTTGATGCGCATCGAGCAGCCCACCGCCGCGCCGTTGATCATCGCCTATGCCTTGATGGGACTGGGCGGCAGCCTGTGCAGCGTAACCGCGCAGACCCTGGCATTTGTCGGCATCGCGCCGGAAAAAATGGCCCACTCCAGCGCGCTGTGGAACATCAATCGCCAGCTCGGTTTCTGTCTTGGCGCCGCGCTGCTCAGTTCGCTGTTGGGCGCATTGGGCGGCGACGGTTTCCGCTACTGCTTTCTCGCCGCCGCTGTGCTGACGCTGTTGCCAATGGTCCCGGTGCTGCGTTTCGATGCGAGCAAAGTGCTCGCCCTTCTGAGCCCACCTTCCCTTCAGGAAAAATCCACATGATTGACTACAACGAATATTTTGATGAAGTGATCCAGGCCCACCTGGTCATCGAACGCTGGTTTGCCGTGGAGCAGGATTCGGCGGAACTGGCGCGTTTGCTGAGCCGGTTCTCCACGGATTTTTCCATGGTCACGCCGCTGGGCCGGGTGCTGGATCTCGAAGCCTTGCGCGGGCTGTTTCAGCCAGCAGGCGGGAAGAAGCCCGGGTTCCGGATCGAGCTCAGTGAGCTGCGCGGGATTGCCCTGCATGCGCATGGCGCGACGTTGAGTTATCGCGAGAAGCAGAGCGATGCGAGCGGGTTGCACACCGATCGCCGGTCTACGGTGGTGTTTGAAAAGAGCGAAGACGGGCGGGTGTTGTGGCGGCATTTGCAGGAGACGTCTTGCCAAGGCTGATGGAATCCCATTGTGGCGAGGGAGCTTGCTCCCGCTCGGCTGCGTAGCAGTCGCCAAACCTGCCTACGCGGTGTGCCTGACCTCACTGGCGAGCAGGTTTTGGGGCTACTTCGCAGCCCAGCGGGAGCAAGCTCCCTCGCCACAGGGTTACTCGACAGCGTCCTGCTTCACCACCACCGTACAAGTAATCCCCGCCGCCAGCAACACTCCCTCCGGCACGTCATCGATGTGAATGCGCACCGGTACCCGCTGCGCCAGGCGCACCCAGTTGAACGTCGGGTTCACGTCGGCGATCAGCTCGCGGCTTTCCGGGTTGTCGCGGTCGTAGATGCCGCGGGAAATGCTCTCCACGTGGCCCTTCAACACTTCGCCGCTCATCAGTTGCATGTCAGCCTTGTCGCCTACGCGCACGTGCGGCAGTTTGGTCTCTTCAAAGAAGCCGTAGACCCAGAACGAGTTCATGTCGACCACGGCCATTTTCGCTTCGCCAATGCGCGCGTAGTCGCCGCGATGCACGTTGAGGTTGGTCACGTAACCGTCCACCGCCGCGCGCACTTCGGTGCGTTTGAGGTTGAGTTCGGCGGCTTCCAGTTGCGCTTGCGCGTGTTGGTAATCGGCCAGCGCGGCGTCGGCGATGTTGCTGGCGTCGTCGCGGTTTTCCTTGGAGATCACCAGGTTGTCGAGGTCGGCGCGGCGATGCGCGTTGACCTTGCGCATCTCCCATGTCGACTTGCGCGAAGCGACCAGCGACTGCGCCTGCTTGACCGCGATGCGGTAGTGCTCCGGGTCGATCTGCATCAGCAGGTCGCCCTTCTTCACCAACTGGTTGTCGCGCACCGGCACATCGATGACTTCACCGGTGACGTCAGCCGCGACGTTGATGATGTCCGCCCGCACCCGGCCGTCGCGGGTCCACGGGGTGTTCATGTAGTGCTCCCACAGGGTCCGGCCAATCCACAGTGCCAGGGCCAGCACCAGCAGGGTCGCGAGCAGGCTGAAAAACTTTTTCATCAGAACGTTCTCAACGGTAGACAGTCAGCGCCATGGCGCCGAACAGACAGGTAAACAGACTCAGGCGCAGCAGCGCCGGGTGCCAGAAAAAGCGGTACAGGTCGAACCCCGAAAGGAACCGGTCCAGCGCCCAGGCCAGCGCCGCGGCGACAAAAAACATCAGGGTCATGGTCGGCATGTACACGCCGTGGAAAGCAATTTCACGAGGCATGGGCAAGTCCTTCGGGCTTGGCGACGGCGTAGGCAGCGAGTGGTGATTGCGGGTCGAGCAACGAGGTGCGGATGAAGTGCAGATAGCTCTTCACCCGACGCAGCGCGGACGTGTCGAAGTGCGGCGCGAACGGCTCGTCGGTCGCGGCGACCCGGCTGATCGCGTGATCGACCGCGACCAGTGCGCGCTCCAGATTGCTCGGGTTCGGTTGCAGAAACAGCCGCACCAGCGCCCGGCCCATCACGCGAATGGCCTGGCGCCACGGCTGCGATTCGGCATACGCCGGGTGCACCGGGAGGATTGCCTGTTCCTTGCGCAACTCGATGATCGCGTGGCCGACTTCAAGCACCACAAACATCCAGCGCAGCAGGTTTTTTTGTACCTTCGGCTGGCCGGCAGCGAGGCCGTATGCCTGATGCAACAGATCGCGGGTACGACTCTCGAAACTCGACGCCAGCCCCTTGAGTTTGCCGCTGATGGCGTAGACCACCTGACCGCGCAAATCCTGCTCCAGGCGCTTCCACAACCAGCGGCTGTTCGGCGGCAGAATGATTGCCCCCGCCGCCGCGCACACCAGCATGCCCATGACCATGGCGATGTAGTCGTTGATGAAGGTGTAGGGGTTGTAGACGGTCAGGTTGTCCGGCACCGAACCTGTGCTGAAGAAGATCAGCAGCCCCAGGCCGACCCCGGCATATTGCGGCCGCGACGTGAGGAACGAACCGAGCACGATCACCGGCGCGAGCATCACGCACAACAGCGGAAAACCGTCGATCCACGGAAAGATGAAAAACATCTCGACGAAGCCGATCAGCGCCCCGAGGAACGTCCCGCAGGCCATTTGAAAAGCCATGCGTTTCGGGTTCGGTGTGGCGGCGGACAAACCCACGGTGGCGGCGGCGATCAAGGTCATGGTCGCGCCGCTCGGCCACGCGGTGGCCACCCAATAGCTGCCCAGCACAATCAGGATGAACGAGGCGCGGATCCCCGAAGCCGCCGCGGCCCACCAGTTGGTTTGCGGGGTGAACGGCTCGTCCCAGCGCTCACGCTCGTGGCGGTGATCGGCCAGCGAGGCGTGGGTCTGTGCATAACTGTGCAAGTCATCGACGAAGCGATAGAGCAATTCGTAGGCGGTGTGGAAGTCCAGTTGCTCGGCTTCACTCGGAGCGGTTTCCTGGAAAATGCCGCGCAAGGTTCGCACGCGTGTCGACAGGCCTTCCTTGTAAGTCGCCAACGCCGTCGCCAGACGTGCCGCGTCGGGGCTGGTCAAGGCACGGCCACTGAAGCCGTCGAGCACTTCGGCCAGGTCCTGCAGGCCCGGTTTGATCGCGGCCACTACATGTTCTTCGCCGTTGCCGCGCAGGCGCTCGAGCAACTGATGCAGGGCGTTGAAGCGTGTGGTGATGCCCATGAACTCGCTGTTCAGACGACTGAGGCGACCGTTGCGCCGACGCATGTGCGGGTCTTCGAACACGGTCACGCTGCGCAGCCCTTCCAGGCCTACGGCTTCGGCGATGAAGCGCACGTTGCTCGCTTCGAACGACTCGGCCTTGCTGCGCCCGCGCAGGCCATCGGTGACGAACAGCGCGAACACACCGAAGCGCTGATACAGCGCGTTGCGCATGGCTGCGCTGGCGGTTTGCGGCAGGATCGCGGCGCTGATCACGGTCGAGCAGAGAATCCCCAACGAGATCTCCAGCACCCGCCACACGGCGGCCATGAACGCACCGTCCGGATGCGCCAGCGCCGGCAGCCCGACCATCGCCGCGGTGTAGCCCGCCAGGACAAAACCGTAGGCGCGAAAGTTACGGCAGCGCGCCGCCCCCGCCGAACAGATGCCAACCCAGATCGCCAGCGAGCCCAGGAACAATTCGGTGTTCTGCGCGAACAGCGCGATCAGCGTGACCATCATCGCCGACCCGGCCAGAGTGCCGAGAAAGCGATAGAAACTCTTGGCGAACACCTGCCCGCTCTGCGGCTGCATGACGATAAACACGGTGATCATCGCCGTGCGCGGCTGCGGCAGCTCCAGACGCATGGCCAGCCATAGCGTGAGGAACGCGGCGAGCAATACCTTGAAGATGTAGACCCAGGTCACGCCATCACTGCGCGCCCAGTCAAAGAAGCCACGGCGCCATTCCAGGGAGGAGAGCCAGCGTAGAGGTGCGGGCAAGGGAGTCATTTGGAATTGCTCGATAAATGAAGAAAAAGTCTGTGGATCACGCAATTTCTGTGGCGAGCGAGCTTGCTCCCGCTTGAGTGCGCAGCGCTCACAAGATTTTTGGGGCTGCTGCCCAGCCCAACGGGAGCAAGCTCCCTCGCCACAGGTTTGCGCATGCCGTCTGGATTGTGTTCACCGCAGCAGGGTCGGGGTTTTCGGGGCTGCTGTTTGCTCGGCAGTCGGCACGTCATTGCCCGCCCCGAGGCCGCCGCCCAGCGCCGTCACCAGCTCGGCATGCGCACTCAAGCGCGCCGCCTGCACCTGCTGCTGCACCTGCTGTTGCTTGAACAGCAAGGTCTGCGCATTGAGCACGTTGAGGTAATCCGTGAGGCCACGCTGATAAGCGATCATCGCGATGTCGTAGGTCTTCTGCGCAGTGGCCACGGATTCGGCGGCGAAGGCTTGCTGCTTGTCCATCGACTCGCGGCGAATCAACTGGTCGGAGATGTTCTTCAGCGCATTGACCAGCGTCTGGTTGTAATGCGCCACGGCGATGTCATACCCGGCGGACGCTTCGCCCAGCTCACTGCGCAAACGTCCACCGTCGAAGATCGGCAAGGAGATCGCCGGGCCGACGTTGTAGTTGAGCTTCTTGCCAGTCAAAAACTCCAGCGCCCCGCCGCCGGTGGCCATGTAGCCGAGGCTGCCAACCAGATCGACGTTGGGATAGAAACCGGCATGCGCAACATCAATACCGCGCGCCTGCGCCGCGACCTGCCAGCGACTGGCGACCACGTCCGGGCGTTGACCGAGCAACTCGGCGGGCAATGCCGACGGCAGTTTCAACGCAGCCCCCAGCGCCAACGTCGGCCGCTGCAACTGCGCCCCGTCGCCCGGACCTTTGCCCGCCAACGCGGCGATCTGGTTACGGCTCAGGGCAATTTCTTCGTCGAGCGCATCCAGTTGCCGATGGGTTTCAGGCAACGGTGTTTCGGCCTGACTGACTTCGAAGTGCGTGCCGATCCCGCCATCCAGACGCTTCTGCGCCAGATCCAGAATCTGCTGTTGCTGCTTGAGCGTCGCGGCGACGATATCGCGCTGGGCATAGTGCAGCGACAGCTCGATGTAGGCGCGCACGAGGTTGTTCTGCAATTCCAGCTGCGCCAGCCGTTCTTCGGCGGCGCTCATGTGCGCCAGATCCACCGCGCGTTCGCTGGCATTGCTTTCGCGGCCCCAGAGGTCGAGGGCGTAGCTGAAACCCAGCGCGGCGTTGTTGTCCCAGGTGGTGGTGTTGGCCAGCTCGCCCGGGCCGTAGAACTGGTCGGTCGGCCAGTTGTGGCGCTTGAGCGTCGACTCGCCATTGATCTGTAACGACTCGGCGGCCTCGGCGACACCGGCCAGCGCCTTGGCCTGACGCACCCGCGCCGCGGCCATGGCCATGCTCGGACTGCCCTGCACGGCGAGGTCGATCCAGTGATTGAGTTGCGGGTCACCGTAGGCTTGCCACCATTGTGCGGTGGGCCAATTGGCGTCTTTGGCGGCGTGGGCAATCGCATCGTCGGTGGCCAGGGTATTGGCCTCCAGTGCCTTGCCCTGCGGGGCAATTCCTCCGGTACCGATGCAGCCGCCAAGACCCAAAGTAAAAGCCAGAACACTGAGCGGCAAAAGCGCTCTGTTGATGCGACGCGGCACAGCTGCGAATTCCTGAAAGAGGATAAGGCGGGACGTGTTCCCTTCTGCAGGAGCTGGCGAAGGCTGCGATCTTTGATCCTGATTCCCT
Source organism: Pseudomonas sp. SCPG-7 (assembly GCF_002156405.1). Classification (NCBI taxonomy): domain Bacteria; kingdom Pseudomonadati; phylum Pseudomonadota; class Gammaproteobacteria; order Pseudomonadales; family Pseudomonadaceae; genus Pseudomonas; species Pseudomonas sp. SCPG-7. The sequence continues at coordinate 263,223 of NZ_MVOO01000009.1, read as the reverse complement.
TAAAACAGAATCAAAAGATCGCAGCCTTCGGCAGCTCCTACAGGGAACGGCGCAATTCTAGGTGGGCGCCTTGGTGGCGATAAGCTGGGATTCCTGTGAATCTTTGTTACCGTTAACGAGATAATCCCTTGGTCGGGGGTCTCAGCCCCTGAAACTTCGTGTCACAATTTGCCATCTCCCTTGAGAGCACCCCATGGACACATTGCAAAACATGCGCGCCTTCAGTTGTGTGGCCGAAGCCGGCAGCTTCACCGCCGCCGCCGTGCAACTCGACACCACCACGGCCAACGTCTCGCGCGCGGTCTCCAACCTGGAAGCCCACCTGCAAACCCGCCTGCTCAATCGCACGACCCGGCGCATCGCCCTGACCGAGGCCGGCAAGCGCTACCTGCTGCGCTGCGAACAGATCCTGGCCTATGTCGAAGAAGCCGAAGCCGAGGCCAGCGAAGCCCACGCGCGCCCCGCCGGCCAACTGAAAGTGCACACCATGACCGGCATCGGTCAGCACTTCGTGATCGACGCCATCGCCCGCTACCGCAAGACCCACCCGGACGTAACCTTCGACCTGACCATGGCCAACCGCGTGCCGGACCTGCTCGACGAAGGCTATGACGTGTCCATCGTGCTGGCCAGCGAACTGCCGGACTCGGGCTTCGTCTCGCAACGCCTGGGCATCACCTACAGCATCGTCTGCGCTTCCCCGGCCTACGTGAAAGCCAACGGCTGCGCGCAAAAACCCAGCGACCTGCTGAACCACGCCTGCCTGCGCCTCGTCAGCCCGGTGATCCCCCTGGAAAAATGGGCCTTCAACGGTCCCGAAGGCCAGGAAATGGTCACCATCAACAGCTCGCCGTTCCTGGTGAACTCCGCCGACGCCATGAAAGCCGCGATCATCAGCGGCATGGGCGTCGGCGTCCTGCCGGTCTACGCCGCCATCGAAGGCCTGCGCAACGGCACGCTGGTGCGGATGATGCCCAACTACCGCTCGCAGGAACTCAACCTGTACGCGATCTACCCGTCGCGGCAATACCTGGACGCGAAGATCAAGACCTGGGTCGAGTATTTGCGCGGGTCACTGCCGGAGATATTGGCGGCGCACCAAGCGGAACTGGCGGCTTATGAGTTGAGTGGCAGCCTCGCAGGAGCCCGTGTCGCCAACTGATTTTCAACACGTCGCTAAACCTGTAGGGGCTGCCGCAGGCTGCGATCTTTGCCTTTGATGTTTAAAAATCAAAAGATCGCAGCCTACGGCAGCTCCTACAGAAGCGGTGATTTGACGGGAGTTTTCCGACAGGTTTTGACGGTTGTGGCTCGGAAGTGGGGTGGATAGGCTGGTTCGGTCGCTGACACATCAGCGACCGGGTCTGGAAAACCCGAAGGATCAAAGCACATGACATAATGCCGCGCTTTTTCAGCGCCGGTGTTTCAGTTATGGCGGCTGTACGTGGGAGACCCTCGGGTCTGCCGGGTTTGATCCTTTGCCGGTTTTTCCAGCCTGCGTACAGCTGCCACCCACTTCGCCTGGAAACGAAAAGTGGCAGTTCCATTTCGTTAAAAGGATCTTTGCCATGATTAAGCCTTCACCCAATCCGCCCCCAGCGGAAAGCACCTCCCCCTACGAATCCCTCGATTCAAAAAAGCTCCACGACGCCGCCGAGCGCGCCCTCGACCATTACCTGAAACCTTCCGCCGCTGCTGTGAGATTCCACAAACCCAGCAGCATGTTCCAGGTCGCCCCCGACATGGACAACGAAAGCCTGCTGGTCCACGCCTGCGAATCACTGGCCTCGGCAAGCATCATGACCAGCGATATCGCTGCGTATGTGGACAGCCCGCAGCGGCAGACGATACTGGCAATTCAGCAGATCATCATGCTGGCTGAGCTGGCGGTTAATCGGGTGCTGGATAATGTGGAAGTGAGCCAATCTGCAGCACACAGCTGAGCCATTGTGGGAGCGGGCGAGTCGGTTAGAGACTGGTCGGCTGTCAGGCCGCCATCGCTGGCAAGCCAGCTCCCACAAGGATTGACTGGATTCAGTTAGATCCAGGTCGGCTGTCAGGCCGCCTTCGCTGGCAAGCCAGCTCCCACAAGGACTGAGTGGATTCAGTTAGATCCAGGTCGGCTGCCAGGCCGCCTTCGCGAGCAAGCTCACTCCTACAGAAAAGCAAAGCAGTTCAGGCAGACCGCATGCTTTTCACCACTCAACAGGATGAGCGTTAGCTCGGCTGCAGCTCTTGATCTTGCCGTGCCGGCCCCATCGGCAGGCTGAGTGGAGGGGTTTATCCGGGGGTGGGAGCGCAGCGACCGTTTGGCGAAGCCAAAGGCATCGAGAGGAGGTGCAGCGAAGCAAACCGGAGGCGATGCCGCCGGATGAACCCCGCAACGAAGGAACCCGAGCCTAAGCGAGGGCCGTACGCCGGGGCCCAGCGTTTTGGTTACTTTTGGGCGTCTGCAAAAGTGACTCGCCGTAAGGGCGAACCCGCCAGCCGCAACACCCGAAGCAACGGATAAACACCCAAAACCCCAGGAGCATGGTCGGCCCAGAGGCCGCCAAGACAAGCCAAACCCCACAAAGAAATGTTAGCGTGCTTGGTAATAAAGACAGCCGAGCCCAAGCCCAATGAAAAAAACAGTCCTGGCCTTCAGCCGCATCACCCCGCCCATGATCGAACGCCTCCAGCAAGAGTTCGACGTCATCGTCCCCAACCCGAAGAACGGTGACATCAACGCCCAATTCAACGAAGCCCTGCCCCACGCCCACGGCCTGATCGGCGTCGGCCGCAAACTCGGCAAAGCCCAACTCGAAACCGCCACAAAACTCGAAGTGGTCTCCAGCGTCTCCGTCGGCTACGACAACTACGACCTCGACTACTTCAATGAACGCGGGATCATGCTCACCAACACCCCGGACGTGCTCACCGAAAGCACCGCCGACCTCGCCTTCGCCCTGATCATGAGCAGCGCCCGCCGCGTCGCCGAACTCGATGCCTGGACCAAGGCCGGGCAGTGGCAAGCCAGCGTCGGCGCGCCATTGTTCGGCTGCGACGTCCACGGCAAGACCCTGGGCATCGTCGGCATGGGCAACATCGGCGCCGCCGTCGCCCGCCGTGGCCACTTCGGCTTCAACATGCCGATTATCTACAGCGGCAACAGCCGCAAGCCCGAACTGGAACAACAACTCGGCGCACACTTTCGCAGCCTCGACCAGTTGCTCGCCGAAGCCGATTTCGTCTGCCTGGTGGTGCCGCTCAGCGACAAGACCCGCCACCTGATCAGCCATCGCGAACTGGGCCTGATGAAGCCGGGCGCGATCCTGGTCAACATCTCCCGTGGCCCGGTGGTCGACGAGCCGGCGCTGATCGAAGCGCTGCAGAACAATCGCATCCGTGGCGCCGGTCTGGACGTCTACGAAAAAGAACCGCTGGCCGAGTCCCCGCTGTTCCAGTTGAAAAATGCTGTGACATTGCCGCACATCGGCTCGGCCACCGGAGAAACCCGCGAAGCCATGGCCAATCGCGCGCTGGCCAACCTGCGCAGCGCCTTGATGGGCGAGCGTCCACAGGATCTGGTAAACCCGCAGGTCTGGCGCGGTTAAACAAAATCGGGCAAGTGCCAAAAGACACTTGCCCGACACCTTATGCACGCACACATACTTTGCAATTCAACCCGACACCAAAACAATAGACCCCGCTATAAACTCTCCCGACATATCGAACCCTCGACAAATGTTATGGAGAACACACTTGAACGCTCTGACCATGGATAAAATTATCCGCTACAGCAAAGTCATACTGATGAGTTACTTCAGTTTTTTTGGCTTGCTGATGATGTTCAGCAATTTCACCGACTACGGTTCAAACTACGAATATGTCGCGCACGTCCTGAGCATGGACACGACCGAACACAACGCCAACCTGCGCTACCGCGCCATCACCTCGCCAATGCTGCACCACCGTATCTATTGGCTGATCATTACCCTGGAAGTCACTTTCAGCGCATTTTGCATGTTGGGTGTCTATCAATTACTCAAGAACATCAACAGCTCCAGCGAGGAATTCCATGAAGCCAAGAAGTTTTCGATCATTGGTCTTTTAATCGCTGTTTTCATCTACTACTTATGTTTTCAAGTTGTCGGTGTCGAATGGTTCGACATGGACACTTCAAACATCTGGAACGCCAAGGATTGGGCCCGACATATTGTCGACTTTATCTTGCCGCTGCTGATTTACATCGTGATAAAAGTCGAGCGCTGAACATCAGCGCCCGCACAGTGACAGGCTCAAGCCAACTTGCTCTGACGGGGCAATGCCACGGCACGGGGTTTGCGAAACACCAAGACGTTCCCAAGCATGACCAACACCAGGCCGACCAGCGCCGGAGCAGTCCACTGGTAGCCTTCGGCAAACGCCGAAACGTTCAGCGCCACCACCGGGAACAGCACCGTGCAATAGGCCGCGCGCTCCGGGCCCATGCGCCCGACCAGCGTCAGGTAGGCAGTGAAGCCAATCACTGAACCCGGGATCACCAGATACAACAGCGCGCCGACGTAACGTGGCGACCAGTCCATGTCGAACGCAATACCTTTGACCAGGCACCACACCGACAACATCGCCGCCCCGTAGGCCATGCCCCAGGCATTGGTGGTCAACGGTTTCAGACCGGCCTTCTGCTGCAGACTCGACAGCATGTTGCCCGCCGAGAAACACAGCGTGCCGCACAGGGCCAACGCCAGACCGAGCAAGGTCTGCGGACTGGCTTGATGGCCGGACAGTTCCGGCCAGAACAACATCCCCAGACCGAACAAACCGAGCGCGCCCCCCATCAGCACATTGCGCGCAATGCGCTGGCCGAAGAACACCCGCGCATTGAGCGCGTTCCACAAGGTGGCGGTGGAAAACACCACCGCCACCAGACCGCTGGGAATCCACTGGCTGGCCGTCAGAAAGCACATGAAGTTGACGCAGAACAGACACAAGCCCTGCGCCACGCAGATCAAATGACCGCGGCGATTCATCGGTTGCAGACGCCGACTGAGCAGCAACAGCACGAACAGCACCAGCGCGGCGAGGCCGAAGCGATAGACGATCGACACCGGAATCGCCACCACCCCCAATTGCCATTTCAGGGCAATCCAGGTGGTGCCCCAGATCAGCACAGTCAGCAGATACAGCGAAAGGTTCATGACGAGACTCCTGAGGACACCGGACACTCTGTGGCGAGCGAGCTTTCTCGCGCTTGAGTGCATAGCACTCACTGATGGGGCCGCTGTGCAGCCCGGCGGGAGCAAGCTCCCTCGCCACAGGGTTGTGTTGTATGGAGATTCAGGATGCGGCAGCAACGATCGGGGCGCTTGCAGATTCTTGCGCTTTTGTCGCCCGACAGGCTGGCAGCGCGAAGGCTACGGAGTAGGATGCAAGGCGTTGGAGAGAACCGCACATGGCCGCTATTGATACCCTGCAAGTCTTTCAAGCCCTCAACCGCTCGCCGAACGCACGCCTTGTGCACAGCGCCGAGCTCGGTGACGGCTTGTCTGCGGCTTTGTGGACCAACCATCATGATGCCCAGGAATACGAAGCGCCGAGCCACCACACGCTGTCCTGCTACATCGCCGGTGGCACCGGCACCTTTCGGCGCGGGCAGCCGGGGCACAAGGGCGGGCCGGACAAGTTGTGCATCCTGCCCGCCGATCACCAATCCGGCTGGGTGATCAACGGTGACATTCGCCTCGCTCACCTGTATTTCAGTGCTGAGCAATTTGCGTTGGGCTGCGTCACCTTGCTCGATCGCGAGCCGCGAGAAATGCAGTTGCGCGAGCAGACTTTTCTCGAAGATCCGCAACAGGCACAGCGCTTTCGGCAATTGCTCACGCTGAACTGGGACGAGCCGGCCGAACGTTTGCTGACCAGCAGCCTCGCTCACGAATTGATCAGCCACACCCTGCTCAGCCAGGTCGGCGCGCGCCAGGGTTTGCGCCTCAAGGGCGGACTGGCGCCCCACCAGCGCCGGCAGCTGGTGGAGTTCATCGACAGCCAATTGGCCGAACCGATCAGCCTAGGGCAACTCGCCGGTCTGTGTGCGTTGTCGGAATACCACTTTGCGCGGATGTTTCGCGTGAGCTTCGGCTTGCCGCCGCATCAGTACGTGCTGGCGCGACGCATGAGCCGGGCGCGGGAGTTGTTGCGCGCAACGGCATTGCCGCTGGGGGAGATTGCGCTGGCGTGCGGGTTTGCCAGTGCCAGCCATTTCACCAACCGGTTTCGGCAGATATTGGGTGGGACGCCTGGGGAATATCGGCAGGCGTTTTTGCGTTAGAGGCGAATGTTTTCGCTGTCTGTCAGGGCCTTATCGCTGGCAAGCCAGCTCCCACAATGTCTCCGGCCGTTCAAAACATTTGTGCTCGACCGTGAACCTGTGGGAGCTGGCTTGCCAGCGATGAACGATGACGCGGTCCCCGATCAGAACTCCAGCGTGCTCGACAACGAAATCTGCCGCGAATCACCCATCGACACAAAGAACCGGCTCGCCGCCGAGGTGTAGTACGTGCGGTCGAACAGGTTCTTCACGTTGAGCTGGAACTTGACCTTCTGCCCTTCGAGTCGGGTGTCGTAAGTGGCGAACGCATCGGCCACGGTGTAGCTCGGCAGGTCGAAATCATTCACCGCGTTGCCCGCGCGCTCACCAACATACCGCGCCCCGGCACCGACCCGCAGTTGGTCGCCACCGATCACGCTGCCGAAGTCATACACCGCTGACAATGAGCCGCTGTTTTTCGCCACGTTCTGCAGGCGATTGCCTTTGTAGTCCGGGTCTTCGGTGACCTCGGCATCGGTGTAGGCATAGGCGCCGATCAGGCTCCAGCGATCGGTCAACTGCCCGGTCAGGTCCAGTTCCAGACCTCGGGAACGCACTTCGCCAGCCGCGCTGTAAATGGTGGTCGGGCCTTCAGAATTGGAGACCAGCACGTTGCGCTTCTTGATGTCGAACAGTGCGATGTTGCCGGTGATTCGTCCTGGTATATCCAGCCGCGCCCCCAGCTCCCACGACTTGGCTTCTTCCGGCGCAATACTGCCGTCGAGCACGGTGCTGCTGCCGCTGAGCGGGGCGATGGTCGAGTTGGGTTTGAACGATTCGGTGTAGCTGCCGTAGAACGACAACTCGTCGGTGTAGCGATACACCAGACCGGCGCGCGGCACGAACTTCTGCCCGTTGCTGTCGGTGTTGGCCTTGAACGGCACCCCCTTGCCGGCGTACTGGTCGTACTCCTGAAAGCGTCCACCGGCGACTAGAATCCATTGGTCATTGAGGTGGATGGAGTCCTGCAGAAACACCGAATCGCTGCGCAGCAGATCGGTCTGCGCGCTGTCCGCCGGGCTGACCGTGGTGCCTTCGACTTCACGGCCATACACCGGATTGACGTAGCTGAAGGTGCTCAGGCTTTTCTGGCGGATCAGGTCGGCGCGGTAAATCTTGCGGTACTCGTCGTCGACGCCGAACACCAGATCATGTTGCATGCCCAGCAGGTTGACCTTGCCCTCAAGGCTGGCGGTGGTGAAGCGGTCGGTGCTGATCGCGCCTCGCGTGCCATCCATGCTGCGGGTCAGCGTGCCTTTTTTGGTGTCGATGGCGGTCACGCGGACCTGGCTGGCGTCGTAGGTTTCGCGGTTCCAGCTGTAACCGAAGTGGGCTTTCCAGTCGTCGTTGAGTTCGTGGTCGGCCTCGAAATGGTAGAGGTCCGAGCGGCCTTCCATGTCGTTGAACGGCTCGTCCAGACGCTCGTTTCGCGAGATGTCCAGCGGGTGGTTGGTGCGCGGATCGATCACCGTACCCCGGTCGAACGGCGTGAGGAACTCGCGATGCTCGTAGCCGAACGACAGCTGGGTGCGCTCGCCAAACCAGGCCAGCGAAGGCGCGATCAGCGTCTCGCGATGGGTGCCGTAGTTGCGCCAGTAATCCTCGTCTTCATGGTCCAGCACCAGCCGGTAGGCCAGCCCGGATTCACCCAGTGCCCCGGTGCTGTCGAAGGTGCCACCGCTGCCGTTCTTGCCGTCGCCGTAGCTCGAACCGCGCAGGGTCAGGGCGTTGTACTGGGTCAGTTCGGGTTTCTTGCTGACCAGGTTGACCACCCCGCCCGGGTCCTGAATGCCGTAGAGCAACGAGGCCGGGCCCTTGAGCACTTCGACCCGATCGACCGTCGCGTTCATGCCACGGCCCTGCACGATCGGCATGCCGTCGCGCATGATCGAGCCATTGCGGTTGTCGCCGAAGCCGCGGGTCATCACCGAGTCCTGAGTGCTGCCCAAGGTGTTGCCCTGGGTGATGCCGCTGACGTTGGCCAACGCATCGTCGAGATTGCGCGGGGTCTGATCGCGAATGACCTGGGCCGGAATTACGTTGACGGTCTGCGGAATCTCCTGCAGCGAAGCCGAAGAGCGCATCACCGAACTGGTCTGCGGCGGCTGGTAGCTCATCGACTCGTCGCGGGTCGAGGTGATGGTGGTGGCGCCGAGGTTGAGCGCACCAGCGGTGGGCTGCGGTTCCAGCGCCAGGGTGTGGCTGTCGGTGCGGCGGAAGGTCATGCCCGAACCACTGAGCAGGCGTTGCAGCGCTTGTTCGGCGCTCATCTGGCCGCTGACGGCCGGGGCGTTGATGCCGTACGGCGCCTCATCGGTGTAGACCACGCTCTGCCCGGTGACGCGGCTGAAGTCGCTCAGAGCCTGGGGCAGTGGTTTGGCGCTCAGGGAGAAACTGAACTGTTTCTGTGTCGGGCTGCTGACGGTTTCAGCGGCCAGCGCCACACTCAGCGGCAACAGCGCCAATGCGGAAAAACTCAATGCCGAAACGCCCAACCACTGTTTGACCGAACCCGATTTTGCCCTGGACTTCATTGCTCAATGACCTGTGTAGAACCGCAACGGATGCGAATGACTCGCAGTTTCAGTCACTACACGGATGGGGCTGTGGTTTACCTCACCACAAATTTGAAAATATTTTTCGGGACGTGCGTTTTCGGTGCCGACGCCTTCGCGAGCAGGCTCGTTCCCACAGGGAATGCATTCCAAAGGTGGGAGCGAGCCTGCTCGCGAAAGGGCCGCCCCCCTCAGCGCAAAAGAATCAGATGCCCCAACACCTGACGCTGCTCAAACCCCATCACCCCTTGCAGCGAACTCAATACAGCCAGCGGATCCTTGCTTGGAAAACTGCCGCTGACCTTGCGCGCAGCCAACTCATCGTTGAGCACAACAATCCGCCCTGGGTAATAGCGCCGCAAATCCTGCACCACATCGGCCAGCGACGCCTTGTAGTACGTCAGCCAGCCCTGCCGCCAGGCCAGTTGTGCTTCGCTGTCCACGGCGTGCAGTTTTTCTGCGCGGCCTTGTCCGTAAGCCACTTGCTGGCCAGCCGTCAGAATCTGCTGTTGCGCATTGCGATCCGCCGTCACGCCAACGCGCCCGGACAACACCGTGACCTGCGCGCCCTGCGGTTGCAGACGCACTTCGAACTGCGTACCGAGGACCCGCGCGTGGCCTTTCTCGGCCTCGACCACAAAGGGATCACCGGTGTGCGTCACATTGAAAAAACCCGCGCCACGCCGCAACTGCACATGCCGCTCACCTCGACTGAAATCCACGGCAATAGCGCTGTCAGCGTCCAGCGTGACTTGCGAATTATCGGCCAGGGTCACCGTGCGGATTTCCCCCGGTGCCGAAACGTAATCGGCGCCCAGATCATCGATCCAGCGCTGCGGCTGCCAGCCCGTGCCGAGGCTGAGCATCAGCAACAGACACGCGGCCATTGCCAGCGCGCCTGACCAGCGCAACAGCGGCGAGCGACGTGGACGCTCCATTGCATTGAGGTAGCCCTGCAACGCAAACGCGTCCTCATCGGCCAGGGTGCGCGCCGGACTTTCGCTCAACTCCCACACGACTTGCGCCTGGGCGTAGGCCTCGGCGTGGGCCGGGTCGGCGCGCAGCCACTGGCTGAAGGTCAGTTGATCGCCGGTGCTCGGGCGGTCGTGCAGCAGACTCAGCCAAGCGAGTGCGGCCTGTTCCTGAGCGGGCGTGGGGATGACGCGGTCGGTGGCTTTCACGGTGCTTTCCCTGGCAGGCGTGGCGCGGGTTCGCGCAGGCTGGCCTTGCAGGCCTCGAGGGCGCGCATCATATGTTTTTCCACGGCACTTTGAGACAGGCCCATCGCCTTGGCGATGTCTGCGTACTTGCGACCGTGAATGCGATTGAGCAAAAAAATCTGCCGGGTGCGCTCGGGCAAGGCGCGCAACGCTGCCTCGACATGGCGCAGATCATTGCCCGCTTCGAGCGCGGCCTGCGGTTCGCTGCCGTGGCTGTCCGGCGCATCCGGTTGCCAGCCCTCGTTGATCCGCCCCCGTGTGCCTTCGCTGCGCAAGTGATCGATGGCGATGTTGCCGGCGCAACGCAACAGGTAGGTGCTGAGTTCTTCGACCTGCACCAGCGGCCTGCGCCAGAACCGCAGGAACAGATCCTGCACCAGATCCGCCGCCGTGGCCCGGCAACCAACGCGTCGGTTGACCAGCGCTTCCATTTGCGAGCGCTGCGATAGGAACACCTGGAGAAAATGCGCACGCGCGCCGTGCGGCTCGTCGTCGCGGGATTCCGGAGGATGACCGATCAGCATCTCAGCACCGCGCCCAAGCAGCGACCGGACTGGCCAGCAGGCTCAACCCGGCCAGTGCGAGTGCCAGACGTGGGCGATACGGCAGCAACAACACCAACGCCAAGGCGCTGAGCATGAGGACCGCAAACCAGTCGACCAGACCGAAACTCCAGCCGTTCGCCCCGACAGCTGCCCAAAGCGACAGCCCGAGCAACAGCCACCCGGCGAGTTTCAGAACCCGTGCACGTCGGGCCGAGGGTTTGTTGCCGAGCAGCTCATCGTGGTGCCGTGGCACCGACAGACACAACGCGCTGAACCCGGCATAGCACAGCAACAACGCCAGCAACATCAGCTCACCTCCTGCTCAAGCGTGATCGGCCGCGGCTTTTCGCGGGGAGTTTTTTTCACGCTGACGGCGCTGCCGGCACGCTGCATTTTCCAGGCGGCCCAACCGAGGAACAGGCCTGCGCCCAGGCACGTCAGATCGAAACCCGCCAGCGTCCAGTCGCCTTGCGCCAGCGTTACGCCGAGACTCCATGGCGTGGCCAGATTGATCAGTGGCACCGCGATAAACAGCACGCCAGCCAGCCCCAGCTGTTCGACCCAGGCCGTTCGCCCCTTGCGCAGCAGCGCATGCACCACGCTCAAGGCCCAGGCGATAAAAAACCCATTCACTTCTTGATCGGCGCGCCCGGGCAGATCCGCCGGCAACAGGCGATTGGCCAAAAAGAACACCGCCACCGCCGCTGTCAGCCCGGCCATGCTGGCGATGTTCAGCACCTCCACCACGCGCAATTCGAACGGCATCACGCCGCTTTTGGCATGTTTGAGCTGGCGCTTGCCGAGCCAGATCACCAGCCCGGTGCCGATCATCGCGGTACTCGCCAGACCGCAGATGAAGTACAGCCAACGCAGGATCGGACCGGCGAAATGACCGATGTGCAAACCGTAGAAACCACTGGCGATCGTCATCGGCAGTGGCTTGTCGGGCGTGGCGCCGAGCATCTGCCCGGTGACGCCGTTGAAGGTCAGGTTGCTGGCGTACTCATAGGCGATCCGGTCGGAACTCGCGCGCGACATCTGCACCGTGGCATTGGCGTCGCCGGGGTTGATGACGCTGACCCGCGCCGTATGCCCCCCCGCCCACTGCTCGCTTGCCCGTACCAAAAAGGGTGCCAGCGGTGGCAGCAAACTCGCTTGAGCGGCACGTTGCGGGGTTGGCGTTTCGGGAAACAACTCTTGGTAAAACGCCTCGCGATCAGTGCCGTAGGACGCCAGAATGCTGGCCGGCATGACCATCGCCATGAAAATCACCAGGCTGCTGTAAGTGATCATCAGATGAAACGGCAGTACCAGCACGCCGACCGCGTTATGCCCGTCGAGCCATGAACGCTGGCCTTTGCGCGGGCGAAAGGTGAAGAAGTCCTTGAAGATTTTCTTGTGGGTGATGATGCCGGTGATCAGCGCAATGAACATTACCATCGCGGCCGTCGTCGCCAGCCAGCGGCCCCACGGATAAGGCATTTGCAGCTGGAAATGGAAGCGGTAGAAGAACTCGCCGCCCCGGCTGTCCCGGGCGTGTATTTCTGCACCGGTCTGCGCATCGAGTGTTTTTTGCGTGAAGCTTCCACGCTTGCCGGCTTCGGCCGGTGTGTCTTGCCAACGCACAGTCAACGCAGGATCACGGGCATTCGGCAAATCAATCAACCAACGCGAAGCAGCCGGCGCGTGCTGCTGCAGATAGCCTTGCGCCAGGCTCAAGCTGTTCGCTGAATCGATGGCGTGCACGGGAATTTCCGGCTGCATCCAGTGGCTGATTTCAGCCTTGAAATAGGCCAGCGTTCCGGTCAGGAAAATCGCAAACAGCAGCCAGCCGAACACCAGCCCCGTCCACGTGTGCAGCCAGGCCATCGACTGACGAAAGCCCTCTTTCATGCGTAACCCAAGCCCCGCGCGGCACCCGACACCGTCGCCAGAATCACGCTGGGCACCAGCAAACCGACCCACGCCGACCACGCCGTGCGACAGGCGAAACACCAGAGCACCGCGACCAGATAAACCAGAAAGGAAATGGTCATGCCGGTCACCACCGCTTCTGCACGACTTAACGGTAGCCACAGCGTCAGGGCGACACTGGCCAGCGCCGCAACCAGATAGCCGCCGAACACCGCCGCCAGCACCCGCGAGGTGATGGCCAGACGATAGGACATGGGAAATGAGGCGAGTTTGCCTTTCATGTTTCGACCCTGAAACGAAAAAACGTCCAGCCGATAAAGCCGAACCAACAGGCGAGCAATATTAATGATAAATATTCTCATACGCAAAAGCATCTGATTGCCGGGCAGCGCTGCACACCCCTACAATGCGAACAGTTCTTGTTCTCTAACGCATCGATCATGCGCCCGGAGTAATACCCTTGTCGTCCGCCCATCCCGTCGAATCGCTCTACCACGACCACCACAGCTGGCTCACCGGCTGGTTGCGGCGCAGACTCGGCTGCCCGGACAGCGCCGCGGATCTGGCCCAGGACACCTTCATTCGCGTGCTCAGCGCCCGCGAACCTGCAGCGATCATCGAACCGCGCGCCTTTCTCACCACCCTCGCCAAACGCGTGCTGTTCAATCATTACCGTCGCCAGGACCTGGAACGCGCCTATCTCGAGACCCTGGCGCAGATGCCGGAAATGGTTGCGCCATCGGAAGAAGACAAAGCGATCATCCTGCAAACCCTGATCGAGCTGGACCAGTTGCTTGATGGCTTGCCGCGCTTGGTCAAACGCGCCTTTTTGCTGGCGCAGGTCGATGGCCTGACTTATCCGCAAATCGCCGCCGAGCTGGGCATCTCCGTAGCTACGGTCAAGCGTCATTTGCAAAAAGCCGCCCTGCGCTGCTATTTCGCTTTATGAACCGCGCTCCGGATTTCTCTGCGCAAGTGGCCGAACAGGCCGTGCACTGGCTGATGGAAATGCAGCAAGTGTCCCTCACCCCGCGCCAGCAACAAGCCTGGCAGCAATGGCTCGACGCTCACAGCGAACACCGTCGCGCGTGGGAGCACATGCAGCGGGTCAACCAGCGCTTGCGCGGTGTATCTTCGCCATTGGCCCATGCCGCGTTGGCCGGGCCGAAGTCTTCCAGCCGTCGTCAGGCGCTCAAATTGCTGCTGCTTCTCGGTGCCGGTTCCGCCGTCACCTGGGGCATGCGCGAGCACAATCCGCTGCCGACGCTGCTCGCCGATTACCGCAGCCCGTTGGGTCAGCGTCGCAAGGTGGCGCTGGGCACGGGCAGCCAGTTGCAGCTCAATACCGCCAGTGCAGCGGACGTGGACAGCACGCAACGACTGATTCGTCTGCTGGAGGGCGAGATCCTCCTGAGCACCACGCAAGCGTTCGAAGTGCGTACGGCACAAGGCACTCTGCACACCCGGGCGGCACGCCTCAACGTGCGGCAGTTCGCCGATCGCACGCAGGTGGCAGTGTTTGAGGGTCAAGTGGAGTTGAATGCCCAAGGGCGTGCGCCGATGTTATTGCCCATCGCCCGTCAGCTGAGCTTCAGCGCCACCTCGATCAGCGAAGCCAGGCCACTGGATGCCAACAGTGGCGCCTGGGCCGACGGCATGCTGATCGCCGCGCACATGCGCCTGGGCGACTTCCTTGAAGAGCTCGCACGCTACCGGCGCGGCCAGTTGCATTGCGATGCAAAAGTGGCCGATCTGCTGATCTCCGGGACTTATCCACTGGACGACAGCGAGCGGATTCTGGATCTGCTGCAAGTCAGTCTGCCGGTGAACGTGCGGCGGTTTACCCGCTATTGGGTGAGCGTCGAAGCGCGGGTTTAAAACAAAACTGTGGCGAGGGAGCTTGCTCCCGCTGGCCTGCGCAGCAGGGCCTCAATACAGGGGCCGCTTCGCGCCCCAACGGGAGCAAGCTCCCTCGCCACAAAAATCAGTCATTCAAAAAATATTCGTAAACCATGAGCCGTTTTTCAGATCTGGCGTGACAGAGAAGGAAAGCCCCCTTGATTCAACCTTCTCAGGATCAACCTTCATGCACCCCACCCGCCTCACGCCACTGGCCCGCAGCCTGCGCAATCTCGTACTGGGCGCCAGCCTGAGCTTCAGCGCTCTGCCAGCCATGGCCGCCGAAACCAAGGTTTACCACATCGCCCCGGCGTCGCTGGAAAACGCCCTCAACCAGTTTGGTCGTGAGGCCGGCGTGCTGATTTCCTTCGGCTCGCAAGTCACCAGCGGTGTGCAAAGCCGTGGCCTGGAGGGCAGCTACACCGCCGAGCAAGGTCTCGATGCGCTGCTTGAAGGCACCGGCCTGCAAGCCCGCGCCGAAGGTAACAACGCGTTCAGCCTGCAACCGGTCGGCGACACCGCGCTGGAGCTGGACGCCTCGAAAGTCGTCGGTGACTGGCTCGGTGACGCGGCGCAGGTCAACGTGTTCGAGCATCCGGGCGCCCGCGACGTGATCCGCCGTGAAGACTTCGAACGTCAAGGCGCGACCCAGGCGCGCGATGTACTCAACCGCATCCCCGGGGTCAACGCGCCGGAAAACAACGGCACCGGCAGCCACGACATGGCGCTGAACTTTGGCATTCGCGGTCTTAACCCGCGCCTGGCTGCACGTTCGACAGTGCTGATGGACGGCATTCCCGTGCCGTTCGCCCCTTATGGCCAGCCACAGTTGTCGTTTGCGCCGATCAGCATGGGCAACATGGACGCGGTGGATGTGGTGCGTGGCGGCGGCGCGGTACGGTACGGCCCGCAAAACGTCGGCGGTGTGGTCAACTTCGTCACCCGTGCCATCCCCGATGAGCCGACGGTCAAGGGTGGGTTCCAGACAGAAACCAGTCCGTCGTCGAGCCATGACGGCTTCAAGACCAGCGCCAACCTGCTGGCCGGCGCCACCAATGCCAACGGTCTGGGCGGCGCGTTGCTGTACTCCGGCACTCGCGGTGGCGACTGGCGTGAACACAGCGACAGCGAGATCGACGACCTGATTCTCAAGAGCAAATACCAGCTCGATGAGGCCAACAGCTTCAACGCCATGGCCCAGTATTACGAAGGCAAGGCCGACATGCCCGGCGGCCTGAGCGTCGCCGATTACGATGCCGATCCGTACCAGTCGACGCGCCTGAAAGACCAGTTCTGGGGTCGCCGGACGATGTTCAACTTTGGCTATCGCTATCAGGAAGATCGCCGCGAATTCACCGCCAACACGTTCTTCACCAAGACTTTGCGCAGCGGCTATCTGGATCAGGGCAGCTTCCTTTCGCTGTCGCCACGCGAGTATTGGGTGCGCGGTTTCGAAACCCGTTTCGCCCAAGGCTTCGACCTCGGCCCGACCAGCCACGAAGTCGGCGTCGGTTATCGCTACATCAACGAGGCCGGCCACGAGTTGCGCTATCGCACGCCGATCAGCAGCAACCAATACCCGACCACCAACAGCCGCAACGACCGCGACACCCGAGGTGGCACTGAAGCCAATGCGTTCTTCGTCGACGATCGCATCGACATCGGCAAATGGACCATCACCCCGGGCGTACGCTACGAGATGATCGAGTCGCAGCAGACCAACAACCTGACCAACGTCAAATATCAAGGCGACTACAACACCGCGCTGCCGGCACTGAACGTGCTGTATCACCTGACCGACAGCTGGAATCTGTACGCCAACACCGAAGGCTCGTTCGGCAGCGTGCAGTACAGCCAGATGCCTAACCGCGTGAGCAACGGCGAAGTGAAACCGGAGAAGGCTCGCACCTGGGAACTCGGTACCCGTTACGACAACGGTGCATTGCGCGCGGAGATCGGTGCATTTCTGATCAACTTCGACAACCAGTACGAAAGCAACCAGACCAATGATTCAGTGATCGCCCGTGGCGAGACCCGTCATCAGGGCATCGAGACCAGCGTCAATTACGCACTGGATGACTTGGACCCGGCACTGGCCGGTTTCGATGTATACGCCACTTATGCCTATGTCGACGCGACCATCCGCGAAGACGGGCCGAACAAGGGCAACCGCGTGCCGTTCTCCTCGAAACACAAAGGCACGATTGGCGTCGGTTACACCGAAGGGCCGTGGAAGCTCAACTTTGACAGCAGCTTCCAGAGCGACCAGTTCGCCGACAACGCCAACACCTCCAAGGAAAGTGCTGACGGCAGCACCGGCAAAATCCCCGGCTACATGCTGTTCAGCAGCCGCGCCGGTTACGACTTCGGCCCGCAACTGGCGGATCTGAACGTGGCAGTGGGGGTGAAGAACATCTTTAACACGGAGTACTTCACCCGCTCGTTTGACGACAACAACAACAAGGGCAAGTACGTCGGTGAGCCGCGCACGGTGTATGTACAAACGTCTGTAGCTTTCTAAAAAAACTGTGGCGAAGGAGCTTGCTCCCGCTCGGCTGCGAAGCAGCCGTAAATCCTGCTAATGCAGTCTGGCTGTTGAACGCCTTTGCAGGTTTTGGGGCCGCTTCGCAGCCCAGCGGGAGCAAGCTCCCTCGCCACACTGCTCAGCAACACAAACAAAAACGGGCCTGCTTGCGCAGGCCCGTTCTCATGGGGTGGCTTGAAAAATCAGCGCATCAACTGTTGATCGCTGCCTGTTCGTTCTCGAGAAACTCTTCTTCCAGCAGTGCGTCATTCGCCTTGCTGAATGGCACGATGGCAGCGCGCGGTTTACCCCGCAGTTTGCCAAACAGGTGCTCCAGCGCATGTTCCAGTTTTTCGGCTGCACCGTCGATCGCCTGTTCCAGCGAATCGGCTTTATGGGTGACGGAAATCGGTTGATGGCCTTTTGGCCGCGCTTCCAGTTGGCAGCGCAAGTCATGGGGACCTGGTTTGTCGCCGTTCTCGTCGCTCAGGTGGACTTCGACACGGGTCAGGTCTTCTTCATAACGGTCGAGCGTGCTCTCAATGGTTGTACGTACCCACTCCTCCAGTCGTTTACTGCTTTGAATATGGTTATCGCTGTTGACTTGGATTTGCATAGTTCATCCCTTATTTCAGCTAGCTCGCGAGAGGCCTTGAATTGAATTTCCTGACCTCTTGGTTACAACAATCGGCCCGACTGACGAACATTTCAACCCCTGAAAAAAGATAAATATTCATTCGCAAAAAAAGCCGGACAACCGAGCAAGTCACTGGTAAGGTCGGGAGTTGGGTCGCCTCGCAACCCTGCAAAATCTGCTCACAATTACCCGTCATTCAGCGGGTGCAAACTGCGGAAAATCCCCGCCTCCTCCACCAGCCAGTCATGCACCGCGCGCACGCCCGGATGGCTCAACGCCCCCGGCGCATAGAGCAATACATAGCGCTTGTGGTTAGGCACCGACAGCCCGAACGGCACGATCAACGTCCCGCGCTCCAACTCATCGTTGAGCAACGTGCGCCGTGCAATCGCCACGCCCATACCGGCGATCGCCGCTTCGATGGTCAGGTGATTGCGATTGAACGTGTGCCCACGCCGTACGTCGGCGCCTTCAAAGCCAATCGCATTCAGATAGAACTCCCACTCCGCGTATTCATAACTGCCGCGCCAGGCGGTGATGTCGTGCAACAACGGGAAATGCACCAGATCCGCCGGCCCATGCAGCGGCGGGCGCCCGCGCAGCAAACTCGGCGCGCACACCGGGAAAATCTGCTCGTCGAGCAAGGTTGTGGATAACAGTCCCGGATAACTGCCGTCGTTCAGGTCAATCGCCAGATCGAAATCGCCCTCGTGCAACGGCACGCTGCTGTCCTCGGCCACCAGCCGTAACTGGATGTCCGGATAGCGCTGTTGCAGGCGCGGCAAACGCGGGGTCAGCCATTTGCTCAGGAACGACGGAATCGAACGCACCCGCAAAATTCCGCTGATCATCCCCGCATCCAGACGACGCAATTCAGCATCAATGCTGCCGTAGGCCTCATTGACGGTGATGGCCAGCCGCTGGCCTTCCGCACTCAACTCGACCCCCCGCGCCCGGCGATGGAACAGGCGAAAACCAAGACGCTCTTCCAACTGACGAATCTGCTGGCTGACCGCCCCCGGAGTGATGTGCAGCTCTTCCGCACAACGGGTGAACGACAGGTGCCGCGCGGCACAGGAAAACACCTGCAGCCAGACGTAGGTCTGGGCATGCAATTGACGACTCATCGTTTAGTCCTGCTAAAGGCTTTCTTAGGAAGTTTCGTTGGTCACGTAGGACCGAGGTGGGCAGTATCGCCGACATTGCGCTTGTCCTACAAAAAATGGCAGCGATTCCTACTCCATTGCTTGTAAGGGTTTAGCATGGCTATCAGTGTTTTCGATCTATTCAAAGTCGGCATCGGTCCGTCCAGTTCCCACACCGTCGGCCCGATGCGCGCCGCCGCGACCTTCGCTCAGGCGTTGATCGAGCAACGCCTGCTCAACGATGTGCGTCGGGTGGAAATCCGTTTGTACGGCTCGCTGTCGGCCACCGGCGTCGGCCACGCCACCGACCGCGCCACGGTCATGGGCCTGATGGGCGAATGGCCGGATAGCATTGATCCGGCAACGATCGACCCACGCATCCAGCAACTGCGCGAAAGTGGCCTGTTGCTGCTGGCCGGGCACAGAGAAATTTCCTTCAACTGGCAGCACGATCTCCTGCTGCTGGACGAAAGCCTGCCCTACCACCCCAACGCCATGTCGCTGACGGCCTTCGGCGAAAGCGCCGAGCTGTTCACGCAGACGTACTACTCGATTGGCGGCGGATTCATCGTCGAAGCGGCGCAAGCCGAATCCGGTGTGGCGCCGGCCGGTGACGTGGTGCTGCCGTACGATTTTTCCAGCGCCGCCGAACTGCTCAGCCTGTGCAAGCAGCACAACTTGCGCGTGTCGGAACTGATGATGGCCAACGAACGGGCCTGGCGCAGCGACGCTGAAATCCGTAACGGTTTGCTGCACATCTGGTCAGTGATGCGCGAGTGCGTCGAACAGGGTCTGCGCCACGAAGGCATCCTGCCCGGTGGTCTGAACGTACCGCGCCGCGCGGCGAAATTGCACCGTAGCCTGCAGGAAATCGGCAAGCCGAACGTGATCAGTTCGACGCTGTCGGCGATGGAGTGGGTCAACCTGTTCGCCCTCGCCGTTAACGAAGAGAACGCTGCCGGCGGGCGCATGGTGACCGCGCCGACCAATGGCGCGGCCGGGATCATTCCGGCCGTTCTGCACTACTACATGAAATTCAATCCGGACGCGTCTGACGATGACGTGGTCGCGTTCTTCATGGGCGCCGCCGCTGTCGGCATTCTGTGTAAGAAAAATGCCTCGATCTCCGGCGCTGAAGTCGGCTGTCAGGGCGAGGTCGGTTCGGCCTGCGCGATGGCCGCGGCGGGCCTCGCTGAAGTGCTCGGCGCAACCCCGGAGCAACTGGAAAACGCCGCCGAAATCGGCCTGGAACACAACCTCGGCCTGACCTGCGACCCGGTCGGCGGCCTGGTACAGGTGCCGTGCATCGAGCGCAATGCCATCGCCGCCGTGAAGGCGATCAATGCCACACAAATGGCCCTGCGCGGCGACGGCAAACACTTCATTTCCCTCGACCGGGTGATCCGCACCATGCGCGACACCGGCGCCGACATGCACGACAAATACAAAGAGACTTCACGGGGCGGCCTGGCCGTGAGCTGGGTGGAGTGCTGACGCGCATTCCCTGACCGCCCCGGCAGGCCGCAACTTGCGGCCTGCCAACCGTGAGCCCGAGCAAAAATAATAACGAGGCAAAAACGATGACCGATGTACGTACACCTGCTGCCGAAAATCCCGCTGTAGATCGCACACGCAACACCGAAACTGCTCACAAGGGCTGGAGCAAATCCGACACCACCTGGATGCTCGGTCTGTACGGCACCGCGATTGGTGCCGGCACATTGTTCCTGCCGATCAATGCCGGCGTTGGCGGTTTCTGGCCGTTGCTGATTCTGGCGCTGCTGGCCTTCCCGATGACCTTCTTCGCTCACCGAGGCCTGACCCGCTTCGTGCTGTCCGGGCGTTCCGGCGACATCACCGAAGTCGTCGAAGAACACTTCGGTATCGGCGCCGGCAAGCTGATTACCCTGCTGTATTTCTTTGCGATTTTTCCGATCCTGCTGGTGTACAGCGTGGCGCTGACCAACACCCTGAGCAGTTTTCTCGAACACCAGTTGCACATCGCCCCGCCACCACGGGCAATCCTGTCGCTGGTGCTGATCCTCGGCCTGATGGCGATCGTGCGCTGCGGGCAGAACGTGATCGTCAAAGCCATGAGCGTGCTGGTCTATCCGTTCGTCGCCGCGCTGCTGTTGCTCGGCCTGAGCCTGATCCCCAACTGGAACGGCGCGTTCTTCGCCAGCGCCAAGGAAGCGATGCCGCTGTCGACGTTCCTCAAGACCCTGTGGCTGGCGATCCCGGTGATGGTGTTCTCGTTCAACCACTCGCCGATCATCTCCGCCTTCGCGGTTGACCAGAAGCAGCGCTACGGCGCCGAGGCCGAACGCAAGAGCAGCGGCATCCTCGCCATGGCCCACGGCATGATGGTGGTGACGGTGATGTTCTTCTGTTTCAGTTGCGTGCTGGCGCTGTCGCCAGCGGATCTTGCAGCAGCGAAGGCGCAGAACATATCGATCCTGTCGTACCTGGCCAACCACTTCCAGACCCCGGTCATCGCCTACGCCGCGCCGCTGATTGCGTTGGTGGCGATCACCAAATCCTTCCTCGGCCACTACATCGGCGCCAGCGAAGGCTTTCAGGGCATGATCGTCAAGAGTTTGCGGGGCCGTGGCAAAGTGATCTCGGCGAGCTGGCTGAACCGTGCGACCGCGCTGTTCATGATCCTCAGCTGCTGGGCCGTGGCCACCTTCAACCCGAGCATTCTGGGCATGATCGAAACCCTCGGCGGGCCGGTGATTGCCTGCCTGTTGTTCCTGATGCCGATGTACGCCATCCGCCGAGTGCCAGCCTTGCGCCAGTACTCGGGACAGGCCTCCAACGTGTTCGTGGTGCTGATCGGCCTGATTGCACTGTCGGCGATCATCTACTCGGTTCTGCCCTGAAACGGGCCATAAATGACGAAGGCGAGCCATGGGCTCGCCTTTTTTACGCCGTATCCATTGTCCAACAATTTTCCCGGCACAGCCCTTGCAATTCCTATGTAGGAGCTGCCGCAGGCTGCGATCTTTTGATCTTTGTGACCGAAATCAAAACACTGAAGATCAAAAGATCGCAGCCTGCGGCAGCTTCTACATAAAGCAACAACACAGGCCACGGAATGGCCGATGGTCCGGTATGGCGAACCAACCCGATCACGGCCGGTCAACAACTGCACGTTCAATCAGGCGGTGACGCATCATGGACAACCCTTTTCAGATCATTACCGATGCCTTCGCGCCGGACTATCAGATCAACCTGAGCATTCAGGGGCTGGACGGCAGCATCATGCTGACCCTGTCCAACAGCGGCCGGATCGTCGCCAAACGGATGATCAGCGCCGAACAGCGCAACGACCCGGCACGGCTTAAGCGGCTGGTGCAAAGCATTCAATTCGGCATTGCCATCGAACAGGGCCACAGTGCCATGGCGATCCTCGAAGCGATGACCAGCGGCGACGGGCTGCCCCCGCCACCGCAGCAGAACAACGGCCAGCCTCGGCCGTCGATGGGACTTTAAAGCTCGCCCTTCTCGATCTCGGGGTGTTCACCGGAACCGGCGCCGAGTTTGCGTTGCGGTTTTTCGATCTTCACCGACGGGAATTGCGACGAGGCGTAGCGCACCACCAGAATCGAGAACGCCAGCAGCAGAATGCCGCCGCACAGGTAGATGATGCCCATGTCCGGCGGGTTGTGGTGCGAGACGTTGGAGATCAGCAGGCGGGTCAGCGCAGTGATCGCCACGTAGATCAGGAAGCGCACTGGCATGTGGTTGGTCTTGAAGTAAATCCCGACCATTGCGCCCAGTTCCAGATAGATGAACAGCAACAGAATGTCATCGATCTTGATGTGTCCTTCTTCGAGCATGCCGAGAAATTCCATCACCGCGGCCCACGCGGTCACCGCACCGATGGCGAACAGCGCCAGGTAGTGGAAGGTTTCGACAAACAGGTTGCCCAGAGACTCGGCCAGTTGATGCACGTTTTGCCGCAATTTCTCGGCCCAGTTGATTTTCACGATGATGTTCCTTAGCCCGATGCGAGCGGATGATGCCGGTTGGACGTGACGGTTTTCCGTATGCGCTGTGCGCCATGCAGAAACGAGGCCACGCATCATGGCGAGACGGCATGAAACCTGCGCCGTGGCGTTTGGTCGCACCGTTGAACAGACACCGTCGACAGGAATGATTGTGACGATCCAACTAAAGTTTCTTGATAAGTTCGTTACGCTGAAAAGGCATTAGCTTATAAATGAAATATTATTAACCGGGTCATTCTGTGAACTCGCGCACACTCCCCCGGTAATTCACCAGTTAGTTATCGAATAAATGACTCGTGTAATTATTTCCAGAGCAAGCCCATCAGCGAAGCTTTAACGGCCGCGGCGATTTTGTTTTGGCAACCGAGTTTCTTCAGGCAATGGTTTATATGGAAGTTTACGGTCCTTTTGCTGATGCCGAGGATCACCGAAACATCGTCCGATGACTTTCCGTCAGCGGTCCATTGCAGAATTTCCTTTTCCCTTTGCGACAGTTCTATCGGTACCGGGATTACCGAATCGGCGCCGCGCATTTGCAGGCGCGTCAGGCCCAGATGGGTGATCTGGGCCAGCCATGAAAGCTCTGCCTGCTTGGTTTCGAGTTCCAGTGCGGTGATCGCTTCGCTGCCCCGGGCAAACGTCACCAGCCCTTGAGTTTCGCTGTTCAGCAGCGTCTGCCCCCAACCTTCGCAGATTCCATGAGCATGCGCTTCCTGCCAGAATTCGGGCGCCTGAGCCTTGAGTTCCGCGTCCCACAACACCGGTTTCACGCTGCGCATTGCGCGCATCACGTAAGGGTCGATGTCCAGGTAACGATTGGCGGAATAGGCAGCTTGCCAGGCCGGCGAATAGTTATTGGCGAGAAACAGGCAAGGTTTGGTGATGGGGAAAAGCCTACGTGAACCATAGGCCACATAATCAAACTCCAACTGCCTGGCAACGGTCTTGATATTGTCGAACAACAACTCGACATCCGTTGCAGACATGGCGTTTTCCAACAGTTCAGCCTGCCAATATGACATAGAGATTCCTTTCCCACAGTTATTGCTGTCGGCCTCTTGCCAACATGCCTAGCATATTTCCAAATGTTTCCGCTAGCTGTCAAGGGTGACAGGTAGTCTGCGAGCGCAGTGTGCACTTTAATCGCCACCCAACCAATCACTAAACGGAATCTGTGATGGATTACTTGTCAGGACGTTATGACCAGTTGACGACAGTAAAGCGTCAACGCTTGGCTCAATATCGCTATCAGGTCTTTGTCGAACGCCTCGGCTGGCAATTATCAACACCGGACGATTTCGAGTTTGATCAGTTCGACCACAGCGGCACCCATTACATCGTTGCGCAAGAAGAAGACGGCAACATCAAAGGTTGCGCACGCCTGTTGCCGACCACCCAGCCGTATTTGCTGAGTGAGGTGTTCACCGCGTTGCTCGGTGACCAGCCTGCACCGTGCGGCGATGACATCTGGGAGCTGTCGCGCTTCACCTCACTGGACCTCGATGCCGAGGGCGGCAAAAACGAACAAGTGATGTCCGACGAAAATACCGTCGGCCTGTTCATGGCCACGCTCGAGTACGCCCGAGCCTGCGGCGTTTCACATCTGGTGTCGGTGTCCCCGATTGCCATCGGCCGCCTGCTCAAACGCGGCGGCATTGACTACAAATGGCTGGCGCCGCCACAGGTCCTGGACAACCGAACCCTCGGCGCCTGCTACATCACGGTGCAGTAAAACTGCCCGACACGCGATAACAAAAAACACATCAACTGAAGCTGCCGACACGCGTCGAGCAGCACCTTTCGGTGTGGGTCGATTTCACGCCATGGATAGCAACTGCCTTACAACCAACGTTCAACACTGAGGGATGATCATGATCGACATGCACAGGAAAGTTGCCAAAGACATCGTCCACAAGGGCCACGACGACGATGTGCTGATTTACGACGCTCACCACTTGCTGCCGGCCTGGTTGCCTGCCGCCATCGTGCAACGGGCGAACCTTGATCCGATGGATCTGGAGGTTATCAATCAGGCCTATCGGCTGGACAGCGAGCGTCTGGTGCTGCGTTCACTGCCAACCATCATCGACCTGCAGGCGCTCGAACAGGCGGGCCTGTCGGACTGTCTGCCGGAGCTGCTGACGAATTACGAAAAGACCACCGACCACCTGATCCTCAGCGGCGTCTGGGTGCTGGAAAGCACCGAAGCCAAACTGGCTCGACTGCCCGGTTGCGACAACGGCCTGAGCCTCGATCAGCGCCGGCAGGTGCATGATGTCCTGAAAAACCTGGACGGCTGCCCGCAGCAGGGTCTGCTGTATTTCACCCTGTTCAACGACACCGCCAATTACTTTTTCTACCGCAAGCACCACGAGCACGTGCCGGGCCTGATGCTGATCGAAGCGGCACGCCAAGCGATGTATGCACAGTTCTACGAGCACAGCGGTTACGCCCGCGGCGAGGTGTCGATTTCCATCGTTGATCTGCTGTCGAGTTTTCCCCGGTACACCGAGTCTTCGTTTCAGGTGGATGTGCTGGTCGGCGACTACGAGGGCATGGCGCAGCCACGGGCGCGCAAGGTCGACAAGCGTGCGCGATTCTTCCAGCGCGGCGAACTGGTGGCCGACATTCGCCTGCATGGCGAAGTGATCAAGATGCCGGTGTTCAAGCGCATGCGGAATATCAACATCGACCCGGCCTGCTGGTTCCGCCCGCTCAAGGGCATACGCCATGAAGTGCTGGTGCGCCTGGATTCCGGGCGTCACCTCTCCGCCCGTCTGGAGCTGCTGTCGATGGCCGGGCTGCAAGTGCAATGCGACAGCCCGCTTGACGCCCCCGAGCGCGGACACGTCTACCTGTACCTGGAAAACGAAGGGATGATCAGCCTGCCGCTGCAATCGCTGCACGCCAGCGACGCGACAAAGGCCGGCACGCTCAAACTGCACCTGGCAGAGCTGGATTCGCCGTTGCGCTTCAAGTGGCGCGAGGTGCTCAAACAATTCGCTTACTTCTCCCACGAAGAAACCGCCCCGGCCCCGGCGCCCGCTCTCGGACAACCGGTGTGGATGACCTTCGATCAGACCACCGCAATGCCCGAACACAGGAAGGAAGCATGATGACGCGCTATCCCCACGTGCTGGAGCCGCTGCGGCTGGCCGGCGGGCTGGAGTTGCGCAATCGGCTGTTCTTCGCGTCGATGGGCGTGGACCTGGCTGACCACAGCGGGTGCGTGACGCCAGCCATGATCGAGTTTTATCAGGGCATCATGGAGGGCGGCTGCTCCATGGCGTTTCTGTGCAACGCCACGGTCTCGCCGCAGTCGCGTCTACAGAGCACCGGGCTCGGCCTGTTCGAAGCGCATCACGGCGAATCGCTCAGGGCGATGTTCGCCATGGCCGAGCAGGTCAACACGCCAGTGGGTGTGCAACTGCAGCATTACGGCGGCCAGGGCACCACCACGCACACCGGGGTTGCCGTGCTGACCCCAAGCGGCGTGCCCTGCCCGCGCGTGTCGAAACTTGATCCGGATTATCGCGTGCGGATCATGGACGAAACCGACATCGCCCTGGTGATCGAGCAGTTCGCCCACTCCGCCTGGCTGGCTTGGACCAACGGCGCACGCCTGGTGCAGTTGCAGGCGTCCAACGGCTACCTGCTGAGCAGCTTTCTTTCACCGCACACCAACAAGCGCACCGACCGCTATGGCGGCAGCGAAGAGAACCGCGCGCGGCTGTTGCTTGACGTGGTCAGGGCCATTCGCGAGCGTACCCAGGGCCAATTGATCGTCACCATTCGTCTGGGCATCGACGATCGTCTGGGCGCTGAAGGGCTGCAATATCCGGACATCAAGGAAACCGTTCAAGCGCTCTGTCAGGCCGGCGTTGCCGCGCTGGAATGTTCGATGTGCATGGGCGCGACTTTCGGCCAGTTGATCGTGCACTCCGAGACCATGGACGCATACCTGCAAGCCGGCGTGCGGGCGATCAAGTCGGTGTCGACAGTGCCGGTGGGTTACGCCGGTTTCATCGACGGTCTGGACAAGGCCGAGCAGTTACTGGCCGACGGCGTATGCGATTGGGTGGGCATGTCGCGGGCGCTGTTTGCCGACAACGACCTGATCAATAAAACCCTGCAGGGCCGCTCCGCCGACATCCACAAATGTCGATGGGACAGCCAGTGCTTCAGCGACAAGAGCAATCCGCGACTGGATCGGGTGTATTGCTGCGTGAACCCGAAATATTTACGCCCCGCGTTGGCATAAGGAGATGCGACATATGTACGATTTTCTGGGAAAAGTATGCCTGGTCACCGGCGGCACCAGCGGCATTGGCGAGACCGTCAGCGAACGCCTGATCAAGGCCGGCGCCGATGTGATCGTGTTCGGCCGAGACGAAGAAAAAGGCGCAGCGCTGGCCGATCGGCTGGGTGAACACTGCCGCTTCATCGCCTGCGATGTCGGTGACCCGGCGCAGGTCGAGCAGGCGTTCGCGAGCATTCGTTCGGCCTACGGCCGCCTCGACTGCGCGTTCAACAATGCCGGCGTGACCGCCAAGTACGCAGCGCTCGCGCAGTCGTGCCCGGATGACTGGATGAAGGTGATGAACATCAACGTCAACGGCACTTACCACTGCATGCGTCATGAACTGCAACTGATGCTCGACCGCGGCACCGGGGCCATCGTCAATACCTCGTCCTGCGCCGGCGTGGTACCGATTGGCGGCCAGGTGGCCTATGTCGCCAGCAAGCAGGCGATCAATGGCATGACCCAGGTGGCGTCGATCGAGAATGCGCGGCTGGAAGACGGCGGCTGCATTCGCGTCAATGCCGTCGCCCCCGGGCCGATCCTTGGCGGCATGAACAGCGAGGCACGCCTGAAAGCCGCACCGGAAAATACCCAGCGCAAAATCAACGTGACGTCGATGAAGCGCTTCGGCACGGCGGACGAAGTGGCCAACGCGGTGCTCTGGCTGCTCAGCGATCAGTCTGCTTACGTCACGGGTGTGATCATGCCCATCGATGGGGGTTACGCCAGCGGCAAGTTCTGAAATCAAATAAACCAACGACCCGCCGTGTGCGGGTCGTTTTGTTTGAGGGGCGTAAATCAGGAAAATCGCCGAATCCGGTCTACATTGAAAAGCCACTACCCAAAGCGCAGGGATTCGCTTATCCTTTCGCTGTATATAAATACAGTAGTCGCTAAGACAACTAAATGTGAAGGCATGTGAGGTGGTGAATGGCCGTCGAAGTGGTATACCGCAGCAGCCGAGATCTGGAGCGCTTGTTCATGGATAAAGCCGAAGCTGACCGTCATGACAAAATGCTCGAACTGGCCGAGATGCTGTCCGAAGTGTTGCAAAAAGCCGTGCCGTCGCTGAACGAGCAACAGGTTGAAGAAGTCGGGATCTACATGGCGAAGAACCGCGATGTGTTCGCCAAGGCGTTCAAGAGCCAGCCTGATGCGCTGTCGGAGCTGATCAATGCACCGGCAGACGTCGTTGAAAAAGCCGAAACGGCCGAGCCGGAAGAGGCTCCCGTGAAGCCGGTCAAAGCGGCGAAAGCTGCCAAATAACAACGTTTGAATCGAAAAGATCGCAGCCTGCGGCAGCTCCTAAAGGAAACATATTCCACTGTAGGAGCTGCCGCAGGCTGCGATCTTTTGCTTTTCAGCGATACAGGACTTTCTCCGCCAACTCATCCGCCACCCGCGCCGGCGAGCGTTTCTCGGCCTGCGCATGGGCAAACACTTCGGTCAGTCGCGAGGAAATCTTCGACAGATGCGCAGTGATCGTCCCCAGCTCTTCACCGCGATGCTTGAGCGAAACATAAATCAACCCGCCCGCGTTGATCACGTAATCCGGCGCATACAGAATCCCCCGACGCTCCAGTTGATCGGCCACGTCCAGATGCGTCAGTTGATTGTTCGCCGAACCCGCCACCGCCGAGCAACGCAGTTGCGTCACTGTGTGACTGTTGAGTACCCCGCCGAGGCCACACGGCGCAAGGATGTCGCACGGTGTGCTGAGCAACGCATCGTTGGCGATCGGATGCGCGTTGAGTTGCTCCATCGCCAGTTGCACCTTGCCGTGATCGATGTCGCTGACCAGCAATTCGGCGCCCGCCGCATGCAGTTGTTCCGCCAGTGCATAACCCACATTCCCCAGCCCCTGAATCGCTATGCGCAATCCTTCGAGATTGTCGCTGCCCAGCCGCGCCATGGCGGTGGCGCGAATTCCGGTGAACACCCCCATCGCCGCGTGCGGTGCCGGGTCACCGGCCGAGGTGGTGCTGGTGACATGCCGGGTCTGCTGGGCGATGCAATCCATGTCCGCCACCGACGTGCCGCTGTCGATGGCGGTGATGTAGCGACCGTCGAGCTGCTCGATGCAGCGCCCGAAAGCCTCGAACAGCGCACCGCGGTTTTCCACATGCGCCGGGCGTACGATCACTGCCACCCCGCCGCCCTGGGCCAGTCCGGCCAGCGCCGCTTTGTAGCTCATGCCCTGCGCGAGGCGAATGGCGTCCTCGACTGCGGATTCGTCGTTGGGATAGGCAAGATAACGGCAACCGCCCAGGGCAGGCCCGAGGCGACTGTTATGAATGGCAATGACCGCCTTCAACCCGGTGACCGGGTCAACGCTGAGGTGCAGCGATTCCAGGCGAGTGCTTTGCATGAGAGCGAACATCGGCAGGCTCCCGAATCACTTCTGGTAGTCGCCAGTATAGGCTTGCGCCCAAAAATTGCTGAAGCGCACCGGAATAAGCGTCGGCGCCGACGGCGACTTTGCGGCATAACCCGGCCGGTACTGGACGAATGGCACGGACGGGGCTAAAACGAGGCATGCCCCGGAGATTTCGATGAGTCCGCGCCAACGTTTTTTCGAGTGTCTGCACCGTTCACCGCCCGCACTGTTCGAAGCGGCGCTGTGGATGGCTGCCGAGCACGAAAAAGGCCTGGATGTCGAAGCACTGCAACAGGACTTCAAGGAGCTGCAACAGCGCGTCAGCTACGGCTTGCCGATGCTGCCAGTCAGCGAACTGGCGCAACCGTTGCTGCGGCGGATGAATGATCTGGGCTTTTCTCAGGACGATTTTCTGCCGCTGCGCCCACAGGTCGCGTTGTTGCACAAAGTGTTGCAGACCCGTCGCGGCCAGCCACTGAGCCTGTCCCTGATTGCTCTGGAACTGGCCCGTGGTCTGGAGATTCCGCTGGTCGGGGTGAACTTCCCCGGGCATTTCCTGCTGCGGGTGCCCGGCGCTGATCACTTGCTGGATCCCTGCGGCGGTCGGCGGCTTTACCCGAATGATTGTCGCGAGTTGTTGCAGCGTCAGTACGGCGCACACATGAAACTCAACGCCGAGCATCTATTGGTCGCCACCCCGATCCAAATGCTGCAGCGCCTGTCACGCAACCTGCGCCAGTTGCATCTGGCGCACGAGGATTACATCGCTGCGTTGATCGATGCCGAACGCGTGCTGGAACTGGGCGGTGCCAGCGCTGCCGATTATCTGGCCCGCGCCAGCCTGTATCAGCGCCTCGACTGCCCTAACGCCGAACGCTTCGATCTGGAACATGCGTTGCTGCTCAGTGACGATCCGATCCAGCGACTGCGCCTGACCGAACGGCTCGGGCACCTGCCTCCGAATTCCGTGGTCCACTAATCCCTGTGTGGGAGCGAGCCTGCTCGCGAAGCAGGCGCCTCGGTTTATCCTTTAGACCGCGTTATCGTTCTTCGCGAGCAAGCTCGCCCCTACATTGGATTGCGGGATATCTGAGGGCGAACGCACCTGGATGATCAGCATTGCCGCAATAACCGCCGGAATCGCGCAGAAGAAAAATATCTGCGCCACCGGAATGTGCATCGCCAGCAGCAGGCTGCCAAACAGCGGCCCGAGGATCGAACCGAAGCGCCCTACGCCCAGCGCCCAGCCAGTGCCCGTGGCGCGCACCTGCGCCGGATAGAAGTTACTGGCGAAGGCGTTCAACGTCAGTTGCCCACCAATGATGCAAAACCCGGCAGCAAACACGCAGGCCACCAGATAGCGCGGATTGTCGTGATTCAGGCCCAGCAGAACCGTGCACACAGCCGCCCCAGCCAACACCGCGCAGAGCAGCCGCACCTTGCGCTTGAGCCGGTCGGCGAACCACGCCATGCACACCGCGCCCAAGGTGCCGGCGAACAGGAACATCGAGGTCACCAGATTAGCTTCATTGAGTTGCAGACCGCTTTCCAGCAACAGCGTCGGCAGCCAGCTGATCATGAAATACAGCAGAATCAGGCTGACAAAAAACGTCGCCCAGATCAGCAGGGTCGGTCGTGCATAACCGTTGCGGAACAGCTCGACCACGGTCAGTTTGCTGCCCTGCTCGCGCTCGTTCTGCTCGACCGAGGCAGCCGGTGGCTGCCAGTCCGGCAGCATTCGCGCGGTGACTTGGCGCAAGCGCGCATAAGGCGGTGCGTCACGCAGCAGACGCGGCAGCGATTCCGGGAGCATCCACCACAGGAACGGGAACAACAGCAACGGCGTGACACCACCGGCGAGGAACACCGCTTGCCAGCCAAAGCGATCAATGAAGCCCGCCGCAACGAAACCACCCGCCGCACCGCCAAACGAAAACCCACAAGCGGCCAGCGTGACCATCAAGGTGCGCAAGCGCGGCGGCGAATACTCCGACATCAGGGCCATGGCACTGGGCATCGCTCCGCCCATGCCGATGCCGCAGATAAAGCGCGCGATCATCAGGGTATTCAGGGAATCGGCGAACACCATCAGCACCGTGAGGGTGGCGTAGATCAGCACGCACGCCAGCAGAATCCGCCGCACGCCGAAGCGATCAGCCAGCGGCGTCACCGCGAGCGAACCAAGGGTCAGGCCCAACAGGTTGGCACTGAAAACCGGCCCGAAGGCGGCTTTCTCCAGGCCCCAGTCCTGCGCCAGGGCCGGCACCACGTAACCGAGCACCTGGGCGTCATAGCCGTCGGTGACCAGCAACAAGGCGAGCAGGATCAAGAGCAACCACTGATAGCGGGACACAGGACGGGCGTCGAGTGCCGCCCGGAAGCTGGCAATCTGGTTGTGCATCGCAAGGTACCTGTTTTGTTTTTATGATTTTTTAGGGGCAACACGAACCTCCTGTGGGAGCGAGCCTGCTCGCGAAAGCGGTGTGCCAGCTAAAAGAATGTCTGCTGATACGACCTCTTCGCGAGCAGGCTCGCTCCCACAGGGTCTTACGGTGTATCGGGCTGGTTGGCCGGATGCGCCTTGATGAACGCCGGATGCTCAGCCGCCAACGCGGCTACGCGACAAATCCGTGGATAAGCCTGCAGCGAAACACCGAAGCGCTCCGCCGCGTACAACTGTGGAATCAGATAAACGTCCGCCACACACGGCCACTCGCCGAAACAGAAACCGCTGTCGCCGATCAACTGCTCGACGGTCGCCAGCCCTTGACTGATCCAGTGCGCAATCCATTCCACCACCTGCGGCTCTTCGTGGCCCAGCTGGCGCAGACGATTGAGCACGCTGACGTTGTGCAGCGGATGCACGTCGCAGCCAATCACCGCCGCGACGCCACGCACATGGGCGCGGGCGGCGAGGTCTTCCGGCAGCAGCGGCTGCTGTGGATAACGCTCTTCCAGGTACTCGATGATCGCCGGCGACTGAATCAGCAACTCGCCGTCATCAGTACGCAAAGCCGGCACCCGGCCCTGCGGATTGATCGCCAGATACGCCGCCTGCCGATGCTCGCCCCCGGACGGCGCAATCAGATTGACCGGTAGCGCGTTGTAGTCGAGCCCCTTCAGCGCCAGAGCGATACGCACCCGGTACGACGAGGTGGAACGGTAATAGGTGTAGAGATCCATGAGCCGCTCCTGTCAGCGCGCCGCCAGCACTGTGCCGCGGCATTCGCCGAAGCCGATCGAGGCAAAACCCTCTCGGGCGCAACGCGCGCGCAGGATGATTTCGTCACCGTCTTCGAGGAATTTGCGCACTTCGCCGGACGCCAGTTCGATCGGCTTTTTACCGCCCTCGGTGATTTCCAGCAGGCTGCCGAACTGACCGTTTTCCGGACCGGACAAAGTGCCCGAACCGAACAGGTCACCGGCCTGCAACTGGCAACCGTTGACGCTGTGGTGCGCGACCATTTGTGCGACGGTCCAGTACATGTAGCGCGTGTTGCTCAGGGTCAGGCGATGGGCCGGCAGATTCTGCTCGCGCATGGCTTCGGTGAGCAGCAGCACTTCCAGTTCGATGTCAAAGGCACCGGCCTCCTGATCGCGCTTGTCGAACAGGTAAGGCAGCGGCTGCGGATCACCTTCAGGGCGCGCAGGTTGTGCCATACGGAACGGCTCCAGCGCTTCGGCCGTCACCACCCATGGTGAGACGCTGGTGATAAAACTCTTGGACAGGAACGGGCCCAGCGGCTGGTATTCCCAGGCCTGGATATCGCGGGCCGACCAGTCGTTGAGCAGGCAGAAACCGGCGATGTGCTCGGCGGCGTCACCAATCGCAATCGGCTCGCCCATGTCGTTGCCCTGACCGATCCAGATGCCCAGCTCCAGCTCGTAGTCCAGTCGGGCGCAAGGGCCGAAGGTCGGCTCGCTGGCACCGGCCGGCAGGGTCTGGCCTTTCGGGCGGCGCACGTCGGTGCCGGAGGCGCGCACGGTGGAGGCGCGACCGTGATAACCGATCGGCACATGCTTGTAGTTCGGCAACAACGGGTTGTCCGGGCGGAACAGTTTGCCGACGTTTTGCGCGTGTTCGATGCCGACGTAGAAGTCGGTGTAATCGCTGATGCGTGCCGGCAGGTGCATTTGGCAATCGGCAGCCAAGGGCAGCAGTTTTGCGCCTTGGGCTTCGATGGCGCCGCGATGGCTGCTGCCCTCGCTGAACAGTTCCAGCAAGCGCGTACGCAAGGCGACACGGGCTTCGCGACCGAGGTCGAAGAAGGCGTTCAACAGGCCGCCGTGCATGGCCTCGACCGCACTGCGCGCGGCGCCGTCAAACAGACCGGCTTCAAGCGCCACTTGCAGATCGAAAATGTGTTCGCCAATCGCCACGCCCGCGCGCGGCGCCGAGCCGTTGATGCTGAATACGCCCAGCGGCAGGTTCTGCAACGGGAAATCCGCGTGGCCGTTGGCCGAAGCGACCCAGCTGCGGGTGATGGAATTCTGCGTCATGGGTTATCTCCGGGTCGGGTCGAACGTGGCGGGCAGCGTGGCCCAGCAGGCGTCGTAATTGGATTGCAGTTGCGGGCAGTCGAGGGCGAAGCGGCTTGGACGCAGCACCTGACTGGTCTCGAACATGAAGGCCATGGTGTTGTCGATCTTCGTCGGCTTGAGCTCGGCGTTGATTGCTTTGGTGCAGGTTTCGCCGTCCGGGCCGTGGGCGCTCATGCAGCTGTGCAGGGATGCACCGCCGGGCACGAAGCCTTCAGCCTTGGCGTCGTATTCGCCGTGGATCAGGCCCATGAATTCGTTCATCAGGTTGCGATGGAACCACGGTGGACGGAAGGTGTTCTCGGCGACCATCCAGCGTGGCGGGAAGATCACGAAGTCGAGGTTGGCCATGCCATGCACGCTGGTCGGCGAGGTCAGCACAGTGAAAATCGACGGATCAGGATGATCGAAACTCACGGTGCCAATGGTGTTGAAACGGCGCAGATCGTATTTGTACGGCACGTTGTTGCCGTGCCAGGCGACCACGTTCAGCGGCGAATGATCGAGTTGGGTGCCCCACAACTGGCCGAGGAATTTCTGCACCAGCGTCGTCGGCTGCTGCAGGTTTTCGTAGGCCGCGACCGGCGCGAGGAAGTCCCGTGGATTGGCCAGACCGTTGCTGCCGATCGGCCCCAGATCCGGCAGGCGCAGCGGCGCGCCGTGGTTCTCGGCAACGTAACCGCGCGCCTGCGGATCAAGCAGTTCGACGCGGAATTTCAGACCGCGTGGCAACACGGCGATTTCCAGCGGCGCGACGTCGAGCACACCGAGCTCGGTGGCAATGCGCAGTCGCCCGAGTTGCGGCACCAGCAGCAGCTCGCCGTCGGCGTTGTAGAACACCCGCTCCATCGAGCGGTTGGCGCAATAGTTATAGATGCTGATGCCGGCAGGCTTCTCCGCCGCCGAGTTGGCGACCATGCCAATCAGGCCGTCGATGAAGTCGGTTGGCTCGGCGGGCATCTGCAGGGGATTCCAGCGCAGACGATTCGGGGTTACGTCACCCAGCGGGCCGCCGGCCAGTTGCCGCTCCAGTTTGACGAACGCCGGGTGATTGGCCGACGGTTGAATCCGGT
Organism: Pseudomonas sp. SCPG-7; assembly: GCF_002156405.1. Taxonomy (NCBI): domain Bacteria; kingdom Pseudomonadati; phylum Pseudomonadota; class Gammaproteobacteria; order Pseudomonadales; family Pseudomonadaceae; genus Pseudomonas; species Pseudomonas sp. SCPG-7. The sequence continues at coordinate 228,127 of NZ_MVOO01000009.1, read as the reverse complement.
ACAGCCACGTACGCCGGGCTTCACTGCGGGTCATGGTGAACGCCGTGCCGGAGAGCAATTCGGTGTAGAGGCCGTAGGGCGCTTTTTGCGGGGAGTTCTGGCCGATGGGCAAGGCGCCGGGCAACGCTTCACTGCTGAATTCGTTGCCGAAACCGGACTGGTACGCCAGCGCCGACGCGTTTGAATCGAGGTTCATGGAGCCTCCTGAACAGGGAGTCGGCAGTGGCCCATCGCTCTGGCTCAGAGGTTTGCGCACGCCGGGGTTGTTATTATCGTAATTCGATTACGCATAACGTAATTTGCTCGCTATCCAGCGTCAAGCTATAAAGACGCCCATTCGTTTTCGGATCCCGGCCGCACCATGGAAAAAACCAGCGACAGCAACGGCAAACAGAAAGTCCGCTCCGCCGAGGTAGGCACCGACATCCTCAAGGCGTTGGCCGAGTTATCGCCCTCCACCTCACTGTCGCGTCTGGCCGAACATGTGCAGATGCCGGCCAGCAAGGTGCACCGTTATCTTCAGGCTCTGATCGCCAGTGGTTTCGCCGAGCAGAACGCCGCCACCAACCATTACGGACTCGGCCGTGAAGCGTTGCGCGTGGGCCTGGCAGCCCTGAACAGTATGGACGTGCTGAAAGTCGCCGCCCTGCCGCTGTCCGAGTTGCGCGATGAACTGAATGAAACCTGCTTTCTGGCGGTGTGGGGCAATCAGGGCGCGACCGTGGTGCACATCGAGCCGGCAGTGCGCGCGGTGACGGTGGTCACGCAATTGGGTTCGGTATTGCCGCTGCTCAGTTCATCCACTGGCCTGGTGTTCAGTGCCTATCTGCCGCATCGCGAAACCGATGAACTGCGCGTACTGGAAACCGCCATCGCCGACCATCCGCTGGCCGATGAAAAAAACTACGCCAGCCTGTGTGAACAGATCCGCGAACGCGGCTTGCATCATGTGCACGGTTTGTTGATGCCGGGCGTGGATGCGTTGTCGGCGCCAGTGTTCAACGCCGTCGGGCAGATCGCAGCGGTATTGACGATTGTCGGCCCGACTTCATTGTTCCACGCGGATGAAAACGGCCCGGCCGCCCGGCGATTGCTGGCGGCGGCACGCGCCGTCAGTTGGCGCATGGGCTATCAGGCCGACGACCTGCGCCCTTGAAACAACAGCCACAATCCCTTCAGTGAACCAATAGCGTAGCCGGACACGACTGTTGCATGCCCCGTAACAGTGCATGTCCGGAATCGCTCTGTTTCCTTCGATCTCAAGTGCTTATTCTGAGCGGGCTTTCACGGCACACGCCGCAAAGCAACCAGCCTTGGCTGCCGAGCAACTCGCGCCAGCGCTGACCGATTTCAGATGAATCGATGCTTCGATTGATCGCCCCGGTGTTCACTGACGTTGATTTGTAGCTCCTTGATCCAACGTCTTACCTTGGCCGCTGCGTTTGCAGCGGCCTTTTTTATGGGCGAGATTCATGCCGGTGGGACAGGTCGCTTGACGGTCATGGCAGATGTCAAAGCGAATACTTCTGCAGATTCGCCATCATTTCCTTCAGCGCTTCAATGTTGTCCTTGGGATGCGCCGCCCCTTCGAAATCGCAGATCTGCTGCCAATGCGCCGCGACGTCTTGCGGGGAGAAACCGCTGCGTGGATCGAATCCGGCGCCGAGGCTGCGCTCCCAGCGCACTTTGCCCATCCAGCCACCACCGACTTCAAACAGACCGGACGTTTCCTGGCACTGCTCACTGGCCAGGTACACCACCAGCGGGCTGACCAGTTCCGGTTTCAGCTGTTCGAACACTTGCGGCGGGATCAGCCCCTCGGTCATGCGCGTACCGCCAGTGGGCGCGATGGCGTTGACCAGAATGTTGTTCTTGCGCCCTTCGATGGCCAGGGTACGGGTCAATCCGTAGAGGCCGAGTTTGGCCATGCCGTAGTTGGACTGACCGAAGTTGCCGTAGATGCCCGAAGTGGATGCGGTAAAGATCACCCGGCCGTAGTTTTGCTCGCGCAGGTGCGGCCAGGCGGCGCGGGTGACTTTGTAGGCGCCTTCGACGTGAACGCGATAGACCAGATCCCAGTCGGCGTCGTCCATTTTGTGAAAGGTCTTGTCGCGCAGGATCCCGGCGTTGTTCACCACCACGTCGACACGGCCAAAGGCGTCGAGGGCGTTCTGCACCAGTTTGTCGCCGTCGGTGACCGAGTCGTGGTTGGCCTCGGCAATGCCGCCGGCTTCGCGAATTTCCGCCACCACACGGTCGGCGGCGGAGGCATTGGCGCCCTCGCCCTGGGTCGAGCCGCCGAGGTCGTTGACCAGCACTCTGGCGCCGTGCCGGGCGAACAGCAAAGCATGCGCCCGGCCCAGACCACCACCGGCTCCGGTGACGATCACGACTTTATCTTCGAAACGTACGGACTCATTCATCGCAGGAACTCCAGCAGGCCAGTATTGAGTCCGAGTGTCAGGCACAGGGCTTTGGGTCACAACAAATACGGCTGAGGCTGAATGGTGCGCGATAACGGTGGGGGATGATGAGGGCGTCAAAAGATCAAAAGATCGCAGCCTGCGGCAGCTCCTGCATTAATTTGTGCAGGAGCTGCCGCAGGCTGCGATCTTTTGATCTCTCAGGAGCACGCGACCTTGCGCGGCGGCAACTCCAGGCGGTCACGAAACGCCAGATAATGTTTGAGCACCTGCACCGGCGCCTCGATCTGTGGATAGTGGCCGATGCCCGGCAACAACACCGTGTCGGCGCCCGCGATCAACTGGCGGTAACGCTCGACCATGTGCGCACCCGAGACCGGATCGACTTCGCCATCGATCACCCGCAACGGGATGTCATCACGCTGCATGGCCGCTACCCAGCGGTCGCGTTGCGCTCGGCGCTCGGGGATGTAGCCAATCAGTTTGTGCAGGATGCGCGGACCGCGGTGGGTCTCGATCAGGCTCCAGAAATCATCCAGTTCGCTTTCGCTGGGGCCGGTTTGCGGGCCGAAAATCTGCCGAAAGCTTTTCACCAATGCATCACGGCTGAAGGCCCGGCCAATCATCCAGCCCAAAGGGCTGAGCAGCAACTTTTGCATCAGCACCGGGCGATGGGTTTCCGGGAACAGCCCGCCGTTGAGGAACACGCAACTGGCGACGGCGAGCCGGTTTTCGTAATGCCGCGCGAGCAGTTCCTGGGCGACGCTGTCGCCGTAATCGTGAGCCAGAATATGCAGAGGTTGCTCGACCTGCAGATGGGCCAGCAGCGCCTGTTGCAAATCAGCCTGTTCCAGCAAGCTGTAGCTGTGATGCAACGGTTTGGCCGAATCACCGAAACCGAGCATGTCACAGGCGATCACCCGATAGCGCTGGGCCAGCGGCTGCCACAGGTAATGCCAGTCCCAACTGGCCGTCGGAAAGCCATGGATCAGCAACAGCGGCTCACCCTGCCCCGCCGTCCAGTAACGGATCGACTGGCCGCGAAAGACAAATGTCCGGCTGCGTTTGCGCCAGACACACAGTGGAATCTCGGCAAGAGGCATCAGAGTTTATATCCGGGGTCTTGTTTATCGAGTTTGCGCAGCAATGCCGGCCAAGCCAGCGCGCCGCCCATGCCTTGAGCACTCTTGGTGACGCCGGCGATCATCGCCTTGGCGCCCGCGAGGATCTGCGGTTCGATGGCGATCAGTTCAGCAGCGCCGGTCTGCGCCATGACCTGAATGTCGCAGGCACGCTGGAAAGTGAACATCATCAGAAAGGTGTCGGCGATGGTAGCGCCGCAGGTCAGCAACCCGTGGTTGTGCAGCATCAGGAAATTGTTCTCGCCCAGGTCGGCCTGCAAGCGCGCTTTCTCTTCGTGATTCAGCGCCACGCCTTCGTAGCCGTGATAGGCCAGGCTCGACAACACGAACAGCGACTGCTGGCTGATCGGCAACACGCCCTGCTTCTGCGCTGAAACGGCCACGCCGGACGCAGTGTGCGTGTGCAGTACACACACCACGTCGTGCCGCACTTCGTGCACGGCGCTGTGGATGGTGTAACCGGCGGGATTGATTTCGTAGGGACTGTCCATGAGCTTGTTGCCGGCCTGGTCGACTTTGATCAGGCTGGACGCGGTGATCTCATGAAACATCAACCCGAACGGATTGATCAGGAAGTCTTCGGTGCCCGGGACCTTGGCGGAAATGTGGGTGAAGATCAGGTCGTCCCAGCCATGCAGGGCGACCAGTCGATAACAGGCGGCGAGATCGACCCGGGTCTGCCACTCCGCAGCACTGACCTGGTCTTTGACATTAACGGGCGACTGGACGGGGGCTACGCTCACTGTATGCACCTCTGCGTTCTTATTGTTTTGCACGTGTCAGCAGTCTAGTCAGCTCCCGGGACTCACGTAGTTGCATTGCCAGCCAGCTTGATGACTGAGCGGGTCAGCCATGCAAACAGCTTGGATCCATGTCAAAGCAACGACGCCAACAAAGGCGCAGCGAACAGATTGAGCAGTCCCGTCAGCACCATCACCAGCCCGGCCACCGAGCCTTCTTCACCGCCCACTTCATGCGCCCGACTGACGCCGGCACCGTGCGCGCCAACCCCAAACAACGCACCGCGCGCCAAGGCACTGCGCAGCGGCAGCCACTTGAGCAGCACGCCGCCGAGCATCGCACCGAACACGCCGGTGAACATCACGAACACGGCCGTCAGTTCCGGTACGCCACCCAGATTCTGCGCCAGCGGCATGGCGAACGGCGTGGTGATCGAACGCGGCACCAGCGACATCGTGACCGAGGTATCCAGCGCCAGCGCCCTGGCCAGGCCAAACGAGGTGGCGATCGATGCCGCGCTGCCGGCGAGCATGCCCAGCAACAGCGCTGACCAGTGCCGCACCAGCAGACGTCGCTGCTGCCAGATCGGCACCGCGAAAGCGACCGTCACCGGCCCGAGCACCAGCATCAACCAGTGGGTGTTGCTGGCGTATTCGGCATAGGCCGTGTGCAACGGTATGGCGAGCGCCAGCAACAGCGCCGGCACCAGAATCAGCGGCGACAGCAGATAGCGCCCGGTACGCCGGTAAATCCAGCGACTGAACAGGTACGCCAACAGAGTGAAAGCGAGCCAGAACATCGGCATCCATTCAAGCTTCATGGGACCGCCTCAGACGCACAGCCAACTCCACGGTAAAGGCCGTCACCAGCATCACCATCAGAGTGCTGGCGCCAATCACCAGCAGAATCCGCCAACCGTCATCGCGCAGCAGTGCGCCGTAGTCGAGCAGACTCATCAGTGCCGGAATAAAGAACAGCAGCATCTCGGCCATCAGCAATCCGGCACCCAATTGCAGCGCCGCCGGTTTGACCCAGCCAAACGCGAACGCCAGCAGCAACAGGGCCATGCCGATGACGCCGCCGGGAATTGGCCATGCCAGCCACGCGGCGATCTGGCAGCCGAGCAAATAGAGACCGAGCAACACGGCCAGTTCTGCTATCAGACGGGAAACATAGGTGAGGGATGCAGCGTTCATGATGGGCTCCTTACAGGGGCTTATTTTACGAAGCGGCCTGCCATCCCAGAAGCGAATTGTTAGACTCATGGCTATTCCAAAACGGAATCGGACAATGGAATTCAAACAGCTGCGCAGTTTTGTCGAAGTCATGCGTCAAGGCGGCTTTACCCAAGCGGCGAAATCCCTGCACGTCAGTCAGTCGGCGGTGAGCAAACAAGTCGCGCAACTGGAGCAGAGTCTCGGCACGCCGTTGCTCGAACGGCTCGGCTCCCAGTTGCACCTGACCGCTGCGGGCAGCGTGGTGCTGTCACACGCCGAGGGCATGCTGCGCTTGCGTCAGGAGTTGCTCAGCGAACTGGATGATCTGAGCCAACTGGCGCGCGGCGAATTGCGCCTCGGTCTGCCGCTGCTGGGCAGCGATGCGTTGTTCGCCGGTTTGTTCGCCGAATATCGACGGCGCTATCCGAACATCAGCATTCAATTGCTTGAGGGCGGCAGCCGTAACGTCGAGCAGGCGGTGCTCAGCGGTGAACTGGAGTTGGGTGGCAGCTTGCTGCCCAAGGATCCGCAGTTCGATTTTCAACCGTTCTGCGATGAGAAGCTCGACGCGTTGCTGCCGGTGGATCATCCGCTGGCGGCGCGCGGTGAAATTGCTCTGGAGGAGTTGGCCGAGACACCGTTCCTGCTGTATCAGCGCAGCTTCGTGCTCAATGACCGGTTATTGCAGGCGTGCCAGCAACTGGGCTTTACCCCGAAAGAAGGCGGGCGCAGTGGCCAGGCGGATTTTCTCGTGGCGCTGGTGGCGGCCGGGCAAGGCGTGGTGCTGTTGCCGAGCGTGGTCGCCCGGGCACTGGAGCGTCCGGGCGTGGTGCGCCTGACCTTGCGCGCGCCAGATTATCTGCGTTGGGATATCGCGTTCATCTGGCGTCGCGGCGCCTACCTGTCGAAAGCCGCGCAGGCCTGGCTGGCCCTGCTGCGCGAGCGCGCGATCAGCCCTTGAGCGTGGCGATCAACTGCGCCAGCCAAGGCTCGGCATCGGTTTCCGGGGTCACGCTTTCGCTGGCGTCCAGACGCAGCATCTCCTGCACTTCGCGCAGGCCCAGCTCGGCGAACAACTCACGCATCAGCTCGCCGCCACCGCAGAACGTATCGCCGTAACTGGCATCGCCCAAACCGATCACCGCACCGGGCAAGCCGCGCCAGGCCATTGGCAATTGATCGCGAAGGCTGAAATACAGCGGCTGCAGGTTATCCGGCAATTCGCCCATGCCGGTGGTCGAGGTCACCGCGAGAATCGCTTCAGGGCCGAACGCCTGTATATCCGCCAGGCTGGCGCGCGAGTTGTAGAAGGTTTCAAAACCGGCGTCTTTCAGCAGGTTCTGCGCGTGACGGGCGACTTCTTCGGCCGCGCCGTAAACCGAGCCGGAGAGGATGGCGACTTTCATCAATCTGATCCTGAAGCTGAAAAAAAGAGCGGCGATAGTAGCAGTCCGACGTAAAAGCCGCGATCCAGGCCCGAATAGCCGTGATGGCCAGTAGACAGACTGGCTGGAACTTCTAGAATGCCAGCCAATATCGACACTGAAAGGATTCATTGATGATCAACGCCAATCTGCTGCAAATGGTGATCAACGCTTCGAACGACGGGATCGTGGTTGCAGAAAAGGAAGGCGAACAGGACAACATCCTGATTTACGTAAACCCGGCCTTCGAGCGCCTGACCGGCTACAGCAGCGAAGAAATTCTCTACCAGGATTGCCGTTTTCTGCAGTCCGGCGACCGCGATCAGGCCAATCTGACGCGGATTCGTGACACCTTGCGCAATGGCGGGGCGTGCCGGGAAATCCTGCGTAACTACCGCAAGGACGGCACGCCATTCTGGAACGAACTGTCGCTGTCGACAGTGAAAAACGACAAGGACGGCCAGACTTATTTCGTCGGCGTGCAGAAGGACGTCACGGTTCAGGTCAAGGCGCAGCAACGCGTCGCGCAACTGGAAGCACAGGTTGCCGCCTTGCAAGCCGAACTCTCTGCCCTGAAAGCGACGAACGGCGCAAACAAAACGGCGAACTAAGTGTCAGTAACTACAATCACCAATGACTTTGTAACTAATTCTTTCGAGCCAGGCCATGCAACGCGACGCCCTCCTGACCCAGGATGAGCTGGATTTCATCCAGACCATGCAGCACAACCCGCAACTCAATGTGCGGGATGCGACGTCGAGCCTGTTGGTCAATGGTGGCTCGCAGATCCGTGACCTGCTCACGCGCCTGGCGGCTCATGAGCAAGTGACCATCCAGGCCAACTTCGAAAATCAGCAGATGACCTTCCCGTTGCACCTGGTGGAAGACGAATTTCACGCGTTGCACCTGCGTCTGGGCGTACCAAGCATTTACGAAGACGGGCCGATGGTTCGCCCATGGCGCCTGACTCTCGAAGAGCCGGTCGCGCTGGAAAATGCCAAAGGGCAACCGGGGATGATGTGGGTGCACGAGGTGTCGCACAAAGGCGTGCTGCTGGAAATGCGCAACAAGACCAAACCGCCCAAGCATTTCGCGCTGTGGTTCAGCCCTTCAGGGTATGAGCGGATTTCCCTGCGCGGCAATTTCGAGCGCGAAACCGAGCATGGCTTCTACGCCTACGAGCTGAGCCAGACCGATGCCGATGAAACCGAACGCCTGCGCCAGTTCATCCTGCAACAACACCGTCTGACCCACCCCGCCCTGCACACCTGATATTCAGGTATCCAGCGTCCCCGCGAGAAACTGCGTCATGCGCTGACGCATCGTCGCCCCTTCATTGCCCAGACAGCCGATCGACGATCCCGCCAGGCTGTCCTGTGCCAGATCGGCGGTATCGCCGGCCAGCAGCACCTGACAATCCAGACTTAACGCCAGACGGTTCAACCGTCGCGGCAAATCGGCTGTCGGGGCGTGATTGGAAAACAGCACCAGCGCCTGCGGCTTGATCCGCTCGCACACCAGCGCCAACTCATCGAATGGCTGACCGGTGGTGAGCACCCGCACCCCGGCGTCATTGCCACTCAGAAACAACGCGGCAACCAGTAATTCGAGTTCACGACACTGACCGGCGAGCGCACTGACAATCACTTTGCGCGGTTGCGCGCCGCGCAGCGCGACAATCCGCTGCAGGACTCGCGCCCGCAGGAACCCGTCGAAAAACAACCATTCGCTGGTCTGGCCGAAGGCATCCTGACGCTGCAACATCTGCAGCCACAACGGCATGAGAATGTCCTGGAACACCACTGACAGCGAATATGAAGAGAAAATCTGGTTGTAGACCTGATCCAGCGCGCGGTCATCGAATGCGCTGACTGCAACCTGCACCTGTTGTTGCCACTGCGCGTAATCAGCCTGCACCAGATCATCAGGAATGATATGCGCCAGCACTTTCAGCGGCTCGGTCTTGGCGAGGATCTTGCCGACCTTGCTCACCGCCACGCCGCGGTCGATCCAGTCGACGATGCTGCGCACGCGCTCGATTTCGGTCATCGAATACAGCCGATGCCCGCTTTCGGTGCGAGTCGGCTGAATCAAACCGTAGCGACGCTCCCATGCACGCAGCGTTACGGGGTTGACGCCGGTCAGGCGCGACACCTCACGAATAGGGAACAACTCTTCGCGCTCAAGTGCGACAGAGGCCTGCGAAGCAGGGTCAGCGTCCGTGATAACAGCCATTGTGCAGGTGCATCCACTCGGTAGATTTGGATCCCATTCTACCTCCGATGCCCTCTATCGGTTCAACCCATGAATAGAGACGAAAGTCTCTGAAACTGTCATTAAAATCAGGAATAATCCTTGCTTGTCAAAAAGCGCAGGCTCCTACCCCCGCCTGCGTATTGCGAAACTCCTACCCGGAGCGACGCACTCGGAATACGGAGATACATAATGTCTACTTCCCCCGTCACGCTGATGGTTGCGCGTCGCGTCGCCGACGGCCGCTATCAGGACCTGATTGCCTGGCTGCGCGAAGGCGAACAACTGGCCACTGACTTTCCCGGTTATCTGGGCTCCGGCGTGCTCGCTCCGCCACCCGGTGACAACGAATTCCAGATCATTTTCCGCTTTGTCAACGAACAGACCCTGCATGCCTGGGAGCACTCGGTCTCGCGTACCGCGTGGCTCGCGCGAGGCAGCGATCTGTTCGCGCATCCCAAAGAACATCGGGTCAGTGGTATCGAAGGCTGGTTCGGCGCGGCCGGTCAGCGGCCACCGCGCTGGAAACAGGCCGTGGCCATCTGGCTGGCGTTCTTTCCGGTGTCGCTGCTGTTCAACTTTGTTCTCGGGCCGTTGCTCGGCGACATGAGCCTGCTGCCGCGGGTGTTGATCAGCACGGCGTGCCTGACGCCATTGATGGTGTATTTCTTTATTCCGCTGTCGACGCGGTTGCTGGCCAACTGGTTGAACGCTGTGCCGGCGCGACCTTTGCCTGCAACACCCTCTACGCAGAATCGCTAAAGATCGCAGCCTCGTTGCACTCGTCAGCTCCTACAGATGAAGGCGCCCCTGTAGGAGCTGCCGAAGGCTGCGATCTTTTCGACAGCGTCGCTGTTATAGTTTTTGCTCCAGCCGCGACGCGAGCCGTACATGACCATTTCCTCCGCCCCGATTCTCATCACCGGTGCCGGCCAGCGTGTCGGTCTGCACTGCGCGCAGCGTTTGCTTGAAGACGGCCATCAGGTCATTTTCACCTACCGCAGCCAACGTCCAGGCGTGCAAGCGCTGCGGGATCTGGGCGCGATCGGAGTGTTCGCCGACTTCTCCAGCGAAGCGGCCATTCTCGCCTTCATCGATGAACTGAAAACCCATACCGACCGCCTGCGCGCCATCGTCCACAACGCCTCCGAATGGCTGGCGGAAACCCCGGGCAACGAAGCCGAAGCCTTCGTACGCATGCTCAACGTGCACCTGCTCGCGCCGTACCTGATCAACTTGCACTGCGCCGACCTGCTCAAGCGCTCGACACCGGCCGACATCATCCACATCAGTGACGACGTCACGCGCAAGGGCAGCAGCAAACACATCGGCTATTGCGCCAGCAAGGCCGGGCTCGACAGCCTGACCCTGTCCTTCGCCGCGCGCTATGCGCCGGCAATCAAGGTCAACGGCATTGCGCCAGCCCTGCTATTGTTCAATCCCGACGACGACGCGGCGTACCGCGCCAAGGCGCTGGCCAAATCCGCGCTGGGCATCGAACCCGGCAGCGAAGTGATCTACCAGAGCCTGCGCTATCTGCTCGACAACCCCTATGTCACCGGCACGACCCTGACCGTCAACGGCGGACGGCACGTCAAATAAGCTGCTGCGCGAGGATCTCCCATGAGCCGTACCCTGCCCGAGAATTACCGCGAGATCCTCATCGGCCTCGGTGAAGACCCCGACCGCGAAGGCCTGCTCGACACTCCGCAGCGCGCGGCCAAGGCCATGCAATACCTGTGTCACGGCTACGAACAGCGTGTGGAGGAGATCGTCAACGGCGCGCTGTTTGCTTCCGACAGCGACGAGATGATTATCGTCGCCGACATCGAGCTCTACTCGTTGTGCGAACATCACCTGCTGCCCTTCATCGGCAAGGCCCATGTGGCATATATTCCGACCGGCAAGGTGCTGGGACTGTCGAAGATTGCGCGGCTGGTGGACATGTTCGCCCGGCGCCTGCAGATTCAGGAAAACCTTACCCGGCAGATTGCCGACGCAGTGCAACAGGTCACCGATGCCGCTGGCGTCGCGGTGGTCATCGAGGCCCGGCACATGTGCATGATGATGCGCGGTGTCGAGAAACAGAATTCGACCATGAACACCTCGGTCATGCTCGGCGCCTTTCGCGACTCGAGCAACACCCGCCAGGAGTTCCTGCAATTGATTGGACGGAGCAAGTAAATGTCACAACTTCAACCGGGAATGGCGCGCATCCGGGTCAAGGATCTGCGCTTGCGCACCTTTATCGGGATCAACGAGGACGAGATCCTCAACAAACAGGATGTGCTGATCAACCTGACCATCCAGTATGCCGCGCAGGAAGCGGTGCGCGACAACGACATCGATCACGCACTGAACTACCGCACCATCACCAAGGCGATCATCGCCCACGTCGAGGGCAATCGCTTTGCGCTGCTCGAACGCCTGACCCAGGAGCTGCTGGATCTTGTGATGAGCAATACCGCCGTGCTTTACGCCGAAGTCGAAGTCGACAAGCCGCATGCCCTGCGATTTGCCGAGTCGGTGTCGATCACTCTCGCGGCCAGCCGCTGAGCGCGTCTGGCGCATCGCGCGCCAGACTTTTATCATCCGCGCCACGAATAGACTGCACAGAGCCCATCATGACCGAGCAACAACGCCTCGAACTCGAAGCCGCCGCTTTCCGCCGGCTGGTCGCCCATCTGGACAGCCGCAAGGACGTGCAGAACATCGACCTGATGAACCTCGCCGGGTTCTGCCGCAACTGCCTGTCCAAGTGGTACAAGGCCGCCGCCGATGACCGTCAGATCGAGGTCAGCCTCGATGACGCCCGCGAAGTGGTTTACGGCATGCCGTACGCCGAATGGAAAGCCCAATACCAGCAAGAAGCCAGCGCCGAACAACAGGCGGCGTTCGCCAAAGGAAAACCCAATGAGTGATCTGAACACCCTGCGCGCCAGCCTCAACAGCGGCGAACACGCTTTCGCCGATACCCTGGCGTTCATCGCTGCCAGTTATGACTACCAGCCGCAAGCGTTCAACAATGGTGGCGTGGAAAACGCTGCCGGGCAGAACGAAGGTTCGTGCAAGACCCTGGGTCTGGCACTGCTGGAAGGCTTGAGCAATGAAGAAGCGCTGCTGGCATTCGGCGAGCATTACCGCTCGGTGCTGGCGACGCCTGAAGGCAGCGACCACGGCAATATCCGTGCGCTGATCAAGCACGGGCTGGCCGGTGTGAAGTTCGAAGCACAGCCGCTGACACGTCGCTGATTCAAGATCAAAAGATCGCAGCCTGCGGCAGCTCCTACACTGATCCCTGTAGGAGCTGCCGCAGGCTGCGATCTTTTGACTCTCATAAAAAAACCGGCCGAAGCCGGTTTTTTTGTACCTGCGGTCTTAGAACGAAGCGTTCTGCAGACCGTCCAGGTAACGCTCGGTGTCCAGTGCTGCCATGCAGCCGGCGCCGGCCGAAGTGATGGCCTGACGGTAAACGTGGTCAGCCACGTCGCCGGCAGCGAAGATGCCTTCGACGCTGGTAGCAGTGGCGTTGCCGTCACGGCCGCCCTGCACCACCAGGTAACCGTCCTTGAGGGTCAACTGGCCTTCGAACAGCGAAGTGTTCGGAGTGTGGCCGATCGCGATAAACACGCCGTCGACCTTGATTTCGTCGAAGCTGCCGTCGTTGTTTTTCAGGCGCGCACCGGTCACACCCATGTTGTCGCCCAGCACTTCGTCGAGGTTGGCGTTCAACTTGAGGATGATCTTGCCTTCGGCCACACGGGCGTTGAGCTTGTCGATCAGGATCTTCTCGGCGCGGAAGGTTTCGCGACGGTGGATCAGGGTCACGGTGCTGGCGATGTTCGCCAGGTACAGTGCTTCTTCAACAGCGGTATTGCCGCCGCCGACCACAGCCACCGGCTTGTTGCGGTAGAAGAAACCGTCGCAGGTCGCGCAGGCCGACACGCCTTTGCCCATGAACGCCTCTTCCGACGGCAGGCCCAGGTAACGCGCGCTGGCACCGGTGGCGATGATCAGGGCGTCGCAGGTGTAGGTCGCGCTGTCACCGGTCAGGGTGTACGGCTTGGCGGCGAAGTCCACGGCGTTGATGTGATCGAAAACGATCTCGGTTTCAAACCGCTCGGCGTGCTCGCGCATGCGCTCCATCAGCGCCGGACCAGTCAAGCCGTGGACGTCGCCCGGCCAGTTATCGACTTCAGTGGTGGTGGTCAGCTGACCGCCAGCCTGCATGCCGGTGATCAGCAGTGGCTTGAGGTTGGCACGGGCGGCGTAGACCGCAGCGCTGTAACCGGCAGGGCCGGAACCGAGAATAATCACTCGCGAATGACGGACTTCAGACATGACCTGCTCCTGTTGACCGGGCCGAAACACTGGCGCGGAACGCCGGACTGCCGGCGGGAATAAAAAAGGACTGTGGATAACCTTGGGGAAGGCATGAGCTCGACAGTCCTGTAAAAAGTTGGGTGCAGCGTATCGAGGGGGGCAAGATTAAGGAAATACGGATTAACAATCCAGCTCATAGGTGGTCTCTATGCGCAGACTCCGACCGGATCGACGTCTTTGTTACAGTGAATGTCGATCGCTCTGCCGCGCTTTCGCACCCGTTGCAAAGTCGGTAAGGTCGGCGCGTTTTCCCTTGCTCGGAGCCCCTTATGCCCGCCCCCGTTCTGTCCGGCCCGCAATACCTGCGCGAAGGCCTCAAACTGGTTCTCAGCCCGGGCCTGCGCCTGTTCGTGCTGCTGCCGCTGGCGATCAATCTGGTGCTGTTCGTCGGATTGATCTATCTGGCCGGCCATCAGTTCAGCCTGTGGGTCGACAGCCTGATGCCGTCGCTGCCCGACTGGCTGAGTTTTCTCAGCTACATCCTGTGGCCGCTGTTCGTGGTGCTGGTGGCGTTGATGGTGTTCTTCACCTTTACCATGCTGGCCAACGTGATCGCGGCGCCGTTCAACGGCTTCCTCGCGGAAAAAGTCGAAGTGGTGGTGCGCGGCACCGATGATTTCCCGGCCTTCAGCTGGGGCGAACTGATCGCGATGATCCCGCGCACCCTCGCCCGGGAAATGCGCAAACTCGGCTACTTCCTGCCGCGAGCAATCGGCCTGTTCGTTCTCTCGTTCATCCCGGTGGTCAATATCGTCGCCGCACCGCTGTGGCTGCTGTTCGGCGTGTGGATGATGGCGATCCAGTACATCGACTACCCGGCGGACAACCACAAATTGGGCTGGAACGAGATGCTCGCCTGGCTGCGGCAGAAGCGCTGGCAGAGCATGAGTTTTGGCGGGATCGTCTACCTGGCGCTGCTGATTCCGGTGGTCAACATCCTGATGATGCCGGCCGCCGTTGCGGGCGCGACCTTGTTCTGGGTACGTGAGCGCGGCGCGGAGAACCTTGTCGCACAGCGCTGAGCCGCTCACAGACCGCCAGTCACAAATCCATCATCCGAACGTCACAGGCACGACATGGCCTCAGCCGACACTGAGGTCATGACGACAGCTCTGCATATCACTCTGATCAGCGAAACCTTCCCACCGGAAATCAACGGGGTGGCCAATACCCTTGGTCGCTTGTGCGATGGCTTGCGCGCGCGTGGGCATCAAGTGGAACTGGTGCGACCGCGCCAGGCGGGCGATCCACAGCGTGTCGAGGACGATGCCTTGCTGTTGTGCCGGGGCTGGCCATTGCCGGGTTATCCGGGGTTGCAATGGGGTCAGTCGTCGATGCACAAGCTGCTGCGGCGCTGGCAGCGTCATCGCCCGGACGTGCTGTACATCGCCACAGAAGGTCCGCTCGGCTTGTCAGCCTTGCGGGCGGCGCGGCGCTTGGGGATCTCGGTGGTCAGCGGTTTTCATACCAATTTCCAGCAGTACACCCATCAGTACGGGCTGGGTTTGCTGACGCGCTTGCTGACGCATTATCTGCGCTGGTTCCACAATCGCTCGTCGATGACCCTGGTGCCGAGCGTCAGTCAGCGTCTGGAACTGGAGCGCCGGCATTTCGACCGCCTCGCCCTGCTCTCCAGAGGCGTGGACAGCCAGTTGTTTCACCCGGCCAGGCGCCTGAACGGGTTGCGTGAGCAATGGGGCCTGAGCGAGCAGGACATCGCGGTGATTCACGTAGGACGTCTGGCCACGGAGAAGAACCTGGGCCTGCTCAAGCGCTGCTTCGATAAACTCCGCAGCACTTATCCACAGCGCAACCTGAAGCTGATTGTGGTCGGTGACGGACCACAACGGCTTGCGCTGGAAAAAGAGCTGCCTGAGGCGATTTTCTGTGGTTCACAGCGCGGCGAAGCGCTGGCGGCGCACTATGCCTCGGGGGATATTTTTCTGTTCCCGAGCATGACCGAAACCTTCGGCAATGTGGTGCTCGAAGCACTGGCTTCAGGCCTGGGGGTGGTGGCGTACGATCAGGCAGCGGCAGCGCAGCATATTCGCCACGGCTACAACGGTGTGCTGGCGATGCCGGGTGATGAAGAGGCGTTCTGCGATGCGGCGGCTTGGCTGCTGGAAGAAGATGAGCGGTTGCGCTGCGTGCGCCTGAATGCGCGTCAGCATGCCAGTCGCCAGGGGTGGGCGGCGATCATCGAGCAATTTGAAAAGCATTTGCGTGGGGCGTGTCTGCGGGAACAGGTGTTGCCGAATGCGCAGACATTGCCTTAGATCTTTGCTGATTTTGAAGCCGCCATCGCTGGCAAGCCAGCTCCCACAAGGGGCTGCGGTGAACACAATTTTTGTGAACACCCGCAATACCTGTGGGAGCTGGCTTGCCAGCGATAGCATCAGTTTGAGCGCCGCTTAAACCAGCGTCATCAACGCCTCACGGCTGAACGGCAGAATATCCTGCTCACGCCCTTCACGGACTTTCAGTGCCCAGTCCGGATCCACCAGCAGCGCACGGCCCACCGCCACCAAGTCGAACTCGTCGTTGTTCAGACGCTCCAGCAGTTTTTCCAGACTGGCCGGTTGCGCGACCTTGTCGGTGTTGACCATGAACTGCAGGAACTCGCCGTCCAGGCCGACGCTGCCAACGGTAATGGTCGGCTTGCCGGTCAGCTTGCGTGTCCAGCCGGCCAGGTTCAGCTCGGAACCGTCGAACTCGGGCTCCCAGAAACGCCGCGTCGAGCAGTGGAAAATATCCACGCCAGCGTCTGCCAACGGCTTGAGGAACTCGCCCAGCGCCTCGGGCGTTTGTACCAGACGCGCGGTGTAATCCTGCTGCTTCCACTGCGAAAATCGGAAGATGATCGGGAAGCCTTCGCCGACGGCGGCGCGCACCGCTTGAATCAATTCGATGGCGAAACGCGAGCGGTTGGCGAGGCTGCCGCCGTATTCGTCGCTGCGCTGATTGCTGCCTTCCCAGAAGAACTGGTCGATCAGGTAACCGTGGGCACCGTGGATTTCCACGCCGTCCATGCCGATGCTTTTGGCATCTTTGGCAGCCTGGGCGAATGCGGCGATCACGTCCTGAATGTCCTGTTTGGTCATGCCGTGCACCACGACCTGGCCGTCCTTGAGTTTTTCCGTCGGGCCGTAACCCGGCACGCTGGCGTCCGGCTCGGTGCCGATACGGCGCACGCTGCCGACATGCCACAGTTGCGGAACAATCTTGCCGCCCTCGGCGTGCACTGCGTCGACCACTTTTTTCCAGCCGGCCAGTGGCGCTTCACCGAAGAACTGCGGCACGTTCGGGTAACCGTTGGAGGCCTTGTGACCGACCGTGGTGCCTTCGGTGATGATCAGACCGACACCGGCCGCAGCGCGGCGACGGTAGTACTCGATCACTTTGGAATTGGGTACGCCACCCGGGGAAAATGAGCGGGTCATTGGTGCCATGACCACGCGGGTCGGCAGTTCGAGGGCACCGAGATGGAACGGTTTGAACAGGGCTTGCACCGGCATTGGAAGGCTCCACAGGGAATGACTTTATGACGGCGATAATATGGAGAGTTGCAAGCCTTGAACAGCATTATTGATTTGAGTGATCAAGGATCAAAAGACACAAAGCAAAAGATCGCAGCCTGCGGCAGCTCCTACAATTATTCGATAACTCGATGACGTGTAGGAGCTGCCGCAGGCTGCGATCTTTTGATCTTGCTGGTTCAGCCCAGCGCTTTTTCAATCGCGTGAACGATGGTCGGATCATCCGGCGCCGTGCGCGGCGAGAACCGCGCCAGCACCCGGCCGTCCTTACCGAGCAGAAACTTCTCGAAGTTCCAGGTGATATCCCCGGGAAACTCCGCGCCCTCGCCCGCCAGCAAGCGGTACAGCTGATGCCGCTCGTGACCGTTGACTTCAAGCTTGCTCGACAACGGGAACGTCACGCCGTAGTTCAGGCTGCAGAATTCCTGGATTTCCTGCTCCGTGCCTGGTTCCTGGCCGGCAAACTGGTTGCACGGCAGGCCCAGCACACTGAAGCCCTTGCCCTTGAATTGCTGGTAGAGGTTTTCCAGTGCCGCGTACTGTGGGGTCAAGCCGCATTTGGAGGCGACGTTGACCACCAGCACGACTTGGCCCTTGAAAGGCGCCAACGGTAGCTCCTGACCATCCAGGGCTGTCAACTTAAGGTCGTGAAAAGCACTCATGACGGACTCCAGATTCCCGTGTTCTACTCGAAACAGCCACTTGGCGAGGCCACCAAGGACAGCCGCGGACTAAAAAGGCGCCCGCAGGCGCCTCTCCAGTACTCGAAGCTTAGCGCAGAAAATCAGTGGTGATGGCCACCTTCGCCATGGACGTGGCCATGAGCGACTTCTTCCTGGCTGGCGTCACGGATAGCAACGACCTTCACTTTGAAGTTCAGGCGCTGACCGGCCAGTGGGTGGTTACCGTCAACGGTGACGTCGTCGCCGTCCAGGTCACGAATGGTCACGATCTGCATCTGGCCGTCCGGCGCCGAAGCGTGGAACTGCATGCCGACTTCCAGCTCGTCAACGCCTTCGAACATGCTGCGGCTCAGGGTGCTGACCAGTTCGGCAGCGTATTCGCCGTAAGCGTCTTCCGGCTCAACGGAAACTTCCAGCTCGTCACCAACAGCCTTGCCTTCCAGCGCTTTTTCCAGGCCCGGGATGATGTTGCCTGCGCCTTGCAGGTAGACCAGCGGAGCGCCGCCGGCGGAGCTGTCGATGACCTCACCAGCGTCGTTGGTCAGGGTATAGTCGATGGAGACAGCCTTATTGGCGGCGATCAGCATGGGGCGAGACCTTTTGCATAAGAATATAGAAAGGCCAAGTTTAGCGAAGCAATCGCGCGAAAGCGAACACAACCCGGACAAACGGGTTTCGACGATCACCGGCTTCCATCAGGACGAGGACAGTCACTGGGTCGTCGAGCTTTCCTGTGGCCACACCCAGCACTTGCGTCATCAGCCGCCATGGCAATCGCGCGCCTGGGTCCTTGACCCGGCGCAACGTATTGAAAAAATAGGCCAAGCCTTTACCTGCGGTTGGTGCGCACAAGGCTCGGTTAGCGATAACCTTGGCGACTGAATTTCGGTAGGCGGTCACGTATAGATCGCCACCCTTGCCATGCACCCTTAGAGAATCCGCATGCAAACTTTTTTTATCGCGCCCACCGATTTTGGCGTGGGTCTGACCTCCATCAGCCTCGGGCTGGTGCGTACCCTGGAGCGGGCCGGACTGAAAGTCGGCTTCTTCAAGCCGATCGCCCAACCGCATCCGGGCGATACCGGCCCTGAGCGCTCCACCGAACTGGTGGCGCGCACCCATGGCCTGAAACCACCACAACCCTTGGGTCTGGCCCACGTCGAGCGGATGCTTGGCGACGGCCAGCTCGACGAACTGCTCGAAGAAATCATCGCTCTTTATCAGCAAGCCGCCATTGGCAAAGACGTGCTGGTGGTCGAAGGCATGGTGCCGACCCGCAGCGCCAGCTACGCCGCGCGGGTCAACCTGCACCTGGCGAAGAGCCTGGATGCCGAAGTGATTCTGGTCTCGGCCCCGGAAAACGAAGTGCTCGCCGAACTCTCCGGCCGCGTGGAATTGCAGGCGCAATTGTTTGGCGGTCCGAAAGACCCGAAAGTCCTCGGCGTGATCCTCAACAAGGTCAAGACCGACGAGAGCATGGAGGCCTTCGCCACGCGCTTGAAGGAGCATTCGCCGTTGCTGCGCAGCGGTGACTTCCGCCTGCTCGGCTGCATTCCGTTCCAGCCCGAGCTCAACGCACCGCGCACCCGCGACGTCGCTGACCTGATGGGCGCACAGGTGCTCAACGCCGGCGACTATGAAACCCGGCGCATGACCAAAATCATCATCTGCGCGCGCACCATGCGCAACACCGTGGAGCTGCTCAAGCCCGGCGTGCTGGTGGTAACCCCGGGCGACCGCGACGACATCATTCTTGCGGTCAGCCTTGCGGCGCTCAACGGCGTGCCATTGGCCGGGCTGTTGCTGACCAGTGACACCCTGCCCGATCCACGCATCATGGACCTGTGCCGTGGCGCGTTGCAGGCCGGTCTGCCGGTATTGTCGGTGAGCACCGGCTCCTACGACACCGCCAACCTGCTCAATGGCCTGAACAAGGAAATCCCCATTGATGACCGCGAGCGCGCGGAGATCATCACCGACTTCGTCGCCAGCCATCTTGACGCCAAGTGGCTGCACCAGCGCTGCGGCACCCCGCGGGAAATGCGCCTGTCACCTGCAGTATTCCGCTATCAACTGATTCAACGGGCGCAGTCGGCGAACAAGCGCATCGTCCTGCCCGAAGGCAGCGAGCCGCTCACCGTGCAAGCCGCGGCGATCTGTCAGGAGCGCGGCATCGCCCGTTGCGTGTTGCTGGCCAAACCGGCGGACGTTGAAGCCGTGGCCCGCGCGCAAGGCATCGAGCTGCCGCCGGGGCTGGAGATTCTCGATCCGGATCTGATCCGCGAGCGTTATATCGAACCGATGGTCGCCCTGCGCAAAAGCAAAAGCCTCAACGCGCCGATGGCCGAACAGCAACTGGAAGACACCGTGGTCATTGGCACCATGATGCTTGCGCTGGATGAAGTCGACGGTCTGGTGTCGGGCGTGATCAACACCACCGCCAACACCATCCGCCCGGCGCTGCAACTGATCAAGACCGCGCCGGGCTGCACGCTGGTGTCTTCAGTGTTCTTCATGCTGTTCCCCGAAGAAGTGCTGGTCTACGGCGACTGCGTGATGAATCCGCACCCAAGCGCAACTGAGCTGGCCGAGATCGCCCTGCAAAGCGCCGACTCGGCAGCGGCCTTCGGCATCACCCCGCGCGTGGCGATGATCAGTTACTCCAGCGGCGAGTCGGCCAGCGGCGAAGAAGTCGAGAAAGTCCGCGAAGCCACCCTGCTCGCCCACGAGCAACAGCACTCGCTGCTGATCGACGGGCCGCTGCAATACGACGCCGCTGCCAACGCCGATGTGGCCCGGCAACTGGCGCCCAACAGCCAGGTGGCCGGCCGCGCCACGGTGTTCGTGTTCCCCGACCTGAACACCGGCAACACCACCCACAAAGCCGTGCAGCGCAGTGCCGACTGCGTCAGCCTCGGCCCGATGCTGCAAGGCCTGCGCAAACCGGTGAACGATCTGCCGCGCGGCGCGCAGGTCGACGACATCGTCTACACCATCGCCCTGACCGCGATTCAAGCCGCCAACCGACCTATGGATGTGTAAATGCTGGACTTCCTGCCCGCCCCGATTCGCGGCGTGATTGCCGCGCTGCTGTTGGCGCTCAATACGATTCTGCTGTGCTCGTTCCTGTTCTGCGTGGCGTTGATCAAAGTGCTGCCCTTCAACCTCGCCCGCCGCGCTTCACTGTGGCTGATGAGCCACACCCACGAAGCCTGGATCAGTAACAACAAGGGCTGGATGAACCTGGTACGCCGCACCCGTTGGCACATCAGCGGCTTGCAAGGCCTGGATTACAAACACTCGTATTTGATCACCAGCAACCACCAGAGCTGGGTCGACATTCTGGTGCTGCAATACGTGCTCAATCGGCGCATCCAGCCGCTGAAATTCTTCCTCAAGCAGGAGCTGATCTGGGTCCCGGTGATTGGCCTGGCGTGGTGGGCGCTGGGCTTTCCGTTCATGAAACGCTACTCCAAGGCCTATCTGGAAAAACACCCGGAGAAGAAAGGCAAAGACCTGGAAACCACGCGCAAGACCTGCGCGAAGTTTCGCGACAACCCGGTGGGGATTTTCAACTTCGTCGAAGGCACACGCTTCACCGAAGGCAAGCACGCGCAACAGCAATCACCGTTCAAGTACCTGCTCAAGCCCAAGGCTGGCGGCATCGCCTTTGTGCTGGACGCAATGGGAGAACAGCTGGAATCGATCGTCAACGTGACCATCCACTATCCGGGCGGGCGTCCAGGGTTCTGGGACCTGCTGTGCGGCAACGTGCGCGACGTGGTGGTGCACTTTGAAGAACTGAAAATCCCGCCGGCCTTCATCGGCAAGAACTACGACCAGGACGGCGAATACCGCCTGCAGTTTCAGGGCTGGATCAATCAGCTGTGGCAGGACAAGGATGCGCTGCTGGAACAGATGCACCGAGAATTCCCGAACCGGCACTAACCTTGTGGGAGCTCGCCTGCTGGCGATGGCCGAGATCAGCAAGCATCACTGGTGAATGACATAGCGCCATCGCTGGCAGGCCAGCTCCCACAGTTGGATTGGGTGCGTTCAGTTAGGGATTGGTCAACTGGCAGGCCGCCTTCGCTGGCAAGCCAGCTCCCACAATTGGGTTGGGTGTTCAGTTAGGTATCGGTCGGCTGGTAGGCCAGCTCCCACAAAATCAAGATCAAAAGATCGCAGCCTTCGGCAGCTCCTACACAAAACCCGCGGCGCAGCCGCCCCACTCCAGGATGAGCGCAAGCTCGGCTGCAGCTTTTGATCTTGATCCACGGGCGACGTCGGAAGGCTGAGCGGAAGGATTGATCCGGGGGTGGGAGCGCAGCGACCGTTTGGCGAAGCCAAACACAGCGAGAGGAGGTGCAGCGAAGCAAACCGTAGGCGCTGCCCCCGGATCAATCCCGCAGCGAAGGGACCCCGAGCCCCAGCGAGCGGGCCGAACGCAGGAGCAAGCCTTTTGGGTTACCTTTTCGGCGTTTGGAAAAGGTGACTCGCCGTCAGGGCGAAACCCTAAGCAGCCGTTACCGCAGCAACGGATATACACCCAAAAACCCAAGAGCATGGTCGGCCCAAAGGCCGCCACCGCCAAAAACCAAATTACTCCAATAAAAAAGCCCGCCGATGCTCACTCATCCGCGGGCCTTTCATTTCCGGCAAACGCTTAAATCGCGCCACGCTTGCGCAGCAGATCCAGCACCTGCTTGACGCTCTCTTCCAGCGACAACGACTGCGTGTCGATCACCAGATCGGCATTCAGCGGCACGTCATACGGGAAGGACTCACCCGGAATATTATCGCCACCCGCAGCATACAAGCCCTGCGGATCACGCTCGGCACACACCGCCGGCGAGGCCTGCACATAAACCGTCAACAGACGATCCTTGCCGATCAGCTCCTTGGCCTGCTCGCGACCTTCAGCACTCGGCGCAACAAACGCCGCCAGGGTCAACAGACCAGCCTCATTGAACTGACGCGCCACGTGCGCCGCACGCCGCCAATTCTCGGTGCGACCGGCACGGTCATGTGGCAAGCCCTT
The DNA here is from genome assembly GCF_002156405.1 of Pseudomonas sp. SCPG-7. Lineage (NCBI taxonomy): Bacteria > Pseudomonadati > Pseudomonadota > Gammaproteobacteria > Pseudomonadales > Pseudomonadaceae > Pseudomonas > Pseudomonas sp. SCPG-7. Next base: position 205,284 of record NZ_MVOO01000009.1, on the reverse strand, counting down.
GTTGAGGTCGTGACGCAGGTTCTGCCCATCGAGTACGAACACGGCACGACCCATGTCGAACAACTTGCGCTCGACCGCATAGGCCAGGGTGCTCTTGCCTGCGCCGGACAGGCCGCTGAACAGCACGGTCGCCGGTTGCTGGCCAAAGCGCTGGGCACGTTCTTCAGTAGCAACGTGGGCCAGTTTGCCGTGGTGGGTGGCCGTGCCGTGGCTCAGTGGCTGAGCGACGATCATGCCGGCGCCAACGGTGCCGTTGGTCAAACGGTCAATGACGATGAACGCACCGGTGGTGCGGTTGCTGTCGTAACCGTCGAGGGCGATCGGCGCGTCGAGCGCGATCTTCACCTTGCCGATTTCGTTGAGCTGCAACGCGCTCGCCGGACCTTCTTCAAGGGTGTTCACGTCGACCTTGTTGACGATGCTGGCAATCGAGCCCGGCACATAACTGGTGGCGCGTTTGATGTCGTATTTCTTGCCCGGCAACATCGGCTCTTCAGCCATCCACACCAGCATCGCTTCGAAGCTGTCGGTGACCGGCGGCACGTTGTCGGCATGCACCAGCAAGTCGCCACGGGAGATGTCGATTTCGTCTTCCATGGTCAGCGTCACCGCTTGACCAGGACCGGCCTGCTCCAGCTCACCTTCGAAGGTGACAATGGATTTGACGCGGCTGCTCTTGCCCGACGGCAGCACCACCACTTCGTCGCCCTTGTGCACGATGCCGCTGGCGAGGGTGCCGGCGAAGCCGCGGAAGTTCAGGTTCGGACGGTTGACGTATTGCACCGGGAAGCGCAGATCGGTGAAGTTGCGGTCGCCCGCCACTTCCACGGTCTCGAGAATTTCCATCAGCGACTGGCCGGTATACCACGGCGAGCGCTCTGACTTGTTCACCACGTTGTCGCCCTTGAGAGCAGACATCGGCACGAAGTGCATGCTGGTCGGCTTCATCTTCAAGCCTTCGGCGAACTTCAGGTAGTCGGCCTTGATCGACTCGAACACACCTTCATCAAAGTCTTTCAAGTCCATCTTGTTGATGGCGACGACGATGTGCTTGATGCCGAGCAACGAGGCGATGAAGCTGTGACGACGAGTCTGGGTCTGCACGCCGTAACGGGCATCGACCAGAATGATCGCCAGGTCACAGGTGGATGCACCGGTGGCCATGTTGCGGGTGTACTGCTCATGGCCGGGGGTGTCGGCGATGATGAACTTGCGCTTGGCGGTGGAGAAATAGCGGTAGGCGACATCAATGGTGATGCCCTGCTCACGCTCGGCCTGCAGGCCGTCGACCAGCAATGCCAGGTCGATGTCGTCACCGGTGGTGCCGACTTTCTTCGAATCGCGGGTGATGGCTTCCAGATGATCTTCGTAGATCATCTTGGAGTCGTGCAGCAGGCGCCCGATCAGGGTGCTTTTGCCGTCGTCGACGTTACCGCAGGTCAAAAAGCGCAGCAGCTCTTTACGTTCGTGCTGGCCCAGGTAGGCGAGGATGTCCTCGCTGATCAAATCAGATGCGTGCGACATGACAACCCCTTAGAAATAGCCTTGACGTTTTTTATCTTCCATCGAGCCGGCGCCATCGTGGTCGATGACCCGGCCCTGGCGCTCGGAAGTTCGCGTCAGGAGCATTTCCTGAATGATGTCCGTGAGGCTTTCGGCCTCGGACTCCACCGCGCCCGTCAACGGGTAGCAGCCAAGGGTACGGAAACGCACTTTCTTTTTGACGATGCGCGCCTTGTCCTCGTCGGACAGATGCTCAAGGATGCGCTCGTCGTCGATCATGATCAGGGTGCCGTTCTTCTCGATCACTTCGCGTTCGGCGGCGAAGTACAGCGGCACGATCGGGATGCCTTCGAGGTAGATGTACTGCCAGATGTCCAGTTCGGTCCAGTTCGACAACGGGAACACACGAATGGATTCGCCCTTGTTGACCTTGCCGTTGTAGACGTTCCACAGCTCCGGACGCTGATTCTTCGGATCCCAGCGGTGCTTGCTGTCGCGGAACGAGTAGACACGCTCCTTGGCGCGGGACTTCTCTTCGTCACGACGGGCACCACCGAACGCAGCGTCGAAACCATGCTTGTCGAGTGCCTGCTTCAGGCCCTCGGTCTTCATGATGTCGGTGTGCTTGGCGCTGCCGTGGGTGAACGGGTTGATATTCTGCGCCACGCCATCGGGGTTGATGTGGGTGATCAGGTCCAGGCCCAGCTCTTCGACCATCTTGTCGCGGAACTTGTACATCTCCTGGAATTTCCAGCGAGTGTCGACGTGCATCACCGGAAACGGCAGTTTGCCCGGGAAGAACGCCTTGCGTGCCAGGTGCAGCATCACGGCGGAGTCTTTACCGATGGAGTACAGCATCACCGGGTTGTCGAACTCGGCGGCCACCTCGCGGATGATGTGGATGCTTTCCGCCTCCAGCTGTTTCAGATGCGTCAGTTTGTCGACCATGGCTACTCACGAAAGCTTTCTTATGAACGGCCAGCGGGCCGTGTTCGAGCGGGGAATCCTAGCACAGCGCCCTCTTCTAATCAGGACGCCAACTAGATCGAAAGGGCATATGAATATGCCCACCAGTTTGCCCTACTAACCCTGTAGGAGCTGCCGAAGGCTGCGATCTTTTGATCTTGCTTTTAAAAGACAACGCCAAAGGATCGCAGCCTTCGGTACTACAGGACAGCATTTCAGATCAGGCTCGCCGCGAGTCGTCAGATCGGGTTCGGGCAGTCGATGAAGATGTGTTCCAGGGCAAAACGTTTTGCCAGATAGTCACCCAGCGCCTGCACACCATAGCGCTCGGTGGCATGGTGGCCGGCGGCGATGAAGCTGATGTCGTTTTCCCGAGCGCTGTGGAAGGTCTGCTCGGAGGCTTCACCGCTGAGGAACAGATCAACACCCGCCGCCGCGCCCTGATCGATATAGCCCTGCCCGCCGCCAGTGCACCAGCCGACCCGACGAATCATCGTACTGCCTTCGACCAGCAGCGGCTCGCGGCCCATGACCTCCTGAACCTTGCGCGCGAAATCACGCGGGGTCATCGGCTCATTCAACGAGCCAACCAGTCCGACAATCTTCAGGTTGTCGGGATCCAGCGGCCCTTCGACGGTGATGTCCAGCTGACGCGCCAGTTGCACGTTGTTGCCGACCTCCGGGTGCAGATCCAGTGGCAAGTGATAGGCGAGCAGACTGATGTCGTGCTTGAGCAAGGTTTTCACGCGACGCTGCTTCATGCCGGTGATGCACGGGTTCTCGCCTTTCCAGAAATAGCCGTGATGCACCAACACCAGATCGGCCTCGGCTTCTACTGCGGCATCGAGCAAGGCCTGACTGGCGGTGACGCCACTGACAATGCGCATCACCTGCGGACGACCTTCGACCTGCAAGCCGTTGGGGCAGTAATCGGCGATTTTCGCACTGCCGAGGTAACGGTCGGCTTCTTCGACCAGGGTGCTGAGGGCGACGGCCATGAAAGACTCCTAAATATCCCGTTCAGAGGCGCGCGCGGCCTCGTATAATGCGCGACATTATCGGCGGTCTGCCCCCGCCTGCAACTTTTCCAGGACGTGCTTAATGCTCAAGGCGCTGCGTTTTTTTGGCTGGCCGCTGTTGGCCGGCGTGCTTATCGCTCTGTTGATTATTCAGCGTTACCCGCAGTGGGTCGGGCTTCCGAGCCTCGACGTCAACCTGCAACAGGCCCCGCAAACCACCAGTGTGCAACAGGGCCCGGTGTCCTATGCCGACGCGGTGACCATCGCCGCACCGTCGGTGGTCAACCTCTACACCACCAAAGTCATCAACAAACCGGCGCACCCGCTGTTTGAGGATCCGCAGTTCCGGCGCTTCTTCGGTGACAACTCGCCGAAGCAGAAACGCATGGAATCGAGCCTCGGTTCCGGCGTGATCATGAGCCCGGAAGGCTACATTCTGACCAACAACCACGTGACCACCGGCGCTGACCAGATCGTGGTGGCACTCAAGGATGGGCGCGAAACCCTCGCCCGCGTCATCGGCAGCGACCCGGAAACCGACCTCGCGGTGCTGAAGATCGACCTGAAAAACCTCCCGGCGATCACCGTCGGCCGCTCCGACAACATCCGCATCGGCGACGTCGCACTGGCCATCGGCAACCCGTTCGGCGTCGGCCAGACCGTGACCATGGGCATCATCAGCGCCACCGGGCGCAACCAGTTGGGCCTGAACAACTACGAAGACTTCATCCAGACCGACGCGGCGATCAACCCGGGCAACTCCGGCGGCGCACTGGTCGATGCCAACGGCAATCTCACCGGGATCAACACCGCGATCTTCTCCAAGTCCGGCGGCTCGCAAGGCATCGGTTTTGCGATTCCGGTAAAACTGGCGATGGAGGTGATGAAGTCGATCATCGAGCACGGTCAGGTGATTCGTGGCTGGCTCGGTATTGAAGTGCAGCCGCTGACCCAGGAACTGGCCGAGTCGTTTGGCCTGTCCGGGCGTCCTGGAATTGTCGTGGCGGGAATCTTCCGCGATGGCCCGGCACAGAAGGCCGGCCTGCAGCTGGGTGACGTGATTCTGAGTATCGACGGCGAACCGGCGGGTGATGGCCGCAAGTCAATGAACCAGGTGGCGAGGATCAAGCCGACCGACAAGGTCACCATTCAAGTGATGCGCAATGGCAAGGAGCTGAAGCTGACCGCGGAAATCGGCCTGCGTCCACCGCCGGCGCCGGTCAAGGAAGAAGAGTAAACACCAACCAAAAACACTGTGGGAGCGAGCTTGCTCGCGAAGAGGCCGGCACATTCAACATCGTTATTGAATGGCCAAGCGCTTTCGCGAGCAAGCTCGCTCCCACAGGTTCACCGGTGTCCTACAGGTCGCCGAGGCCGTCGATCAGCGCCTGATTCTGCTCCGGCGTACCGATCGAGATCCGCAGGAACTGGGCAATCCGCTCCTGCTTGAAGTGGCGCACAATCACGCCCTGCTCGCGCAACTTGGCTGCCAGCCCCGCTGCATCGTGTTGCGGGTGCCGGGCGAAGATGAAGTTTGCCGCCGACGGCAGCACCTCAAACCCCTTGGCCTGCAATTGCGCGATGACCCACTCACGACTTTCGATGACCAGACGGCAGGTCTTGTCGAAATACTCGCGATCCTCGAACGCGGCCGCCGCTCCGACAATCGCCAGGCGATCCAGCGGATAGGAGTTGAAGCTGTTCTTGATTCGCTCCAGCGCTTCGATCAGATCCGGATGCCCCACCGCCAGGCCGACGCGCAGGCCGGCCAGCGAGCGCGACTTGGACAAGGTCTGGGTCACCAGCAGGTTCGGATAACGGTCCACCAGGCTGATCGCGGTTTCGCCGCCGAAGTCGATATAAGCCTCGTCCACCACAACCACCGAATCCGGGCTGGCCTTGAGGATCTGCTCGACCGCTTCCAGTGCCAGCAGGCAACCGGTCGGTGCGTTCGGATTGGGGAAAATGATCCCGCCGTTCGGTTTGGCGTAGTCCGCCGGGTTGATCTGGAACTGCGCGTCCAGCGGCACGGCATCGAACTGGATGCCGTACAGACCGCAATACACCGGATAGAAGCTGTAGCTGATGTCCGGAAACAGCAGCGGCTGCTCGTGTTGCAGCAGACCGTGGAAGATGTGCGCAAGCACTTCGTCCGAACCGTTGCCAAGGAACACCTGATTGCTCTGCACGCCGTAGTAGTTGGCGACGGCGGTTTTCAGCAGATCGCTGTTCGGATCCGGGTACAGGCGCAGGTTGTCGTTGAGCTCGGTTTGCATCGCCGCCAGGGCTTTGGGCGACGGGCCGTAAGGGTTTTCGTTGGTGTTGAGCTTGACCAGTCTGGTCAGCTTCGGCTGTTCGCCCGGCACATACGGCACCAGATCCTTGACGAACGGGCTCCAGAATTTACTCATGATCAGTTCCCCTTCTGCTCAGCTTTGATGCGGTATTCGGCACTGCGTGCGTGCGCGCTCAGGGATTCGCCACGGGCCAGCACCGAAGCGGTCTTGCCCAGTTCGGAAGCACCGGCCTCGGAGCAGAAGATGATCGACGAACGTTTCTGGAAGTCGTACACACCCAGTGGCGAGGAGAAACGCGCAGTGCCGGACGTTGGCAGCACGTGGTTCGGGCCGGCGCAGTAATCACCCAGCGCTTCTGAGGTGTGGCGACCCATGAAGATCGCGCCGGCGTGACGGATCTGCGGCAACCACGCTTGTGGGTCAGCGACCGACAGCTCCAGGTGTTCCGGGGCGATGCGGTTGGCGACTTCGATGGCTTGCGCCATGTCGCGCACGTGAATCAGCGCACCGCGACCATTGATCGAAGTTTCGATGATGGCCGCGCGGTCCATGGTCGGCAGCAGTTTGTCGATGCTCGCCGCGACCTTGTCGAGGAACTCGGCGTCGGGACTGACCAGAATTGCCTGCGCGTCTTCGTCGTGCTCGGCCTGGGAGAACAGGTCCATGGCGATCCAGTCCGGATCGGTCTGGCCGTCGCACACCACGAGGATTTCCGACGGGCCGGCGATCATGTCGATGCCGACCTGACCGAACACGTGGCGTTTGGCGGTGGCGACATAGATGTTGCCCGGGCCGACCACTTTGTCCACCTGCGGCACGCTTTCGGTACCGTAAGCCAGCGCAGCAACCGCTTGCGCGCCGCCGATGGTGAACACCCGGTCAACGCCGGCAATGCACGCCGCCGCCAGCACCAGCTCATTGATTTCACCGCGCGGGGTCGGCACCACCATGACCACTTCGGCCACGCCGGCAACCTTGGCCGGAATCGCGTTCATCAACACCGACGACGGGTATGACGCCTTGCCGCCCGGCACGTACAGGCCGGCGCGATCCAGCGGCGTGACCTTCTGCCCGAGCACAGTGCCGTCGGCCTCGGTGTAGCTCCAGGAATCCTGTTTCTGTTTTTCGTGGTAGCTGCGCACCCGCGCTGCAGCTTTTTCCAGCGCTTCTCGCTGCGCGACAGTGATGCGGGTCAGGGCCAGTTCCAGGCGCTCGCGCGGCAGGATCAGGTCAGCCATCGAGGCGACTTCGAGGCCGTCGAATTTCTGGGTGAACTCGACCAGCGCCGCGTCACCGCGCTCGCGCACCGCCTTGATGATGTCCAGAACGCGCTGATTGACCGAGTCGTCAGACACACTTTCCCAGCTCAGCAGATGATCCAGATGATGCGCGAAATCCGGGTCAGCAGCGTTGAGTCGGCGAATTGCAGTCGGTGCGGTCATAGCGAGAGCCTCATAGGAATGGCAAAAACTCAGGCGCCCTAACTTAGCAGTCGTTTCCGCTTGGGCACCTGAGATTCTGGCTATGAGGCGGATAGACGGGCGCGACTCAAGGTCGCGCAAGTACATCAGCCGCGGTGTCGCGATTCCACTGCCGTGCGCAGGGTATCGATCAACGCCTGGATTCGGGCGTGTTGCATCTTCATCGAAGCCTTGTTGACCACCAGGCGCGAGCTGATCGTGGCGATCAGTTCCTGAGGTTCCAGGCCGTTGGCGCGCAGTGTATTGCCGGTGTCGACCACGTCGATGATCTTGTCGGCCAGACCGATCAGCGGCGCCAGCTCCATCGAGCCGTAGAGCTTGATGATGTCGACCTGACGGCCCTGCTCGGCGTAGTAGCGCTTGGCAACGTTGACGAACTTGGTCGCCACGCGCAGACGGCCCTTAGGCTCGGCTGCGCCGATCTTGCCGGCCGTCATCAGCTTGCACTGGGCAATCTGCAGATCCAGCGGCTCGTAGAGGCCCTGGCCGGTGTATTCCATCAGCACGTCTTTACCGGCGACGCCGAGGTCGGCCGCGCCATGCTCGACATAGGTCGGCACGTCGGTGGCACGCACGATCAACAGACGTACGTCATCCTGAGTGGTGGGGATGATCAGTTTGCGGCTCTTGTCCGGATTCTCGGTCGGCACGATGCCGGCTTCAGCGAGAAGCGGCAGGGTGTCGTCAAGGATGCGGCCCTTGGACAGTGCGATGGTCAACATGGGAAACGTCAGTCCTTATCAAGGTACTCATGTCCGGTCGCAATCGGCGCCGGACACACATCGAGCCGGATACCGGCTCGACTCGAAACAAATTCAGTGGACACGTCCCTGTGTCCGCATGCAGCAATCAGCCCGGAACGCGACGGATCTTGGCGCCCAGCATCTGCAGTTTTTCTTCGATGCACTCATAACCACGGTCTATGTGGTAGATGCGGTCGATCAGGGTGTCGCCTTCGGCCACCAGGGCCGAGATCACCAGGCTGGCCGAAGCACGCAGGTCGGTGGCCATCACTGGCGCGCCCTTCAGGACTTCAGTACCGGTGACGATCGCAGTGTTGCCTTCGACCTGGATTCTGGCGCCCATGCGGTGCAGTTCGTACACGTGCATGAAACGGTTTTCGAAGATCGTCTCGATTACCGCACCGGTGCCTTCGGCAATGGCGTTGAGCGAGATGAACTGTGCCTGCATGTCGGTCGGGAACGCCGGATACGGTGCCGTGCGCACGTTGACCGCTTTCGGGCGCTTGCCGTGCATGTTCAGCTCAATCCAGTCTTCACCGCAGGTGATTTCCGCACCGGACTCACGGAGCTTTTCCAGGACTGCTTCAAGAATGGTCGGATCAGTGTCCTTGACCTTGACGCGGCCACCGGTGACCGCAGCGGCCACCAGGTAGGTGCCGGTTTCGATACGGTCAGGCATGACCTTGTAGAAACACGAACCCAGGCGCTCGACGCCATCGATGGTGATGGTGTCGGTACCGGCGCCGGAAACCTTGGCGCCCATGGCGTTGAGGAAATTCGCCAGGTCGACGACTTCCGGCTCGCGCGCAGCGTTCTGCAGCACGCTGCGACCCTTGGCCAGGGCAGCCGCCATCATGATGTTTTCGGTACCGGTCACGCTGACGGTATCGAAGAAGAAGTGCGCACCGCGCAGACCGCCTTCAGGCGCCTTGGCCTTGATGTAGCCGCCTTCGACGTCGATCACCGCGCCCATGGCTTCGAGACCACGGATGTGCAGGTCAACCGGGCGCGAACCGATGGCGCAACCGCCAGGCAGGGCGACTTCGGCTTCACCGAAACGGGCAACCATCGGCCCCAGAACCAGGATCGAGGCACGCATGGTTTTCACCAGTTCGTATGGCGCGATCAGGGTCTTGATGGTGCGTGGGTCGATTTCAACGCTGAGTTTCTCGTCGATCACAGGCTCGATGCCCATGCGACCGAACAGCTCGATCATGGTGGTGATGTCGTGCAGGTGCGGCAGGTTGCCAACGGTCACCGGGCCATCGCACAGCAGGGTGGCGGCCAGAATCGGCAGGGCGGAGTTCTTCGCCCCGGAGATACGGATTTCGCCATCAAGACGAACGCCACCGGTAATAATCAATTTATCCATAAGAATCTCGACGCCCTAGGGCTCAGGTGCGCTCGGCCCAGGCCGCGCTGCTGAAAAATTTCATAGTGACCGCGTGGATGCTGCCATCAGCGATCCAAGGGTTCAAATGGGCATAGATGCTTTGCTGACGCTTGACCGGGCTCAACGCCGCCAGTTCATCACTAATCACGTTCAGCTGGAAGTTGCAGCCTTCGCCTTCAACTTCCACCTGCGTTCCTGGCAGCTTTCCTTCAAGGAAGCTCTTCACTTCTACGGCCTGCATGCTCAACCTCAATCGGCGCCCTGTGCGCACGGGTCGGACATCATACAAAAAAGCCCCGCGCCTGCGAACCCCGCATTGGCAGGACTCTGACGGGGGGCTTGTTTGTCGATGCGGGTTCAGGGGTGCGCCAGCAACTCGGTCAGTTCGCTGACCTGAGCGATTTCGCGCATGTCTTCCGGCATCGCGCGGATGCTGACGGCCTTGCCGGCCGCCCGGGCATCGCGCATGAAGCACAGCAGCAAGGACAAGCCGACGCTGCTGGACTTCTTCACTGCCGAACAATCAATCACCAGCGATGCCGCCTTGCTGGACTTGATCAGCGCCTGGCCTTCCTTGCGCAGATCGGGGCCTGTGCGATAGTCCAGCACTCCGCTGAGCAATAGCTCGTCGACATCACTCATACGAACTGCCGCCTCATTCATTGCGCTGGCTTCTCGGCAGCTTTCTCGGTGGTTTCCTTGGCCTTGGCCACTTCGCCAGCCCAATTGTTGATAGTCTTGTCCAGATCGTTGCCATTGCGCTGCATCGCGTCCGCGAACTGATCACGGAACAGCTTGCCGATGTTGATGCCGTTGATGATCACGTTGCGCAGCTTCCACTCGCCGTTGATCTTCTCCAGCGTGTACTGCACCGGATAGATCGCGCCGTTGCTGCCCTTGACGGTCATGCCGACGCTGGTGCGATCACCCGATTCATCCTTGGCCGGGTCAACCGTGATGCCCTGATTGTTGTATTCGAGCAAGGCATTGCCGTAGAACTGGAACAGGCCTTTCTTGAAGTTTTCCTGGAAGGTCTGCATCTGCGCAGGCGTGGCCTTGCGCGAATACTTGACCGTCATGATGCTCTTGGAAATGCCCTCGGCATCCACTACCGGGCCGACGATGTTGTTCAACGCGGCATAGAAATCAGCCGGATCCTGCTTGTATTTCGCTTTGTTGGCCGACAGGTCGGCCAGCATCCGGTTCGTGGTGTCCTGAACCAGATCGTGCGCCGATTGCCCGGGCGCAGCGTTAGCCAGCAGTGGCAGTGTCGCGAGCAACACCAACAGGCCACGTCGCAAGGTAGAGATCATTCAAAAGCTCCTCATTTGGCGTCTTTGCTAACGGTATTGAGCAGGAATTTACCGATCAGGTCTTCCAGTACCAGAGACGACTGCGTGTCGTGGATGGTTCCACCATCCTTCAGACGAGTGTCTTCCCCACCCACGCTGATACCGATGTACTTCTCGCCCAACAGGCCAGCGGTCAGGATAGACGCTGTGGAGTCGGTCGGCAGGTTGTCGACCTTTTTATCCACTTGCAGGGTGACCCGACCGGTGAAGCTGTCGCGATCCAGATCGATGGCCGTGACCTTGCCGATGGTTACACCGGCCATGGTCACTTTGGCTCTGACCGTCAAACCGGCGATATTGTCGAAGTAGGCATACAGCTTATAGGTGTCGGTGGTCGAGGTCGGAGACAGGCCACTGACCCGCAGCGCCAGCAGCAACAAGGCCAGGATCCCTGCCAGCAGGAACAGGCCGACACCGATTTCCAGGGTGCGGTTTTGCATCAGAAATCTCCAAACATCAAAGCGGTCAGAATAAAGTCCAGGCCGAGCACTGCCAGCGAGGCAAACACCACGGTCTTGGTGGTGGCACGACTGATACCCTCGGAAGTGGGCTCACAGTCATAGCCTTGGAATACGGCAATCCAGGTCACTACAAAGGCGAAAACAATACTTTTGATCACGCCGTTGAGCACGTCACTGGTGAAATTCACGCTGTTCTGCATGTTCGCCCAATAAGAGCCTTCATACACACCCAGCCAGTCGACAGCCACCCACGATCCACCCCAGATGCCTACCACGCTGAAAATCATCGCCAGCACCGGCAGGGAAATGAAACCGGCCCACAGGCGCGGAGCAATGATGTACTTGAGCGGGTCGACACCGATCATTTCCAGGCTGGAAAGCTGTTCGGTGGACTTCATGTTGCCGATTTCGGCCGTCAGCGCCGAACCGGCACGCCCGGCAAACAGCAGCGCCGTCACCACCGGACCCAGTTCACGCAGCAAAGTCAGGGCGACCATCTGTCCCACTGCCTGCTCCGAACCGTAGCTCGACAGAATACTGAAGCCCTGCAGCGCCAGCACCATGCCGATGAAAATCCCGGAGACGACGATGATCACCAGCGACATCACGCCAACCGAATGCAGTTGCTTGACCAGCAGACCAAAACCGCCACTGATGCCGCCACGACCGAGCAGGGCGTGAAACAGGAACAGGGTCGCGCGGCCAAACACCGCCACGGCGTCGATCGCCGTCTCGCCAAAGCGGCGTACGCGTTCTATCAATGAAATTCTGCGCATCAGCGCTTCCCCAGAAGATCTGCGCGGTAATCCGTCGCTGGAAAATGGTACGGCACCGGGCCATCGGGGTTGCCGGTCATGAACTGGCGAATACGCGGTTCATCCGAGTTCATCAATTCGTCCGGCGTGCCCTGCCCCAGCACCTGACCATCACCCACTACATAGATGTAGTCAGCGATGCTCGCGGTTTCGGCCAGGTCGTGGGAAACCACAATGCTGGTAATGCCCAGCGCATCGTTGAGCAGACGGATCAGGCGCACCAGCACGCCCATGGCGATCGGATCCTGACCAACGAAAGGCTCGTCATACATGAGAATCTGCGGATCGAGCGCGATCGCCCGCGCCAGCGCCACGCGACGTTTCATGCCGCCCGACAGCTCGTCCGGCATCAGCTCGATCGCGCCGCGCAGTCCAACCGCCTGCAATTTGAGCAGGACGATGTCGCGGATCATCTCGTCCGGTAATTGGGTATGAACCCGCAGGGGGAAAGCGACGTTCTCGAAGACATCGAGATCGGTGAACAGCGCGCCACTCTGAAACAGCACGCCCATGTGCTTTCGCGCATCGAACAGATCACTGCGCGACAGCGTCGGCAGGTTCTGACCGTTGACCCAGACTTCCCCGCTGGAGGGACGCAATTGCGCGCCCATCAATCGCAGCAGCGTGGTCTTGCCACACCCGGAAGGCCCCATGATGCCGGTAACCTTGCCGCGCGGGATGCGAATATCGACGTTATTGAAAATGCTGCGCGCACCGCGCTTGAAGGAGACTCCCTTCAGCTCGACCGCGTAGGCGTTATCGGCACTCATCTAAACTCCTTGCGATGCAGCCTCTCACTCGGACGCCTGGCTTTCCGTAGAAAGCACATACCTCCCGGGCAGGCCGAACTGGCGGCGAACTATATCACTGCAAACGCCAAGCGCCCAAGGCCCATGCCCCTCCGCGTTCAACGATATGACAGGCCCGACGGCACTTTTTCGGGGTTTTGGTTGCCAGGAATGACAAAGCTCGACGAACTTGCGTGAGGCTTTTCAACATAACCGCTATAATCGCCGCCTTTTCATCGGGCTATACGATTTCTGACATGAGCCAATCCAGCGACCTGATTCAATCGGCACAACGCACCATCCGCCTCGAAGTGGAAGCCGTACAAGGCTTGTTGCCCCATATCGACGCCGATTTCGTACGCGCTTGCGAGATGATTCTGGCCAGCAAGGGCCGTGTGGTCGTGGTCGGCATGGGCAAATCCGGGCACGTCGGCAACAAGATTGCCGCGACCCTGGCCAGCACCGGCACCCCGGCATTTTTTGTTCATCCAGCCGAAGCCAGCCACGGCGACATGGGCATGATCACCCGCGATGACGTGATCCTCGCCCTCTCCAACTCCGGCTCGACCAACGAAATCGTCACCCTGCTGCCGTTGATCAAGCGCCTGGGCATCCAGTTGATCAGCCTGACCGGTAATCCACAGTCACCGCTGGCCAAGGCCGCCGAAGTCAATCTCAACGTTCACGTCGAGCACGAAGCCTGCCCGCTGAACCTGGCACCGACTTCCTCGACCACCGCTGCGCTGGTCATGGGCGATGCCCTGGCCGTGGCGCTGCTGGAAGCCCGGGGTTTTACCGCCGAAGATTTTGCTTTCTCCCACCCGGGCGGCGCCCTGGGTCGACGCCTGCTGCTGAAAGTGGAAAACGTCATGCACGCCGGCCAGGAGCTGCCGCAAGTGCAACGCGGTACCCTGCTCAAGGACGCGCTCATGGAAATGACCCGCAAGGGCCTGGGCATGACCGCGATCGTTGAAGCCGATGGCAAACTCGCCGGGATCTTCACCGACGGCGACCTGCGCCGCACCCTGGATCGCAGCATCGACATCCGCAGCGCCACCATCGACCAGGTCATGACCGCACACGGCAAGACCGCACGGCCGGAGATGCTCGCCGCCGAAGCGCTGAAAATCATGGAAGACCACCGAATCAACGCACTGGTGGTCGTGGACGAAGAAGATCGCCCGATCGGCGCCTTCAACCTCTCCGATCTGCTGCGTGCAGGAGTGATGTAATGACAACCGATCTGCTGCAACGCGGCAAAGCGATCAAACTGGCGGTGTTCGACGTCGATGGCGTCCTCACCGACGGGCGCCTGTACTTCCTCGAAGACGGCAGCGAATTCAAGACCTTCAACACCCTCGACGGCCAGGGCATCAAGATGCTGATGAATGCCGGCGTCGAAACCGCCATCATCAGCGGCCGCAAGACGCCGGTGGTCGAGCGCCGGGCGAAGAATCTCGGCATCCCGCACCTGTTTCAGGGCCGCGAAGACAAATTGGTGGTTCTGGACGGCCTATTGGCGCAACTGGGCCTAAGCTATGAACAGGTCGCCTACCTTGGTGACGATCTGCCTGACCTGCCGGTGATCCGCCGCGTAGGCTTGGGCATGGCTGTGGCCAATGCTGCCGACTTCGTGCGCGAACACGCCCATGGCGTCACTCGGGCCCGCGGTGGCGAAGGTGCCGCCCGAGAGTTCTGCGAATTGATCCTGCGCGCCCAGGGCCGCCTCGATGCGGCCAACGCCGCGTACCTGTGAGCCAAACCATGTTTAGCAAAAAATTTCGCAACTTCCTGTTGTTCGGCTGTATCGCTGCCCTGTTTGCAGCGGTCGGCTACTGGAACATCAGCCCTGAACGGTTCCTCGACAAACCTGTGACCAAGGTCGAAGACACCGCCATCGACTGGTACGCCACGAACACGCATACCCTGCAATACCTTCCAGACGGCAAGGTGCAGTACGAAATGACGTCGGACAAGGCCGAGCATCTGAAAGCGACGGACGTGACGCTGGTCACCAAACCCGACCTCAACATGTTCCGCGGCACAGACTTTCCGTGGCACGTGACCAGCGAGCGTGGCGAAGTGAACCCGGACGGAACCCAGGTGGAACTGATCGACTCGGTACGCATCAAGCGCACCGATGAAAAGAACCGCGACACCCTGATCACCAGCACCCGCATGACGGTGTTCCCTCAGCAGCAATATGCGCAGACCGAGCAACCCGTTAGAATCGACGGCGCTGGCGGTGTATCGACTGGCGTGGGAATGAAGGCGTATTTGAAGGAAAGCAGGATACACCTGCAATCGAACGTAAGAGGACAGTATGAGGCTCGTTAAAACCCTCCCTATTTTGCTCAGTCTGGGCGCAGCACTGGGAAGCGTGAGCGCCTGGGCTCTGCCGAACGATCAGCAGCAACCTATCCGCATTCAGGCCGACGACGCCCAACTGGACGACAAGAATGGCATCGCCACCTATAAAGGTGACGTGATCATCACCCAGGGTTCGATGATCGTTAAGGGCAATACGGTGACCATCACCCGTACTCCGACCGGCGACATCGACGTGGTGACCTCGGTGGGCAACCTTGCCTACTTCGAGCAGTTGCAAACCCAGGGTGACACCAAGCCTGTACAGGGCTGGGGCGTGACGATCCAGTATCACGCCGCGCAAAACCGCGTCGTGCTGATCGACAAGGCCAAGGTTGTCGACAAGGACAACAACACCACCCAGGGCGAGAAAATCGTCTATGACACGGTGAGAAAACTGGCCAGCGCCGGTCGCGCTACCGGCAACAAGGTCACCGAGACGCGTCCGCGCATCGACATGGTGATCCAGCCGAAGAAGAAAACCGACGAGAAAAC
Organism: Pseudomonas sp. SCPG-7; assembly: GCF_002156405.1. Taxonomy (NCBI): domain Bacteria; kingdom Pseudomonadati; phylum Pseudomonadota; class Gammaproteobacteria; order Pseudomonadales; family Pseudomonadaceae; genus Pseudomonas; species Pseudomonas sp. SCPG-7. The sequence goes on along the minus strand of NZ_MVOO01000009.1, from coordinate 189,604 downwards.
CCAGTAATGGCAACTCTGAAAGCTCAGCACCTGGCCAAGGCCTATAAAAGCCGCCAGGTCGTGCGTGACGTCAGCCTGTCGATCGACAGCGGCCAGATCGTCGGCCTGCTCGGCCCGAACGGTGCCGGCAAGACCACTTGCTTCTACATGATCGTTGGCCTGGTGCAGGCCGATCAGGGCCGCGTACTGATCGACGATCTGGACGTCAGCCACCAGCCGATGCACGGTCGCGCCAAGGCCGGTATCGGCTATCTGCCACAAGAAGCGTCGATCTTCCGCAAACTGTCGGTGGCCGACAACATCATGGCCATCCTCGAGACCCGCCAAGAGCTCGACAAGGCCGGTCGTCGCAAGGAACTGGAAAGCCTGCTGCAGGAATTCCATATCAGCCACATCCGCGACAACCTCGGCATGAGCCTGTCCGGTGGTGAACGCCGTCGGGTGGAAATTGCCCGTGCCCTGGCGACCGCCCCGAAATTCATCCTGCTCGACGAACCGTTCGCCGGTGTCGACCCGATCTCGGTCGGCGACATCAAGCAGATCATCCATCACCTCAAGGCCAAGGGCATCGGTGTGCTGATCACCGACCACAACGTGCGTGAGACGCTGGATATCTGCGAGACCGCCTACATCGTCAACGACGGTCAACTGATCGCTGAAGGCGATGCGGCAACCATCCTTGCCAACGATCTGGTGAAGGAAGTGTACCTGGGCCACGAGTTCCGCCTCTAAAGCGCGAGCGCATTCGGCCAGCCCTCCGGGTGCTGTAACGTTGAAGCGCTTTTTTATACGCTTTATTGTTACAGCGCTCTAGGCAAACACGACAGTTTCAGGCATATAATTTGCTTAAGTTTGGCGCTTCGGCGCCCTGTAGTGGATGGCGCATGCGCGCCGGCGAATAAGGTGTTAAGCCCCTGCCATGAAACCATCGCTAGTCTTGAGAATGGGCCAGCAGCTGACGATGACACCGCAGCTGCAACAGGCCATCCGCCTGCTCCAATTGTCGACCCTGGACCTGCAACAGGAAATCCAGGAGGCCCTGGAATCCAATCCGATGCTCGAGCGCCAGGAAGAAGGCGACGACTTCGACAACTCCGATCCATTGGCCGACAACGCCGAACAAAAAACCAACACCGAGATTCAGGAACCTTCCTATCAGGAAACCGCCCCGACGGTGGATAACCTGGAGGAAGGCGAATGGAACGAGCGCATTCCTAACGAATTGCCCGTTGATACCGCCTGGGAAGACGTCTACCAGACCAGCGCCAGCAGCCTGCCCAGCAGCGATGACGATGAGTGGGACTTCACCACCCGCACCTCCGCCGGGGAAAGCCTGCAAAGCCATCTGCTGTGGCAACTGAACCTGGCGCCGATGTCCGACACCGACCGCCTGATCGCCGTGACCCTGATCGACTGCATCAACAATCAGGGTTATCTCGACGAAACGCTCGAAGAAATTCTCGACGCCTTTGATCCGGAACTCGACATCGAGCTGGACGAGATCGAAGCCGTCCTGCACCGCATCCAGCAATTCGAACCCGCCGGCATCGGCGCGCGCAACCTCGGCGAATGCCTGTTGCTGCAACTGCGTCAACTCCCGGCCAAGACTCTTTGGCTGAACGAGGCCAAGCGTCTGGTCAGCGATTACATCGATCTGCTTGGCAGTCGCGACTACAGCCAGCTGATGCGACGCATGAAGCTCAAGGAAGACGAGCTGCGTCAGGTCATCGAACTGGTACAGAGCCTCAATCCGCGCCCGGGTTCACAGATCGAATCCACCGAAGCCGAGTACGTGGTGCCTGACGTGATTGTGCGCAAGGACAACGAACGCTGGCTGGTCGAGCTGAATCAGGAGTCGGTGCCTCGTCTGCGGGTCAATGCGCAGTATGCCGGCTTCGTGCGACGCGCCGACACCAGCGCCGACAACACCTTCATGCGCAACCAGTTGCAAGAGGCACGCTGGTTCATCAAGAGCCTGCAAAGCCGCAACGAAACCCTGATGAAGGTGGCCACCCAGATCGTCGAGCATCAGCGCGGCTTCCTGGAATACGGCGATGAAGCCATGAAACCGTTGGTCCTGCATGACATCGCCGAGGCGGTCGGCATGCACGAATCGACGATTTCCCGGGTCACCACGCAGAAATTCATGCATACCCCTCGGGGCATTTATGAACTGAAATACTTTTTCTCCAGCCACGTCAGCACCTCTGAAGGCGGTGAATGCTCCTCCACGGCGATCCGCGCGATCATCAAAAAACTGGTCGCGGCGGAAAATCAGAAAAAGCCATTGAGTGACAGCAAGATCGCTGGTTTACTGGAGGCACAAGGCATTCAGGTGGCTCGCCGCACCGTCGCCAAGTACCGCGAATCCCTCGGGATCGCGCCTTCGAGCGAACGCAAGCGGTTGATGTAAGCCACGTTACAGCGTTCCAGTGGCAGGCTATCCGGCCTGCCGCTTTATGCACTGGCAACGAAGGAGAAGCTGTATGCAAGTCAACATCAGTGGACACCAACTGGAAGTGACCGAACCTCTGCGCACCTACATCAACGAGAAACTCGAACGATTGGAGCGCCATTTCGACAAGATCACCAACGTGCAGGTCACGATGTGCGTCGAAAAGCTCAAGCAGAAAATCGAAGCCACCTTGCATATTCCCGGCAGCGAAGTGGTCGCCAACGCAGAAGATACCGACATGTATGCTGCGATCGACTCACTGACCGACAAGCTGGATCGCCAACTCAAAAAGCATAAGGAAAAGACCCAGAGCCTCCTCCAGGGCGCAACCGGTCGTTAACACCCCCAACCCATGATCCGACTTGAAAGTATCCTGACCCCCGGCCGTTCCCTGGTGAACGTGCCGGGCGGCAGTAAAAAGAAAGCCCTCGAACAGATTGCCAACCTCATCCATAAAGAAGTGCCGGATCTGGCCATGCAGGATGTGTTCGATGCGCTGATCGCCCGTGAGAAACTCGGTTCCACCGGTTTCGGCAACGGCATCGCCATTCCCCACTGTCGCCTCAAAGGCTGCGAAGCGCCTATCAGCGCGTTGATGCACCTTGATGCCCCCATTGACTTCGATGCCATCGACGGCGCTCCGGTTGACTTGCTGTTTGTCCTGCTGGTCCCGGAAGCGGCCACCGATGCTCACCTGGAATTACTGCGCCAGATCGCCAGCATGCTCGATCGCAAGGAAGTGCGCGAAAAACTGCGCAGCGCACCAAGTAACGAAGCCTTGTATCAGGTCGTCCTGAGCGAGCAGAACGGTCATTAATCATGCGTTTGATCATCGTCAGCGGCCGCTCCGGCTCGGGTAAAAGTACTGCCCTGGATGTCCTTGAGGACAATGGCTACTACTGCATCGACAACCTGCCGGCCGGCTTGCTGCCAGAACTCGCCGAACGCGCCCTTATTCATACCGAGCTGGCCCAGCCGCTGGTGGCCGTGTCGATCGATGCACGCAATCTGCCGAGCCACCTGTCGCGTTTCCCCGAACTGCTTGAAGAAGTCCGTGCCCGGCACATCCAGTGCGATGTGTTGTATCTGGATGCCGACGAAGAAACGCTGCTCAAGCGCTTCTCGGAAACCCGCCGGCGCCATCCGCTGAGCACTGCCAATCGTTCGCTGGCCGAAGCAATTCAAGACGAGACGGCCCTGCTCGGCCCGATTGCGGACCTGGCCGACCTCAAGGTCAATACCACCAACCTGAATCTGTACCAACTGCGTGACACCATCAAATTGCGCCTGCTGAACCAGCCGGAGCCGGGCACGGCGTTTCTGGTCGAGTCGTTCGGCTTCAAGCGCGGCATGCCGGTGGATGCGGATCTGGTATTCGACGTGCGCTGCCTGCCCAACCCGTACTGGAAGCCGGAGCTACGCGCCCAATCGGGTCTCGATGCACCGGTCGCCGAATACCTGGCGGCGCAACCGGAAGTCGAGGAGATGTATCAGGATATCTTCGGCTATCTGAATAAATGGCTGCCACGCTTTGCTGCGAGCAACCGCGCCTACGTCACCATTGCCATTGGCTGCACAGGTGGGCATCACCGCTCCGTTTACCTGACCGAACGCCTGGGTCAGGCCCTGCAGAAAACCCTGAAGAACGTCCAGGTTCGCCACCGCGACCTCACTTAAAGGATTCACACCGCGATGCCTGCTCTGGAAATCGAAATCATCAATAAACTGGGCCTGCATGCCCGAGCATCGGCCAAGTTCGTCGGGGTCGCGGGCCAGTTCCCGGATTGCACGATCAGAGTGGGTCGTACACCAGAAACAACCGTGGACGGTAAAAGCATCATGGCGATGATGATGCTGGCTGCCGGCAAGGGCACGAAGATCTATCTGAGTACTGAAGGCCATCAGGAACAGGAAGCGCTGGATGCGCTGGTGAAGTTGATCAACAACTACTTCGACGAAGGCGGCTGACAGCTCAAAAACAAAAATCGCAGCCTTCGGCAGCTCCTACGTTGGAATGCGTTCACTGTAAGAGCTGCCGAAGGCTGCGATGTTTTTTCAGCCCAACGCCGTATCCATCACCATCATCAGACAAAACCCGATCAGCAAGCCAAGACTGGCCAGCTTGTCATGACCATTGCGTCGCGACTCGGGGATCACCTCATGCGTCACCACCAGCAACATCGCTCCCGCGGCCAGCGCCAGCCCCAACGGCAACAACAACTCTGCCAGGCTGACCAGCCACGCACAGAGCAGTGCAAACACCGGCTCGACCAGCCCCGACGCCGCACCGATCAAAAACGCCTTGACCCGCGACATCCCGGCCCCGGCCAACACCAGCGCAATCACTAACCCCTCCGGCACATCCTGCAAGGCGATGCCCATCGCCAGACTGTCGGCATCCGGCATGCCGCCGCCAGCAGACACCCCCACCGCCATGCCTTCCGGGATGTTGTGAGCAATGATGGCGAAGACGAACAACCAGATCCTTGGCGGGATCACCGGGCGCTCAGGGGTACCGACGAGCATTTCCGGTGAGGCGCCGGATAGTTTCAGGTCCACCAGATACAGACCGAATGCACCGAGCATGATGCCGAAACAGATCAACCCGCTGGCAGCCTACGGTGTCAGGCCCAGACTTTCAGCAGCAGCAATGCCCGGCACGATCAGCGAAAACGCAGTCGCCGCCAGCATCACGCCGGCGCCGAACCCCAACAGCGTATCGCTGAGCCTCTGCGGTATGCGCCGGATCACCAGCACCGGCACCGCGCCGAGCGCCGTGCCGAGGGCGCAGATCGCGCCCCCCCTGCAAGGCCCGCGACAGTCTCGGCTGCAGATCCAGCCATTCCAGCCCATGCGCCACCAGCAAAGTCATGCCCGCCAGCAGCAACAGCGACCCGACCGCATAACGAAACATGCGCCCACCACCAATCGCCAGTGTTTCAGTACCCATAGTCAGCCTTGGATTGTTTTTATGGATGACTTAAACCAGAGCAGCCTGATAACGCGCGGCAACTTCAGGCCAATTGATCACGTTGTAGAACGCGTTGATGTATTCCGGACGACGGTTCTGATAACGCAAATAGTAGGCGTGTTCCCAGACGTCCAGACCGAGAATCGGCGTATTGCCATTCATCAGCGGGCTGTCCTGATTACCACTGCTTTCCACGATCAGCTTCTTCTCGGGAGTGACGCTGAGCCAGGCCCAGCCGCTGCCGAAACGGGTCAGTGCGGCTTTGGTGAAGGCTTCCTTGAAGCTGTCGAGGCCGCCCAGTTGGTCATCAATCGCCTTGGCCAGCGCGCCTTCAGGCTTGCCGCCACCGTTGGGCACCATGATTTCCCAGAACAACGAATGGTTGGCGTGACCGCCACCCTGATTGATCACGGCCGCACGGAGTTTTTCCGGTAACTGCTGGACGCTGGCGACCAGTCTTTCCACCGGCCACTCGGCATACTCTGTGCCTTCGACGGCAGTGTTGAGGTTGTTGATGTAGGTCTGGTGGTGCTTGGTGTAGTGAATCTCCATGGTTTGCGCATCGATGTGCGGTTCCAGGGCGTCGTAGGCGTACGGCAAGGCAGGTAAGGTAAAAGCCATTTCAGTGGACTCCATGGTGATGTGAGGCTGACGCGCGGCGTGCATGGCCGGTGTCCGGGTGCAGCAGGCGTTGGGTGCGCGGGTATTCGCCGTGTTCGCCGATGAAATTCAGCAGCTCGACGTAGGTCTTGCTGCTCTGGCGCAACGCCGCCTCCCGCAGGGCCGGGCGCAGGCGCTCGTCCTGCATGGTTTGCAACAGCCGTTGATGAATCGCGCAGAGGTACTCGGCGCTCTCCTCCGGCTGGTTCAGGCGCAGGTGCAGGTCCGCCAGGTTGTGGTGGGAGATAACGCAGGCCGCCACCGCTTCGTCGGCATCCGTCCAGCGTTCGAACAGCACTTGCGCCAAGGCCAGGGCTTGCAGATAAGCCTCGCGGGCGTCAATCAGCTCGCCGAGCATGAAGCAGCGATTGGCCCGTTCGATCGTGCGTTTCCAGTGCTCCATGGTGAACCTCCAAAGCGGTTGCGGGACTTATACGCCGCCGGCAGTGAGTTTCTCGGGGTTGAGTAACTCTTCCAGTTGGCTGCGCGACAGATCGGTGTGCTCCAGCGCGACGTCAATCACCGGGCGCCCCTGTTTGTAGGCCTGCTTGGCGATTTCCGCGGCTTTCTGGTAACCGATGATCGGGTTGAGCGCGGTGACCAGAATCGGGTTGCGCGACAGCGCTTCCTTGAGCCGCGACTCGTTGACCTTGAAGCTGGCGATGGCTTTGTCGCCGAGCAGACGGCTGACGTTGGCCAGCAGTTCGATGCTGTTCAACAGGTTCTGGGCGATGATCGGCAGCATCACGTTCAGCTCGAAGTTGCCCGACTGGCCGGCGATAGTGATCACCGAGTCGTTACCGATCACCTGCGCGGCGACCATCGCGGTGGCTTCCGGGATCACCGGATTGACCTTGCCCGGCATGATCGACGACCCTGGCTGCAAAGCTTCCAGCTCGATTTCACTGAGACCGGCGAGCGGGCCGGAGTTCATCCAGCGCAGGTCATTGGCAATTTTCATCAGCGACACGGCGGTGGCCTTGAGCTGGCCGGAGACGGCGACGGCGGTGTCCTGCGAGCCGATCAGGGCGAACAGATCCTTGCCCGGAGTGAATTGCACATGGGTCAGCTGGCTTAATTGGCGGCTGAAACGCGCGGCGAATTCCGGGTGCGCATTGATCCCGGTGCCGACGGCCGTGCCACCCTGCGCCAGCGATTGCAGGCTTGGCAGTAAATCCTGCAGATGACCGATATTGGCCTTGAGTTGCTGCGCCCAACCGTTGAGCACCTGACTCATGCGCACCGGCATCGCATCCATCAAATGAGTGCGACCGGTTTTGACGTGGTGATGCACTTGCACGGCTTTGTTTTCGATGACCTGCACCAGGTGCAGCAACGCCGGCAGGAGTTGTTCGTGCAACGCCAGGGCGGCGCTGACGTGAATGGTGGTCGGGATGATGTCGTTGCTGCTCTGGCCGCAGTTGACGTGATCGTTCGGGTTGACCGGCTCGCCAAGCAGGCGACTGGCGAGGGTCGCGATCACTTCGTTGGCGTTCATGTTGGAGCTGGTGCCGGAGCCGGTCTGGAAAATATCCACCGGAAAATGCTGCATGAAGTCGCCTTCGAGCAGGCCTTGCGCGGCGTCGCTGATGGCCTTGCCTTGCGAGGCGCTCAGTTGGTTGAGTTCGACGTTGGCCCGCGCGGCGGCGGCTTTGGCGAGGATCAGCGCACGGATGAATTGCGTTGGCATCGGTTTGCCGCTGATCGGGAAGTTATCCACTGCGCGCTGGGTCTGCGCGCCGTAGAGAGCGTCCACCGGCACCTGCAGTTCGCCCATGCTGTCGCGCTCAATACGAGTCTTGGTCATCTGAAAATCCTTGGACTGATTCAATGAAAGGAATCGAGGGTTGCAACTCGCAGGTCGCCAGTTGCCAGGTGTAGCGCTGCCAACGCTGGAGTCGGCAGTTGCACAGCGACAGGCGCTCCATTTCACGCAGCGGGCGCCAGGCTTGATCGAGACACAAGCTGCGCCAGTGCCATGGCAACGCGATGTCGCAGGCTGTGTCGAGCAGCAAACGGAAGGAGGTTTCAGCGATGGTCCACGGGGAAGTCGCCGTGCAGCAGGCCAGATAACGGCCTTCGGCCAGGTAGTGTTCGATCAGGCGCGGTTCATCGGGGTCCATCGCGCAACGGATCTGGCGACTCATCCAGCGCCAGCTTTCGAGGTACGGCTGCTCGTGCAAGGCAGAACTCATGATCCGGGACTCGTGCGGAGATGAGATTCATTATTAGATGATAATGAGAACCAAAACAAGAGCACCTGGTTACACAAACTCCATTGTGGAAGCGAGCCTGCTCGCGAAGGCGTCGTGTCATTCGCCGCTGCGGTCGGCTGCTATCGCTTTCGCGAGCAGGCTCGCTCCCACAAGGTTTTGTGTGGAGCCAAGAAAAAAGGCGCGCCACCCGATGAGGTGGCGCGCCTTTCTTGTCTGACCGCTGGGGCTTAGCTGCCCGCCACAGTCATCCGCTCGATCAATACCGAGCCTGTGCGAATGTTGCTACGCAGTTCCAGATCATTACCGACGGCGACGATCTGCTTGAACATGTCGCGCATGTTGCCGGCGATGGTCACTTCCTGCACCGCGAACTGGATTTCGCCATTCTCGACCCAGAACCCCGCCGCTCCGCGCGAATAATCGCCGGTGACCATGTTCAAACCATGACCCATCAATTCGGTAACCAACAAGCCGCGACCCATGCGTTTCAATAGTGCCGCCTGATCTTCATCACCATGCGTCACGAACAGGTTATGCACGCCCCCCGCGTTGGCGGTGCTTGGCATGCCGAGTTTGCGCCCGGAGTACGTGCCGAGAATGTACGACACCAATTCGCCCTTTTCGACGAACGGTTTGGCGTAGGTGGCCAAGCCATCACCGTCGTAAGACGCACTGCCCATGGCGCGCATCAGATGTGGACGCTCATCGATGGTGAGCCATTCCGGAAACAGCTTCTGCCCCAGCGTGCCTTCGAGGAACGACGATTTGCGATACAGACTGCCGCCGGAGACCGCTGACAGAAAGCTGCCGAACAACCCGCCCGCCAGCTCGGCAGAAAACAGCACCGGCACTTCGCAGGTCGGCACCGGACGCGCGCCCAGACGACTCGCGGCGCGTTGCGCGGCACGCTGGCCGATGCTCACCGGATCCGCCAGCAGGCTGCCCTGACGATTGACGTCATACCAGTAATCGCGCTGCATCTGGCCATCGGCTTCGGCGATCATCACGCAGCTCAGGCTGTGCCGGGTCGACGCGTAACCGCCGATGAAACCGTGGCTGTTGCCATACACGCGGCAGCCCTGATGGGTGCTGAGGGTGGTGCCGTCGGCGTTCTTGATTCGCACATCAGCGTCGAACGCGGCGGCTTCACAGAGCAACGCCTTCTCGATCGCCTGCTCCGGGGTGATGTCCCATTCGTGGAACAGGTCGAAATCCTGCACATCCCTGGCCATCAACGCGGCATCGGCGAGGCCCGAGGCTTCGTCTTCAGAGGTGTGTTTGGCGATCGCCAGTGCGGCAGCAACGGTTTCACGAATCGCATCCGGCCCGGTGGCGGAGGTGCTGGCCGAGCCTTTGCGCTGGCCGACGTACAGGGTGATGCCAAAGCCCTGGTCGCGATTGAACTCGACCGTCTCGACCTCACGCTGACGCACCGAGGTCGACAAACCCTGCTCCAGCGACACCGCGACTTCACAGGCACTGGCGCCCTGACGCTTGGCTTCGGCGATGATCTGCTCGACCTGTTCCTGCAGTGCCGGCAATGCTTGCGGGCCGACGCTTTGAACTGCACTCATGCTCATCTCCACTCAAATTCTGCTTTCGGCTGGGGTCATCGAGCGACCGGGCCGGACAAGCGGCCCCCGACTGGTTATCATGGCGGCGTTTCTTTGCGGACTGCCACCATGGTTGATTCTTACGACGACTCCCTCGATACGGGAGAAAAAAGCAAATCTCAGGTCAAACGCGAGCTGCATGCTCTGGTTGACCTTGGCGAGCGCCTTACAACACTCAAGCCCGACTTGCAGGCAAAACTGCCATTGACCGACGCTCTGCGCCGGGCCCTGGCCGATGCGCCGAAGCACACCGCGAACATCGCGCGTAAACGGCACCTGCAGTTCATCGGCAAACTGATGCGCGATCAGGATACTGACGCGATTCTGGTCCTGCTCGATCAACTCGATGCCTCCACCCGTCAGTACAACGAGCGTTTCCACAACCTCGAACGCTGGCGTGACCGGCTGATCGCCGGTGACGATGCCGTGCTGGAGAAATTCGTCGTCGAATACCCGGACGCCGATCGCCAGCAACTGCGGTCGCTGATCCGTCAGGCTCAACACGAGGTTGCACACAACAAACCTCCTGCTTCCAGCCGCAAGATCTTCAAGTACATCCGTGAGCTGGACGATACGCAACGCGGCCTGCGTTGATACTCGCCCCTGTAGGAGCTGCCGAAGGCTGCGATCTTTTGACTTTGATTGTTAAAAGCAAGACCAAAAGATCGCAGCCTGCGGCAGCTCCTACAGCTTTTTTTGTTTATGCGCCCGTGCCACCCACGGTAATCGCATCGATCTTCAGCGTCGGCTGACCGACACCCACCGGTACCGACTGCCCGTCCTTGCCGCACGTGCCCACACCGCTGTCCAGTGCCAGATCGTTACCGACCATCGACACCCGGCTCATCGCCTCGGGACCATTGCCGATCAACGTCGCGCCCTTGACCGGTGCGGTGATCTTGCCGTCCTCGATCAGGTACGCCTCGCTGGTGGAGAACACGAACTTGCCGCTGGTAATGTCGACCTGACCGCCGCCGAGGTTGGCGCAGTAGATGCCTTTCTTCACCGATGCGATGATTTCCGCCGGATCGCTTTCGCCACCGAGCATGTAGGTGTTGGTCATGCGCGGCATCGGCAGATGCGCGTATGACTCACGACGACCGTTGCCGGTACGGGCTACACCCATCAGGCGCGCGTTGAGCTTGTCCTGCATGTAACCCTTGAGCACACCGTTCTCGATCAGCGTGGTGCACTCGGTCGGAGTGCCTTCGTCGTCGACGCTCAGCGAGCCGCGACGGCCGCTCAACGTGCCGTCATCGACGATGGTGCACAGTTTGGAGGCGACCATTTCGCCCATTCGCCCGCTGTAGGCCGAACTGCCCTTGCGGTTGAAATCCCCCTCCAGACCGTGGCCGACCGCTTCGTGCAGGAGCACGCCGGACCAACCCGATCCGAGGACGACAGGCAAAGTGCCGGCCGGTGCCGGAATCGCTTCCAGGTTCACCAGCGCCTGACGCAGCGCCTCACGGGCATAGCCCATGGCGCGGTCTTCGGCGAGGAAATAGCGGTAATCGGTACGCCCGCCACCGCCATGCCCGCCGCGCTCGCGACGACCATTCTGCTCGACGATCACGCTGACGTTGAAACGCACCAGCGGACGCACGTCAGCAGCCAGGCCACCGTCGGTAGACGCCACCAGAATCCTTTCCCAGACCCCGGCCATACTCACGCTGACCTGTTGAATCCGTGGATCAAGAGCGCGGGTAGCGACGTCGATGCGCTTGAGCAGCTCGACTTTCTCGGCGCGGCTCAGCACTTCCAGCGGATTGTCCGGCGCATACAACTGCGCGACATCCTGAGTGCTGAACGCCTGCACCGTGCCGTTCTGCCCGGCGCGGGAGATCGAGCGGGCGGCACGGGCCGCAGCGCCCAGGGCTTCGAGGGTGATCGCGTTGCTGTAGGCAAAACCGGTTTTCTCGCCGGACTGCGCACGCACGCCAACACCTTGGTCGAGGTTGAAGCTGCCTTCCTTGACGATACCGTCTTCCAGCGACCACGACTCAGAGATCTGGCCCTGGAAATACAGATCGGCAGCATCGATGCCCGGGCCGGCCAGATCGCCGAGCACACCTTGCAGGCTCTCGATGGTCACGCCGCCGGGCGCCAACAGGTGATCGCTGACTGAGGACAACAACTCGCTCATAGGTTTACGCCTTAAATTCATGTTCTGAAGCAGGCCGCTGGGCGCCCTGCGAGAAAAACCGCCGATGACGGGTCACCGGCATTCGCGCCCTGATAGACGCTTGTTCATCACTGTCGCGTGCGGCCAACAATACCGCCTCGCCTTGATCCTGGTGCGCCAGCACCCGGCCCCACGGATCGACAATCGCTGCATGACCGAAGGTTTCACGCGGTCCCGGATGGGTCCCGCCCTGCGCTGCCGCCAACACATAACACTGGGTCTCGATGGCCCGGGCGCGAATCAGCACCTCCCAGTGCGCCGCACCGGTCACAGCGGTGAAGGCAGACGGGGCGGTGATCAACTCGGCACCAGCGGCGCGCAATTCGCTGTACAACTCCGGAAAGCGCAGGTCGTAGCACACGGTCAGGCCGACTCGGCCAACCGGTGTGTCCGCCACCACCACGCCACTGCCATAAGCATAGTCATCGGATTCGCGATACCGCCCGCGATTGTCCGCCACATCGACATCGAACAGGTGCAACTTGTTATACCGTGCGACGGTTTCACCCTGATCGTTGACCAGTAGCGAACAGGCATGCGACTTGGCGTCCGGTTGCCCAAGCGGCGGCAACGGCAAGGTGCCGGCCACTATCCATAACTTGAGGTCGCGGGCGGTCTGTTTCAACCATGGCAGGATCGGGCCTTCACCGAGCGCTTCGGCCTTACCGATGTCGGCAATGTCGCGACGGCCCATGGCAGCGAAGTTTTCCGGCAGCACTGCCAGCTTCGCGCCACCGATTGCCGCCTGCTCGAGCAGGCGTCGGGCCTGCGCCAGATTGGCCAGCACATCGCTCTGGCTGACCATTTGAATCACCGCTAAAGACATGGCCGCTTCCTGACAGGGAGTCCACTTATCACTGTAGGAGCTGCCGCAGGCTGCGATCTTTTGATTGTGCTTTTAAAAACCAGATCAAAAGATCACAGCCTGCGGCAGCTCCTACACGGGGAAAAGCCTCATGCTACTCAAAAAGGCTTGTCGAAGGTGATTTTCGGCTCTTTCCACGGGCCCTTGACGGTGTATTTGACGCTGGCGAAGCGTGCCACGCGGTCACCGATCAGCTTGTCGATAAGGAACAATGCCCCGCCGACCGCTGGCGCGCCGACAATCAGCGCGGCGATCGGCAGATTGTTGGTCACCGGCAAGGTCACCAGCAATTTTGCATCGACCTGATCGCCAACCAGATCCAGCGTACCGTCCAGCTCAAGATTGCTTGAAGGACCGGTCAGCCGAATCGGCTCGCGGGTGACATACACGCCGCTATTGGCCACCAACAAGCCCTTGACCCGGTCGTAGCTCAAGCCTTTGCCAAACAAGTCGGAGAAGTCCAGACGCAGACGGCGCCCAATGGAATTGAAGTTGAGCAGACCGAACACCCGCAACGCCTGCGCGCCGCCCTCCACTTCAACGAACTGACCTTTATTCAGCGAGGCATCCAGCGTGCCGGAGAAACGCTTGGTCGCCAGCCACGCCGGCGATCCCGGCCAGCGGCCATCGACGTCCATGTGGAATTCTTCACTGGTCACGCTCGGCGCGAAGCCCCAGCCCTTAAGCACATCGGCAAGGTTCTTGCCGCTTATCCGGCCCTTGAACCAGCTGTTGGTCGAACCCGGGGTACCTTCCCAGCCGCCATTGCCTTGCAACAGGATGCCCTTGAGGCCCATGTCCATATTGTTCAGGGCGATGCCTTTGGCCGTTGGCCGTACCTTGAGCGACCAGCCGCCTACCAGATCCGCGCCGAGAAACAATTGATTGATGGTGATGTCCAGCGCGGGGATCTTCGTCGGGTCGACGGAAACCAGCGGATCAGGCGAGTTCTCGTCGGCCTGCACCGTCGGATCCGGTGCCGGCAGCCGCACGTATTGCAGATTGACCGCGATCGGTGCGCCCTTGGCATCGGGAAGACTGGCCGAGCCTTTGGCCTGCTGGCTGTCGAGCGCCAGATTCCACGCCCACGGTTTGCGATTGACCTGAACTGCCGCCTGATCGAGAGTGGTGCCGAATGCGGTGAGCTTGCCCACCTTGAAGTCGGCACTGTTGAGTAATTGCTTGGCGCTGCCACCCGGGTCGTTACCGGCGTATTTATTGACCAGGTCCTGCCACGGCGCGACGTCCAGCTCCGACAGCACACCGCGTATGCGCAGGCCTTTGGCGTCCGGCAGGACTGCGTCGCCAGTACCGAGAAACAGCTCGCCACGACCATCGGCGAAATTGCTCGGCGGTGCGGCGAAGGTGAAGCTGGCCAGTTGATCGTAACTGACCCAAAAACGCCGCTCCGGACCTTGCAAGCTCATGCGGAACACCGTGTCACGCCCTTGCTGGGCCGACATGCCGAACGGCGCCGGCAGATCCACCGCGACGCCTTTCATGCTGGAACTGACCGTCAGTTGACTGTCAGTGCCGTCGAGGTTGACCTGCAACTGATAGGGAAGGGTCCCAGACACCGGCAACGGTTGAGTCACGCCCAGCCAGTCAGTGAGTTTCTTGACCTCGACCTGCCCGGAAGCCGAGACCCGCGTCTTGAGCTTGCCCGGGCTGCCATCCGCGAAAATCTGCGCGGTCACCGGCTTGTCAAAAGCCTTGGCGGCGATGTTCTGCCCACTCAATCCTTTGGCGCTGTCGAAACGGAAATCGCCTTTGAGCTGGCTCAGCTCAAGTTTCGGCTCCGCCAGTTTCAAGCGCGCATTGGCAGTCTTGAAGTCGACGAGGATCTTCGGCAAATCGCCCTTTTCCAGCGGGATATCGAGTTTGACCTTGCCCTGCAGATCGCCCTCGCCTTCCCAGCCGGCAAACGTTTCGCCAGTGCCGATCGGTGCAGTCTGGAGAATTTTCAGGCCATCACCCAACCCACCGGCAAACCCGCCGTCGAGGAACAGATGCGTATGCTGCCCCGCCGGGACATGGGGAATATTGACGAAAACGTCGCTGACCTGGGTGTCGAGCAACTGCCCCTTGTCGGCCACGATGCGCACGCCGCTGTCCTCGATGAACACGTCGCCACTGACCTTGCTCACGTGCGGCCAGCCCGGCTGGAACGCCAGCTCGGCGTCATGCACCTTGAAGAACAGGCTGATGCTGCGATCGACATCCTTGGCATTTTTGCTCAGCGAACCCTGATACTGGAAAAAACCCTGGTCCACCGCGCCTTTGAGGATCGCCGTGCGCAGCCACTCGTCGAGGGCCGGACTCAAGACTTCGGGCAGGTATTTGGCGGTGTAGCGACCGTCGCCATCGACCAGCCCGACGCGCAGGTCCATGTAGTCTTCCTGGCTATGGTCGAAGTGCAGGCGGATCAGGAAATCGCCAGCAATTTTGCCCTCCTCGCCCAGCACTTTCAGGTAAGGCGCGATCAGGGTGAAACCTTCTTTGTCGAGCTTCCAGGTCAGCCGGGCATTGGCCTGAATGTATTGCCATGGCTTGGCGAAGATCGGGTCGAGGTGCAGGACGAAATCCTTGCTGTCCAGGCGCAGCTCGCCGCCGTCGAGGTTGCCGCTGAGGCTGCCACTGACGTTTCGCGCCGCCGGGGCGCCGTGATAGGCGTCGAACCCGACTTTATCCAGATTGGCCGCGAAGCCGAATTTCGAGCCATCGGTAGCGTTGGGGCGAAAATCCAGCAACACGTTGCGCAACCCGCCGGTCACTTTCAGGTGGTCGACAACCGTGGCGAAGCCTTCAGGCAGCGGCCCCAGTGCATTCAGCAACGGGGTGACCGGCTGCAAATCGAGGCGGTCAGCCTGCAGATGCCACAGCTCGTCGACTGCATCAGTGGCTGCCGTCTGCTTGAGCTGCACGTGAGTTTCCCAGCGGGTTTCGCCAAAACTCATCGCCAGCGAATCAAGCGTAACGGTGGCGCCGTCATCGTCGCGCTGGTAATAGCCATTGAGCGCCAGATTGCTGATCTTGATCGGCTTGCGCTCGGCATAAGCGCCGGTCACCTGCGGTGCGTTCAAACGGACAGCGGCGCTTTGCAGGGCGCCGTCGTTCCAGTTCACCCACAACTCGCCGCCCGCCTTGATCTCGGAAAAATTCCATTGCTGGGTCAAACGCTCGGGCAACCACTTCGACCAGTCGCTTTGCGGCAGGCTGACATAGCCTTCCACCGAGCTGTCCGGCAGTCGGGAGGGGCGAATCCGTGTTCGCAGGCTCATCGCCATCGGCTGCCCGTCGGGCAAAGTCAGACGAGCATCGAGGCGCTGCCGGCTGCTGCCGGTTTTCAGATTGAGGCCGACGTAGGTGAAGGTCATCGGCGCATGGTCCAGCGGCTGCACGGTCACCTGACTGTCGAGCACCGACAATTGCTGAACGATCTGCGAGCGCTTGAACAGTTGTTCGGGATCAAGCGGCTGGTCGTTCTGCACCGGCAGGCCTTCCAGCGACCATGTGCCGTCCTGCGCTTCCTTGACGCTGATTTTCAGACCGTTCAATTCCAGATGGGCGATACGTACTTCGCGCGCCAGCAGGCTGCCCCAGAGATCCGGCACCACACGTACCCGGTCCAGACGCAAGGCATTCGCGCCGTCACCGACCATCACGTCATGGGCCAGCAGGATCGGTGCAAATCCGCTCCAGTCACCTTCCAGTTCGCCGATCTGCAGCGGCATGCCGAGCGCGGCACTGGCCTTGTTTTCGATGTCGGTGCGGTATTCCGCCACCAGCGGCGTCAATTCCCGACCGAGGCTGACGTACAACGCCAACAGCACCAGAACCAACGCGCACAGGCCCAGTCCCCAGCGGGTAAGTGCGGCCAAAATGCGTGTCAGACGCTCCATGTCAGTTGGCTCCCATGGCGAAAAAACTGCGAAAAGCTGAGGCCAGCCGTTGTGGATTAAATGTGCTGCAGGGGATCAGAGCAGCACCACATCATATTGTTCCTGGGAATACATGGTTTCGACCTGAAAGCGTATGGTGCGACCGATGAAACCTTCAAGCTCGGCGACGTTACCGGATTCTTCATCGAGCAGGCGATCCACCACTTTCTGGTTCGCCAACACCCGGTACCCCTCGGCCTGATAGGCGCGGGCCTCGCGCAGAATTTCGCGGAAGATCTCGTAACAGATGGTTTCCGGAGTCTTCAGCTTGCCGCGCCCCTGACAGCTGCTGCACGGCTCGCACAGCACTTGCTCAAGACTTTCGCGGGTACGTTTGCGGGTCATCTGCACCAGGCCCAACTCGGTGATGCCGATGATGTTGGTCTTGGCGTGATCGCGCTCCAGCTGTTTTTCCAGGGTACGCAGCACTTGACGCTGGTGCTCTTCATCTTCCATGTCGATGAAGTCGATGATGATGATCCCGCCCAGATTGCGCAGGCGCATCTGCCGGGCAATCGCGGTCGCGGCTTCAAGGTTGGTCTTGAAGATGGTTTCTTCAAGGTTGCGATGGCCGACGAAGGCCCCGGTGTTGACGTCAATGGTGGTCATGGCTTCCGCCGGATCGACCACCAGATAACCACCGGACTTGAGAGGCACTTTGCGTTCAAGGGCTTTCTGGATTTCGTCTTCGACGCCATACAGGTCGAAAATCGGTCGCTCACCCGGGTAGTGCTCCAGACGATCGGCGATTTCCGGCATCAGTTCGGCGACAAACTGCGTGGTTTTCTGGAAGGTTTCCCGGGAGTCGATGCGGATTTTCTCGATCTTCGGGCTGACCAGATCGCGCAGGGTACGCAGCGCCAGACCGAGGTCTTCGTAGATCACGCTCGGTGCGCCGATGGTCTGGATCTGCGCATTGATCTGGTCCCACAGGCGCCGCAGGTAGCGGATGTCCATGAGGATTTCATCGGCCCCGGCGCCTTCGGCGGCGGTACGCAGGATGAAGCCACCGGCCTCCTTGATTCCTTCCTTGGCCACGCAATCGCTGACCACCTGCTTGAGGCGCTCGCGCTCGGCTTCGTCTTCGATCTTCAGGGAAATGCCGACATGGGCGGTGCGCGGCATGTACACCAGATAGCGCGACGGGATCGACAGCTGGGTGGTCAAACGTGCGCCTTTCGAACCGATCGGATCCTTGGTGACTTGCACCACCAGGCTCTGGCCTTCATGCACCAGCGCGCTGATGCTTTCCACCGCCGGGCCTTCGCGCAGGGAAATTTCCGAGGCGTGAATGAATGCCGCACGGTCCAGACCGATATCGACAAATGCCGCCTGCATGCCCGGCAGCACCCTGACGATCTTGCCTTTATAGATGTTGCCGACGATCCCGCGTTTTTGCGTGCGCTCGACGTGGACTTCTTGCAGCACACCGTTTTCGACCACCGCCACGCGCGATTCCATCGGCGTGATGTTGATCAGAATCTCTTCACTCATGGCAGGGTCTCGTTCAGGCATGTTCACGATAATGGCCGCATCTTGATCCATACGACGCTCATTGCGCGTTCAGGTTTTGCCAACAGGGTATGCCGAAATGGCCCAACAGTTCTGCGGTTTCGCAAACCGGCAGCCCGACCACCGCCGAATAGCTGCCATTGAGCCCGGCGACAAACACCGCGCCGAGGCCCTGAATGCCATAACCGCCGGCCTTGTCCCGAGGCTCGCCACTGGCCCAGTAGGCCGCAGCCTCTTCGCGGCTGATCGGGCGGAAGCGCACCAGACTGCGCACCACGCGCGACTCGCAATGCTGGCCTTCCAGCACAGCGATGGCGGTCAGCACTTCATGCTCCTTGCCGGACAACATCATCAGCATGGCGCATGCGTCGACTTCGTCCACCGGTTTGCCAAGAATTTTACCGTCGAGGACCACGGCAGTGTCCGCCCCCAGTACGCAAAACGCCGCGTCGCAGGCGAGCGCGCGTCGACCGGCCTCGGCCTTGCCACGCGCCAGGCGCTCGACATAGGCCGAAGGCGATTCTTCGGCAAGCGGGGTTTCGTCGATTTCCGCGCTGATGGCGGAGAACGGCACGCCGATCTGCGTGAGCAATTCACGCCGGCGCGGCGAACCAGAGGCGAGGTAAAGCGGCTTCATCAAGACATCTCCCTTGTCGAGGTGCGGGCACATGCCTGACCGAATCAGTTGATTTTGTAGCGCCGGCGCAATCCACGCAAAGCGAAGCTGACCCAGGGCCAGAGCAACGCGCTGGTCAATGCCGGCAGCACCAGTGCCAGCGTTGGCTGGCGGTTGCCGGTCAGCGCGCTGAGCCACAGTTGAACCAGCTGAGCGAGGCCGAAGATCACCAGGATCACCAGGCATTGCTGCCACATCGGGAACATCCGCAGACGCTGCTGCAACGACAGCACCAGGAAGGTGATCAGCGTCAGGATCAACGCGTTCTGCCCAAGCAGCGTGCCGTACAGCACGTCTTCGGCCAGTCCCAGGCAAAACGCGGTCACCATGCCGACCGTTTGCGGCAGGGCCAGAGCCCAGAACGCCAGAAGCAGCGCCAGCCACAGCGGGCGCAGGATCTCCATGAATTGCGGCATCGGCGACACACTGAGCAGCAGGCCGACGAGAAACGTCAGCCAGACCATCCAACCGTTACGCGAAGCGGTAGCCCCGACCATTATTCTTGTCTCCCGGTGTTGGCCGGCGTGGTGACAGGCGGTTTGGCCGCTGGTCGAACCGCCGGCTGGGACGCTGCAGGCCGGCTATTCGCGGGCGTGGCTGCAGTTGGTTTGGCAGGCGGCTTGCTGGCGACCGGTTTGGCCGGCGTGGCACTGACTGCCGGCGTGGCGGTCGCGGCCGGCGCAGGCACCGCTGCAGGCGGTGTCACGGTTTTCGGCACCGTGGCCGGAATCACCGGTCCACCGCCCTGCGCATCAAGATTTTCCTGAGCCTGCGCCGCATCGTTGGCGCGCTCTTCGGCGGTGCGGTTGTCGCTGAATACCAGCAGCAGATAACGGCTGCGGTTCAACGCAGCGGTCGGCACCGCACGGACAATCGCGAAAGGCTGACCGGAGTCGTGGATGACTTCCTTGACCGTTGCCACCGGATAGCCGGCCGGGAAGCGCTGCCCCAGGCCGGAGCTGACCAGCAGATCGCCTTCCTTGATGTCAGCGGTATCGGCGACGTGCCGCAGTTCCAGACGTTCCGGGTTGCCGGTACCGCTGGCAATCGCCCGCAGACCGTTACGGTTCACCTGGACAGGAATGCTGTGCGTGGTGTCGGTCAGCAGCAGCACACGGGAGGTGTACGGCATCAACTCGACCACCTGGCCCATCAGACCGCGTGCATCGAGCACCGGCTGACCGAGCACCACGCCATCGCGCTCACCCTTATTGATGATGATGCGATGGGTGAAGGGATTGGGGTCCATCCCGATCAACTCGGCCACTTCGACCTTTTCGTTGACCAGTGCGGAGGAATTGAGCAGCTCGCGCAGCCGCACGTTCTGCTCGGTGAGAGCGGCGAGCTTTTGCATGCGGCCCTGCAACAGCAGGTTCTCGGTCTTGAGTTTTTCGTTTTCGGCGACAAGCTCGGTGCGACTGCCAAACTGACTGGCGACACCGTCCCACAACCGGCCGGGCAGGTCGGTGATCCAGTAGGCGTCCATCAGCACCAGCGACATCTGGCTGCGTGCAGGCTTGAGCAGACTGAAGCGGGCATCGACCACCATCAGCGCGACCGACAGCACGGCCAGCACCAACAGGCGCACGCCCAACGAAGGGCCCTTGGCGAAAAGCGGTTTAATAAGCCGCTCCTCCCAGGCAAATGTTCTGTTTATTCATACGGCATCAAACCGGCCTGGATGAAGACTGACAGAAGATAAACGCCAACAGGCAGCACTGCAAAGTGCTGCCTGTGCGCTCACCCACGTATTGCAACCCAGCGCTTATTCGCTGGAGAGCAGGTCCATGGTGTGCTTGTCCATCATTTCCAATGCACGGCCACCGCCGCGAGCAACGCAGGTCAGCGGGTCTTCGGCAACGATCACCGGCAGACCGGTTTCCTGGGCCAGCAACTTGTCGAGGTCACGCAGCAGCGCTCCACCACCGGTCAGCACCAGACCACGCTCGGCGATGTCGGAAGCCAGTTCCGGCGGCGATTGCTCCAGGGCGCTTTTCACCGCCTGAACGATGGTTGCCAGAGACTCTTGCAGAGCTTCCAGCACCTCGTTGGAGTTCAGGGTGAATGCGCGTGGAACGCCTTCGGCCAGGTTGCGACCGCGAACGTCGACTTCGCGAACTTCGCCGCCCGGGTAGGCCGTACCGATTTCCTGCTTGATGCGCTCGGCAGTCGATTCACCGATCAGGCTGCCGTAGTTACGGCGCACGTAGGTGATGATCGCTTCGTCGAAGCGGTCGCCGCCCACGCGGACGGATTCGGCATAGACCACACCGTTCAGGGAGATCAGCGCGATTTCAGTGGTACCACCACCGATATCGACGACCATCGAGCCACGGGCCTCTTCAACCGGCAGGCCGGCACCGATCGCAGCAGCCATCGGCTCTTCGATCAGGAACACTTCACGGGCACCGGCACCAAGGGCCGATTCACGGATGGCACGACGCTCAACCTGGGTGGATTTGCATGGAACGCAGATCAGCACACGAGGGCTGGGCTGCAGAAAGCTGTTTTCGTGAACCTTGTTGATAAAGTATTGCAGCATCTTTTCGCAGACGCTGAAGTCGGCAATCACGCCGTCCTTCATCGGACGAATGGCAGCAATGTTGCCCGGCGTACGGCCGAGCATGCGCTTGGCTTCGGTGCCGACAGCGACGACACTTTTCTGGTTACCGTGTGTCCGAATGGCCACAACCGATGGCTCATTCAGGACGATACCGCGCTCGCGCACGTAAATAAGGGTGTTGGCAGTGCCCAGGTCAATGGAGAGATCGCTGGAAAACATGCCACGCAGTTTCTTGAACATGGGAAAGGGACCCTAGGCAACGCGTGGGTAAAAAAGTGCGGCAAACTCTAACAACGACAGGGATTTTGGGCAAGGCGCCAATATGTTAAATTGGCCGCTTTTCTGTGCACCAAGCCCCACAATCGCGGCCTTATGACCGTAGAAGTGCGGTAGTGTTCCGACAATCTAACACACGGACGCCGTCCGTTCTGTTTTCCACTGGAGAATCCCGATGGCGCTAGAACGCTCCGACGTGGAAAAAATCGCGCATCTGGCCTGCCTTGGCCTGAATGATGCCGATCTTCCGCACATTACTTCCGCCCTCAACAGCATTCTCGGGCTGGTCGACGAAATGCAGGCCGTCGATACCGACGGTATCGAGCCTTTGGCCCACCCGCTGGAAGCCAGTCAGCGCCTGCGCGCCGACGTCGTGACCGAGACCAATCACCGCGAGGCTTACCAGTCCATCGCACCAGCGGTCGAAAACGGCCTGTATCTGGTTCCGAAAGTCATCGACTAAAGGGAAAGAGCCTGCAATGCATCAAATGACTCTGGCCGAGATCGCCCGCGGTCTCGCCGATAAAAAGTTTTCCTCCGAAGAGCTGACCAAAGTCCTGCTGGCGCGTATTACCCAGCTCGATCCGCAGCTCAACAGCTTCATCAGCCTCACCGAAGAGCTGGCGCTTGCGCAGGCGAAAGCCGCCGACGCGCGCCGGGCCAACGGTGAGAGCGGCGCCCTGCTTGGCGCGCCGATCGCCCACAAGGACCTGTTCTGCACCCAGGGCATCCGCACCAGTTGCGGCTCGAAGATGCTCGACAACTTCAAGGCCCCGTACGACGCCACCGTGGTTGCGAAACTGGCGGCTGCCGGCGCCGTGACCCTGGGCAAGACCAACATGGACGAGTTCGCCATGGGTTCGGCCAACGAGTCGAGCTGGTACGGCGCGGTGAAAAACCCGTGGAACCTGGAACACGTACCGGGCGGTTCGTCCGGTGGTTCGGCCGCCGCGGTTGCCGCGCGCCTGTTGCCGGCGGCCACGGCCACCGACACCGGTGGTTCGATCCGTCAGCCCGCCGCGTTCACCAACCTCACCGGTCTGAAACCGACCTACGGTCGCGTATCGCGCTGGGGCATGATCGCTTATGCCTCAAGTCTCGATCAGGGCGGCCCGCTGGCTCGCACCGCCGAAGACTGCGCGATTTTGTTGCAAGGTATGGCCGGGTTCGATCAGAACGATTCGACCAGCATCGATGAGCCGGTTCCGGATTACTCCGCGAGTCTCAACACTTCGCTGCAAGGCCTGCGCATCGGCGTGCCGAAGGAATACTTCAGCGCCGGTCTCGACCCGCGCATCGCCGAACTGATCCAGAACAGTATCAAAGAGCTGCAGAAGCTCGGCGCCGTGATCAAGGAAATCAGCCTGCCGAACATGCAGCACGCGATTCCTGCGTACTACGTGATCGCCCCGGCCGAAGCCTCTTCGAACCTGTCGCGTTTCGACGGCGTGCGCTTCGGCCATCGCTGCGAGAACCCGGAAAACCTGATCGACCTGTACAAGCGCTCGCGTGGCGAAGGCTTCGGGCCTGAAGTGCAGCGCCGGATCATGGTCGGCGCCTACGCGCTGTCCGCCGGTTACTACGACGCCTACTACCTGAAAGCGCAGAAGATCCGCCGCCTGGTGAAGAACGACTTCATGGCGGCCTTCAATGAAGTCGATATCATCCTCGGCCCGACCACGCCGAACCCGGCCTGGAAGCTCGGCGCGAAGAACAGCGATCCGGTCGCTGCCTATCTGGAAGACGTCTACACAATCACCGCCAACCTCGCAGGCCTGCCGGGTCTGTCGATGCCGGCCGGCTTTGTCGACGGTCTGCCGGTGGGCGTGCAGTTGCTCGCGCCGTATTTCCAGGAAGGCCGTTTGCTCAACGTTGCGCACCAGTATCAGCTCAACACTGACTGGCACACCCGCACCCCAACCGGCTTCTGAGGAGACACACATGCAATGGGAAGTCGTGATCGGGCTGGAGATTCACACTCAGCTCACTACCCGGTCGAAAATCTTTTCCGGTAGTTCCACCCAGTTCGGCTCCGAGCCAAACACCCAGGCCAGCCTGATCGACCTGGGCATGCCCGGCGTATTGCCGGTGCTGAACCAGGAAGCGGTACGCATGGCGGTGATGTTCGGTCTGGCGATTGACGCCGAGATCGGTCAGCACAACGTGTTCGCGCGTAAAAACTACTTCTACCCGGACCTGCCGAAGGGCTACCAGATCAGCCAGATGGAATTGCCGATTGTCGGCAAGGGCCACCTGGACATCGCCCTGGAAGACGGCACGGTCAAACGCGTTGGCATCACCCGCGCGCACCTGGAAGAAGACGCTGGCAAGAGCCTGCACGAAGAATTCAACGGTGCCACCGGCATCGACCTGAACCGTGCCGGCACGCCGCTGCTGGAAATCGTTTCCGAGCCGGACATGCGCAGCGCCAAGGAAGCCGTGGCTTACGTCAAAGCGATCCACGCGCTGGTGCGTTACCTGGGCATCTGCGACGGCAACATGGCCGAAGGCTCGCTGCGTTGCGACTGCAACGTCTCGGTCCGCCCGAAAGGCCAGGTCGAGTTCGGCACCCGCTGCGAGATCAAGAACGTCAACTCGTTCCGCTTCATCGAGAAGGCGATCAACTCCGAGATCCAGCGGCAGATCGAGCTGATCGAAGACGGCGGCAAAGTGATCCAGCAGACCCGTCTGTACGATCCGAACAAGGACGAGACCCGTCCGATGCGTTCCAAAGAAGAAGCCAACGACTACCGTTACTTCCCCGATCCGGACCTGCTGCCGGTGGTCATCGAAGAGTCGTTCCTCGGCGAGGTGCGCGCCACTCTGCCGGAACTGCCACCGCAAAAGCGCGAGCGCTTCCAGAGCCAGTTCGGTCTGTCGGCCTACGACGCCAACGTGCTGGCCACCAGCCGTGAGCAAGCGGACTACTTCGAAAAAGTCGCGGCCATCGGTGGCGACGCCAAACTGGCGGCGAACTGGGTGATGGTCGAGTTGGGCAGCCTGCTCAACAAGCAAGGCCTGGACATCGAGGACTCGCCGGTCTCCGCCGAGCTGTTGGGCGGCATGCTGCAGCGCATCAAGGACAACACCATCTCCGGCAAGATCGCCAAAGTGGTGTTCGAAGCGATGGCCAACGGCGAAGGCACGGCGGACGAGATCATCGACAAGCGCGGCCTCAAGCAAGTGACCGACAGCGGCGCGATCTCCGCGGTACTGGACGAAATGCTCGCGGCCAACGCCGAGCAGGTCGAACAATACCGCGCGGCAGACGAAGCGAAACGCGGCAAGATGTTCGGCTTCTTTGTCGGTCAGGCCATGAAGGCTTCGAAAGGCAAGGCCAACCCGCAGCAAGTGAACGAACTGCTGAAAAGCAAGCTCGAAGGCTGACCACAATGGAGCCAGCATTTGTTACTGGCTCTGATCCCCTGTGGCGAGGGAGCTTGCTCCCGCTGGTCTGCGCAGCAGACCCAAGTCTGCATCCACACTCTTTCGGAAAGAATGCGGTTGCTGGTTTTGCGACCGCTTCGCGGCCGAGCGGGAGCAAGCTCCCTCGCCACAATTATTCTGGGAGCTTTCGAATGAAACGCCTGCTCGGCGCCTGCGCCCTGCTCTCCTTGCTCGCCGGTTGCGCCAGCAACGACATCATCGACCCGCACGGTTACGACCAGACTGGCGTCGCTTCCTATTACGGTGCCAAGCACCACGGTAAACGCACCGCCAGCGGCGAAGCGTTCAACCAGAATTCCCTGACCGCCGCCCATCGCCAACTGCCGTTCGGCACGCGGGTGAAGGTCACCAACCTGAAAAACGACAAATCCTGCGTTGTGCGCATCAATGATCGCGGCCCGCACACCCGTGGCCGCTTGATCGATGTCTCCCGTGAAGCCGCCGAACGCCTCGGCATGCTCGGCAGCGGCACAGCACGCGTGCGCATACAGGCCCTCGACGACTGATGGAGCGCTGACCATTTTTGCTCTGGCCGATTTACCGCTGATCAACGTGATCGAGTTGCTCAGCGGCCTGATCTTGTTGATCCTCGGCGCCGAACTGATGGTGCGCGCCGCGGTGCGTCTGGCCGCCCGCCTGCATGTGCGCCCGCTGATCATCGGCCTGACCATCGTCGCCCTTGGCAGCAGCGCCCCGCAAATGGCGGTCAGCCTGCAAGCGACCCTGACGCACAACCCCGACATCGCCGTCGGCAGCGTGATCGGCAGCAGCATCTTCAACATCCTCGTGACCCTCGGTCTGTCGGCGCTGATCATTCCGCTGCGGGTCTCGCGGCAACTGGTGCGCCTGGATATTCCGCTGATGATCGGCGCCAGCCTGCTGGTGTTTGTCCTCGCCTGGAACGAACAGATCGGTCGCTTCGACGGCGTGCTGCTGCTCGCGGCATTGGCGTTGTACCTCAGTTTGTTGCTGCGCCAGTCGCGGCACTCGGCGCGTCCGCATTCGCAATTGCCGCAAGCCCCGCAGGTGCCGTGGTTCAGCAGTCTGTTGATGATCGTCGTCGGTCTGGCGCTGCTGGTGTTCGCCGGGCATTTGCTGCTCGGCGCAGCGGTGGCGGTGGCGACGGATCTGGGCTTCTCCGAACGAGTAATCGGCCTGACCGTGGTCGCGGTCGGCACCTCGCTGCCGGAGCTCGCCACCTCGCTGATCGCCGCACTGCGCGGGCAGCGCGATATCGCCGTGGGCAACGTGATCGGCGCCAACCTGTTCAACCTGCTCGGGGTGCTCGGCGTTACCGCACTGATCGCACCGACACCGTTGTCGGTCTCGCCCAACGCACTGGATTTCGACCTGCCGGTGATGCTTGGCGTCGCCGCGCTGTGCCTGCCGGTGTTCTATTCCGGCTATCGCGTGACCCGCGCTGAAGGTTTGTTGTTGCTCGGTTTGTACGCGGCTTACGGGCTGCACGTGGTGTCGTTCACCACCGGCATGCCACTGGCCGGCAAACTGGAAAAGCTGATGCTGTTTTACGTGCTGCCATCGCTGCTGGCGTTTCTGTTGTTCACGTCCGTACGCGCCTGGCGCCGCCAACACCACAAGAGGGATGTGCCATGACCGATTCGCAGAAAACCGGGGTTGAAATGCGCCGTCAGGTAATGGGCGATGCGTTCGTTGATCGCGCGCTGGGCAACGCCACCGAGTTCACCCAGCCGCTGCAGGATTTCGTCAATGAACACGCCTGGGGCGGCGTGTGGAATCGCGAAGGTCTGCCGCTGAAAACCCGCAGCCTGATTACCCTTGCAGCGCTGACCGCATTGAAGTGCCCGCAAGAATTGAAGGGCCACGTGCGCGGTGCGCTGAACAATGGCTGCACGGTCGAGGAGATTCGTGAGGCGCTGCTGCATTGCGCGGTGTATGCCGGGGTGCCGGCGGCGATTGATGCGTTTCGCGCGGCGCAGGAAGTGATCGACAGTTATCAGAAAAACTAAAAGATCGCAGCCTTCGGCAGCTCCTACAGGAGAACGCATTCCAATGTAGGAGCTGCCGCAGGCTGCGATCTTTTGATCTTGCCCTTCAGATCCACCCACCCCACTGCAACAGAAAGATCCCGATATTGGTGGTCACCGCCGCCATCAGCGTGGTCAGCACAATGATCGCCGCTGCCAGCTCATGATTGCCCTGCGCCGCACGGGCCATAACGAAACTGGCGGCGGCGGTCGGGCTGCCGAAGTACAGAAACAGAATCCCCAGCTCCGCTCCGCGAAAGCCCCACAGCCACGCACCGAGCGTCGCCAGCACCGGCAAACCGATCATCTTCACCAGACTCGAACTGAGCGCCATGCTCCCGCTCTTGCGCAGCGCCGCTAATGACAGCGTGCCGCCAATGCAGATCAGCGCCAGCGGCAAGGTGGTTTGCGCCAGATACTGGCCGGAGGTTTCCAGCCAGCCTGGCAGGCTGATCTGGAAATACGCGAACGGTGCGGCGGCAATCACGCTGATGATCAGCGGATTGCTGAACACGCTTTTGCAGATGCTCCACGGATCGGACTTGATCACCGGGCTGTACACCGCAAGCACGATGGTCGACAGCGTGTTGTAGAACAGGATCACCAGCGCCGCGAGAATTGCCCCGAGGGAAATCCCGTAGTCGCCGTACATGCTCGCCGCCAGCGCCAGACCAATCACCCCGTTGTTGCCGCGAAACGCGCCCTGGGTGTAGATGCCGCGATCTTCACGCGGGCACTTGATGATCGCCCAGCCCCAGGCCAGGGCAAAACTCACCAGCGTGGCGACTGCAAAATAGATCAGCAGCGCCGGTTGCAGCGCGGCGTGCAGATCCGCATGCAGAATCCCGAGAAACAGCAGTGCCGGCATGCTGACGTTGAACACCAGCGCTGAGGCAGTGTGGATGAAGTTGTCGTTGATCCAGTCGATGCGCTTGAGCAACACCCCGAGGAACAGCATGGCGAACACCGGCGCGGTGATGTTCAGGGTTTCGAGGAAGATTGCCAGCATGCCGGGGGAGCCTTTGGGTGAGCGTCGTCAGGGCTTAATGATAAGCCACCCGATCCTTTGGCGTCTGTTGGATCGCTTTCGCGAGCAGGCTCGCTCCCACAGAAACACTACACATCCAATGTGGGAGCGGTCACACCTGTGGCGAGGGAGCTTGCTCCCGCTGGGTCGCGAAGCGGCCCCAAAAAATGGGACTGCTACGCAGTCCAGCGGGAGCAAGCCCCCTCGCCACAGGGTCAGGTAATCGGCGCCGGATTGAACAGGGTGATGTCGTTATGCAGCTTGTGCTTCTCCGCCCACGTCTGCTGCTTGCCGCTCGCCACATCCAGGTAATAGTGGAACAACTCCCAGCCCAACTCCTCGATGGACGCACGACCGGTAGCAATCCGCCCGGCATCGATATCGATCAGATCCGGCCAGCGTTGCGCCAGCTCGGTCCGGGTCGAGACCTTGACCACCGGCGCCATGGCCAAGCCATAAGGCGTGCCCCGCCCGGTGGTGAACACATGCAGGTTCATCCCCGCGGCCAACTGCAAGGTGCCGCAGACAAAATCACTGGCCGGGGTCGCGCAGAAGATCAAACCCTTCTGCTTGAACCGCTCGCCCGGGCCGAGCACGCCATTGATCGCGCTGCTGCCGGATTTGACGATCGAGCCCAGCGATTTCTCGACAATGTTCGACAACCCGCCTTTCTTGTTGCCCGGCGTGGTATTGGCGCTGCGATCCGCTTCGCCCTTGGCCAGATAGCGGTCGTACCAGTCCATCTCGCGCACCAGCTCCTGCGCCACGGTCTTGGTCTCGGCACGGGAGGTCAGCAGATAGATCGCATCGCGCACTTCGGTGACCTCGGAAAACATCACCGTCGCCCCGGCGCGCAGCAGCAAGTCCGAGGCGTAACCCAGCGCCGGGTTGGCGGTGATGCCGGAGAACGCATCGCTGCCGCCGCATTGCATGCCGAGGATCAGCTCGGACGCCGGCACGGTTTCGCGGCGGCGCTGGTCAAGCTTCTGCAAACGGACTTCGGCCAGCGCCATGATCTGCTCGATCATCTCGGTGAAACCGTGACTGGAATCCTGCAGGCGATACAGCCACGGCTCGCTGAGATCCACCGAGGCGTCATCCTCGTGCATCACCTGCCCGGCCTGCAATTTCTCGCAGCCCAGGCTGATCACCAGCGCTTCGCCACCCAGGTTCGGGTTGCGTGCCAGATTGCGCACGGTGCGGATCGGGATGTACGCATCGGTGGCGGTGATGGCCACGCCGCAGCCGTAACTGTGGGTCAGCGCCACCACGTCATCAACGTGCGGATACTTCGGCAGCAACTCCTCCTTGATGCGTTTCACCGCGTGATCGAGCACGCCGGTGACGCACTGCACCGTGGTGGTGATCCCGAGAATGTTGCGCGTGCCGACGGTGCCGTCGGCGTTGCGATAACCCTCGAACGTGAAGCCTTCCAGCGGGGCCTGCGCGGCCGGTACTTCGGTGGACAGCGGCAGGCTGTCCAGCGGCGGCGCGGTCGGCATGCGCAGTTGATCTTCCTTGACCCAGCTGCCCCGCGGGATCGGCTGCAACGCGTAGCCGATGGTCTGACCGTAGCGAATCACCTGGCCGCCCTCGGGAATGTCCTCAAGAGTCACCTTGTGGCTCTGCGGCACAAAGTCCACGGTCACCAGACCGTCCGGGAACTCGGTACCGGCCGGCACGCCCTGGTCGTTGACCACAATCACTACGTTGTCCCGCTCGTGCAGGCGGATGTAGCGCGGCGAGTCGGAATGTTCAATCAACTGCATGACGCCGCTCCTCAGGAATGCGCTTGAGACAATTTGCCAGTGACTTCAGAACCACCGTTGGTGGGTGGCTCTTTGAGCACCACACGTTTGATCGGGCCGACGATCACCAGGTAGCTGAACACCGCCACCAGTGCGTTGGCACCGACGAACACCAGCGCCCATTTGAACGAACCGGTGGAACTGATGATGTAGCCGATCACGATCGGCGTGGTAATCGAAGCGAGGTTGCCGAAGGTGTTGAACAACCCGCCGCTCAGGCCAGCGATCTGTTTTGGCGAAGTGTCGGACACCACCGCCCAACCCAGCGCGCCCACGCCTTTGCCGAAGAAGGCCAGGGCCATGAAGCCGACCACCATCCATTCCACGTCAACATAGTTGCAGGCCACGATGCTGCTCGATACCAGCAAGCCGGCGATGATCGGCGCCTTGCGGGCGAAGGTCAGCGAATGCCCTTTGCGCAGCAGGTAATCGGAAATCACCCCGCCAAGCACGCCACCGATGAAACCGCAGATCGCCGGCAGCGAGGCAATGAAACCAGCCTTGAGGATGGTCATGCCGCGCTCCTGCACCAGGTACACCGGGAACCAGGTCAGGAAGAAATAAGTGATGCCGTTGATGCAATACTGGCCCAGATACACGCCGAGCATCATGCGGTTGGTCAGCAACTGACGGATGTAATCCCACTTCGGCCCGTCGGATTTTTTGCCTTGCTTGACGTCCATGTCGACCATGCCGCCATTGTCGGCGATGAACTGCACTTCGGCTTCGTTGGCCAGCGGATGCTGACGCGGGCTGTGGATAACCTTGAGCCAGACCAGCGAGAAGATGATGCCGAGGATGCCCATGACAATGAACACGTGCTCCCAGCCGAAGCGATACACGATCCAGCCCATCAGCGGCGCGAACAGCACAGTGGCGAAATATTGCGCCGAGTTGAAGATCGCCGAGGCCGTACCGCGTTCAGCGGTCGGGAACCAGGCCGCGACAATCCGTGCGTTACCGGGAAAGGATGGCGCCTCCGCCAGACCGACCAGAAAGCGCAGCATGAACAGCGCAACGATCGCCGTGGACATGCCGAATTCACCGACAAAGCCTTGCAGCACGGTGAACAGCGACCAGGTGAAAATGCTCAGGGCGTAGACTTTTTTCGAGCCGAAGCGATCGAGCAGCCAGCCACCGGGAATCTGTCCGGCGACGTAGGCCCACCCGAAAGCGGAGAAGATATAACCGAGGGTGACCGCGTCGATGCCGAGGTCTTTTTGCAGGCTGGAACCGGCGATGGCGATGGTCGCGCGGTCGGCGTAGTTGATCGTAGTCACCAGAAACAGCATGAGCAGGATCAAATAGCGGACGTGAGTCGGCTTGGACGATTGCATGTAGATGTACTCCCACTGATTATTTTTATGCGCGGGTGAATCTGTTGTGCTGCATGTATTCCCTGTAGGAGCTGCCGAAGGCTGCGATCTTTTGATCTTGATCTTCAAACAAATCAAAAGATCGCAGCCTTCGGCAGCTCCTACAGGGGTATTGCTTCAGGAGCCGATGTAGCTGGTCTTCACGACCGTGTAGAACTCTTGCGCATAGCGGCCTTGCTCACGTGAGCCATAGGATGAACCCTTACGACCCCCGAACGGAACGTGGTAATCGACACCGGCGGTCGGCAGGTTGACCATCACCATCCCGGCCTGCGAATGGCGCTTGAAGTGGTTGGCGTACTTCAGCGACGTGGTGGCGATGCCGGCCGACAGACCGAACTCGGTGTCGTTGGCCATCGCCAGCGCCGCCTCGTAATCGGCCACGCGAACGACGTTGGCCACCGGGCCGAAAATCTCTTCACGGCTGATGCGCATCGACGCTGCGCTGTCGGCAAACAGCGTTGGCGCGAGAAAGTAGCCTTCGGTGTCGCAGGTCACCAGACCACCGCCGCTGACCAGACGTGCACCTTCGGACTGGCCGATGTCGATGTACTTCATGTCCTGTTCCAGCTGCGCCTGGGAAACCACCGGACCGATGTCGGTGCCGGATTTCAGCGCGTGGCCGACCTTGATCGACTGCATGCGCTCGGCCATGGCTTCAACGAACTTGTCATGAATCCCGGCAGTGACGATCAAACGACTCGACGCCGTGCAACGCTGGCCGGTGGAGTAGAACGCGCTCTGCACCGACAGCTCGACCGCTTGCTTGAGGTCGGCGTCGTCGAGAATGATCTGCGGGTTCTTGCCGCCCATTTCCAGCTGCACCTTGGCCTGGCGCGACACGCAATTAACGGCGATCTGCCGGCCCACACCCACGGAGCCGGTGAAGCTGATGCCATCAACTTTCGGGCTGTTGACCAGCGCTTCGCCGACCACCCGACCGCTGCCCATCACCAGGTTGAACACACCGGCCGGGAAGCCAGCGCGGGAGATGATTTCCGCCAGCGCCCAGGCACAACCTGGCACCAGATCGGCAGGTTTGAGCACCACGCAGTTACCGTAGGCCAGGGCCGGGGCGATTTTCCATGCCGGGATGGCAATCGGGAAATTCCACGGGGTGATCAGACCGACCACGCCGAGGGCTTCGCGGGTGACTTCGACATTGACGCCCGGGCGCACCGACGGCACGTAGTCGCCGGACAGGCGCAGGCATTCACCGGCGAAGAACTTGAAGATGTTGCCGGCGCGGGTCACTTCGCCGATGGCTTCGGGCAGGGTCTTGCCCTCTTCCCGGGCCAGCAGGGTGCCGAGTTCTTCGCGACGGGCGAGGATTTCCGTGCCGACTTTATCCAGCGCATCGTGACGGGCCTGAATGCCCGAAGTCGACCACGCCGGGAACGCGGCGCGGGCCGCATCGATGGCGGCGTTAACCTGAGTCAGGTCAGCCTTGGCGTAGTCGCCGATGGTGTCGCTCAGCTCGGACGGGTTGATGTTCGCCGAGTAATCGGCACCGGCGACCCATTCACCGTTGATGTAGTTGTCGTAACGCTTGGAATCAGCCACAGAAAATTCTCCTCTCTACGCAAAAGCCGCTGATTGCTCAGCGGCCTTGTGGGTCGGTGTTTATTGCGCGCCTTGCTTGTCGATCAGCGCGGCGAGCATTTCGAATTCTTCGCCGGTCAGGTCGGTCAGCGGTGCACGCACCGGGCCTGCGTCATAGCCGGCGATTTTCGCGCCTGCCTTGACGATGCTCACGGCGTAACCGGCCTTGCGGTT
The DNA here is from genome assembly GCF_002156405.1 of Pseudomonas sp. SCPG-7. Classification (NCBI taxonomy): domain Bacteria; kingdom Pseudomonadati; phylum Pseudomonadota; class Gammaproteobacteria; order Pseudomonadales; family Pseudomonadaceae; genus Pseudomonas; species Pseudomonas sp. SCPG-7. The sequence continues at coordinate 156,234 of NZ_MVOO01000009.1, read as the reverse complement.
GCGGATGTCCAGGTACGGCAGGAAGAAGTCGTCGATGATCCTGGCGACGGTGGCGTGATCGTCGCGGGCAATCGCGTGGTAGAAGTCCATCGCGGTTTTCGGGATGAAGTTGAACACTGCCGAGGAGTAAACCGGCACGCCCAGTGCCTTGTAGGCAGCGGCGTAGACTTCCGCAGTCGGCAGGCCGCCGAGGTAGCTGAAGCGATCACCGAGGCGGCGACGGATCGACACCATCAACTCGATATCGCCCAGACCGTCCTTGTAGCCGATCAGGTTCGGGCAGCGCTCGGCCAGACGTTCCAGCAGTGGCGCGGTCAGGCGGCAGACGTTGCGGTTGTAGACCACCACGCCGATGTTCACCGATTTGCACACCGCTTCAACGTGGGCGGCGACGCCGTCCTGGCTAGCCTCGGTCAGATAGTGCGGTAGCAGCAACAGGCCTTTGGCGCCCAGACGCTCAGCTTCCTGGGCGTACTCGATGGCTTGACGGGTCGAGCCGCCGACACCGGCCAGAATCGGCACGCTGCTGGCGCAGGTGTCGACGGCAGTCTTGATGATTTCCGAGTATTCGCTGGCGGCCAGGGAGAAGAACTCACCGGTGCCGCCGGCGGCGAACAAGGCTGAAGCGCCATACGGGGCCAGCCACTCCAGACGCTTGATGTAGCCGGCGCGGTTGAAATCGCCCTGAGCATTGAAATCAGTGACCGGGAACGACAGCAGACCGGCGGAGAGGATGGACTTCAGTTCTTGTGGATTCATTATTCGAACACCCTGGGTAGCAACGTTTTTTGTGAGTTTTATGATTCAGCCAATGCTGAAGTTGTAGGTCATCGTACAACTTAAAAGACAACCGTCAACTGCATTTCATCGTTGCCCCGCACTTTTTGTCGGACAAGATTCGATCTTGACGTAGGAAAAATCTGGTCTAGGCTCGATCTGACTGTATATCCATACAGTTAAAAATAAATCCACCGACGACATATCAAGGAGCCAGAAATGTCCGGACTGCATGCAGAACCACAGGTACGACCCAAACCGGTCGTCGCTCGACTCGATGATCTTTTCACTGTAAAAGGCATCCGCTTCAACGCCGACAATCCGCATCTGCTGCTGCACATCGCCGACGCCCATAGCGATGTCGTACCGGCCGCCGCCCTCCCCGGCAACGCCTTGAACATTCGACCGCCACTGCGCTTCGAAGGCGCTGAACACGCGGCCATCGGCGATAACACCCTGCTGCGCTTCAGTGAAAACGCCGAGCCGATTCGCGCGCAAAACAAGCCCTTGCACTTGCCCAATGGCCTTGCGCTGACCTACGGCCAGGTGGTGGCGCTGGCTGGAGATTTCTACGGCGTGGTCGATCGACCGATCAACGAGGGCGCGACCCCGGTTGATCGCCTGAATCGCTTCCACGCTGCATTTGATTCTCTCGCCGTGCTGCCGGCCTCACGCGCCGAGGCCACGCAGATTCTCGCGGTCATGCAAAAGGAGATCGACGCGGTCAAACAGGCGATCAAGGACGGCAAAGCACCACATGAAGCCTACGACGCGCTCGGAGATACGTTGTCCGAAGAGTGGAACAAGCTCACCGGCGGCGGCAGTTTCGTCTCCGCGCTATTCCCGCTTGGGCGCTATCTGAAACTGGCGGCGAACAACGCCGACCACTTTGGTGAATGGGCCAGACTGGCCTACATCGCCGGCCACACCGCCGCCCTGCAAACCGCCGTCGCAGCCCGCGCCAATCACGATGAGCAGCAACTGGAACGGGCCTACGCGATGAACGCGTTTGCCGACCACTTCCTCACCGACCTGTTCTCTGCCGGCCACCTGCGTGTGCCACGCAAAGAGATGGCGGCGGTGGTCACGCCGAGCGATCTCGGCTCGCTGGTCACCCGTTTCATGCACGACGAGGACAGTAAATTCGGCCTCAAGGTGCGCAACGCCCATGGCGATCAATGGCGCGTCTACGGCGACAAACGTTACTTCGACGCCAGCGACGCGGACAACCGAACCCAGGTCAATCTGGCGGTGCAGGCTTCGGCGGATGAAATCTTCGCCGCCTACCTCAGCGGCAACGTGCCCGCCCCTTCAACGTTTGCCGCGCTGCAACGCCTGCCGGATCTGACGGCGGTGCTGAATCTTTCGAATAACTTCGCGCCGCTGTTCCGCGTCGAGGGCGGCAAGGTGCTGCGGCGCAAAGATGTGAACAACCTCAACGACACCGCCACCATCGATGACTGGTGGGGCTGGAGCACTTACTTGCTGCTCAAGGACTACCACCCGACGGGCAACGTCAATCAAGGAGAATGAGCAATGACGATCACTTTGAAACTGGAACTGACGTCGGGGCAGTCGCTGCAGGGCGCGCCGCTGGAGCTGCTGGAGGACGGCAAGCCGATTGCGCGGGGGGTTGTGGATAAATCGGGAGAGGTGGCGTTTGCTGCCAAGCCTGGTAACGCGAAACTGGCAGTGAGGGTGGATCGCTCGATATTGCCGCGCTGAATTCACGGGCCTCATCGCTGGCAAGCCAGCTCCCACAGTGACTGATGTCGTACACGGAATCCGCTGCAACATAGGAACCTGTGGGAGCTGGCTTGCCTGCTCCCCTCAGCGATCGATGTCGTACACGGGATCCGCTTCAACAAAGGAACCTGTGGGAGCTGGCTTGCCAGCGATAGCGGTATGTCAGGCGCACATAATCTGCCAGACACTCATCCGCGCTGCGCCTGCGCCTCTTCATGGGCCTGGCGCAGCCTTTCACGGCTGTTGGTCAAATGCAGGCGCATCGCCGCCCGCGCCGCATCGGCATCCTGGCGGGCAATCGCCTCGTAGATTTCCTCGTGCTCACGGCTCAGGCGATTCATGTAGTGCTGCTGGTCATCATGCGCCAGGCGTGCCGAGTTCAACCGCGTACGCGGAATGATGCTGGTGCCCAGGTGGGTCATGATGTCGGTGAAGTAGCGGTTGCCGGTGGACAGTGCGATTTCCAGATGGAAGGCGAAGTCCGACGCTACCGCATCGCTGGCGTGGGCCACGCTGTCGTTCAGTGCATCGAGGGCGGCGCGCATGGTCGCCAGTTGTTCGGGACTGCGACGTTGCGCGGCGAGGCCGGCGGACTCCACTTCCAGGCTGATGCGCAACTCCAGAATCGCCAGCACGTCACGCAAAGTGACGACGGTCGCCGGGTCGATGCGGAAACCGCTGGGGCTCGGCGTGTCGAGCACGAAGGTGCCGATGCCGTGGCGGGTTTCCACCTGGCCGGCAGCCTGCAAGCGGGAGATCGCCTCGCGCACCACCGTGCGGCTGACGCCATGCTCCTGCATGATCGCCGACTCGGTGGGCAATTTGTCGCCGCGCTTGAGCAGACCGTCGCGGATCTGCTCGGTCAGCACCGTCACCAGCTCCTGGGCCAGGCTGCGGCGCTTGCGCGGGAGGCGTGGGGTGTCGATCGGGTTTTCCATGGTCAACGTCTGGTCTCGAAAAATCGGCTTGGTGGGCATCATAGCGCAGGCGGGTTGTACGATCACTCGTCACAGACTTCCCCTGTAGGAGCTGCCGCAGGCTGCGATCTTTTGATCTTGAAAAACAACATCAAAAGATCGCAGCCTGCGGCAGCTCCTACAGGGGGATTTCTGTGGGTCAGGCGGTCACGGCCTGTTCCACCAGATGCCCGCTGTCGATCCGTACATGCCGTGGGTGGAAGCGCTTGAGGCTGCTGCGGTGGCCGACGCTGACGATGCTCAGGCCCGGCAACTGATCAATCAGCGCCTGATACAACGTTGCCTCATCCTCTTCATCCATCGCCGACGTCGCTTCGTCCATGTACAGCCATTGCGGTGCGTAAAGCATCGCGCGGGCGAAGGCCAGGCGTTGCTGTTCACCCGGCGACAGCATGCGCTGCCAGTGATTGGCTTCGTCCAGACGTGCGACCAGATGCGGCAGACGGCAAGTCTCCAGCACCTGCGCGTAACGCTCTGGCGCATAGGTGTCGCCCGGTTGTGGATAACTCAAGGCTTCGCGCAGGGTACCGATCGGCAGATACGGCTTCTGCGGCAGGAACAGATAACGCGCCGCCGGCAGGCGAATAGCGCCGTGGCCCGCGGGCCACAAATGCCCCATCGCCCGCAGCAACGTCGACTTGCCGCTGCCGGATCGGCCGCTGAGCATCACCCGCTCGCCCGGCTCCACCGTCATGTCGGCATTGGTCAGCAGGTGCCGACCATCGGCCAGGTCCAGGCCGAGGTTGTGCACTTGCAATTCGCTGCCTTGGTTTTGCACGTCGATGGCCGGGCGGCGCTGTTCGTTATCGGTCATGGCCTGACGGAAACTCAGCAGACGATCACAGGTGGCGCGCCAGGACGCGAGGCTCTGATAGGCGCTGATGAACCAGCTGAAACTCTCCTGGACGTTGCCGAATGCCGAGCTGATCTGCATCAGTTCACCCAGCTCGATCTTGCCGGCGAGGTAGCGCGGCGACGCCACGATAAACGGGAAAATGATCGCAGCCTGGCTGTAACCGGCAGTGAAGAACGTCAGGCGCTTGGACACTTTCATGATGTCCCAGAAGTTGTGCCAGACATTACCGAAGCGACCGCTCAAACGACGATTTTCGTTCGGCTCGCCGTTGTACAACGCGATGCTCTCGGCATTTTCACGAATCCGCACCATGGAAAAACGCAGGTCGGCTTCGAAGCGTTGTTGTTGGTTGTTCAGGCCGATCAAGCGGCGACCGATCAAGTGCGTCAGCCAGCTGCCCACCACGGCGTAGACCAGCACGCACCAGAACATGTAGCCGGGAATGGTGATGCCATAGACCTCAATGCTGCCCGACACGCCCCACAGAATGATCGAGAACGACACCAGGCTGACGATATTGCGCAGCAGGCCGATCCCCAGCTCAAGGGTATTGGAGGTGAAGTTATTGAGGTCTTCGGAAATCCGCTGGTCCGGGTTATCGGTGTAACCGCCCTGCTCCAGCTGGTAGTAATTCTTGTCGGCGAGCCAACGGGAGAAATGCTTTTCGGTGAGCCAGGCCCGCCAGCGAATCGTCAGCATCTGGGTCAGATAAAGCCGGTACACCGCACCGACAATCGCCACCGCTGCAATCGCGCAGAAATACAGAATCAGCTGCCAGAACGCCGCTTCATCTTTCTTCTGCAGCGCGTTGTAGAAATCCTTGTACCAGGTGTTGAACCACACCGAGATCCCCACGCTGAGCAACGACAGCGCAATCACCGCAATCAGCAATGTCCAGGCCTTGCCCTTCTCTTCGCTGCGCCAGTAAGGCGTGATGATCCCCCACACCTTGCGAAAAAACTGCCCGCGCACAGCATCGTTGACCGCGGAATATTCAGCGTTCTGATTCATGGAAAAGGCTCGATAAAGAAAAGAACAGACACGCACCGATCATAGTTGATCGGTGCGCGTTATCGCGAGGGCTGGCGATGGCCGTTCAGCGCAGGTTCAGCGACGCACCGGGCGCTTCTGCAGTTTGCGCTGCAGGGTGCGGCGGTGCATGCCCAGGGCGCGGGCAGTGGCGGAGATGTTGCCTTCGTGCTCGGTGAGCACGCGCTGGATGTGCTCCCATTGCAGACGGTCCACCGACATCGGGTTTTCCGGCACCAGGCTGTCGAGGTCGGCGTGTTCGGAAAGCAGCGCAGCCAGCACGTCGTCGGCGTCGGCCGGTTTGCACAGGTAGTTGCAGGCGCCGCGCTTGATCGCTTCGACCGCCGTGGCAATGCTCGAATAACCGGTGAGGATCACCACGCGCATTTCCGGGTCCAGTTCCAGCAGCTTGGGCAGCAGCACCAGACCGGAGTCGCCGTCCATTTTCAGGTCCAGCGCGGCGTAGTCCGGCAGGTCGGCCTGGGCGATGGTCAAGCCTTCCTCGGCGGAGCCTGCGGTACTCACGCGAAAGCCACGGCGGGCCATGGCACGGGCCATTACTCGGGTGAAGGTCGCGTCGTCGTCGACCAGCAGCAGATGCGGCAGTTCTTCGCCTTCGACTTGGATTTCGTCACTCATGTTGGTCTCCTCGGGCGCCGTGGGGCAGGCGCAGCTCGGTGAGCGTGCCGCCTTCCTCATGACTATAGAGTTTCACTGAGCCGCCGGCGCGTGTCACGCTGGCCTTGCTCAAAAACAGGCCCAGGCCGAAACCTTTGCCCTTGGTGGTAAAAAACGGTTTGCCGATCTGCTCGGCGATGGCCAGCGGCACACCGGCGCCGTGGTCACGAATACTGATGGTCACGGTTTCCGCGTCCCAGTCCAGCGTCACCTGAAGATTTTCCGGGCAGGCGTCGGCGGCATTGTTCAGCAGATTGAGCAGCGCCTGGGTCAGATCCGGCGGCGGTGCCATGCGCGGGACTGTGCCCTGGCCGAGACGCTGGAAGCGATAACTGGCCTCCGGACGCATCAGGTGCCAACGGTTCAGCGCTTCGTCGAGCCATTGGGTGACGTCCTGCATTTCCAAGGCCATACGACGGTTGGCTTCGGCGGCGCGCACCAGTTGTTGCAACGTTTCTTTGCACAGCTTGACCTGATCCTGCAGCACTTTCAGATCGTCCTGCAACATCGCGTCGGGGTGATCCTGCTGCATTTCCTTGAGCAACACGCTCATGGTCGCCAGCGGCGTGCCGAGTTCATGCGCCGCGCCAGCGGCCTGGGTGGCGACGGCCAGCAATTGCTGATCGCGCAGGCCTTCTTCGCGGCGAATTGCGCGCAATTCTTCCTGACGGCGCAGCTCTTCAGCCATGCGCGCGGCGAAAAACGTGATCACCGCAGCGGCCAGCGCGAAGCTCAGCCACATGCCGTAGATCTGCAGGTTCTCGCGGGCCACCGGCAGGGTTTCCAGCGGGTAGAACCGCGTCAGCATCACGGTATACAGCGCCAGCGCGATACCCGACAGAATCACCGAATAACGCCACGGCAGCGTCACCGCCGCGATGGTCAGCGGCACCAGGTAGTAGGAAACGAACGGGTTGGTCGAACCGCCAGAGAAATACAGCAGCGCACTGTGGATCACCAGATCGCAGGCCAGTTGCAGCGCATATTCGAGTTCGGTCACCGGCCACGACGTACGCAGTCGCACGGCGGTGAACACGCAGAGCAGAATCGAGCAGCCGAGGGTCATCGCCAGTTGCACCCACGGCAACGGCAACAATTGCAGCCAGTAGGCCAGGCCGACGGACCCGGCCTGCGCGGCGAGCACCAGGGTGCGGATGAACGTCAGCCGCCAGAGGTTCTGGCGAGTGGCGGAAGTCAGTTGTACGGGGGCGAGCATGAGCTCTCCTGATGAGCGCTCCAGGCGGATCGCACGGAGTATAACCAAGCCGCGCCTTTGAGAGGCGAAAGTGCGGCAAATGACCACATGGCGCTGGCGGTAAATTGGGCTACAGCGCATGGCTTTCCGAGATCGACTGTGGCGAGGGAGCTTGCTCACGCTCGGCTGCGAAGCAGTCGTAAATCCGGTATCTCCGGTATTTCTGGCAGATCACGGTTGCCGGGTTTGGGACTGCTTCGCAGTCCAGCGGGAGCAAGCTCCCTCGCCACAAGAGCGCACTCGACTCAGGATCTGCGGTGAGCTGGGCGATCTGTATAGAAGTTGTAACTGGGCGAACCGCAGCGCAGAAGCTAGAGTCTGATGGTTTCACGCAGGGACGAACCAACACCTGCGCATTATTCAAGGAGCCTTCATGCACACCTTTCGCCGCAGCGCCGCCCTTCTCGCCCTGACCGTCGGCAGCATCGCCAGCCTTCCGGCGCTGGCCGCCGATGAGCTGCACTACAACCAGATCTCCCTGCGCGCCGAAGTCAGCCAGGAAGTCGCCCGCGACCTGATGATCGTGACGCTCTACACCGAAGCGCAAAACACCGACCCGGCCAAACTCGCCGCCGATGTCAGCACCACCATGAACAAAGCGCTGGCCCAGGCCAAGCAAGTCAAAGACATCACCCTGCGCCAGGGCAGCCGCAACAGCTACCCGATCTACGACACCAAGGGCCAGAAAATCACCGGCTGGCGTGAACGCGCCGAACTGCGCCTGGAAAGCGCCGACTTCGCCGCCCTGTCCAAACTCACTGGCGAACTGCTGACCGACCTGAAAATGGGCGGCATGGACTTCGCCATCGCCGAGCCGACCCGCAAGGCCAGCGAAGACAAACTGCTCAAAGAAGCCGTCAGCGCCTTCAAGGCCCGCGCGCAACTGGCCACCGACGCACTGGGCGGCAAGGGCTACAAAATCGTCAACCTGAACCTCAACAGCAACGGCTACCCACAACCGTACATGCGCGCCCCGATGATGATGAAAGCCGCCGGCATGGCGGATTCGGCACCGGTCACACCGGAAGTCGAAGCCGGCACCAGCCAGGTCAGCCTGACCGCCGATGGCTCGATTGAAGTGTTGATGCAGTAATCTTTCCGACGAGGGGCGCCATTGCCGGCGCCTCTCTCTACAACTTGGCCGATGCGCAAACTTCAGCGAAGAATAACCTTCCGACATTTCGCTCATCGTCAATTTAATTTTCCACCTTGACATTTTAAAAGAGCAATGAAATGATCCGCCAAGAGTAAAGGAACTTACTCGCTATTCAATATAAAAAATATAAAAGCAAGGATTAGCATGAAACGTTCAAGCAGTACTTCTATGCATTCAAACCTGCATTCCCCAAGTAGCATTCGTCCAGATTCTACACCTCCCGTTCCAGTCCAATCCAATACATCACCTGTCACTCCCATTGCGGGATTGAAAATGCTTATTGCCCACTAAAATACTCTTCAAATTTCAAATCTGCACAACATAAAGCTGTGCAGGCAGTCATGCGCGCTGCATTAATTTTCTTTTCATAATTCCGAATTTCGCTTGTCTGAATATTTTTCAGCGGCCATTCGAAATGTTTTTTCTGCGCTTTTTTAAAGGCAATCAACTTCACATCGACCCCACACAAGGCAGACTATGAAGAATATCGTAATGATCGGTGGGCATGATGAAACGTTCATGCACTACAACGGTTTGGGTTTTGACTTCACCGTATTGCAACTGCCCGACTCGGTAGGCCCCAACCTGACGGCACTGACCGACCGCATTCACCTCGTCAACGATTTTTCCGAGGCAACGGTGCTGGCCAGGATGGAAGAAGTCCTCCTTTCGCAAAGCGTCGATTTCATCTTTTCATTTACCGAGGACGGTCTGCTGCCAGCTGCGCTTGCGAGCAAGCATTTCGCGATCCCCGGGATGGATTACGACACCTGCGAGCGGTGCATCGACAAGGCTTCGATGCGCTCGCATCTGGCGGGAAGCGAGTTTGCCGTCACCAGCAAGACCTGCCACAACCACGCAGAGGTCGAGCAATTACTGGTCAGCCACCCCAGTGGCATTGTGCTGAAAGACCCCAAGGGTTCCGGCAGTGAGAACGTCTTCATCATCAAAGACCGTACGGCGCTTCATGATGCACTGAGCCGAATCGGACAAGCGCCTTTCACTCTGCTCGCCGAAGAGTTCTTGAACGGACGCGAAGTCAGCGTGGAAACCCTGACCATCGACTCCCGACACCGCGTCCTGGCGGTGACCAACAAGCAACTTTATGGAACCTCACTCGCCGAAGAACAGCACATCATTTCACCGGACAACGTCGACCAGCAAACCTTCGAAAATATCAGTGGTTATTGCGAAAGACTGTTGACAGCGATCGATCACAAACATGGCCCATGCCATATTGAAATAATGATCTCCGGAAATAATTTACATCTGGTGGAAATCAACAACCGAGTCGGCGGCGACTACATCGGCTTATTGGTGGAACTTACCACCGGCGTCGACCTGTTCAGAGAAACCCTAAGTTTCCACAGCACAATAAATGGGTCGACCCCGGACAACTTGCCAGAGCGTTACACATTCGCCGGCTCCCACTTGTTTTACGAACCCGTCAACCCTGATGTCATTCGCGATTACATGCAGGAAGTCGACATTATCCGATTGATCATGGGCGACGCCAATCCGCCACTTGATCGTCCGCACACCAACGACGACAAAGTGGGCCTGCTGGTTATTGCCAGCGATGATCGCGACAAGTTCTATCGCGCTATTACCCGTTTGAACACACTCACTTCGGCTAACTGAATAATCAGGAACAAGAAGAAATGGAAGTCATCTCCAGACGCGACATCGAGCCCCTCAACAACGTGACCATCAACGGCGCCTTGCATGATCTGGGGGTGGTAAAGATTTTCTCCCGGCATCCCGCTCTGGCTCAATTCATCCCGACCAACAGCGAGCTGGCCATCAGTTGGGTAAGGCTCGAAAAAGATCAGGAACTGTCCGTTCACCAGCATCCCGAGCCGAGCCTGATCCTGATCTGCGACGGCTCCGGGAAAACCCTCGGCGCTACTGAGCAGGCCATCGAGGCCGGTGACATGGTGTTGGTGCCGCCGCACTCGCTGCACGGTTTCCAGGGGACTGACGATGGGTTCTGGGCACTGTCGATTCAGTTCAATGGCAAGGCACTGTATGAAGACAGCAGCAAGCCCAACGTCGTGTTCAAGTCCCGTGACACCTCAGACGCTCGCCCGGCCGAGGTGCTGCTGGAAGATAACGAACATTTTCTCGAAGACTTCCGTCACAGCCGACTATTGGCGCTGATCAACTCGGCGGTCATCGAGCACCCTCAGGTTCGCGAAAAACTCCTCGACTGCCTGCAGACCTGGTCGGACATGTTCCAGGACTTGCTGCACATACGAGTCGCGATGACGCTCGATCCCGCGCACAAAAAAATCGCCCTCGAACATTTGATCGAAGAGCTCGGCCACAATAACAACTTGCGCGACCAGCGCGAAGCCGGACATACCCCGGTGTGGGATGCAGCGTTTCTTTCGACGATGGAGTGGTTCCGGCACCAGATGCTCTACAAGAGCGACATGGTCAAGACACTGCTGATGCACATCGTGCTAGAGGGCAGCGGGGAAATTTTCCACAGCGAGGCTTCCCGCGTATTTGCCGGCATGCCGCATTTCCAGGAGCACGGCGAAGACGACGGCAGCCACGTCAGCATGGGCATCGAGCTGTTGAATCAGGCATCACCCAAGGAAATCGAAGAGCTGCGCGAAGCCCTGAGCGAAGGCTGGAACATGATGACTTTGCTGTGCAACCGATTTGCCGAAATTGCCTGTGCCGATCATCCGGATAACCCGCCGGCACCTGCCACCGCCCAAACGCGTGCGTACAACTGACCCATGAAGATTGCAGAATTCCTCAAGACAGTCCTGTGGTTCCGGCTCCCGGAGCCGGAAAAAAAACGCGCCGCAGCACAACTGCACGCTCATCGCTGGCAACGCTGGTCGAATGCCGCCAGCCGCGATGCTCGACCGGACGCCGAAACACAGCCGCTGCCTGCGAGGATTTTTGCCGCCCTGAAACAAGATATCGGCCTGGCGCTAATAACGATTGCCGTGCACACCAGCGCGGCATTCGGTGCCGCGATCACCTTGAAGTCACTGCTCGCGCAATTGATGCAGGGTGAGTCGGACATCGCGTCCAACCTGACATTGGGCGTGACCTGCATGGTGCTGACTTACTGCGCCTGGTTGGCCCTCAACCACACGTTTTTCCTCGCGGAGCTGGTGGGTATCGGCAGCCGCTCTTACGTAGAACAACGCTTGCTGCGCAAAAAACCGGCGCTGCAAAAGGCTACAGCTGAACCGAGCCTGACCAGCCTGTTTGATCGCGAAGCCTCCCGTATCGAGTCTTCCTGGTCAGGCCTGATAACCATATCGTTGGCATTGGCCACGGTCATTTTCACCTCGACATTCTTCTTTTATGCGCTGGGTGTCAGCGCGCTCGCGGCGCTGGCGGTCATTGCTATCAGCTCAATGACGGTCTACTGGATTGCCCGTCGCCTGAACCAGGCTTACGAAGCGCTTTCGCTGAGTGCGACCCAACGCCTGGAGGTCGGCGCATTTGCCGTAAAGAACCGGCGCCAAGCCTGGCTGAAAAACTGGACCGACCCATTGATCCGCGAATACGCCAGCAAACGCCACTTGGAAGAACACGCGCTGAAAAGAGCTGCACGTCTGGTCGCGGGCATCAGCCTGGTATCGTCGATGACCCCGATTGCCGCGCTGCTCAGTGCCGCTTTGCTGCAACTGGCCTACACCGGCCAGATCGACGCGCCCGGAGTTTTGGCCGCCATCGCCTTGATCGGCGGATTGCGCTCGGTGGCCAACAATATTCCGGACATCGTGCAAAGCCTGTCGCAGGGTGTCGTCGGGCATAAAAACATCGCCGCGTATTTACTCGCCAAGACGGGCGAAAACAGCCCGTTCGTTGCCCGCCAACTCCCGCCCATCGACGCCCGGCACATCGCGATTGTCGGCGCCGCCGGCAGTGGCAAGACCAGCCTGTTGAAGTTCTGTGCCGAACGACTGGCACACGCCGACGGCAAGGCACTGCTGATACCCGACGAGCCTTGGATCGTCGAGGGTGGCCTGACGGAAAACCTGAGCGTGTACGGGACGCTCTTTACCGACGAAGACGTACGCGATGCATTCGGTTACGCGCGTTTGCCAAAACACTTTTACCTGGACTACCTCAACGAACGGCGCCAAGGTGCAAACCGGCGCTGGGACGTTTCCAGGGGACAGGGCAAACGTCTCGAGCTGGCCCGGGCGCTGATACACCGACCGCAATGGGTGTTCATTGATCAACCCACTTCCGGTCTGGACAACGACATTGCCACGGGTTTGCTGCAATCGATGCTGAGTGGGCCATGGCGCGACACCCGGGTGATTTTCGTGACCGAACGCCCGGATGAAATAGCCGCGGCACAGCAAGTCTGGACGCTCGCAGACGGGCAGATAAACGTCAGTGAAAACCAGCAGCCGGCTACGCTGCCGGGCACGGCATCAGCCGACGAATCGGCTTTCGACAGTTCCCCGACATCGGCACAACGCTCGCCGGCCGATGATCCGCCACCCGCCGCGACGATCCGACCGCTGCTCGACAGCCTGCGCGAGTTCGGCATCTGGAAACTTTCGCTCGTTGCGTTCGCACTGCTCGCGCTGAAGGAAATATTCACCATCACGGGTGACTACATCATCGCCAGCGGCTACATGAGTTCGCACCTGCAAGCATCGCTGATCGGCTTGAGCAGTGTCCTGCTGATCAGCGCCGTGCTGTCGATCGGCAGCGCCCTGCTGACTGTCAGAAGAACCATCGACGCCGCGACGAATCAATGCCTGCGGTATTTCTCCCAGTTGATGAATTCCGGACTCAATCGGCAGCAGCAACAAGCCATCGATCACGACAGCCAGAACAAACTGACCCGCGATCAGCGACGTGTCGACGAAGTGTTGCCGGTGCTGTTGCTGGAAACCATCAGCGCCCTGACCCTGCTGTCGATCACTACGGCCTACGTGGTGCTTGGCAACCCGTATGTCGTGCTGCCATTCCTGATTATCGGCCTGATTTACTGGCACAGCGCACGACAGTCCGATGCCCTGCTGGCACATTTCAACAGTGCCGAGATCGACAGCTCCGGCGCCGTGCTGTCGCGCGTCCAGGCCTTGAGCTGGGCGGGTGGCCGATTCGATCTTGCGGCAGATCAATCTCAGGCGCTGGACTGGCTGGCGCCGGGCCTTGCAACCCGCGCCTTCGCCTCGCTGGACAACGCCGCAACTCGCCGTTGGTACAGCTACAAACTGGACTTGATGGGCGTGCTGTTCCTGTCCGGAATCATCGCGTCGACGATTACGATTCAGGCCGCAGGCGTGGTCAGCACCGCCAACGTGCTGGCGGTCAGTCTCTCGTACAGCCTGATCGCGATTTTCGCCCGGCTCGGCAGATGCGTCGTCGAGTTGCGACAGGTATTGGCCAGCGCTGATCGGCTCATCGTCAGCCCCGCCCGGGCGCCTGCCACGGCGTCCCCTGTCGAAGCTTCAGGCGCTGCAGCGCTTGTGGCGTTTCGCGACGTCACCTTCGTCAACCCGGCCAGCGGCGTGACGGTGCTGGAGCAATTCAACCAGTCATTCGAACCACGGGACGTAGTGGTCATCATGGGCCCCAGCGGCGTTGGCAAATCGACGTTCGCCAATCTGGTGATCGGCAGTCTCCTGCCAAGTGCAGGGCAGATTTCCACGCTCGGCGGCACCGACGGATATCTGTCCCGCCGCCACTCGCAAGAGGTTCGCCTGCTGACCTCCAATCCAGTCTTCAAACCGGGTCTGCTCTCCGATCACTTCAACCGTCCGTCTCCCGAAGCACTGCAACGAGGCGTGCACTTGCTAGGCCTGACGGACGTTGTCGAGCGACTGCAGAACGGCTTCGACCAGCACATTCCCTGGAGTGGTGAACTGGGCCTGAGCAAATCCGAGCTGCAACGCCTGGCCTTGCTGGACCTGACACTCAGTGCCCCGACGATTGCGATTCTTGATGAAGCGACTTCAGAAATGAGCAGCACGGAGGAAGTCGAACTGATCGGCAAGGTCGTTCGCGCGTTGCCGCAGACACTGTTTTTCATCATTACCCACAACCCTGACCTGTGCGAACTGGGCAATCGAACATTCAATTTCAATCACCAACGACGCCTGGTCGAGCAGCCGGCCTGAAGGTTACGGACAGCCTTTTCCAGTGCAGTCATTCAAGGATGGTAAACATGGAGTTGCTTGCGCAGCGGGAAGCGTTTTGTATCAGCTATGGCGTCTCCCGCCCCCAATTGCCCTTGCGGGATATTGCCCACTGGGAGGCTACGCTCAAAGGCACGGCGCACCAGCACAATCCGCTGCACGATGAACTCGCCAGCGTGGCACCCGGCTACTTTTATCTGCCGGTTTCGGCGCATCCCGATCCAATGCAAGTGGATCGCTTGGTCAGTGAAGCGCAAGAGGCCGACTGGCTGCTGATTCCGTCCCTGGACTCTTCGCAGCCTTTGCTGCATCGCCCTTACGATCGGCCGATCATCGCGGTGCCCTTTATGCCGGTCGCGTATCTGCGCGTAGATAACACCCTGGACAACAGCCTTTTGATGTCGATGGGGAGAAAACAACTCAAGGAGATGGTGCGCCTGACACGACGCGCCGAGGACTTCTGCCATACCGAGTTGCATCGACTCGACCGGCTGGCGGAAAACAGCGAAGTCTTGCTGGCATTTTCCACGCTTCAGTCATTGAACGTGGACAAGTACCGGCACGTGCGCAACCTGTATTCGCTGGCGGCCATGCAGGCACTCGCGCGCTCGGCGGATAGCTCCCGGTACTACATAAAAATCAACTACGAGAAAACCACCCGCCTGCCGGTGTATGCCTCGCTCAGCTACGTCGACGAGCAGCAGGGCGTTTTCTCCCAGCTGGTTCAGGGACAGGATCGCGATCGGGTTCCCGCCGGCCTCAATCTGTATGTCAGCGATTACTACCAACTCTATAAAGCCGCCGACGAACTGGGTTTGCGCACCCATTGCCTGGGACGCGGCGCCATCGACATCAAGAAACGCATGGGCGCCAACCTGATCGTCGACCTGGAAAACTGGTTGATTCCCTTACGCACCACCCGCGCCGAGCAGATGCGCGAATTTTCCAACAGAGACAGCTAACAAGGAGTTCAACATGTCTTTTTTTGATATCAACCGGCAACTGGGCAGTGCCCATCTGATTCAGAACGGCGTTTCGATCATGGATTACTCGACGTCTTCCTTTGACCTGGCGGGGACTCTGCAACAAACCCTCGCCAAGCGCTACAACCTGGCCAATGACTTTGCGCTGAACAAGATCCATGAATGCCTGAGCACCGAGCAGATCAGTACCCACCTGGAAGACTCAGGCCACTGGCACGACCCATTGCAGACACTCGGCCAGCCTATGATCGAGCAGTACTATCGCTTCGTCGGCTGGCTCAGCGAACACCTGGGATTCGACTTCGTGTTCGAGAACAACCCCTTGGTCCGCTACCACATTCCGGGTCGTCTGGATGACCGTTACCGACTGGCTGACGGTGAACTGTTCACCCACCATTCCGATACCCTGCTCGGCGACTACTTCCAGCAGATCAACATGTGGCTGCCCTTCTGCGACGTGAAAAACACCGGGGCACTCAGCGTCTGCTCGAAAAACACCAGCATCGCAGCGCTGAAGCAATTCGCCAGCGATCAGGGTTACGCCTACGACCAGTACAAAGAGAGCCGGGTCGCCTTTTTCGATTACGCGAAACAGCGTCCGCAATTGATGGCGGACCTGCGAGCCGACGCCATGCCGACAAACCTGCGTTATGGCCAGTGCCTGATGTTCGATCCACGTGTCCTGCACGGCACGGCCGAGAACATTGAAAACACCACGCGGGTCAGCATGGACTTCAGGATCGTGCCGCTCGAAGACTACCAGGCGATCATCCACGAGCTCGAACTTCAGGGTAAGACCCCCAACAGCTATGAGGGCGACGGTCTGATCAAGGGCGAGTTCTACCATGCCCTCAGTGCACGGGAAGTTGCCGGCACATTGACCACTGCGCACCAGCGCTAACTACACCGACAACCCTGGAAACAGACCATGACCACTGCTATCGCCTGGCTGGACGGTGAGTTCCTGCCGCAGGAAAACATCAATTTGTCACCCGTCACCCATTCACTGTCCTATGCCTCTTCGGTCTACGAAGGCATTCGCAGTTATGGCGGAAAAATATTCAAGTGCGAGGAACACCTGCAGCGCCTGCAGCGATCTGCACAGCTGTTCAAGCAACCATTGGAGTATTCCAATGCCACGCTGAACGATGCCTGCAACGAGCTTCTGCGTCGCAACGAACTTCAGGATGCCTACATCAAAATCATCATATTCCTCGACGACGCCGACGTGAGCTTCATGGGGCGCGGCTGTCGCAGCCGGGTGGTGATCTTCGTCCTGCCCTTCGCGCCCAAGGCCGCCACCACACCCTACCGGCTGAAAATTGCCGATTGGCGTCGTGCACCTGCCCACTGCCATCCGTATCAGGCAAAAACCTCGTCGACTTATGCCCTGAGCTTTCTGAGCTTCCGTGACAAAGGCGAAAACTTCGATGACGTGCTGTTTCTCTCGACAACCGACACCGTGTGCGAGTCCAGCGGCTCCAACATCTTCTTCATCAAGGGTCGCCAACTGATCACCCCGACCACGGAAATGGCACTGGCCGGCGTCACCCGCCGCTTCATCATCGACAAACTGGCCCCCGCACTCGATCTGCAAGTCACCGAGCGCGAAATCAGCGCATCGGAACTGGCCGGATTCGAAGGTGCTTTTCTATGCGGCACCGCCATGGAAATCACTGAAATCAGCCGAATTGACGACATGCAATACAAAACCAACCCATGGATCGAAATGCTCGCAACGCAATACAAGAAAAGCGTGCTGCATCCCCAGCGCTGAGCGAAGGTCGGGGAACAGATTTTTCAAGTGCCCCTCCCAATCCGCTCCCCAGCACTCAACAGGATGAGCGTTAGCTCGATTACCGCGGGACAGGTCCATGGTTACTTTGGGCTGGGCGGGCACTCCGGCGTATGCCAAAAGTGCTCCGCCGTAAGGGCGGAACCCCGAGAAGCCGTTACCGCAGCAACGGAGATGTGCCCAATCAGCCCAGATATACCGAGATAGACACCTCACCTAGAAAAACGATATTTCCGCGCCCACCACCACCCCAGCTAACCTCACCCGCCACAACCACCTCCCACACCCGGGGCAGACATGCATAGACTCACCCTCAAACCACTCCTGATCACCCTAGCCCTGGCAACCACCGCCCCCTTCGCAAACGCAGCAACAACCCTGGTCTACTGCTCCGAAGCCAGCCCCGCCGGCTTCGACCCCAGCCAATACACCAGCGGCACCGACTTCGACGCCTCCGCCGAAACCGTCTTCAACCGCCTCACCCAATTCCAGCGCGGCGGTACCGACATCGAACCCGGCCTGGCGACCCAATGGGACGTCTCCAACGACGGCCTGCAATACACCTTCCACCTACGGCAAGGCGTGAAATTCCACACAACGGAATATTTCACCCCGACCCGCGACTTCAACGCCGACGACGTACTGTTCACCTTCCAGCGCCTGCTCGACCCGGACAACGCCTTTCGCAAGGCCTACCCCGCCGAGTCCCCGTACTTCACCGACATGGGCCTGAACACCACGATCAAATCAGTGGAAAAACTCGACGACAACACCGTGCGCTTCAACCTGAACAACGTCGACGCCGCGTTCGTGCAAAACCTCGCCATGAGCTTCGCCTCGGTGCAGTCGGCCGAATACGCCGCCCAACTGTTAAAGGAAGGCAAAGCCGCCGACCTCAATCAGAAACCGGTGGGCACCGGCCCGTTCGTGTTCAAGCGTTACCAGAAAGACGCGCAGATCCGCTACGCCGCGAACAAGGACTACTGGAAACCCGAGGACGTAAAAATCGACAACCTGGTGTTCTCGATCACCCCGGACGCCGCCGTCCGCCTGCAGAAACTCAAGACCGGCGAATGCCAGGTCAGCGGCTACCCGCGCCCGGCCGACATCGAGGTCATGGAACAAGACCCGAACCTGCGCGTATTGAAGCAGGCCGGTTTCAACCTCGGCTTCCTCGCCTACAACACCACGCATCCGCCGCTGGACCAGCTCAAGGTCCGTCAGGCGCTGGACATGGCCATCGACAAACCGGCGATCATCAAAGCCGTCTACCAGAGTGCCGGGCAACTGGCGCAGAACGCCTTGCCACCTGCGCAATGGTCGTATGACCCGAACATCAAGGACGCGCCGTACGACCCGGTGAAAGCCAAGGCGCTACTCAAGGAAGCCGGGGTTGCACCGGGTACCACCATCAATCTCTGGGCGATGACCGTGCAGCGCGCCTCCAACCCGAATGCGCGGATGTCGGCGCAGATGATCCAGCAGGATTGGGACAAGATCGGGATCAAGGCCAACATCGTCAGCTACGAATGGGGGGAGTACATCAAGCGCGCGAAAAATGGCGAACACGACGCGATGATCTATGGTTGGACAGGAGACAACGGCGACCCGGACAACTGGCTCGGCGTGCTCTACAGCTGCGCGGCAGTCAAAGGTAGCAACTACGCCAAGTGGTGCGATCCGGCCTACGACAAATTGATTCAGCAGGCCAAGGTGTCCACGGATAAAGCGCAACGGGTAAAACTGTATCAACAGGCGCAACTGATCCTTAAACAGCAGGTGCCGATCACGCCCATTGCCAACTCCACGGTGTTCCAGCCGCTGCGCAAGGAAGTGAGCGACTTCAAGATCAGTCCGTTTGGCCTTACACCCTTCTACGGCGTGGGTATAAATAAGTAACACCGAGCCCCAAGGCGGCGCGCACAACGTGACCAATGCACCGTTTTGGGGCCTCATTTGCACCGTAAAAAACGGCCGCAAACGGTCAAATGCGTCAACTCTTACACAAATGCGACATTAAGGTACGTTCGTGCCACGCTTTGAGGCCGGCAGTCGCTCTGGATCTTGCATTGGGTATGGCCCCTGCATAAGTATCCGCAGGCACGACTCACGAGGTCGTACCTCAATATTAAAAAATGACAACAAATCATGAGGCCAACATGCTTAAACACGCGGTCATTCCGTTTTTAGTCGGCGCAGGCTTGTTAGCCTCCGCACCTTTCGCATCCGCTGCGACTAACCTGGTGTTCTGCTCCGAAGGGAGCCCGGCCGGTTTTGATCCAGGCCAGTACACCACCGGAACCGACTTCGACGCCTCAGCCGAAACCATGTTCAACCGTCTGAGCCAGTTCGAGCGTGGCGGCACCGCCGTTATCCCGGGCCTGGCCACCAGCTGGGACATTTCCCCGGACGGCCTGAATTACACCTTCCACCTGCGTGAAGGCGTCAAGTTCCACACCACCCCGTATTTCAAGCCGACTCGTGAGTTCAACGCCGACGACGTGCTGTTCACCTTCAATCGCATGATTAACAAGGATGACCCGTTCCGTAAGGCCTACCCGACCGAATTCCCGTACTTCACCGACATGGGGATGGACACCAACATCACCAAGATCGATAAAGTCGACGATCACACTGTCAAGTTCACGCTGAAAGAAGTCGACGCCGCGTTCATCCAGAACATGGCCATGAGCTTCGCCTCGATCCAGTCCGCCGAGTACGCTGCCCAGCTGCTCAAGGAAGGCAAGGCTGCCGACATCAACCAGAAGCCGATCGGCACTGGTCCGTTCGTGTTCAAGAGCTACCAGAAAGACTCGAACATCCGTTACACCGGCAACAAGGACTACTGGAAACCTGAGGACGTGAAGATCGACAACCTGATCTTCGCTATCACCACCGACCCATCGGTGCGCGTGCAGAAGCTCAAGGCCGGCGAATGCCAGATCACTCTGCATCCGCGCCCTGCCGACGTGGAGGCGCTGAAGGCCGACCCGAAACTGCAGCTGATTTCCAAGCCCGGCTTCAACCTCGGTTACATTGCCTACAACGTCCGTCACAAGCCCTTCGACCAGCTCGAAGTGCGTCAGGCGCTGGACATGGCAGTGAATAAACAAGGGATTCTCAACGCTGTTTATCAAGGCGCCGGACAACTGGCGGTCAACGGCATGCCGCCGACCCAGTGGTCCTACGACGACAGCATCAAGGATGCCGCCTACAACCCGGAAAAAGCCAAAGAGCTGCTCAAGGCCGCCGGCGTCAAGGAAGGCACCGAGATCACGCTGTGGGCGATGCCGGTCCAGCGTCCGTACAACCCGAACGCCAAACTGATGGCCGAAATGCTCCAGGCTGACTGGGCGAAAATCGGTCTGAAAGTGAAGATCGTCAGCTACGAATGGGGCGAGTACATCAAGCGCACCAAGAATGGCGAGCACGACATCAGCCTGATTGGCTGGACCGGCGACAACGGGGATCCGGACAACTGGCTGGGCACCCTGTACAGCTGCGATGCCATCGGCGGCAACAACTACTCCATGTGGTGCGATCCGGCTTACGACAAGCTGATCAAAGAGGCCAAGGTCGTCACCGACCGCGACCAGCGCACCACGCTCTACAAACAGGCGCAGCAGTTGCTCAAGCAGCAAGTGCCGATCACGCCTGTCGCCCACTCGACGGTCAACCAGCCGTTAAGCGCCCGGGTTGAAGGCTTCAAAGTCAGCCCCTTCGGTCGCAATGTGTTCTCGGGCGTCAGTATCGATTAACCCAACCGATTAGCCGCAATGCTGAGGGGGGCTGTCTATCCCCCTCACGCAAGCGCTTTGCCGAAATTCGCCGATCCGGCCTTTTGCAAACGTTTGCGATGTGTGAAATGAGTTCTAAACCAATAACCGGCCCACCCAAAAAAGCCGGCATAAAAAGAAAGTAAAGGAGCTTCACCCATGAAACTGAGCAGCACCGCGATACTGGCCCTGGCCATCAGCAGCATCACCGCCACGGCCTATGCCGAGGAACAGAGCCAGGCGTTCACCCCGGTGACCGTCAACGAGAAAAGCGCCCAGGCTGATGCCACCGGCTTCCTCGAAGGTTCCACCATCAGCGGCACGACCCGTAACTGGTACGCCAACGAGCAACTCAAGCGCGGCGGCAAGTTCACTTATCGCAAGGACGGCGTTGCCACCCCGACTGATCGTCGTATCAACTGGGTGCAGGGCACCATCGTCAACTTCACTTCCGGTTTCACTCAGGGCACCGTGGGTGTCAGCACTGAAGTCGCTGCTTACAACGCTGTAGCGCTGGAGCGTAATCGCAAGGACCTGGCCTCCAACAACGGTGGCGCACCGGGTTCGCGTCCAGGCGCGGGCAACAACCGTACGCTGACCAAAGAAGGCGGCGACGCTGAAGGCCAGTGGAGCAAATTGGGTCTGGCCAACGTCAAGTTCCGCGTGTCGAACACCACCCTGACCGCCGGTCGCCAGAACTTCAGCACCCCGATCGTCGACACCATCGGCAACCGTGCGCTGCCTTCGAGCTTTGAAGGTGTGAGCCTGCACAGCGAAGAACTGAACAACCTGTCGTTCGACGCCGGCAGCTTCGACCGCGTATCGCCACGTACCGAAGAAAGCCTGTCGAAATTCCGTTCCGAGTACACCAACAACAACGCCGAAACCGATCGCGTCAGCATCGTCGGCCTGAACTATCAGCCGCTGAAAAGCCTGAAGACCAGCCTGTACGCCTCCAAGGTTGAAGACTTCTGGAACCAGTACTACTTCGGCGCCACCCACGAACTGGGTGACAGCAATGTCGTCAGCCTGACCACTGGCCTGAACTACTACAAGACCGTCGATACCGGCAAAAAAGAGATGGGCGAAATCGACAACGACACCTACTCGCTGTCGTTCGGCCTGACTCACCAGGCTCATAGCCTGACCTTCTCGTACCAGGAAATTAACGGTAACGAGTACTTCGACTACCTGCACGAAACCAACGGCATCTACCTGGCCAACTCCCTGCTGTCCGACTTCAACGGCCCGAACGAGAAATCCTTCCAGGTCGCCTATGGTCTGAACATGGCCGAATATGGCGTGCCAGGCCTGAAGTTCAACATCTACCAGGCTCGCGGCTGGGGTATCGACGGTACTCACTACACCGGCACAGCCTATGACGTACGCAACATGGACGGCGAGCACCACTACGAATACGGCATTGGTGCAACCTACGCCGTACAGAGCGGCCCGCTCAAGGCGACCACCATCCGTGGCACCTACACCGCTCACCGCGCCAGCGAAAACCAGGCTGACGGCAGCATCAACGAGTTCCGTCTCGTGACCACCATCCCGTTCAACATCCTGTAAAAACGCCGACCGACGGCTGACTCATGACGAGTCGGCCGTTCGGTTTTTTGTCTTCAACCGATTGCAGAGGGTTATCGATGAAAATGCTTCCCCTACGTGCGGCCGTCGCGGCTGCGTTGTTGAGCGCCGCCATCGGCGTCTCGGCCAAACCCTTGGTGGTCTGCACCGAAGCCAGCCCGGAAGGCTTCGATATGGTCCAGTACACAACTGCAGTCACTGCCGATGCGGTGGCCGAAACGATCTTCAACCGTCTGGCGGACTTCAAGCCCGGCACCACCGAAGTGATTCCGGCACTGGCCGAATCCTGGGACATCAGTGAAGACGGCCTGACGTACACGTTCCACCTGCGCAAAGGCGTCAAGTTTCACACCACCGAATACTTCAAGCCGACCCGCGACATGAACGCCGACGACGTGGTCTGGAGCTTCCAGCGTCAGCTGGACCCGAATCACCCGTGGCACAAACTGTCGAGCGTGGGCTTCCCGTACTTTGAAAGCATGGGCTTCAAGGAACTGCTCAAAAGCGTCGAAAAAGTCGACGACAACACGGTCAAGTTCACCCTGACCCGCCGCGAAGCGCCGTTCCTGGCCGACATCGCCATGGCGTTCTCCTCGATCTACCCGGCCGAATACGCCGACCAGTTGCTCAAGTCCGGCAAGACCGCCGACCTCAACAACAAGCCTGTAGGCACCGGCCCGTTCATCTTCCAGCGTTACGCCAAGGATGCGCAGGTGCGCTTCAAGGCCAACCCGGACTACTTCCGTGGCAAGCCACCGGCCGATGCGTTGATCCTGGCAATCGCCACCGACAACAACGTGCGCCTGCAGAAGCTCAAGGCCAACGAGTGCCAGATCGCACTGTATCCGAAGCCGGATGACATCCCGAGCATCAAGAAAGACAGCAACCTGAAGGTCGATGAACTGGACGCGATGACCGTCTCGTACATCGCCATGAACACTCAGCACAAATACATGAGCGACGTGCGGGTCCGCAAAGCGATCGACATCGCATTCGACAAGGAAGCCTACGTCAACGCCCTGTTCGGCAAGGGCAACGCGACCGTAGCGGTCAACCCCTACCCGCCGACACTGCTGGGCTACAACCACGACCTGAAGAACCCGCCACGTGACCTCGACAAGGCCCGCGCCCTGCTCAAGGAAGCCGGGGTCCCGGAAGGCACCGTGTTTACTCTGTTTACCCGTAACGGCGGCGGCCCGACCAACCCCAATCCGATGCTCGGCGCACAGATGATGCAGGCCGATCTGGCGAAAGTCGGGATCAAGGTCGACATCCGTGTGATGGAATGGGGCGAGATGCTCAAGCGCGCCAAGGCCGGCGAACACGATATGGTGTCGGCCGGATGGGCGGGCGACAACGGCGACCCGGATAACTTCCTGACGCCTATGCTCAGTTGCGAAGCGGCCAAGAACGGCGAAAACTACGCGCGCTGGTGCAACGAGAAATTCCAGGCACTGCTCGACGAAGCACGGGCTAAAGTAGATCCGGCCGAACGCGCCAAGCTCTACGAACAGTCTCAGGTGCTGTTTAATCAGGACCAACCGTGGATCAGCATGGCCCACACCCGTATGTTTACCGCAATGCGCAATAACGTAGAGGGTTACCACATCAGCCCTCTGACCACGAATAACTTCGCCACCACCCAGGTGAAGTAGATAAGAAACTCCCGGCCTCCCTGACCCCAGGGTCGCCGGGCACGCCTAACCGGCTGATGAGGTACCACACAAGATGTTTAGTTTTATTGCCCGCCGACTGGGGTTGTTGATCCCCACGTTTTTCGGCATCACCCTGCTGACTTTCGCGTTGATTCGCATGATTCCCGGCGACCCCGTGGAAGTGATGATGGGCGAACGTCGGGTCGACCCCGAAATGCACGCTCAGGCAATGGAACGCCTTGGTCTGAACAAACCGCTGTATGCCCAGTACCTGGACTACATCGGCAAACTGGCCCACGGCGATCTCGGCGAATCCCTGCGTACGCGTGAGAGCGTATGGACCGAGTTCACCTCCCTCTTCCCGGCGACCCTGGAACTGTCCATGGCCGCCCTGCTGTTCGCCGGCATTCTCGGTCTTCTGGCCGGGGTGATCGCGGCCCTCAAACGAGGATCCCTGTTCGACCATGGGGTGATGGGCATCTCCCTGGCGGGGTATTCGATGCCGATCTTCTGGTGGGGCCTGATCCTGATCATGTTCTTCTCGGTGAGCCTGGGCTGGACCCCGGTGTCCGGGCGGATCGACCTGCTCTACGACATCGAGCCGCGCACCGGTTTCATGCTGATCGACACGCTGTTGGCCGATGACATGGGCGCATTCTTCGATGCCCTGCATCACCTGATTCTGCCGGCCATCGTGCTCGGCACCATTCCACTGGCGGTGATCGCGCGGATGACCCGTTCGTCGATGCTCGAAGTGCTGCGTGAAGACTACATCCGCACTGCCAAGGCCAAAGGCCTGTCGCCGTCGCGCGTGGTGTTCGTGCACGGCCTGCGTAACGCGCTGATTCCGGTTCTGACCGTGGTCGGCCTGCAAGTCGGTACCCTGCTGGCCGGCGCGGTCCTGACCGAAACCATTTTCTCCTGGCCCGGCATCGGTAAATGGCTGATCGAAGCCATCGGCGCCCGGGACTACCCGGTTGTGCAAAACGGCATCCTGTTAATCGCCTGCCTGGTGATTCTGGTCAACTTCGTAGTGGACATCCTCTACGGCTTTGCCAACCCACGCATCCGTCATCAGCGCTGAGGTCCATACCATGAGCACTCCAACATCCTCAGTAGCCACTTCCGCCCCAAGCGCGGATCAAAGCCTGCTGTATCCGTCACCGTACAAAGAATTCTGGCAAGCCTTCGCGAAGAACAAGGGCGCGGTTGCCGGCCTGCTGTTCATGCTGCTGGTGATTTTCTGCGCGATCTTCGCGCCGTGGGTCGCGCCGCATAACCCGAGCGAGCAATACCGTGACTTCCTGCTGACGCCACCGGCGTGGCTCGAAGGCGGGCAAATGCAGTTCCTGCTCGGCACCGATGAACTGGGCCGCGACCTGCTGTCGCGGCTGATCCAGGGTTCGCGCCTGTCGCTGCTGATCGGTCTGTCGTCGGTGGTGATGTCGTTGATCCCGGGGATCCTGCTGGGTCTGTTCGCCGGTTTCTTCCCGAAGATGATCGGCCCGACCATCATGCGTCTGATGGACATCATGCTGGCCCTGCCGTCCCTGCTGCTGGCTGTGGCGATTGTCGCCATCCTCGGCCCTGGCCTGATCAACACCGTGATCGCCATCGCCGTGGTTTCGCTGCCGTCCTACGTGCGCCTGACCCGTGCCGCCGTGATGGGCGAACTGAACCGCGACTACGTCACCGCCGCGCGCCTGGCCGGTGCCGGTCTGCCGCGCCTGATGTTCATCACCGTGCTGCCCAACTGCATGGCACCGCTGATCGTACAGGCCACCCTGAGTTTCTCTTCGGCGATTCTCGACGCGGCGGCGCTGGGCTTCCTCGGCCTTGGCGTACAACCGCCAACCCCTGAGTGGGGCACCATGCTGGCCTCGGCCCGCGACTACATCGAACGTGCCTGGTGGGTGGTGAGTCTGCCTGGTTTGACCATTTTGCTCAGCGTGCTGGCAATCAACCTGATGGGCGACGGCCTGCGCGACGCGCTGGACCCGAAACTCAAGAACGCCGCCTGAGGAGATTCCCATGTCACTGCTAGAAATCAAGAATCTCAACGTCCGCTTCGGCGACAAGAACGCGACGCCCGTGGTCGATGGCCTCGACCTGAAAGTCGACAAGGGCGAAGTCCTGGCCATCGTTGGCGAGTCGGGGTCGGGTAAATCCGTGACCATGATGGCGCTGATGGGGCTGATCGAGCATCCCGGCATCGTCACTGCCGACTCGCTCAGCTTCGACGGCAAAGACATGCTCAAGCTGAGCAATCGTCAGCGTCGGCAAATCGTCGGCAAAGACCTGTCGATGGTGTTCCAGGATCCGATGACCGCGCTCAACCCGAGCTACACCGTTGGTTTCCAGATCGAAGAAGTGCTGCGCCTGCACCTGAAAATGTCCGGCAAGCAAGCGCGCAAACGCGCCATCGAATTGCTGGAGAAAGTGGAAATCCCGGGCGCCGCCAGCCGTATGGACGCCTACCCGCACCAACTGTCCGGCGGCATGAGCCAGCGTGTGGCAATTGCCATGGCGATTGCCGGCGAGCCGAAACTGCTGATCGCCGACGAACCGACCACGGCGCTGGACGTGACGATTCAGGCGCAGATCATGGATCTGCTGCTGGCGTTGCAGAAAGAACAGAACATGGGCCTGGTGCTGATCACTCACGACCTCGCGGTCGTGGCCGAAACCGCCCAGCGCGTCTGTGTGATGTACGCAGGTCAAGCGGTAGAAGTCGGTCAGGTGCCGCAACTGTTCGACATCCCGGCACACCCTTACAGCGAAGCCCTGCTCAAGGCGATTCCCGAGCACAGTCTGGGCGCCGAGCGCCTGTCGACCCTGCCGGGCATCGTTCCAGGCCGCTACGACCGTCCGCAGGGTTGCCTGCTGTCGCCGCGCTGCCCGTACGTGCAGGACAGCTGCCGCGTGCAACGTCCAGCCCTTGATCCGAAAGCCAACAGCCTCGCCCGTTGCTTCTACCCGCTGAACCAGGAGGTGGCGTAATGGCCGTCGTACTTACCGCCCGCGACCTGACCCGTCACTACGAAGTCTCCCGTGGCCTGTTCAAGGGCCACGCGACCGTGCGCGCCCTCAACGGCGTGTCGTTCGAACTGGAAGCCGGCAAGACCCTCGCTGTCGTAGGCGAATCGGGTTGCGGCAAATCCACCCTCGCCCGCGCCCTGACCCTGATTGAAGAGCCGTCTTCCGGCTCGCTGAAAATCGCCGGGCAAGAAGTCGCCGGCGCCGACAAGGCCCAGCGCAAACAACTGCGCAAAGACGTGCAGATGGTGTTTCAGAGCCCGTACGCATCGTTGAACCCACGGCAGAAAATCGGTGATCAATTGGCCGAGCCACTGCTGATCAACACCAACCTGAGTGCTACCGAGCGTCGCGAGAAAGTCCAGGCGATGATGAAGCAGGTCGGCTTGCGTCCCGAGCACTACCAGCGCTATCCGCACATGTTCTCCGGCGGTCAGCGTCAGCGTATTGCCCTGGCGCGGGCGATGATGCTGCAACCGAAGGTGCTGGTGGCGGACGAACCGACCTCGGCGCTCGACGTATCGATTCAGGCGCAGGTGCTGAACCTGTTCATGGACCTGCAGCAGGAGTTCAACACCGCCTACGTGTTCATCTCGCACAACCTGGCGGTGGTGCGTCACGTCGCCGACTCGGTGCTGGTGATGTACCTCGGCCGTCCGGTGGAAATGGGTCCGAAAGAGGACATCTACACCCGACCTCTGCACCCGTACACCCAGGCCTTGTTGTCGGCGACACCCACGATCCACCCGGATCCGGACAAGCCGAAAATCAAGATTGTCGGCGAACTGCCCAACCCGCTGAACCCGCCACCGGGCTGCGCGTTCCACAAGCGTTGCCCTTACGCGACCGAGCGTTGCAGCACTGAAGAGCCGGCCCTGCGCCAGCTCGACAACCGGCAGGTGGCTTGCCACTACGCCGAACAGTTCCTCGATGGCGCGGCGTAAGCAAAACCGGAGACCGATACAAAACCTGTAGGAGCTGTCGAGTGAAACGAGGCTGCGATCTGTTGATTTCCAGCATCAGGATCAAAAGATCGCAGCGTGCCGCAGCTCCTGCAGGAATCGTGTTTATCCGGAAATAATGTGTTAACCCAAACCTCTTCTCCCCCGATTGCGCATCAGTCGGGGAAGAAGGGGTTTTCTTTTGCCGGCGCTTTACGACTGGCTGTCGCCTTCGTCATCGTCAGTGTCCGGCTCGTCAGTGGTCGAGTCGTCATCATCCTTGCTGCCGCCCTGGTCCTGATCGCCCGGTTCGGATTCAGACTTGGCCAGCATGACCACACCGGCTTGTCCGTGGGCTGCGTTAAACCCCTGTGATGGTGTGGCAGAACTTGCCCACGCCGCCGTAGTGCCAAGCGTCAACATCACCAAAACCTTAAGCAACAGCACAATGCGTTGAAAAATGCTCATAGCCATTTCCATCCTTTCGTGGTTGAAGCCTGGGGTGCCGATCCGGCGCTGAATGAAATCTAGTTCCGATCAGTCCGGTTCACCAGATAGGACGCTGACCAACCCCGGGAAATGCCCTGGGACGAGAGATCACTTGTGAATAACCGCTATAACCGAATCAGCTAAGCGAGGCCGTGCGTTCACTGGCGGCCAGCGCTTTGGCCTGGGTCGATGAGCGCGTCGCCAGGCAGATCAGCGGCAAGGTCAACAACGCCAGTGTCGCGCTCGCAAGCCATACACTGTGGCCGCCGAAGTGCCCATACAGCTGACCACTCAACACCGGCGACAACAATGCACTGGCGCTCCAGCTCATGAAAAACAGACCGAAATACTGGCCACTTTTGCCGCCCTGCGCGTGCCGCATGACCAGCACATTCAGCGGCGGCATGAAAAAAGCTTCACCCAAGGTCCAGATCACCGTCGACAGACACACGTAAAGCAAGCCGGAGCCAAACGGCAACATCCCCAACCCGACCGCCAACAACACACAACCCGCGAGCAATTGCCGACGCAAGCCCCACCGCTCGCCCCAGTGCGTGAGCGGGATCTGCAGCGCCACCACCAGCATCGCGTTAAGCCCGAACTGCCAGCCGATGGCCTCGGTGCTCAAGTGGTAGTAGTCGCGCAGATAGTTGCCCAGCGTGCTGTAAACCGTGTCGAAGGCCATCCCCAGCAACACGGCCGCACCGAGCAGCCAGAGGAATGCCGCGTCGCGCAACGGTGTACGAGTGCCAGCTTCGGTCACCTCATCGGGCTTGAGTACCGCGCGGCGCCAAGTGGTGCGCACAAACCAAAGCAACGCGAGCAGCGTCATCGCCGCACTGACAAAAAACACCCAACGGAAATCCGTCTGCGCCAACACCCC
Organism: Pseudomonas sp. SCPG-7; assembly: GCF_002156405.1. Lineage (NCBI taxonomy): Bacteria > Pseudomonadati > Pseudomonadota > Gammaproteobacteria > Pseudomonadales > Pseudomonadaceae > Pseudomonas > Pseudomonas sp. SCPG-7. The sequence continues at coordinate 126,475 of NZ_MVOO01000009.1, read as the reverse complement.
GCCGGCCACCCCGGCAGCCGCCATGCCAAGGTTTCGCGCCACCCGGCTCAAGGCTTGGGCACGGGAGCGCTGCGCAGGCTCGCAATACTCCATGATCAGTCGCTGATGCAGCGTTCGAATCGCCCCGTCGACGGCACCACTGAGCAACAGCAACACGGCCAGCAACGCCACCTGCGTCACCAGCCCCAACAGGATCAACACCCACATGGAAACAAAGAACAACGCGGCGGTCAGCCGCGCCGTCCGCACATGATCACTGAGCAAACCACCGAGCATCGAACCAATCAACAACCCGGCGCCGTAAGCCGACAACAGCCAGCCCACCGTCTCGATCGCCAGCCCCAGCTCCTGGCGCAGATACAGCGCCATGAACAACTTGACCATGCTGCTCAAGCGATTGATGAACAGCAGCGCCGCGAGCACCCAGGCCATCAGGCTGAAATAGCCGTTGGGGCGCAGCAGATGGACGAGGTTGCGCGTCATTCCATTGACCTCTCAAAGCGACTGGCGTGGACCTGAAACACTAACGCCCAGCACACCGGTTGTCGCGCTCAAGAACATCGATATCTCAAAATACAGAGTCGCCCTACAACCCTGTGGGAGCTGTCGTAGGCAGCGATCTTTTGACTTCGCGCTTCAAGTCCAAAAGATCGCAGCCCTCGGTCGCTCAGTTCGATTAGAAAATGGTCGGCTCGCAGGCCGCCATCGCTGGCAAGCCAGCTCCCACAATGGATTGGGGTATTCATTTGGAGAACGGTTGGCTGGCAGGACGCCTTCGCGAGCAGGCTCGCTCCCACAGGGAAATTGAGTGACTTCAGTGGGAGATTGGTCGGCTCGCAGGCCGCCATCGCTGGCAAGCCAGCTCCCACAATGGATTGGGGTATTCATTTGGAGAACGGTTGGCTGGCAGGGCGCCTTCGCGAGCAAGCTCGCTCCCACAGGGAAATTGAGTGACTTCAGTGGGCGATTGGTCGGCTTGCAGGCCGCCATCGCTGGCAAGCCAGCTCCCACACAAGAGCAAGAGCAGAACGCGCACCGCTCTCGCTCCTCACCACTCAACACAATGAGCGTTAGCTCGAGTACCGCTTTTGATCTTGATCCACGGGCGACATCGGAAGGCTGAGTGGAGGGATTGATCCGGGGGTGGGAGCGCAGCGACCGCTTGGCGCAGCCAAACACAGCGAGAGGAGGTGCAGCGAAGCAAACCGTGGCGCTGCGCCCGGATCAATCCCGCAGCGAAGGGACCCCGAGCTTTAGCGAGCGGGCCGAACGCAGGAGCAAGCGTTTTTTTGCTTACTTTTTTTAGGCGTTTGTAAAAAAAGTGAGTCGCCGTCAGGGCGAAACCCTAAGCCGCCATCACCGAAAAAACGGATATACACCCAAAACCACCCGAAGCCTGGTCGGCCCAAAGGCCGCCAAGACAAAGCCCAAAAAAAGCCCCCAAGGCCTACACCTCAGGGGCTTTCGAACAACCCAGCTCAGCGCTTAATGATGCTCACGCGTCGCACGGAACTTCACATCCGGCCAACGCTCTTCCATCAACGCCAGGTTAACCCGCGTCGGCGCCAGATAGGTCAGGTGCCCACCGCCATCCAGCGCGAGGTTCTCCACCGCCTTGTTGGAAAACTCCTCAAGCTTCTTCTTGTCGCTGCACTCGATCCAGCGCGCGGAGTAAACAGTGATCGGCTCATACGAGCACTCAACCTTGTATTCCTCCTTCAAACGACTGGCGACCACATCGAACTGCAGCACACCGACGGCGCCAAGAATGATGTCGTTGCTGCGCTCCGGAAAGAACACCTGAGTCGCGCCCTCTTCGGCCAACTGCTGCAGACCCTGACGCAATTGCTTGGATTTCAGCGGATCACGCAGACGCACGCGACGGAACAGCTCCGGGGCGAAGTGCGGGATACCAGTGAACCCGAGGACTTCGCCTTCGCTGAAGGTGTCGCCGATCTGGATCGTGCCGTGGTTATGCAGACCGATGATGTCGCCGGCGTACGCCTCTTCCAGCTGTTCACGCTCGGAGGAGAAGAACGTCAAGGCGTCGCCGATGCGCACGTCCTTGCCGGTACGCACGTGGCGCATCTTCATGCCTTTCTCGTACTTGCCGGAGCAGATACGCATGAAAGCGATACGGTCGCGGTGTTTCGGGTCCATGTTCGCCTGAATCTTGAAGATGAAGCCCGAGAACTTCTCTTCCACCGGCTCGACGGTGCGCTCGTTGGCCACGCGAGGCAAAGGACGCGGCGCCCAGTCCACAACGGCGTCGAGCACGTGGTCGACACCGAAGTTGCCCAATGCAGTACCGAAGAACACCGGAGTCAGTTGACCGTCGAGGAACTCCTGCTGGTTGAACTCATGGCAGGCGCCCTGAACCAGTTCCAGCTGTTCGAGGAAGCGCTCGTACTCGTCGCCCAGATGCGCGCGCGCCTCGTCGGAGTCGAGCTTCTCGATGATCTTGGTTTCAGTGCGTTCGTGACCGTGACCGGCGGTGTAGACAATGATGTAGTCGTCGGCCAGGTGGTACACGCCCTTGAAATCGCGGTAGCAACCGATCGGCCAGGTGATCGGCGCTGCCTTGATCTTCAGGACGGCTTCGATTTCGTCGAGCAGTTCGATCGGGTCGCGGATGTCGCGGTCGAGTTTGTTGATGAAGCTGACGATCGGCGTATCACGCAGACGGCAGACGTCCATCAGGGCGATGGTCCGTGGCTCAACACCTTTACCGCCGTCGAGAACCATCAATGCCGAGTCGACTGCGGTCAGGGTGCGGTAGGTGTCTTCGGAGAAGTCTTCGTGGCCCGGGGTGTCGAGCAGGTTGATCATGTGTTCGCGATACGGGAACTGCATGACCGACGTGGTAATGGAAATACCCCGCTGCTTCTCCATCTCCATCCAGTCGGATGTCGCATGGCGGTCGGATTTACGGGATTTCACCGTACCGGCCACTGCAATCGCCTTGCCCATCAACAGGAGCTTTTCGGTGATCGTGGTTTTACCGGCATCGGGGTGGGAAATAATGGCGAAAGTGCGGCGTTTCGCGACTTCGGCGGCCTGGTTGGTCATGGGAAATCGCCTGGCGGTGATTCAAAAAAGGGCGGCGAGTATAGCTTAAAAAGTAACCGCCGAACCACCGTCCCTCGGTCGCGCAAAACCCTGTAGGAGCTGCCGCAGGTTGCGATCTTTTGATCTTGCTCTCAAGAACAAAATCAAAAGATCGCAGCCTGCGGCAGCTCCTACAGGTGGCCAAACAGTATCTGACGTGGGAACCTTTTAAAGCACGGAGACGTCCATCCCCTGTTACGACATTTCGTCAGGGGCTGAAAAATCAGCAAGTTAGCCTGACGAGGCTGCGCTCATGGCTCGCTTTCAGATCGCTTGGCCGGTCCTGAAAAACGGCTACTTTTCGCGAACGCTGACTTCGGCAGCCAGGAATGGCCTTGCCACACGGAGCTGCGTTCGCCGACTACAAAAAAAGGAGTCCGCCTGTGGCTATCCGCTATGGCAAAGGGCTGATGGGAGGTGCGGTGGTGATCGCGCTCCTGGCCCTGCTGGTTCACTGGATCGGCATCAACACGATCGAACACTACCGCGACGATTTGTTGTTTTACCTGCAAGCTCATCTGATTCTCGTCCTCGCTTCAATGCTGGCCGCCCTGGTCGTGGGCATCCCCGCCGGTATCTTTCTCAGCCGCCCGAGCATGGTCGGCCGCGCAGAACGCTTCATGCAGATCTTCAATATCGGCAACACCGTGCCACCGCTGGCCGTACTGGCGATTGCCCTGGGGGTTCTCGGCATCGGCAGTGGTCCGGCGATCTTCGCTTTGTTCCTCGCGTCCCTGTTGCCGATTGTGCGCAACACCTACGAAGGTCTGAAAAACGTCCAGGGTTCGCTGAAAGAAGCCGCCGTCGGCATCGGCATGACCCCGCGCCAGGTGTTGTGGAAAGTCGAATTGCCCAACGCCGTGCCGATCATCATCGGTGGCGTGCGCGTGGCACTGGCGATCAACGTCGGCACCGCGCCGCTGGCCTTCCTGATCGGCGCCAACAGCCTCGGCAGCCTGATCTTCCCTGGCATTGCCCTGAACAATCAGCCGCAACTGTTGCTCGGTGCCGCGTGCACTGCGCTGCTGGCCCTGCTGCTCGATGGCGTGGTCACCCTCGCCAGCCGTCTCTGGCTGGAACGCGGTTTGCGCCCGTCTTAAGGCTCTTGCGAAGGAATATTTATGAAACGATTTAGCTTGATCTTGAGCTGCCTCCTGCTGTTTGCAGGATTGGCCCAAGCCGCCGAAAAACCGGTTATTCGCCTCGGCGCCCGGGTGTTCACCGAGCAGACGCTGCTCGCGGAAATCACCGCGCAATACCTGCGCAGCAAAGGCTACGACGCGCAGATCACCGGCGGTTTGGGCAGCAATCTCGCCCGCAGTGCGCACGAAAGCGGACAGCTGGACATGCTCTGGGAATACACCGGCGTTTCACTGGTGGCCTACAACCACGTCACCGAGAAACTCGACAGCGAACAGTCCTACGCCCGGGTCAAAGAACTCGACGCGAAAAAAGGCCTGGTCTGGCTGACCCCGTCGAAATTCAGCAACACCTACGCCCTCGCCCTGCCGAAAAAAGTCGCCGAGGAGTATCCGCAGGTCAACACCATCAGCGACCTGAACAAGGTGCTGCGCGATGAGGCCAAGACCAATCACCTGGTGGCGCTGGACACCGAGTTCGCCAACCGCTCCGACGGTCTGGACGGCATGGTCAAGCTCTACGACATGAACCTGACCCGCAAGAACATCCGGCAGATGGACGCGGGGCTGGTCTACACCGCGCTGCGCAATGGCCAGGTGTTTGCCGGTCTGGTCTACACCACCGACGGCCGCCTGAATGCGTTCGGCCTGAAACTGCTGGAAGACGACAAGCGCTACTTCCCCGACTACACCGCCGCGCCGGTGGTGCGCCAGGCCTACCTCGATGCGCACCCGCAACTGGCCGAGCAACTCAAGCCGCTGGCGCAATTGTTCGACGACGAAACCATGCGCCAGCTCAACGCGCGGGTCGACGTCGATCACGAAAGCCCATCGAAAGTGGCCGCCGATTTCCTGCGCCAGCATCCACTCAACTAAGGAGGAAAAGTCATGGAATTTCTGAACGCCTTTTCCCACCTCGACTGGCAGCAGGTGATGCACCTGACCTGGCAGCACATCACCCTGGTCGGCATCGCGGTGACACTGGCGATTCTCATCGGCGTGCCGCTGGGCATTCTGATGACGCGCTTCCCGACACTCGCAGGTCCCTTGCAAGCCAGCGCCACAGTGTTGCTGACCGTGCCATCGATTGCGCTGTTTGGCCTGCTGCTGCCGTTCTATTCCAAGTTCGGTCAGGGTCTGGGGCCGATGCCGGCGATCACCGCGGTGTTCCTCTATTCGCTGCTGCCGATCATGCGCAACACCTACCTCGCCCTGACCGGCGTCGAGCCGGGTATCCGTGAAGCCGCACGCGGCATCGGCATGACCTTCGGCCAGCGCCTGCGCATGGTCGAGCTGCCGATTGCGGTGCCGGTGATTCTCGCCGGCGTGCGCACTGCGGTGGTGATGAACATCGGCGTGATGACCATCGCCGCGACCATCGGCGCCGGAGGCCTCGGTGTGCTGATCCTCGCCTCCATCAGCCGCAGCGACATGTCGATGCTGATCGTCGGCGCGCTGCTGGTCAGTCTTCTGGCGATCTTCGCCGACCTTCTCCTGCAGTGGCTGCAACGTACGCTGACTCCAAAAGGACTCCTCAAATGATCGAACTTCAAAACCTCAGCAAGACCTTCCAGAGCAACGGCAAAGATGTCAAAGCCGTGGACTCGGTAAGCCTGACCGTCAATGAAGGCGAAATCTGTGTGTTCCTCGGGCCATCGGGTTGCGGCAAAAGCACCACGCTGAAAATGATCAACCGCCTGATCAAACCGACTTCGGGCAAGATCCTGATCAACGGCGAAGACACCACCGACCTCGACGAAGTGACCTTGCGCCGCAACATCGGCTACGTGATCCAGCAGATCGGTCTGTTCCCGAACATGACCATCGAAGAGAACATCGTCGTGGTGCCGAAACTGCTCGGCTGGGACAAACAGAAATGCCACGACCGCGCCCGCGAATTGATGAGCATGATCAAGCTGGAACCCAAGCAGTATCTGCATCGCTACCCGCGTGAACTGTCCGGTGGCCAGCAACAGCGCATCGGTGTGATCCGCGCACTGGCGGCGGATGCGCCGCTGTTGCTGATGGACGAGCCGTTTGGTGCGGTCGACCCGATCAACCGCGAGATGATCCAGAACGAGTTTTTCGAGATGCAACGCGCGCTGAACAAGACCGTGATCATGGTCAGCCACGACATCGACGAAGCGATCAAGCTCGGCGACAAGATCGCGATCTTCCGCGCCGGCAAGCTGCTGCAGATCGATCACCCGGACACCCTGCTCGCGCACCCGGCGGACGACTTTGTCAGCAACTTCGTCGGCCAGGACAGCACCCTCAAGCGTCTGCTGCTGGTGAAGGCGGAAGACGCGGCGGACAACGCCCCATCGGTCAGCCCCGAAACCCCGGTGGCCGATGCGCTGGAGCTGATGGACGAGCATGACCGCCGCTACGTGGTGGTCACCTGTGCCGAGAACAAGGCGCTGGGTTATGTGCGACGCCGCGACCTGCATCGCCAGACCGGCACCTGCGCGCAGTATCTGCGCGAGTTCAACGCCACTGCAGCGTATGACGAGCACCTGCGCATCCTGCTGTCGCGCATGTACGAGTTCAATCGCTCGTGGCTGCCGGTGATGGATGCCGAGCGGGTGTTCCTCGGCGAGGTGACGCAGGAGTCGATTGCGGCGTACCTGAGCTCGGGACGTTCGCGGGGCATGAAGACCAATATCGTTTCGCCGGCTGAGGCCGTGGTCGCCTGATCGATTAAAAGGTCGAACATCTACCCTGTGGCGAGGGAGCTTGCTCCCGCTGGGTCGCGAAGCGGCCCTGCCTTTAAAAAAAGCGGGGACTGCTTCGCAGTCCAGCGGGAGCAAGCTCCCTCGCCACAGCTTTTTTGTGTTTTCAAAGACTGGAAAAGAATATCAACACCGAGGGGAGCTCTGGCACTGCTAAAGCACCCGCCATATTTATCAAAATCCCCCTCACGCCCACCTCTCGCCGTCAACGTCGCCGATGTTGCGCCTAACGTACTTACCCTCGACTTCGCCGACAAAAGCGGCGAACGTGCAGGTATTTTTAACACTTGAAAAATCGCAGGGAACATCTGTCCGTCATCTCGGTCGGCTACAAAGAGTGATATCCGCGACGTACGTCAGAAGCGTGCAAAAACGCGACATTTTTAGTTGATCTCAGGCCCCTCACGCCCTAAAGTTCGCGCCGAACGTCCATGCTGGAAACGATCCATCCGGCTCAAGTACTGACGACGAGACAGCAAGGCCAAGGGCAGTTACGCCCGTGGCCTTTTTGCTTTCGGCGACATGCCTTGGGAAGTAGGCGAACCAAAGTGGGGATACGGAGGACGTTCATTTACACCCATGTTTTTACCCGTTTGCCCATAGGAGCACTCCAGCATGTCGATCCAGGTCGAAGACTATTTCGCGCGCGAAACCTTTCAGAAAATGAAGGCGTTCGCCGACAAACAGGAAACCCCGTTCGTGGTGATCGACACCGCGATGATCGCCCAGGCCTACGATGACCTGCGCGCCGGTTTCGAATTCGCCAAGGTCTACTACGCGGTCAAGGCCAACCCGGCTGTCGAGATCATCGACCTGCTCAAAGAGAAAGGCTCGAGCTTTGATATCGCCTCCATCTATGAGCTGGACAAAGTCCTGAGCCGTGGCGTCAGCCCGGATCAGATCAGCTACGGCAACACCATCAAGAAGTCCAAGGACATCCGCTACTTCTTCGAGAAGGGCGTGCGTCTGTACGCCACCGACTCCGAAGCCGACCTGCGCAACATCGCCAAAGCCGCGCCGGGTTCGAAAGTCTATGTGCGCATCCTCACCGAAGGCTCGACCACTGCCGACTGGCCGCTGTCGCGCAAATTCGGCTGCCAGACCGACATGGCCATGGACCTGCTGATCCTCGCTCGCGACCTCGGTCTGGTGCCTTACGGCATCTCGTTCCACGTCGGTTCGCAGCAGCGCGACATCAGCGTCTGGGACGCAGCGATCGCCAAGGTCAAAGTGATCTTCGAGCGCCTGAAAGAAGAAGACGGTATCCACTTGAAGCTGATCAACATGGGCGGTGGCTTCCCGGCCAACTACATCACCCGTACCAACAGCCTGGAAACCTACGCCGAAGAGATCATCCGTTTCCTGAAAGAAGACTTCGGCGATGACCTGCCGGAAATCATTCTGGAACCGGGCCGTTCGCTGATCGCCAACGCCGGCATTCTGGTCAGTGAAGTGGTACTGGTCGCACGTAAATCGCGCACCGCCGTCGAGCGTTGGGTCTACACCGATGTGGGCAAGTTCTCCGGGCTGATCGAAACCATGGACGAAGCGATCAAGTTCCCGATCTGGACTGAGAAGAAAGGCGAGATGGAAGAAGTGGTGATCGCCGGTCCAACGTGCGACAGCGCCGACATCATGTACGAGAACTACAAGTACGGCCTGCCACTGAATCTGGCGATCGGTGATCGTCTGTACTGGCTGTCGACCGGTGCCTACACCACCAGTTACAGCGCCGTCGAATTCAATGGCTTCCCGCCGTTGAAATCGTTCTACGTGTAACCCACGTCGATTGGCAAAAGGCCCATGTTTTCTTGGGCCTTTTTTTTATTTGCGCAACCATGACTCGATACGGGTCAACTGCGCATGGATCTTTTTGGCAATAGCCGACAATTCAGCCTCCCTGTCTTCACGAACGTCGTCAGCGTCTGCAGGGTCGTCAACCTCCTCCTTCAGCATTCGCAAATTTCTCTGTGAGCGCTCCCTATTGATAATAAGCGTCTGACCTTTAATACGCAGATCAGCCGTTGCCCGGTTGGCGGATAGCGCCAGCCCATTCGTTGTCTGCACGGGTCCATCGGACTGTATATTGGCTATTCATTTACAACGCTGAACCACTCACCCAGAGCGAAGTTGATCAACGCCGACACTCAACTTAGCGCACGAAAACAAACACCCACAATCCATTAAATATTAAAAGAAAATACACACATCCCGAACAACCCAAACCCGCCCACTACTTATGCAAGAGATGTCAAAAAACGACAAATAATAAACAATAAGAAGTCACACTCAATGCATATACTCACAAGCAAAAGCAATATTAACCTTGAGGCTCTGACAACCACTCAAGGAATTAAAAGTGCAGCCCAGCTCAAACCCGCTCGTCACCAAAGACGACATTCGAAAAATAAAAAACTACATCTCTGCCGCCAAAGCTTTGCCGCGCAATATCGAAGATGTAGAGCGCCAATTGAAAACCAGCACCACCGGCATCATCGGTCTGGAGCTGATCGATATTGTTCAGCTCAATCATATGATCATCAACAATGCCAATTCGTGGAACGACATCGAGTATTCGATGAAGCGTGTGGCCGGAAGTCTCTCGACCTTTTCGGAGGACCTGGAAAGTTTTGGTCAGGAAATTATCGACGCCATCGTGACGATGCCGGGTTACATAAACTACCTGGGTACTATCGACTCGCTGAGCGAAGAAGAAATAACCCGGCTCCCACCACTGGAGATCGGCAAAGCAGAAAAGAACCGTTTCGGCTCCATTCAGGAGTCTCTCGCGTTCATCGAAAGATCGATCGGCGAGAAGAAGCTCAGCAGTGTGGATGTCAGCGAGCGATTGAAGTACTTCAAGATCGATCTTAACGACAAGGTTGCCGTCAGTATTGGTGAAAAACTACGCTTGGCCGGCGATGCGCAACTCAACCGACAGCTGACTGAACTGAATGTTGAGATTGATCGGGCGAATAAACTCATAGAGGAAAAAACCCGCGAGACGGCGCCGGATTTTTTTGATCACATTCTTGGTTTTGTCGCCGCTTACAAAGGCGGCCCACTCGGCTCGAGCGTTTATTACAAAACGCTCGAACTTCAGCAGAGTACCCATTTACGCCCATTGATCGCCCAGCGAGATCAACTCGCGGAGCAGATCAAACAAACCAACATCCTGGCCGGCACGCTCATGGAGTTTCAGTCGGGTCTGGACAGCATGTCGCTGTACGTCGAAGGCGCCATACAGAGTACCTCGCAACTGGAGACGCTATGGATCTCCGTTACCGACTACATCAACGCCTCGCAAAATAAAGTCATGGGCATGCACGAGTTTCTGACCTTCAGAAGCTTTGTCTCCAGTTTCAAGATTGTCATTAAAAACTGGAAAACCGTTCAAGCCAACGCGAATCAACTTATCCACGCATTCGACTGACGCCACTCAATCATTCAGGAAATATTCATCATGACAAACCTCAGTTATGCCCAGCCTGACCTTGGCCGCATTCAAGAAAGCCGCGAGGCGATCCGTTATCAAGCGATCGTTGGCTCTGCCAACCTGTACATCAAAGCCTTGAGCGATGAGTTGATCGCTTTGAACACGGCCGTCAGCGACCTTGATCTTACGGCCGCGAATATCTTCACTTCGGCAATCACAGCGCTGGAGACCGACGACCTGAACGAAAACCTGCAGGCCCTGGCCAGTCTCAACGCCCGTGAACCGAGTGCTCAGGTTGAAAAAGCACGCCAGCAGTATTCGCAGATCGTCACCCAACTGATCAAGCTGTGCACTGAACAAATGACCAGACTCCACACTTCGCTGCACAACAGTGTGTTCGGGGTGCAGAGCATCGGCATCAGCAACAACCGTTTCAGACTTGAAGAGCTGGCCGCGAGCAAAATCAATCTGACCCGGGAGTACGACGCCGAGCAAATCCCGCTGGCTGAATTGAAAGACGATGAAACCGTTCTGAATCTGGCCATTGCCGAGTTCGAAAAGCTGACATTCATTGATCGAATCAAGCCATTGCTTGAACAACTGAAGGCGATCATCGGCAACAAACCGACCACCCCTGAGGCGGCGGCGCTGGAGGCCGGACTGATTATCGCCAACAAGTTTCTCGACGAAGCCAACGAGCTGATCAAATACAAGGATCTGATCAAGGCGCGCCAGATCATCCAGACGCGCCTTGCACAACGCGAGGAGCGCGTGGCGTCGCTGGCCAGGCAACTGCGCGACAATGACGACAAGACCCGCCAGTTGAAAGATACGCAGAAGGTTGTGCCACACCAGCAAACCTATGTCAGTGAGACCGGCAAACTGACGGCTGCGTTGTCCGCGTTTCTCGGTGCGGTCACGGCTGCGCCGAATGAAGACGTTCTGCGGCGTGGCGAACGAGTGCTGGAACACAGCCAGTCCCTGCGCAATTACCTGATCCCGCTGCAGGGACGCTGGTTACGCGGGTGATCGAAGGCGCCTGCCCTCGATTACTGATGGAGAGCAGGCGCCTCGGCGTCAAGGGCCGCCAGACGCTGACGGTACTCGGCGCCCATGGCGCGTATCTGCGGATGCTTGGATGCCAGCAACGATTCGCCGCTGACGCGCAAGAACTTCACATTGCCGAGCAGCAAAGCCTTGCGCAGCCATTGCAGCGCCTCTTCGATTCGCCCCGCTTGCGCCAGGATCGCGGCGTGACTGAACTGCCCGCGAAAATCCCCACCCTCGGCGGAGCGTCGATACCAATCGTGCGCCGCTGGCAGATCCATCGGGCCTGCCCGCCCTTCCTCCAGATACCGTCCCAGCAGGTTCATCGACTTCGCATGGCCCGCTTCAGCGGCGCGCCGATACAACGCCAATGCCTGACGCTGATCGACCATGACACCGCGCCCGGTCGCCAGCAGATTGGCGAGGTTGTACATCGCCCAATCCAGCCCCGCGTCAGCGGCGATTCGATAATGCTGCGCGGCAATCGCGGCATTCGCGACGCATCCCCAGCCATGCTCATGACAACGGCCCAGCATGTTGCGCGCCATCCAATGCCCTTGCCCGGCGGCGATGGCGAACCAGCGCAGCGCCAATGGCGCATCCTGAGCGATACCGCGACCATCGAGCAGGATCTGCCCGAGCAGCGCCTGCGCTTCAACAATGCCCTGCCCCGCCGCCAGCAGAATCGCCTGCGCCGCACGCGCCGGACTTTCTTCGAGCATCGCGCTGAGCTGCGCAACGTCGAGCACCTCCTCGCGCCGCAGTTGAAAACTCATACCTCGACCCAGCGCCGCAGCAGGTTGTGATAGGTGCCGGTCAGGCGAATCAGCGACGGGTGATCAGGCATGTCCTGAGTGAGCTGCTGGATCGCCCCGTCCATCTCGAACAGCAAGGCGCGCTGGCTGTCTTCGCGCACCAGACTCTGCGTCCAGAAGAACGACGCATAACGCGCACCACGGGTGACGGCATTGACCTTGTGCAGGCTGGTGCCGGGGTACAGCACCATGTCGCCGGCGGGCAGTTTCACCCGTTGCGTGCCGAAGGTGTCCTGGATTTCCAGTTCGCCGCCGTCGTAATCCTCGGGTTCACTGAAAAACAGCGTGGCCGACAGATCGGTGCGCACCCGCTCGATGCTGCCTTTGGGCTGACGCACGGCGTTGTCGATGTGAAAGTCGAAACTGCCGCCCGCCGTGTAGCAGTTGAGTAACGGCGGGAATACTTTGTGCGGCAGCGCAGCGGACATGAACTGCGGATTTTTCCACAGCCGCTCGAGCATCGCTGCGCCGATTTCCTTGGCCAGCGGATGGCCTTCCGGCAGTTGCAGATTGTGTTTGGCCTTGGCCGACTGATAGCCGGCGGTGATCTTGCCATCGGCCCAGTCCGCCTGCTCCAGCGCCTCGCGAATGCGCTGCACTTCTTCTTTGCCGAACAGGCCGGGGATGTGCAGCAGCATGGCGATCGTACCTGATGGTAAAGGGGTGCCAATGGTATTGATTCTTATTGGCTGTGTAAAACCCGCATGACGGATGAATCGGCAAAAACCGTAAGGTTAAATTGTAAAGAATGTAAATTCGTCGCGAATAACAATATTTCGCAATTGATACGAATACCCGTTTACCCTATATTCCGCGACCTCAAATCCTTGGGGAGGGGAATAAAAATGTCACGTCAACACGCACAATTGCCGGTCAGTTCACCACGCTTGCTTGCTTCGGCCATTGGTGTCGCCATCACCGCCGGTTCCGCCGGCCACATGGTCTTCGCCGCAGAAAAGACCGACAGCAAAGCCTCCGGCAATGCCATCGCCCTGGACGCTACCGCCATCACCGGCGAAGCGCAGGACTCGACGTCCTACCAGGTCGAAAAAGCCTCCTCGCCCAAGTACACCGCGCCGCTGGTCGATACCCCGCGCTCGGTCACCGTCATCCCGCAACAAGTCCTGAAAGACACCGGCGCCCTGAACATGCAGGACGCGCTGCGCACCGTGCCGGGCATCACCTTCGGTGCCGGTGAAGGTGGCAACCCGCAGGGCGATCGCCCGTTCATTCGTGGCTTCGACGCCCAGGGCGACACCTACCTCGACGGCGTGCGCGACACCGGTTCGCAGAGCCGCGAAATCTTCGCCGTGGAAAACATCGAAGTCAGCAAAGGCCCGAACTCGGCCATCGGCGGTCGTGGCGCAGCTGGCGGCAGCATCAACCTGGTGAGCAAGAAAGCGCACCTGGGCAACTCGTTCGATGGCGGCTTCACCTGGGGTTCCGACCAGACCCAGCGTTACACGCTGGATGGCAACTACCAGTTCAGTGACACCGCTGCCGGCCGCCTGAACCTGATGAGCCACGAGAGCAATGTCGCCGGTCGCGACAAGGTCGACTACGACCGCTGGGGTATCGCGCCGTCCCTGGCGTTTGGCCTGGGCACCGACACCCGCGTCAACCTCGACTACTACCATCTGGAAAGCAACGACACCCCGGACTCGGGCATTCCTTACACCATTCCGGCCGGTGGTTCGGCGGCACGTACCAAGTCCAACCCGGACAAGCCGTACGCCGGTGGCGATCACAGCAACTTCTACGGTCTGGATCGCGACTTCCGCAAGGGCCGCACCGACACCGCGACTTTCGCCATCGAGCATGACCTGAGCGATTCGCTGACCATCAAGAACACCCTGCGCCACGGCACCAGCATGCAGGATTACATCCTGACTCAGCCGGACGACAGCAAGGGCAACGTCAACAATGGCAGCGTCTGGCGCCGTGCCAACACGCGGGTCAGCAACACCGAGACCACCACCAACCAGACTGATCTGTTCGGCAATTTCTACGTCGCCGGTTTCAAGAACAGCTTCTCCACCGGTGTCGAATACACCCGCGAGGAAGGCCAGAAATCCTCGTACAACGTCAACACCGACACCACGCCGCGCACCAGCGCCGCGACCACCAATTGCACCCCGTCGATGATTGGCGCATCGAGCGGCTACAACTGCACCTCGCTGTCGAATCCGAACCCGAACGATCCGTGGAACGGCGCGATCTCGCGCAACTACGCCGGCACCGACACCAAGGCCAACACTTACGCGCTGTATGCGTTCGACACCCTGGAGTTGTCCGAGCAGTGGCTGGTGAACATGGGCCTGCGTTACGACCACTTCGACACCGACTACAAGACCTACAACAACGCCGGCACCACCACCGCCAAGGGTGATGACACCAGCGAATTCGTCACCGGTCAGTTCGGCGTGGTCTACAAACCGGCACCGAACGGCAGCATCTACGCCTCCTACGCAACTTCCGCGACACCACCGGGCAACACCCTCGGCGAAGGCCAGGAAGGTAACCCGCTGGGCGGCACTCCGGACCGCAATGGCAACCTGCTCAAGAGCGACATGGAGCCGGAAACCACCAAGAACTACGAAATCGGTACCAAGTGGGATCTGCTGAATGATCGCCTGTCGCTGACCGCTGACATCTTCCGCACCGAGAAAGAAAACGCTCGCGTACAAGTCGACACCACCTCGTACGAAAACGCCGGCAAGACCCGCGTGCAAGGTATCGAGCTGTCGGCCAGCGGCAAGATCACCGACAAGTGGCAAGTGTTCGCCGGTTACGCCTACATGGACAGCGAACAAGTGGACGGTGGCGACCTGCCGGCCAACAAGGCCAACAACGGTAACGAGTTGCCCAACACGCCGAAAAACAGCGCCAGTCTGTGGACCACCTATCAGGTCACGCCGAAGCTGACCCTCGGTGGCGGCGCGTTCTACGTCGACGACGTCTACGGCAGCGTGGCCAACACCACGATGGTCGATTCCTATGTCCGTTACGACGCGATGGCCGCCTACAAGCTGAGCAAGAACGTCGACCTGCAACTCAACGTGCAGAACCTGACCAACGAGGTCTACTACGACAAAGCCTTCTCGACCCACTTCGCCAACCAGGCGGCGGGCCGTACGGCGCTGTTGAGCACCAACTTCCACTTCTGACCGATGTGGAAACCTGTGGGAGCGAGCCTGCTCGCGAAAGCGGTGGGTCAGTCAAGTAGAGGCTGACTGACACGACGTCTTCGCGAGCAGGCTCGCTCCCACAAGGTATGCGCCGCAAGGCTTGGCCCCGTTCATTCATGTGAACGGGGTTTTGTGCGTAATCAAAGAAGCTCTCGACAACCCACGGCATAATGCGCGCCGTGATGACAATTTTCGAACGGACAAGGCGAGCGACGTGTTGAAGAAAACCCTGTTCCAGTTGCACTGGTTTTTCGGCAGCACTGCCGGGCTGGTGCTGGCCCTGATGGGCATTACCGGTGCCGCCTACTCGTTCCAGGACGAAATCCTGCGGGCACTGAACCCGTCGGTGTTGCAGGTGGAAAAACAGGTCGCTGGCGTCCTGCCTCCAGTCGAGCTGGTGGAACACATCGAAGCGAACTCCGGCAAGAAAGTCGGCATGCTCTGGGTCGAGACCGACAGCGGCAACGCCGCGCGCGTCTACTTCACCCCGCCCAAAGGCGAACGTCGCGGCGAGATGCGCTACTTCGATCCGTACACCGGCGAGTTCATGGGCGACGCGGTGGGCCAGGACTTTTTCGGTCTGATGCTGCAACTGCACCGCTTCCTCGCCATGGGCGATACCGGCCGCAACATCACCGGCGCCTGCACCCTGATCCTGCTGTTCTTCTGCCTCTCCGGACTGTACCTGCGCTGGCCGCGCCAGTGGAACAGCTGGCGCGTGTGGCTGACCCTCGACTGGCAGAAAAAGGGCCGCAGCTTCAACTGGGATCTGCACTCGGTGGCCGGCACCTGGTGTCTGCTGGTGTATCTGCTGCTGGCGTTGACCGGGTTGTCCTGGTCGTACGAGTGGTACAACAAAGGTCTGACCAGACTGCTTTCCGATGCGCCGCAAAACGAGCGCATGCGCGGCGGTCGTGGCCCGGCGCCGGAAGGCCCGGCACCGACGGCCGACTACGCGGCGATGTGGAGCAGCATCTACAGCGCTGCCGGCCCGGGCCTGTCGGCCTACAACATCCGCATGCCGCCAGTGGCCGGGCAACCGGCGACCGTGTTCTACCTGCTCGACAGCTCGCCGCATGATCGCGCGCTGAACCAGATCACCCTCGACCCGGCCACCGGCATCGTCAAACGTGTCGACCGCTACGCCGACAAGAGCTTCAAGGCACAGCTGTTGACCAGCATTTACGCACTGCACGTCGGCAGTTATTTCGGTCTGGCCGGAAGGATCATCGTCACCCTCGCGGCGGTGTGCATGCCGCTGTTTTTCATCACCGGATGGCTGCTGTATCTGGACCGCCGGCGCAAGAAAAAACAGATTCAGGACGCGCGCAAAGGTCTTCAGGCTCCGGCCGGCGATGCACCGGCATGGCTGGTGGGTTTCGCCACTCAGAGTGGTTTTGCCGAACAACTGGCATGGCAGACCGCCGGGCAATTACAGGCCGCCGGGTTGCCGGTGAAGGTGCAGCCGCTGGCGGACGTCAGCGCCGAGGATCTGCGTGAATCGAGCAATGCGTTGTTCGTGGTCAGCACGTTCGGCGACGGCGAAGCACCGGACAGCGCACGCGGTTTCGAACGCAAAGTGCTGCGCACCGCTGCCAGCTTCGACGGCTTGAACTATGCGGTGCTGGGCCTCGGCGATCGCCAGTACCCACACTTCTGCGGCTTCGCCCGACGCCTGCATCAGTGGCTCGGCGATCACGGCGGCAAGACCCTGTTCGCTCCGGTCGAAGTCGACAGCGGCGACCCGTACGCCCTGCGTCACTGGCAGACGCAGCTCGGCCTGATCAACGGGCAAGCGCCGGTCGACACCTGGCAAGCGCCGAGCTACGACAACTGGACGCTGGTCAGCCGCGAACTGATGAATCCCGACAGCAGCGGCGCGCCGGTTTACCTGTTGGGCCTGAAGGCGCCGAGTAGCAGCAGCTGGCTGGCCGGGGATCTGGTAGAGGTGCTGCCACGTAATTGCGCGTGGGCGGTCGAACATTTCCTCGACGGCCTCGGCATTCGCGGCGAAACCCGCGTGACGATCAACGGCCTGGAAGAGCCGCTGGAAGTCGCCCTCGCCTCGCGCCAACTGCCCGAGCATCGCGCGCATCTGGTCGGCCTGCATGCGCAAGCGCTGGTGGACGCAATGGTGCCGCTGGCGATGCGCGAGTACTCGATTGCCTCGATTGCCGCTGACGGTGTGCTGGAGTTGATCGTGCGCCAGGAGCAACACAGCGATGGCAGCCTGGGCATCGGTTCCGGTTGGCTGACCGAGCATGCCCCGGTCGGCGGCAGTATCAGCCTGCGTGTACGTCGCAACAGTGGCTTCCACTTACCGAACGAACCGGTGCCGATGATTCTGCTGGGCAACGGCACCGGCCTCGCCGGGCTGCGCAGCCTGCTCAAGGCACGCATCGCCGACGGTCAGCAGCGTCACTGGCTGCTGTTCGGCGAGCGCAATCGCGAGCACGATTT
Organism: Pseudomonas sp. SCPG-7; assembly: GCF_002156405.1. Lineage (NCBI taxonomy): Bacteria > Pseudomonadati > Pseudomonadota > Gammaproteobacteria > Pseudomonadales > Pseudomonadaceae > Pseudomonas > Pseudomonas sp. SCPG-7. The sequence continues at coordinate 108,550 of NZ_MVOO01000009.1, read as the reverse complement.
CCTCTGCCGCGCGGAGCTGGAAGAGTGGTTGATCAATGGCGATCTGGCGCGACTCGATCTGGCGTTTTCACGGGATCAGGCGCAGAAGATTTACGTCCAGGATCGCCTGCGCGAATCCGCTGAAGAGCTGAAGAAGTGGCTGGCCGACGGTGCGGTGATCTATATCTGCGGCAGCCTTCAGGGCATGGCGGCTGGCGTCGATCAGGCACTCAACGACATCCTCGGCAGCGTCGAAGTCGAACGCCTTATCGAACAGGGCCGCTACCGCCGCGACGTGTACTGACTCAGCCAAAGAGCCCCTCACCCTAACCCTCTCCCGGAGGGAGAGGGGACTGATTGGGGGATGCCGGATAAATACGCCGACCTGAAGGTGATGTACCGAATCCGTAATCGACTCGGTCTTTCAGGTCGATGTACAACTCGATACAACTCCGTAGGCTCCCTCTCCCTCCGGGAGAGGGCTGGGGTGAGGGTCCTCGTCTACAGTGAGATTTCCAGCCACTTCACAAGGATCGTGAAGCATGCAAAATCGCCTCACTCTCGCTCAGTTTGCCCGCCAGTTACGCAGCAGCCAAACCGATTGCGAACAATTACTCTGGCAAAAACTTCGTTCACGCCAAGTCGCGAATCTGAAATTCCGCAGGCAGTTTCCATGTCCGCCCTATGTCCTGGATTTTTACTCCGTAGAGCTGAAACTGGCGATCGAGCTGGATGGGAGTCAACACTATGAAATAGCGGGCTTGATCCACGATCAACGTCGGACGCTTTTCCTGGAACGTCAGGGCATTGAAGTTGTGCGATTCAGTAATCTCGAAGTAATGCAGCAGATGGATGATGTACTGGAGCAAATCACAAGAATTGCCGCGAATCGAAAAACACCCTCACCCTCCAAGCGGTCCGACATTTTGGGAGGGCCGGGGTGAGGGTTGTTTTTGATCTTCAAACTGGCTGCAACTTCTGCTCAAACACCGCCACCCCATTCAAATCCCGCAACACCACACTCATCTCCCCGCTCTGCCCTTCGATATTCACCTCGCCAAAAAACTGAAACCCGGCAAACGGCGAAGCGTTCTGCGTGGGTGGGGCCTTCTGGAACACCACTTCCGGCCCGAAGGTCTTGTCCAGCGGATTAGGCCCGAAACTGCCGGCATTCAGCGGCCCGGCGACAAATTCCCAGAACGGTTCGAAATCCTGAAACGCCGCGCGATCCGGGTGGTAATGATGCGCCGCGCAGTAATGCACGTCCGCGGTCAGAAACACGAAATTGCGCACGTGCTGCGCCCGCAGAAAACCGAGCAGTTCGGCGACTTCCAGTTCACGCCCTTGCGCCGGGCCGGGATCACCGTTGGCCACCGCTTCCCAGCGTGCGACGCCCGGGCTGACCTCGCCGTCGGGCACGCCGAGGCCGATCGGCATGTCGGCGGCGATCACCTTCCACTGCGCCTTGGAGTGCTTCAAGCCACGCTTGAGCCAGTCCAGTTGTTCGCGCCCGAGGAACGGTTTGGCCGCGCCAAGGTTGTCGTCGTTGGCGCCGCGATAGCTGCGCATGTCGAGCACGAACACGTCGAGCATCGGCCCGTAGCTGAGCTTGCGATAAATCCGCCCACCGCCATCGGCCGCCTGCAAACGCATCGGCGAATATTCCAGCCAGGCCTTGCGCGCACGGCCGACCAGGGTGTGGATATCTTTCTCTTGATAACGCTCGTCGAGCTGCTTGCCCGGCGACCAGTTGTTGACCACTTCGTGGTCGTCCCACTGCCAGATCTGCGGTACTTCAGCGTTGAAGCGGCGGATGTTTTCATCCATCAGGTTGTAGCGGTAATTGCCGCGATAGTCGTCGAGGGTCTGCGCCACTTTGCTCTTGGCTTCGGTGGTGAGGTTGCGCCAGATCCGCCCGCCTTCGGTGGTCACTTGCGCCGGCACCGGGCCATCGGCGTAGATGGTGTCGCCGCTGTGGATAAAGAAGTCCGGCAGGCGCAGGCGCATGGATTCGTAGATGCGCATGCCACCGATATCCGGGTTGATGCCAAAGCCCTGGCCGACCGTGTCACCGCTCCAGACGAAACGGATGTTGCGTCGCGCCTTCGGTGCGCTGCGCAAATGGCCGAGCCACGGCTCGCTGGCGACGCCGGATTGTGCGTCCTTGAAATACACCCGATAGAAAATCGCCTGATCGGCGGGCAGCCCGGTCAGCTCAACCCGGGCGGTGAAATCGGTGCGCGCATCAGCCAGTGGCGAGACGACACGGCGCGGGTGGCGAAACTGGCTGCGGGTGTCCCACTCGACCACCATCCGCGCCGGACGGTCGCTGCGGCTCCAGATCATCGCGCGGTCGCCTTGCAGGTCGCCGGACTGCACGCCGTCGGTGAGTTGCGGCCGATCCTTGACCGACGCGATCACTGCCGGCGCCAGCCCCGGCATCAGCAGCCCGGCACCGACAACCTGCATGACCCGTCGGCGACCAACGTTGAAATCGCTCATGCGTGTTCTCCCTGAAAAAAGGAAAACTTAAGCACGCTCACATGACCCGGAAATGACACCAGACACACCACACAACCCATGTGGGAGCGAGCTTGCTCGCGAATGCGTCCTATCAGTCGAAATCTTATTCGCTGACACACCGCTTTCGCGAGCAAGCTCGCTCCCACAGAGTTTTGTAGAGCCAGTTAAGCCTTCGCGGGTTCCAGCGCCAACTCAACGGCTTCCGGACGCTTGACCGTCGCATAGACAACAGCCGTCAACAAACTTCCCGCAACAATCGCCAGCAGATACAACAACGCATGATTGATCGCATTGGGGATCGCCAGCACAAACAAGCCACCATGCGGCGCCATCAGTTTGCAGCCGAAGTACATCGACAACGCGCCGGTCAACGCACCGCCGGCGATGCTCGCCGGAATCACCCGCAGCGGGTCTTTGGCGGCAAACGGTATCGCCCCTTCGGAGATGAAACACAGCCCCAGCACCAGCGCCGCTTTACCGGCCTCGCGCTCGGTCTGGGCGAACTTGCGGCGAGCGATGAAGGTGGCGATGCCCAGCCCGATGGGCGGCACCATGCCGGCGGCCATGGTCGCGGCCATCGGCGCATAACTCTGCGAAGCCAGCAGCCCCACCGAGAACGCATACGCGGCTTTGTTGATCGGTCCGCCGAGGTCGACGCACATCATGCCGCCGAGCAACACGCCGAGCAGAATCGCGTTGGTGGTGCCCATGCTGTCGAGAAAATGCGTCAGCGCCGCGAGCATCCCGGCGACCGGTTTACCCACCACGTAGATCATCACCAGACCGGTGAACAGGCTGGCGAACAACGGGATGATCAGAATCGGTTTCAGCGCTTCGAGGCTCTGCGGCAACGCCACATAACGACTGATCAACTTGGCCGCATAACCGGCGATGAAACCGGCGACGATCCCGCCGATGAAACCGGCGCCCAAGGTGCTGGCAAGCAAACCACCAATCATCCCCGGCGCCAGGCCCGGACGGTCGGCGATCGAGTAGGCGATGTAACCGGCGAGCAGCGGCACCATCAATTTGAAAGCGGTCTCGCCGCCGATCTGCATCAGTGCCGCCGCCAGCGTGCCTTCTTCCTTGAACGCGGTGATGCCGAAGACGAAAGACAGCGCGATCATCAACCCACCGGCCACCACCATCGGCAGCATGAACGAAACACCGGTCAGCAGGTGTTTGTAAACGCCGGTTTTCTCTTGCTTAGCCGGCGCCTTGCCGTCGCTCGCAGCGTTCTCCACCTGAGCTTCGGCGAGGGCTTTTTTCAGTGTGGCTTCGGATTGCTTGAGGGCAATGCCGGTGCCGCAGCGGTAGATTTTCTTGCCGGCGAAACGCTCGGTGGCGACTTCGATGTCGGCCGCCAGCAACACCACGTCAGCCTCGGCAATCGCCGTTGCGCTGAGCGGGGTTTTCGCGCCGACCGAGCCTTGGGTTTCGACGTGCAGTTCATAGCCCAGACGCTTGGCCGTCTGCTGCAACGCCTCGGCCGCCATGAAGGTGTGGGCAACCCCCGTCGGGCACGCAGTGATGGCGACGATGCGTGGCGCACGTGGCGCAGCGGCAACCGGGACGGCTTCGCTGGCGAGGTAAACTTCGGCCTCTTGCGCACCACGGCGCAGCACCGCTTCGACATCCTGCAGCGCTTGCGCCGGGGCGATGCGGAACACGCGCTTGCCGACGAAACGCGTCATGTCGATGTCACCGGTGGCGACCAGCAGCACCCACTCCGCCGCCTCAATGGTGGCGGCCGACAGTTCACGTTCCGGATGCGCCGCATCGACCACTTCAACGCTGGTGCTCCAGCCCTGACGCTGAGCTGCCGCGTCGAGCAGACGGGCGCACAGCACACTGGTGACCATGCCGTTCGGGCAGGCCGTGACAATGGCTAATTTCATGACAAACCCTCTTATTGTTCTGTCAGGGGACGCACGCGCACGCCCTGTTCGAGCCGCGCCAGTTGCGCCGCATCGTTGATGCCGAAACCGATCTGGGTCACCGCCATCGCGGCAATCGCCGTGGCGGTGCGCAGAGTCTGCTCGGGCGTGTCGGCACTGAGCAGACCGTGGAGCATGCCGGCCAGCAGCGAATCGCCGGCCCCTACCGTGCTGGCAACCGTAACCTTCGGCGGCGTGGCATGCAGTGCCGAGCCGACACTGAACCAGTTCACACCGTCGGCACCGTGGGAGATCACCACGTGCTCGATGCCTTTGGCATGCAGGCACGCCGCTGCCTGGGCTTCGGCGGCGTGCGAAACCACATCGCAATCGAGCGCATCTGCGAGTTCTTCGGTGTTCGGTTTGATCAGCCACGGGCGCGCTTCAATGGCCGCGCGCAAGGCTTCGCCGCTGCTGTCGAGGGCGACTTTCAGGCCGAGGCCGTTCAGGCGTTCGATCAACTCGCGCAACCACTGCGCGCTGACGCCACGCGGCAGACTGCCGGCGACCACCACCGCATCATGCCCCGGAGCGATCCGCAGCAGACGCTCAAGCAACGCCTGCTGCGCTGCCGCATCGACCACTGGCCCCGGACCGTTGATGTCGGTGATGCGCCCGTCGTGCTCGGCGACCTTGATGTTGCTGCGCGTCTCCCCCGGCACGCGAATGAACGCATCGACAAAGCCGCGCTTGGCGAACAGGGTTTCGAAGGCTTGCAGATTGTCTTCGCCGAGAAAGCCGCTGACCGTCAGTTGATGCCCGAGATCCGCCAGCACTTGCGCGACGTTCACGCCTTTGCCGGCGGCGTGGGTGTGCATCTCGTCGCTGCGGTTGACCTGACCGGCCTCCAGGCGTGGCAGCTCGACTGTGAGGTCCAGCGCCGGGTTGAGGGTCAGGGTGAGAATCTTGGCCATTACAGGGCCTCCACTAATGCACGCACTTCGTTCGCGCTGCCCACGGTGAGGGCGTGTTGAGCAAGGGTTTGCGCCTGGTTCAGGCTGAGTTCGCGGATGCGCGCCTTGACCTCGGCGATGCTGCGCCCGGACACGCTCAGCTCATCGACACCGAGGCCGACCAGCACCGGCACCGCCAGCGGATCCGCCGCCAGTTCGCCGCACACACCGACCCATTTGCCATGGGCATGCGCCGCGCGCACGGTGATGTCGATCAGTTGCAGCACCGCCGGGTGCAGGCCGTCAGCCTGGGCCGAAAGCGTCGGATGACCACGGTCGATGGCCAGGGTGTATTGCGTCAGGTCGTTGGTGCCGACGCTGAAAAAGTCGACTTCCTTGGCCAATACCGGCGCCAGCAAGGCCGCTGACGGTACTTCGATCATGATCCCCAGTTGCAGATCAGCGACCGGGATTTCCAGGCGCAGACGCTCGGTCATGTCGCGGGCCTGACGCCACTCTTCAACACTGCCGACCATCGGGAACATGATCCGCAACGGCCGGTTGTCCGCCGAACGCAGCAAGGCGCGCAACTGCGCTTCCATGACCTGCGGACGCTGCAGCGTCAGGCGAATGCCACGCACGCCGAGGAACGGGTTTTCTTCCTTGGCGATCGGCCAATACGGCAGCGGTTTGTCGCCACCGACATCAAGGGTGCGCACCACCAGCGGCCGACCGGCGAGGCCATCAAGAACGCGGCGGTATTCGGCTTCCTGAGTGGCTTCGTCCGGTGCCTGCGGGTGGGCCATGAAAATCAGCTCGGTGCGCAGCAGGCCAATACCTTCGGCGCCCTGCTCGACCGCAGCGGTAACGCCGGCGCTTTCACCGATGTTGGCGAACACTTCCACGGCGTGACCGTCGCTGGTGTGCGCCGGTTGATGCCGTTGTTCGGCGGCAGCCTTGAGGCGCTGCTCACGGGTGTCGCGTTCCTCGGCGGCACGTTGCAGGGTCGCGGCATCGGCGTCGACGTGCAGGCGACCGCGCTGGCCGTCGAGCAGCAGCGGCGTGCCGGGTTCCAGCAATAACACTGCTGCACCCGCACCGACCAGCGCCGGAATACCCAATGCACGAGCGACGATTGCACTGTGCGCCGTGGCGCCACCACGCGCGGTGAGAATCCCGGCTACTCGAGCCGGATCGAGTCGCGCCACGTCCGACGGGCCGACCTCATCCATCACCAGAATGTACGGTTGCTCCGGCTCGTTCGGCGTCTGTACGCCGCAGAGTTGCGCCAGCACCCGGCGACCGATATCACGCAGATCCGCCGCCCGCTCGGCGAGCAACGCGTCCTGCAGCAATTCCTGTTGTCTGGCTGCCGCTTCGATCACCGCCATCCACGCCGCTTCGGCGCTTTCGCCTTGCTTGAGGCGAGTGTCGACTTCGTCGGTCAGTTCCGGGTCGTCGAGCATTTCCTGGTGGGTGATAAAGATCTCGCGGATGGCCTTGGCCTTGCTGCGTTCGATCAGGCCCTGAATGTCACGGCGCACGTCGCTCAGCGCTTGCTTGAGGCGTTCGCGCTCGATCGCGGCGGACTCGCCGCGCAACGGGTAATCAATGGCTTGCTGCACCTGAATGTGCGCAGGTCCAATGGCGATGCCCGGCGCGGCAGGGATCGCCTGCAACTGCGCGCCGGACGCCGGGGCGATCAGCACCTCGGCAATATCGGTGATGACTTCGCGTTGCTGGCTCACGGCCGGCAGCGGTTCGACTTCTTCACCGAGGCCTTCTTCGATAGCGGCCAGCAATGCAGGCAAGGCATCGGCGGCGATGCTCGGCTCGCCGATCAACTCCAGCACCTGACCACGCCGCGCACCGAGGCTCAGCAGTTTGCTCAGGCTTTTCACCGACACGGCGCTGTCCGCGCTGTCGACGATGCGCACACGGATTTCGCCGTCAAAACTCTTCGCCAGTTGCGCAAGGATCTTCGCCGGACGTGCATGCAGACCGTGGGCATTGGCCAGCGCAATTCGCGCGCTCGGCCAATCGGCGGGCAGTTCGCCACCGAGCACTTCGAGGACTTTGCGGCTGCTGGTGGCACGGCCCAGCTCATGGCCGCGACCTTCAATCAACAACGCGCACAGACGTTCGAGCAGCGCCTGATGCGCCTCACCCAAACTGGCTAGGCAGAACAGACCGCTCAGTGGCTGGCCGAGGTAACGCATCGGCTTGTCCGGGGTGACGAAGGCCAGGCCCGGGCGCTTCACGGTCTGCTCGCTGTGCAGCCACCACAGGCCATCGCCCAGCGGCAGCGCTTCGACTTGTTGCAGCACGCCGGCAAATCCGTTGCTCACACAATCGGCCTGCCGCAGCAGACGCGCGCCACGCCAGACCAGTTCTTCGAAATCGTCAGCCGACACCCCGAGGCCGATCATCTGCGCATCCAGCGCCAGTTCCTGCGGCGCACCTTGCAGCAGTTTCAGCAACGCTTGCGGGGAGCTGGCGCGACGCAGGGCCTGGCCCAGATCGGTCTCGCCGAGGGCGCGGGTCAGCAGTTGCAGCAGGCGCAGGTGTTCGTCGGATTTGGCAGCGATACCGATCGCCAGATACACGATCTGGCCATCACCCCAATCCACGCCCTCGGGAAACTGCATCAGCCGCACGCCAGTGGCGAACACCTGATCGCGGGTCTCCGGCGTACCGTGGGGGATGGCAATACCCTGGCCGAGAAAGGTCGAGCCCTGGGCTTCCCGGGCCTGCAAGCCGGCGAGGTAACCGTCGGCGACCAGGCCATCGGCCACCAGATGATTGGCGAGCAATTGCAGGGCGGCGGGTTTATCCACAGCCGATTGGCCCATGGATATCTGCTCTATAGTGAGCTCGAGCATGCGATCTCCTTTTTGGCACATGGATGCGCCAGGATATTGTTTTGAATGGTCACAGCTTAGGCGCTGGTCAGCCTGCTTTTCAGCGGGCGTTTTGGCGGTTTCACGGCAGAACCGGCCAAAGGCGTCTAAAACGTAGAAAATACGCTTGCTGAAACGTTTAATCTAGATTGATCGGCACGTTACTCGATAATGTCTCATCCTTGAAGTCCAACTTGTCGGATGCGCTGCGACAATAGTCGTCTGCCTGAATCGGGTAGGATTGGCGAAAATGTCGCGGCAAGCTCGAAAAAACAAGGAAATACCGGGTTGAAACTCAGTGATATCGCGCGGTTGGCCGGAGTGTCCGTGACCACCGCCAGCTACGTCATCAACGGCAAGGCCGAACAGCAACGCATCAGCAACGCCACGGTCGAGCGGGTGCGTGCGGTCGTCGAACAGCACGGCTTCACCCCCAATCCACAAGCGGCCGGGTTGCGCAGTCGGCACACGCGCACGTTGGGCTTTATTCTGCCGGATCTGGAAAACCCCAGTTATGCGCGGATCGCCAAACTGCTCGAGCAAGGCGCGCGGGCGCGGGGTTATCAGTTGCTGATCGCCAGCTCCGACGACGCGCCGGACAGCGAGCGCCAGTTGCTGCAACTGTTCAAGGCGCGCCGCTGCGATGCGCTGATTGTCGCCAGTTGCCTGCCGGCCGGTGACGACAGCTATCGCCAGTTGCAGGCCAAGGGTCTGCCGATCATCGCCATCGACCGGGTCATGGAACCCGAGCACTTCTGCTCGGTGATCAGTGACGACCGCGAAGCCAGCCTGCACCTGACTCAGAGCCTGCTCGCCCCGCAGCCAAAGCAGATCGTGCTGCTCGGCGCACGTCCGGAGCTGAGCATCAGTCAGGAACGTGCGGCCGGCTTCAAGCAGGCACTGCTCGACTTCAAAGGCGAAGTGCTGATCGAGCACGCCGAGTCCTTCAGCCGCGAATGCGGCAAGCAACTGATGGAAGAACTCCTGCAACGTCTGGGGCATTTGCCGGATGCACTGGTGACCACCTCCTACGTGCTGCTGCAGGGCGTGTTCGATGCGCTGCATGACTTCCCGCTCAAATCCCGTCCGCTGCGCCTGGGCACCTTCGGTGACACGCAGTTGCTCGACTTCCTGCCATTGCCGGTCAACGCCATGGCCCAGCAGCACCAGTTGATCGCCGACAAGGCGCTGGAACTGGCGTTGGCTGCGGTTGAGCAAGCCGAATACAAGCCTGGCGTGCAGGCCATCGCGCGGACCTTCAAGCAGCGCATTCACCGGGACTGAGCCGTGGAGCTGATCGACAGCCACACCCACCTCGACTTCCCCGACTTCGACGCCGATCGCGCGGCGTTGCTCGCCGAAAGCCGCGCTCTCGGCGTGCGGCGGATGGTGGTGCTGGGGGTTTATCAGGGCAATTGGCAACGGCTGTGGGAGCTGGTGCAGAGCGATGCCGACTTGTATGCAGCGTTCGGTCTGCATCCGGTGTACCTCGATCAGCATCGACCCGAAGACCTGCGCGCACTCGGCGACTGGCTGACGCGGCTGCGCGGCCATCGGCAACTGTGTGCGGTGGGCGAGATCGGTCTGGATTACTTCATCGAAACCCTCGACCGCGAACGCCAGCAAGCGCTGTTCGACGCGCAACTGCAACTGGCGGCAGACTTCGATTTGCCGGCGCTGATCCACGTCCGCCGCAGCCACGCAGCCGTAATCGCCACGCTCAAGCGCTTCAAGCTCAAACGCGCCGGGATCATCCACGCCTTCGCCGGCAGCCGCGAAGAGGCACGCGAATACATCAAACTCGGTTTCAAACTGGGGCTGGGCGGCGCGCCAACCTGGCCGCAGGCGTTGCGCATGCATCGCGTGCTGGCGGATCTGCCGCTGGCGTCGATCGTGCTGGAAACCGACTCACCGGACATGGCGCCGGCGATGTTTCCCGGCGTACGCAATACACCGGCACACTTGCCGGCGATCTGTGCGGCGCTCGCCGAGTTGATGAACATCAGCCCGGAACAATTGGCCGCCGCCAGCACTGCCAACAGCTGCGAAGTGTTCGGTTGGTAATCAGTCGCCGTGGGCCTTGGCCGCTTCGAGAATCAAGGTCATGTGCTGACGTTGACGGACAAAGCGTGCCAGTGCGAAGTAGATAAAAATCACAATTAACGACGCATTCAACTGTTCAGTCACGCTGAGCAGCCCGATCCATTCCATGACCAACGCCACCAGCAGCGCAGTGCACACGGTTACCGACGCGCTGAAGCGCAGCAATCCCAGCGAATCGAGGGACTTGAAGCGTTTGATCTGTTTAGGGCAGCGCAGCTCCAGTGCTTTCTCGCAGTGTGCGCAGGTGAACGGTTCGTTGATTGCGATGGCGTTGAGTTGCCAGGGTTTGAGTACCTGTAGGGTCTGGCAATGAGCACAACGGCCCTGGATTCCCAGGGTTGCAACGGACATGAGCGGCCTCCTCGACGCAATCAGCGGAACTCGGATACTGGCTCATTAATGACGAAAAGCCAGCCGTCGAAAGAAAACAGGAATTGGCTTACACGCGTAAGTATCAATGCATTACAAAATGTTCTGACATCTGCCCTGCTCCCCCTGTTGGAATGAGCATGTAGTGAGGGGATTCATACCCGATGGACTGCGCAGCGGTCCCTGATCACTTACAGGCTTGGGGCGGGACGCTGCGCGTCCCATCGGGGATGAATCCCCTCCCTACAGGTTTTCTGCCAAGGGGGCGCGGCAGGATTCAGACGCGGAACGCACTGATCAGCTGTTTGAGTTCCACCACCTGCGCCGACAATGCCCGGCTGGCGTCCTCGGTCTGATGCGCACCTTGGGCCGTGCGTTCACCGGCGCGGTTGATCTCGACGATGTTCTGGTCGATGTCATGCGCGACGGCGGTCTGCTGCTCCACGGCAGCGGCGATCTGCTGGTTCTGATCGACGATCATGCCTACCGCCCCCAGGATGTTTTCCAATGCCTGCTGGACCTTTTCCGACTGCCCGACCGTGCCGTTGGCCATCTGATGGCTGACGCCCATGGCTTTCACCGCCGCGCCGACGCCGCCATGCAGTTTGGCGATCATCTGTTCGATTTCTTCGGTCGATTGCTGAGTGCGCTTGGCCAACGTACGCACTTCATCTGCCACCACGGCGAAGCCACGGCCCTGCTCGCCGGCACGGGCCGCTTCGATGGCCGCGTTAAGCGCCAGCAGATTGGTCTGCTCGGCAATGCTCTTGATCACTTCCAGCACGCGGCTGATCGACTGGCTGTCGCTGGCCAACTGATTGATCACCAGCACCGATTGGTCGATCTCGCTGGCCAGCGCGGCAATGCTGCCCTGCTGCGACTCCACCAGTGTGCGGCCGCTGACGGTTTCATCGTTGACGCTGTGCGCACTGCTCACCGCTGCCGCCGCGCTGCGTGCAACTTCCAGCGAGGTCGCCGACATCTGATTCATCGCGGTCGCCACTTGCTCGATCTGCGTGCGCTGCCCGGCCACCGCCTGATTGCTTTGCGCGGAGACATTTTCCACCTGCCCGGCCTGGCGCTCGACCTCGGCCACCGTATGGCCGACCCGTTCGATCAGGTCGTGGATCTTCCTTACGGTGCCGTTGAACACCTCACCCAGCTCGCCGAGTTCATCGCGGCTGCTGGCCTTGAAATTGACCGTCATGTCACCGGCCGCGACCTTGTCCATCATCGCGCCCAAACGCTTGAGCGTGGTGCGGGTCGAGGCGTAGAAACCCGCGTAGAGATAGAAAATCAGCACGAACACCACTGACAACGCCACCGCCTGCAACACCATGTGCGTGCGGTTTTGCGCCAGGCGCTGTTGCAGTTGGGTATCGAGAAATTTCAAGGTCGCGTCATTGAGCTGGTAGGTCTGCGCCATCAGCCCGGTGACTTGGTCGTAAAACGTCTGCCACGGAGTATCGAGGGTCTCAGCCACCACGACTTTTGCTTCAAACAGTTCACTGGCCTGTTTGAGCGAGGTCTTGCTGCTGTCGGACGGCACACTGAGGCTGGCGCGCGCAGCCTGGCTGGAGTCGAGGGCGTCTGCCAGTTTCAGCGCGTATTCAGCCTGGAGCTTTTCGATCTGCGCCAGCAACTCGTCGAAACGGCTGCTCGACGAACTGTTGAGAAAACCCTGCCCCAACGAATACGAACCGATGGCCCGACCTTCGCCGAGAGTCTGCGTCACAGCCGGAGTGATAGTGGTGAGCAGCTCGCTGAGCTGGCGGATGTCGCTCTGGTTGTCACGGCTCAAACCGGCCTGACTGGCGATGATCTGGCTGAAAATCTGCGCGTTGCCGAGCAGCTTGCCGATCATTGCGCTTTTGCTTTGCAGGGAGCTTTCCACCTGTTGGGCCTTGAACGCGCTGATCATCTCATCGCGTTTGCCGTCGAACAGTTTGATCTGTTCGGGATCGTCGGTCATCGCCTGCAGACCTTGCAAGCGCGCCAGCACGGCTTGCTCCAGGCTGCTGATCTGCGCCTCGAGGTTGTCGGCCTTGCCGGACTGCCCGAGGACAACGTTGATCTGCACCAGATTATTCAGCGTTTCCAGATCCCGGCGCAGGCTCAGGCTGCTGCCCAGCAGATCGAGGCTCTGCAATTCGACCCGGGTGCCCTGGAATTCGCGGTAGGAATCGCGCACCAGGTAGAAATTGGTCACCAGCATCGGCACCAGGAACAGCACGCTGATCAGGCTGAACTTCATGCCGAAGCTCAGACGGTTCATCAGCGAGACGGCGGGATAGAGCAAGCTCTTCACTGGAAGTCTCCCTTGGTTTTTCTTGTTTTTATTGGCAGGCGCGGGGCGAAAGCAGATAGCCACTATCGGGCGCTGTCTCTGTATAGCTCAAATCGGCGGGAGGTTTTGTAACTTAAGGTTAACGACTTCAGGGCGAGACAAAGACCACTGTGGCGAGGGAGCTTGCTCCCGCTGGGTGGCGAAGCCACCCAGCGGGAGCAAGCTCCCTCGCCACAAAGTGTTTACTTGGATTTCTTAGTGAATCAGCACCGTCCACAAGGCAAACCCGGCATACCACAGCACCGCCGCGCGCAGCAGCAGTTCCCACAGGCAATCGAGGGTATTGATACCTTCAGGGCCGACCACCGGCGGCGGGATCTCGCCTGCTGCCAGGCCGACCTTGTTGATCAGATGCGCGGCGCTGATGTTCCAGTTCAACAGCTCGTGCAACATCACCCGGCTGACCGCGACGAAGTTGCCGACCAGTGCAAGGCTGGCAGCCAGCAGGCGCACCGGCAACCAGTCAAAGGCGTGACGTAACTGGCCGGCACGTTCGGCGAGCGCCGGGTTCTGGCTGTTTTCTTCCGCCAATGCCAGTAAGCGATAAGCCAGCGCCGCGACCGGACCGAGCACGAAGTACCAGAAAATCAGCGCGAAGAAGCTCTGATAGGCCTGCCACAGCAAGTGACTCTGGACCTGTTCCAGCAATTGCTCACCGCTGTCGGCACAGATATCCAGATCACGCTTGGCCACATGCGCGGCCGCTTGCAGGTCTTCACGCCGCCAGGCGTCACGGAACGGCCCGAGCCCTCCGAGCAGATCACCGCGGCCCAAGGCGTAAATCACCACCACCAAATGCACCGGCAAGGCCAACAAGCCGTACGCGACGGGTTCCAGTACCAGCAGCAACAAGCCGAGCAGCGCCACCGGCAGCAACACCAGAATGGTCAGCACCAGCCACGGTCGATTCGATAATCGTGGGCTGCTTTCGAGTTTGTGCAGCTCGCGGATCCATCCGCCATCGCGTTGAACCCGATGGCGCAAGGCCGAGAACTTCTCGATCCAGACCGCCAGCAGTAACACCAGAAAACTCATTGTCCTTCCTCTTGTGCCAGGGCTGCGCGGTAACGCGCCCAGTCGAATGCCGGGCCAGGATCGGTCTTGCGCCCGGGTGCGATGTCGCTGTGCCCGCAGATACGGGCGCCGGTGATGGCCGGAAATGCGGTTTGCAGCTGACGCGTCAGCGTGATCAGCGCCTGATACTGCGCATCGGTAAAGGGCAGATCATCGGTGCCTTCGAGCTCGATGCCCACGGAAAAATCGTTACAGGTTTCCCGGCCTTCGAACATCGACACGCCCGCATGCCACGCCCGCTCCAGACAGGAGACAAACTGGGTGACGCGGCCGTCACGTTCGATCAGAAAATGCGCCGAGACGCGCAAGTCGGCAATCCCTGCAAAATAGGGATGCTCGGTGACATCCAGACGATTCTGGAAAAATTCCTGCACCTTGCCGGTGGCGAACTGCGCCGGCGGCAGGCTGATGTTGTGGATCACCAACAGGGAGATTTCGCCCGCAGGGCGTTCATTGAAGTTGGGCGATGGGCAGACCTGCACCCCGTGACACCACCCGCTAGCGGGATCCAACTGCATACCGATTCCTTCAACGCCGACTGTGTTGGCGCCCAGTATGCCGTGATCGGCCCCCGGCGCGCGATCACTTGCCGCGATTGAGGCGCCGCAGATTGCCGAGCACCGACTCCAGCGCCCGATCAAACAGCAAGGTGTCATCCAGCGCCCGCACCGCGCCCCGGCGGAATTCAAGGGCCAGGTCGATGCGGCTGCGCTCCAGCACTTTCATCCCGGTACGATCGACAAACACGTATTTGCCGGTGGCTTCGATGACCGCCGCGAGCTTGCAGCGCAGGCTGTGCTCGTCGTCTTCCTGAAAGGCGACCCAACTGCCCAGACGCAGTTGCTCCACCTGACGCAGGCCGGGGTCGTCATGCGCCAGGCCACTGGCATTCAGGCCGATCGCGCCCTCATCAGCGCTGCGCAGGGTAATGTGCTGCGACACTTCAACCAGCGCCGGCGCATCGGCCGGCGGCGGCTCGGATGAGGGCTCAAGCACCCGCACATGCAACGCTTCCAGCTCGCTGAAAAATTCGCTGGTGGCGAACGGATCGAACGCCGAACTGCTCAGGCCATCACGCAATGATTTGAGCAAACCGGGCACCAGCGCCAGCAATCGCAGACCGGCGTCCGCCTCGTCATGACGCTGCACGCTCCAGATCAATTGTTCCATGGTCTGTACATCGGCCTGCCATTCAGCCGACTGGTCGCCATGCTTGAGGCACGTCAGCAGCAACACTTTGCTCCACGCATCACGCACGAACATTACCACCGAAGGCGGCAGGACTTTCCCCAGCAGCGCCAGATTCAACACCTGCTCGACCCGCTGCCGGGCCAACTCGGTTTTCGCTCGCCCTTCTTCGGCGTCGCGCAAACGCTGCTCAAGCAATTCGCTGCGCCGCCGCTCATCGCTGGTGAAGGCGAGGAAGTCTGCGAGCAATTCGGAGAAGATCGCCGGGTCGTCAACGAACTCGGTGAGCAGGCGCTGCACCACTTGTTCAATGCGCAGATACAGACTGTCACGCGCCTCGCCGCTGCAATCGCCCCAGCCCATGGCGGCATCGGCGATTTCATTGAGCAGGCGTCGCGCCGGGTGGCTGCCACGGCTGAAGAAGCTTTTGTCGAGCACCGCCACTTTGAGCATCGGAATCTGCAAACGGGCGATCAACGCCTTGAGCGAATCCGGCAGGTTAGGGTCTTCGAGGATGCAGTCGAAGACCATCGCAATCAGATTGATCACGTCTTCATCCGCACCGTCGACGATGCGCGATTTGCCGCTCCTGACGCTGACCCGCGTCAGCAATTGTTCGAGCTGGTTGCGCAGGTCGAAGTCATCCTGCGCCGCCAGCGCCGGGACGTATTGCTGCAGATGCGAGAGCAGGCGCAACAGATCGCGGGTACTGATCGGCTGCGTCGCGACGCTCGGCTCCAGGGTCGGCGCGACGCTGCCGCGCACGTGCAGGAGCAACTCCTGCAACGCGGCGAAAACTTCCTGTACACCTTCGTCGGCGGGAGCCGGCTCGTCGCTTTCTTCGCTGCTGATGCTCGCTGCCGCACGCTCGATCGCGCGACGCGCAGGTGCTGGTTTCAACTCGGGCAGCACGCCAGTGGCGACCAGCAATTGATTGGCTTCGGCGTACAACGGCTCGGTGTCGGCCAGTACGTAGCGTTCGAACAGTTTGAGCAAGATCAGCTTGACCTTGATCTCCACCCCCAGGTTGCGCCCGGCTTGCAGAAAAAACTCGCAGAGCATCGTCGGCCCGAGCGGGTTGTGCTGGTTGTCGAAATTCTTGCCCAGCAACACGTTGAGCCGCGCGGTCAGTTGATTGAGGGCAAAGCCGTCACGCTTGAGCACCCGACCGACCATGGTCTCGACCGCTACATTGCGCTCCATGTCGTCGGTGCGCGGTGCCGACTCTTCGAACATCAACGAATCGGGCAACGTGTGCTGAACGGGGTCGTACCGGATGAGGGCGACGAAGGCTTCGAAAAATTGTTCGAGAAACCCGCGCTCGATGTTTTTGCGTTTGAGGCGCAGGTCGCGCATGGCTTCGAAAAAGATGTTCTGTTCGACATCGTTGCGCGCCCGGTCGGCCATTTCAAACAGGGTGTCGTCGGCGTTATCGAACAACTCCTGCAAACCGTGGCGCAGTTGCTGGGCCGCCTTGTCGCGGACCTGAAGCAGAATCACAGGCAGGCGGGCGAGCGGCGAGTGATTCGCCTGATCGGTAGCGGCCTTGTGCAAAGGCACTACATTCCCGTCGTTGTGCATCCAAGCCTCCTGAAACGGTGATTCCACTGGGCAGTTACCGCGCAATTCCCTGTGGGAGCGGGCTTGCTCTCACATCAGCGTCAAAGCCATGACGTCAAATGCAAGGCGGATTATCTTGCAAAACTTGTCGCGGGCGCTATAGCCGTCAGGGTTTCCCCTATGCCTGCAACACCTTCCAGTGACCATGAGAAGCGCTGCTTTGCTCACAGAAAATCGACCAGTTGCAGTCTGCCACGCGCGTTCTCGCCTTGGGTTGGCTCTCGCCATGCCCCTATAATCGGCGCACTTAGTTTGTGGAGCCCGTTATGCCGAATCTACGTCTCGCCGATCTGACCGCCGAAATCGAAGCCAACGTGCGCCGCGCGTTGCTCGAAGACGTCGGCAGCGGCGACATCACCGCGCAACTGATCCCGGCCGAACGTCTGGCCAAAGCCACCATTATTACTCGCGATGAGGCCGTCATCTGCGGCACGGCGTGGGTCGACACGGTGTTTCGCCAGCTCGATCCGCGCGTCGCGGTGCATTGGCAGGTGCGGGATGGCGAACGGGTCAAACCCAATCAGCCGCTGTTTCATCTGGAAGGCCCGGCGCGTTCGTTGCTGACGGGCGAGCGCAGCGCGCTGAACTTCCTGCAACTGCTGTCCGGCGTGGCGACGCGTGCGCAGTACCTGGCGGACTTCGTGGCCCAGACCCAGGTCAAGCTGCTGGATACCCGCAAGACACTGCCGGGCCTGCGTCTGGCGCAGAAATACGCAGTGACCTGCGGCGGCTGCCACAACCACCGCATCGGCCTCTACGACGCGTTCCTGATCAAGGAAAACCACATCGCCGCCAGCGGCGGCATTGCGCAGGCCATCGCCGCCGCGCACAAGATCGCGCCGGGCAAACCGGTGGAAGTCGAAGTGGAGAGTCTGGAAGAGCTGAAAGAAGCGCTGACAGCCGGCGCCGACATCATCATGCTCGACGAGCTGAGCCTGGATGACATGCGCGAAGCCGTGCGCCTGAACGGCGGCAAGGCCAAACTGGAAGCCAGTGGCGGCATCAACGAAAGCACGCTGCTGCCGATTGCCGAGACCGGGGTGGATTACATCTCGATCGGTGCGATGACCAAGGATGTGAAGGCAGTGGACCTGTCGATGCGTCTGAGCCTCTGAGGCCCTCACGCCATAAAAAACGCCAGCCCGGTTAAGGCTGGCGTTTTTGTTTCAGACCACCAGATTGTTCATCTCGCAGTACTCTTCCCAATCGACGCCCAACACTTCGGCCGCCTCCTTGTGCAGTTCCAGACGCTTGGCCTCAAACTCTTCAGGGGTGCTGGTGTACTTGAGCGTCAACTCCCACGGCTGCAAGCCCTGGGCCTCGGCTTCGTCCTCGAACGCCCACTGGATCTGGTCCTTCTGCTCATCAGGACTCAGGTCCTTGATCTCTTCCAGCAGTTGGGGCGCGTCGAGCTTGTATTTCTCCAGCGCTTGTTCGTGACGTTGCTCTTGAGTTAATTCGGTCATGGCGTTCTCGCTGATCGTAAGAATGGAGGATGGATCTGGATCATCAAGGATCTCTCTGACGCGGATTGTCCGGCCTTCGGAACCATTCGGGATCATCTGAAAACTGCTAAGCGATGCTCATGCAGGCACCGAATATAGGACGTTTGCATGACGAATTACACGGCTCTTTACATCTCTTGCACAAAAACTTGACCTGCGGAACATAAATCCGGATTTTGAGTCATAGCGATGTGCCACTTCAGCACTCACTCTTGCTGTTCACAAGGAAAACCAGTGATGCGCAGCTTTTCGAAGATTTGTTCCGTTGTGTCTGCCAGTGCCTTGCTCGCCGCCATGCTGTTGCCGGCCAGCGCCATGGCGCTTGAATTGAGCAACAGCAGCTCATCCTATGGCGACAAGGTTTCGCTGATTCACAATGACTACGGCAAGGATGTTGTCATCAAAAGCGATATCAGCATTGATGAACTGCAAAAGATCCGCGATACCGTCCGCGATCAGTCACGTCAGATTGAAGAACTCAAACGCAGCAGCGGTTCGAGTTCGAATTCCAGCAGCAAGGAAATCGATGACCTGAAGAGCAAGGTCAAGGATCAGGACCGGCAACTGGACACCCTCGGACGCCAGGTCGAAGACCTCAAGCGCAACAGCGGCTCGAGCTCGAATTCCGCCAGCAGCGAGATTTCCAGCCTGAAGCAGAAAATCAACGATCAGGATCGCGCCATGGAACAACTCAAACGAACCGTCGAGGATCTGAGCCGCAAAGTGAAATAAGGGAAGTGGTGCCCGAGACAGGAATCGAACCTGCGACCTTCGCGTTACGAGTGCGCTGCTCTACCGGCTGAGCTACACGGGCGGTGGGCTAAACCTAGCACCGGTCTCGGGCTGCGGCAAATTTGAGCATGTTTCTGCTGATTATCACTTGTGGCGAGGGAGCTTGCTCCCGCTGGGTTGCGCAGCGACCCCATGCTTTCTGAGGCTGTTTTTTACGACTGCTGCGCAGCCGAGCGGGAGCAAGCGCCCTCGCCACAAATGCGTTTATGGCAGACAAAAAAATGCCCCGCCGTTTTCACGGCGGGGCATTTTCATTGCGCTAAAGCTGGGGGCTGATTAAACGCCCGAAGCCTTGGCCGCTGCCACGTCTTTGATGGACAGCTTGATACGGCCGCGGTTGTCCACGTCCAGTACCAGCACTTCCACTTCCTGGCCTTCTTTCAGGATGTCGGTGACTTTCTCTACGCGAGCGTCGCTCAGCATCGAGATGTGCACCAGACCGTCCTTGCCCGGCAGGATGTTGACGAATGCGCCGAAGTCGACAATGCGCTCAACCTTGCCGACGTAGATCTTGCCGATTTCAGCTTCTGCAGTGATGCTCAGAACGCGCTGGCGAGCAGCTTCTGCGGCATCCTTGGTTTCGCCGAAGATCTTGATCGAACCGTCGTCTTCGATGTCGATCGAGGCCTTGGTTTCTTCGCAGATCGCACGGATGGTCGCGCCACCTTTACCGATAACGTCACGGATCTTGTCGGTATCGATCTTCATCGCGATCATGGTCGGCGCGTTGGCCGACAGCTCGGTACGCGACTGACCGATGATCTGGTTCATCTGGCCGAGGATGTTCAGGCGCGCTTCCAGGGCCTGGCCCAGAGCGATTTCCATGATCTCTTCGGTGATGCCCTTGATCTTGATGTCCATCTGCAGCGCAGTAACGCCTTTGGCGGTACCGGCTACTTTGAAGTCCATGTCGCCCAGGTGGTCTTCGTCACCCAGGATGTCGGTCAGGACGGCGAATTTCTCGCCTTCTTTGACCAGACCCATGGCGATACCGGCAACCGGCGCCTTCATTGGCACACCAGCGTCCATCAGGGCCAGGGAAGCGCCGCAAACGGAAGCCATCGAGCTCGAACCGTTGGATTCGGTGATTTCCGAAACCACACGGATGGTGTACGGGAAAACGTCAGCGGCTGGCAGCATGGCCGAAACCGAACGACGGGCCAGACGGCCGTGACCGATTTCACGACGACCAGCGCCACCCATGCGACCACACTCGCCCACCGAGAACGGAGGGAAGTTGTAGTGCAGCATGAACGGGTCTTTTTTCTCGCCTTCCAGGGTGTCCAGCAGCTGTGCGTCACGGGCAGTACCCAGCGTCGCGACTACCAGAGCCTGGGTTTCGCCACGGGTGAACAGCGCCGAACCGTGAGTCTTAGGCAGAACGCCGACTTCGATGTTCAGCGGACGTACGGTGCGGGTGTCGCGGCCGTCGATACGTGGCTTGCCGTTAACGATGTTTTCGCGAACGGTGCGGTATTCGATTTCGCCGAAAGCGGCTTTGACGTCAGCAGCAGAAGGCTGGCCTTCTTCGCCGGACAGCTTGGCAACGACCTGGTCTTTCAGCTCGCCCAGACGTGCGTAGCGGTCAGCCTTGACGGTGATGGTGTAAGCCTGGGAGATCGCTTCGCCGAACTCGGCACGGATCGCGCCCAGCAGTTCGGTGGCTTCTGGAGCAGGCGCCCAGGTCCAGGTTGGCTTGGCAGCTTCAGCGGCCAGTTCCTTGACGGCGTTGATCACCACCTGGAACTCGTCGTGAGCAAACAGTACCGCGCCCAGCATCTGGTCTTCGGTCAGCTCTTTGGCTTCCGATTCAACCATCAGTACGGCGTCGGAGGTGCCGGCAACGACCATGTCCAGGCTCGAAGCAGCTTGCTGCTCGTAGGTCGGGTTCAGCAGGTAGCCGGTGCTTTCGTGGAAAGCGACGCGAGCGGCGCCGATCGGGCCGTCGAACGGAATACCGGAGATGGCCAGGGCAGCCGAGGTACCGATCATCGCAGCGATGTCCGGATCGGTCTTCTTGCTAGTGGAAACGACGGTGCAGACAACCTGCACTTCGTTCATGAAACCTTCTGGGAACAGCGGACGGATCGGACGGTCGATCAGTCGGGAAGTCAGGGTTTCTTTCTCGGAAGGACGGCCTTCACGCTTGAAGAAACCGCCAGGGATCTTACCGGCAGCGTAAGTTTTTTCCTGGTAATGAACGGACAGAGGGAAGAAACCCTTGCCTGGATCGGCTTGCTTGGCACCGACTACGGTCACCAATACGCTGACGTCGTCGTCAACGGTGACCAATACTGCGCCGGAGGCCTGACGGGCGATACGGCCGGTCTCGAGGGTAACGGTCGACTGACCGAACTGGAATTTTTTGATTACCGGGTTCACGGTGTCCTACCTTCTTTGTGGCTCTTGGGGGAACTGGTTTCTTGCGAAATTCTTGGGCAATGTCGGGAATCGGCCCGCTGACTGTCCGGGTAAAACGGTAGTGCAGATAAAACTTGAGGCTGGGAGCCTGCCAGCCACCAGCGGAAAACCGCTGATGCCTGACAGACAACCAACCTCATAGCGCAATCGCTGATTAGCGACGCAGACCCAGGCGGCCGATCAGAGCGCTGTAACGGCTCAGATCCTTGCCTTTCAGGTAGTCCAGCAGCTTGCGACGCTGGTTTACCATGCGGATCAGACCACGACGGGAGTGGTGGTCTTTACCGTTGGCCTTGAAGTGACCTTGCAGTTTGTTGATGTTGGCGGTCAGCAGTGCAACTTGCACTTCTGGCGAACCAGTATCACCAACAGCTTGCTGGTAGTCGGCAACGATTTGAGCTTTTTCTTGAACGTCGAGAGCCATGAGGCAATCCTTTTATCAGGAAACTGTTTCAAAAACAGTTTCAACAGGCCAGGGACAAATCCCTGTATCTATAAATGAGTAGTGACCGTGCCTGTTGACAGCCACACTCGCCGGCCTGCTGTTACACAGACCGGTTTCCGGTCATTCTGACCGAATCAGTCGACGCGGCGCGATGCGCCCGTCTTCGCTCACTTCACCGATACCGATGAAGCGACCGTTGTGATCCTGTACCCGTACCATGCCGAACTTCGGCGCATCCGGGGCACGTACTGGCTGGCCGTTGAGCCAGTAGAACGCACTCGCTTCGGAGAAGTGCAGCAGCGGCCAATCCTGCAGGCCGCTGTCCGATGGCATCAGGAAACGGTCGACCGCTTCGTTGCCGCCTTCGGCATGTACCGCTTCCAGCTCTTCGAGGGTCACGGTCTGCGCCAGGGTGAAAGGCCCGGCCTGGGTACGACGCAGTTCAGCGACGTACGCACCACAACCGAGTTGCTCACCGATATCCTCCACCAAAGTGCGAATATAGGTGCCCTTGCTGCAATCCACCGCAAGACGCGCAGTATCGCCTTCGAAGGCCAGCAATTCCAAGCGCGCAATAGTAACAGAACGCGGTTCGCGCTCCACTACTTCGCCTGCACGGGCCAGCTTGTACAGCGGCTGACCATCACGCTTGAGTGCCGAGTACATCGGCGGTATCTGACTGATTTGCCCGCGAAATTTCGGCAGAACCGCTTCGACATCGGCGCGACCAACGGTCACCGGGCGCTCCTGCAAAACCTCACCCTCAGCGTCCGCCGTGGTGGTGGTCTTGCCCAGTTGCGCGAGGGTTTCGTAACCCTTGTCGGAATCGAGCAGGTATTGCGAGAACTTGGTTGCTTCGCCAAAGCACAGCGGCAATACACCGGTGGCCAACGGGTCGAGGCTGCCGGTGTGACCGGCCTTCTCGGCGTTGAGCAACCAGCGAACCTTCTGCAACGCGGCGTTGGAGGTGAACCCCAGCGGCTTGTCGAGCAGGATGATACCGCTGACGTTACGACGGATACGTTTGACCTGAGCCACCGAATTACTCCTTGGTGTCTTCAGGTGCAGCAGCCACGTGCTGATTGTCCTCAGCCACGGCGCGCTCGATCAGGGCCGACAGATGCGCGCCACGCACGACGCTTTCGTCGTAGTGGAAGTGCAATTGCGGCACGCTGCGCAGCTTCATTTCACGAGCCAGTTGCATGCGCAGGAAACCTGCGGCAGCGTTGAGCACCTTGATGCTTTGCGCGATGTCTTCGGCGTTGTCCTGCCCCATCACGGTGATGAAGATCTTCGCGTGACCGACGTCACGGCTGACTTCCACAGCAGTAATGGTGACCAGGCCGACGCGCGGGTCTTTGACTTCACGACGGATCAGCTGGGCCAGCTCACGCTGCATCTGATCGCCGATACGTTGGGTACGGCTGTATTCTTTTGCCATGATTTTGTTACCTGTTACTGCCCTACGGTGAAACCCGCAAGGTCTGAAAGCGGCAAACGCCCGGCCTGACAAAAGCCAGACCGGGCGTTGCGTTTAGAGTCCTGACGCCGTGGCGCGCATCTGCATGCGGCGGCTCGGCGTGGCCCTTGAAGTGCGCGAGTCAGAGGCTGCGAGCAACCTGAACCTTCTCGAAGACTTCGATCTTGTCACCGACTTTGACGTCGTTGTAGCTCTTCACGCCGATACCGCATTCCATGCCGGCACGTACTTCGGAAGCGTCATCCTTGAAGCGGCGCAGGGATTCCAGCTCGCCTTCGAAGATAACGATGTCTTCACGCAGTACACGGATCGGACGGTTACGGTGCACAACACCTTCGATCACCATGCAACCGGCGATCGCGCCAAACTTCGGCGAACGGAACACGTCACGCACTTCGGCCACACCCAGGATGTTCTCGCGAACATCGCTGCCGAGCATGCCGGTCAGGGCTTTCTTGACGTCTTCGATGATGTCGTAGATCACGTTGTAGTAACGCATGTCCAGACCTTCCTGCTCGACGATCTTGCGTGCGCCAGCATCGGCACGCACGTTGAAGCCGAACAGTACAGCGTTGGAAGCCAGTGCCAGGTTGGCGTCGGATTCGGTGATACCACCGACACCGCCACCGACTACGCGCACTTGCACTTCGTCGTTGCCCAGGCCGTTCAGAGCGCCCTGCAAAGCTTCCAGCGAACCACGGACGTCGGATTTGAGGACGATGTTGAGCGTCTTCTTCTCTTCCTGGCCCATGTTTTCGAAGATGTTTTCCAGCTTGCCGGCGTGAGCGCGAGCCAGTTTGACTTCGCGGAACTTGCCTTGACGGAACAGAGCCACTTCACGGGCTTTCTTCTCGTCGGCAACCACGCTCATCTCGTCGCCAGCGTCCGGCGTACCGTCAAGACCCAGGATCTCGACCGGAATGGCCGGACCAGCTTCCTTGATTGGCTTGCCGTTCTCGTCGAGCATGGCGCGCACGCGGCCATAGTTCGAGCCGACCAGCACCATGTCGCCTTGACGCAGCGTACCGTCCTGAACCAGAACAGTGGCTACCGGGCCACGACCCTTGTCCAGACGCGATTCGACGACAACACCACGGCCAGGAGCCGATGGGGTGGCGGTCAGTTCGAGCACTTCGGCCTGCAGCAGAACGGCTTCGAGCAGTTCGTCAACGCCGGTACCCATTTTCGCCGAAACCGGTACAAATGGCGTGTCGCCGCCCCAGTCTTCGGAAGTCACGCCGTGAACCGACAGTTCGCTGCGGATGCGATCGAGGTCGGCACCTGGCTTGTCGATCTTGTTCACCGCAACCACCAGGGGAACGCCAGCCGCCTGAGCATGCTGAACAGCCTCGATGGTTTGCGGCATCACGCCGTCGTCCGCCGCAACGACCAGGATCACGATGTCGGTCGCCTTGGCACCACGGGCACGCATTGCGGTAAACGCAGCGTGACCAGGGGTGTCGAGGAACGTCACCATGCCACGGTCGGTTTCAACGTGGTATGCACCGATGTGCTGGGTAATGCCGCCGGCTTCGCCTGCAGCTACCTTGGCACGACGGATGTAGTCGAGCAGGGAAGTCTTACCGTGGTCAACGTGGCCCATTACGGTCACGACTGGCGCACGGGAAACTGCCTCGCCTTCAAACTTCAGGGACTCGGCCAGGGAATCTTCCAGGGCGGTGTCGCTGACCAGGGTCACTTTGTGGCCCAGTTCTTCAGCTACCAGTTGAGCAGTTTCCTGATCGAGTACCTGGTTGATGGTCGCTGGAGTGCCCAGTTTGAACATGAACTTGATGATTTCAGCAGCCTTGACCGACATCTGCTGGGCAAGATCGCCAACAGTGATGGTCTCGCCGATCTTCACTTCACGCACGACAGGACCGGTAGGGTTCTGGAAACCGTGAGCGTTGCGCTTCTTCAGCTTGGCCTTGCCGCGACCACCACGACGGAAGCCATCGCTTTCTTCGTCGGTAGTGCGTGGCGCCACTCGTGGAGCCGGCGCTTTTTCTTTGACCGATGCGCGATGCGGAGCGTTTTTGCGCTCGCCATCGCCGCCGCCACGACGACTGTTATCGTCGGCACGTGGTTTGTCCGGACGGCGCTGTTCGTCACGCTTGCGCGTGTCGGCAGCTGGCGCAGCAGCGACAACCGGTGCGGCTTCGCGCACAGGTTCAGCGACTGGCGCAGGTGCTGCAACAGCTTCGGCAGGAGCGCTCGGCGCAGCAGCAGGCTGGCGACGCGCTTCTTCTTCAGCGCGCTGCTTGGCTTCTTCTTCAGCCTTCTGACGGGCAGCATTTTCTACTGCGCGACGCTCTTCCAGTTCACGCTGGCGCTCGGCTTCGATTTCTTCCGGGCTACGCTGTACGAAAACCTTCTTCTTGCGAACTTCTACGCTGATGCTCTTGCTACCAGCCACACGCAGGGTGCTGGTGGTTTTACGCTGCAGCGTGATTTTGCGTGGTTCTTCCACTTTCGCCTTGTGGCTGCTTTTCAAGTGAGTCAGCAGGGATTGCTTCTCACTGTCAGTCACATGTTCTTCGGCGGCGGTGTGCGGCAGACCTGCCTCACGCATCTGCTGCAACAGGCGCTCTACCGGTGTTTTGACCTCATCGGCCAGTTGTTTCACCGTGACTTGCGTCATGCACTTCTCTCCTCAGGCCGCGCCTAATTACTCGAACCAGTGGGCTCGGGCGGCCATGATCAACTTGCCGGCACGATCATCGTCAATGCCGTCGATGTCGAGCAGGTCGTCAATAGACTGCTCGGCCAGGTCTTCGCGGGTAATTACGCCGCGCACCGCCAGTTCCATCGCCAAATCCTTGTCCATACCCTCAAGCGAGAGCAGGTCTTCGGCCGGATGGGCGTCTGCCAGCTTTTCCTCAGTAGCGATGGCTTTGGTCAACAAACGATCCTTGGCACGAGCGCGAAGCTCGTTGACGATGTCTTCGTCAAAGCCGTCGATGTTGAGCATTTCTTCCAACGGTACGTAGGCAATCTCTTCCAGGCTGGTGAAGCCTTCATCTACCAGCACCTGAGCCAGCTCTTCGTCGACTTCCAGCTCGTCGATGAAGTTGCGCAAGATGTCGCCGGTTTCTGCTTGCTGCTTAGCCTGGATGTCCGATTCGGTCATCACGTTCAGGGTCCAGCCAGTCAACTGGCTCGCCAGACGCACGTTCTGACCACCTCGACCGATGGCCTGAGCCAGGTTGTCTGCGCCAACGGCGATGTCCATTGCATGGGCATCCTCGTCAACGATAATGGCCGCCACTTCTGCCGGCGACATGGCATTGATCACGAACTGCGCCGGGTTATCGTCCCACAGGACGATATCGACACGCTCGCCACCCAACTCGCCCGACACGGCCTGGACGCGCGAACCGCGCATACCGATGCACGCGCCCTGCGGGTCGATGCGTTTGTCCTTGGAACGGACAGCGATCTTGGCACGCGAACCCGGATCACGGGACGCCGCCATGACTTCAATCAGGCCTTCGGCGATTTCCGGCACTTCGATGCGGAACAACTCGATCAGCATTTCCGGCGCGGTACGCGACAGGATCAACTGCGGGCCGCGGTTCTCGGTGCGGATTTCCTTGAGCAGTGCACGCAGACGCACACCGACACGGAAGGTTTCGCGAGAAATGATGTCTTCACGGGCCAGCAACGCTTCGGCGTTGTTGCCCAGATCGACGATCACGTTGTCGCGGGTGACTTTCTTCACGGTGCCGGAGATGATTTCTCCCAGGCGCTCGCGATAGGCGTCGACCACTTGAGCGCGCTCGGCTTCACGCACTTTCTGCACGATGACCTGTTTGGCGGTCTGTGCTGCAATGCGCCCGAACTCGATGGATTCGATCTTTTCTTCGACGACGTCGCCGACCTTGGCGCCCGGATGCGTTTCGGCAACCTTGCTTGGCCAGGTTTCGATCGCAGGATCGTCGAGATCATTCTCTTCGACGACTGTCCAGCGACGGAAAGTCTCGTAGGAACCGGTGTGGCGGTTAATTTCCACACGCAGGTCAACTTCGTCTTCAAAACGCTTTTTGGTAGCAGTGGCCAGAGCCAGCTCCAGCGCTTCAAAAATCACGCTTGCCGGTACACCCTTTTCATTGGATACCGACTCAACAACCAGCAGTACTTCTTTGCTCATCGTACGCCTCGCCTTTCGCAAGCCATTGGATCCGCGGGATCCGCGTCTCAGTCAAAACTGGGAATAATGTTGGCCTTGTCGATCATATCGATCGGCAACAGGAACTCATGGTCTTCTACCTGCACCACGACGTCCTGTTCTTCTACACCGCGCAGAAGGCCCTGAAAGTTGCGTCGACCCTCAAAAGGCGAGCGCAGCTTGATCTTCACTTGTTCACCGGCAAATTTTGCAAACTGCTCAAGAGTGAACAGTGGGCGTTCCATGCCAGGCGAGGAAACTTCGAGGGTGTATTCAACGGAGATCGGATCTTCAACATCCAGGACACCGCTGATCTGACGGCTGACAATGGCGCAATCGTCCACCAGCACGCCACCCTCTTTATCGATATAAACGCGCAACATCGAGTGACGACCTTGAGCCGAAAACTCGATACCCCAGCATTCATAGCCTAGGGCCACGACCACCGGGGCCAACAAGGCCTGCAACTCTTCTAGCTTGCTCGACACCTGAACCCCCTCGTGCATGTAAATGCATGCGCTGCAAAATAAAAAAATGGGCGAAACGCCCATCCTTGAAACGCCGTCGAACATCGGCGTAGAAAGTGTCCAGCTAACAAAAAGCCCCTGAAAAGGGGCTCCTTAAACTGGTTGCGGGGGCCGGATTTGAACCGACGACCTTCGGGTTATGAGCCCGACGAGCTACCAGACTGCTCCACCCCGCGACAAAGCTGGGGCGGAAGTATACGACCGATCCCTTATAGGGTCAATGTAACCTTCCACCTGCAAGAAAGCCCGCAACAGCGGGCTCTCCTGACTAATTGGTACCGAGAAGGGGACTCGAACCCCTACACCCTATGGGCACAACCACCTCAAGGTTGCGTGTCTACCAATTCCACCACCTCGGCAAAACTACGTTTGAAACTCTTCTTACTTCTGCTCTTGAGCTGGAGGTACGTCAGTCGCTGGAGTAGCCGACTTTTGCTCTTGAAGCACCGGGACATCATCAGAAGCCGGTTGTTGTTGCTTAGGTACTTCCAACACTGCTGGATCTGGTAAACCTGCTTGAGTCAGCTGATGAGCCTTCTCTTTAGCAAAGTAACCTAACCCCAAGCTGGTTATGAAGAAACCGGCGGCAAGTATAGCAGTAAACTTACTAAGAAAGGTAGAGGAACCTTGGCTTCCGAACACAGTATTTGAAGCACCTGCTCCGAAAGACGCGCCAGCGTCCGCACCTTTACCCTGCTGCAGCAAAACCAGAGCAACTACGCCCAATGCACCCAGCAGATGAAAAACGACTACGACTGTTTCCAGCATTTTTTCAGTTTCCCGCGGCGCGACAAATCGCACCGAACTCATCTGCATTCAGGGAAGCTCCACCAATGAGCCCCCCATCGATATCCGGCATGCCGAACAGTTCGACCGCATTGGCCGCCTTCACGCTGCCGCCGTATAGAAGCCGCACACCTCGCGCGACTTCAGAATTCTCTGCCGCCAATTGCTCTCGAATGGCCTTATGCACATCCTGAGCCTGTTGCGGCGTTGCAGTCAGCCCGGTACCAATGGCCCAGACAGGCTCGTAAGCAATGACTGCCTTGGCAAAGGCACCAACACCCAGCTCCTCGATGATGCTGCCCAACTGACGCCCGACAACCTCAAGAGTTTTTCCGGCTTCGCGCTGTTCGAGGGTCTCCCCTACACACAACACCGGAATCAAGCCACATGCCTGTGCCGCTGCGAACTTGCGATTCAGCATCCCGTCTCGCTCGCCCATTATCTGGCGGCGCTCGGAGTGCCCGACAAGCACCAGGGAACAACCTGCATCCACCAACTGACTAGGAGCAATCTCGCCAGTCAACGCACCTTGCATGGATTCCACCGCAGAATTCTGCGCACCGACCGAAATCGATTTACCTTTCAACCCATCAATCACTTGATTGATATGCAAGCAAGGCGGGAATACCGCGACATCAACACCGCTTGGCAAGGCCAGATGACGAAGGCCGTTGATCAGCTCAGCGACGCTGGCGCGGGTACCGTGCATCTTCCAGTTACCAGCTACCATAGGGCGACGCATGCTGTACCTCGTCGGTCAAAGTGGGCGCAGATGTTACCCAACACAATCATGGCTGGCAAGCCGAATCAGGCAGAAACTTCAGTTACCAGTTTTGCCAGCTCTTCGGCGTAGCTGCGAACCTGAGTTTCATCCTCGCCTTCGACCATCACACGCACCAATGGCTCTGTGCCGGACTTGCGCAGAAGCACGCGACCACGACCCGCCATTGCCTCGGTTACACGCGCACTGGCTTCCTTGACAGCCGGGTGCTCAAGCGGACTTTCGCCACCACCGAAGCGCACATTGATCAGTACCTGAGGGCACTTGCGCAAAGCCTGACGCGTTTGCGCAAGACCTTCATTGCGGGTTTTCAGTGCCATCAGCACCTGCAGCGCAGCAATGATTGCATCACCTGTAGTGGTGTGATTGAAACAAACGACATGTCCCGAGTTCTCACCACCAACCAGCCAGTTACGTTCCAGCAACTCGGCGATCACGTAACGGTCACCGACATTGGCTCGAATGAACGGTATCGAAAGATCTGCCAGTGCGAGTTCAAGCCCCAGATTGCTCATCAGGGTACCGACTACGCCACCCTGCAACTTGCCACGCTCGTGCAGATCACGCGCAATGATGAACAGCAGCTCGTCGCCATCGACAATGGCGCCCGTGTGATCGACCATCAACACCCGGTCACCGTCACCATCAAAGGCGATCCCCAGATCAGCGTGCTCGGCGAGAACAGCGGCCTGCAGCGGCCCCATATGGGTCGAACCGCAATTGTCATTGATGTTCAGACCATTGGGCTGAGCCGACAGCACGACCACTTCAGCGCCCAACTCACGAAAGACACTAGGAGCAACTTTGTAGGTCGCTCCGTGTGCGCAGTCGATCACAATTTTCAAACCGGAAAAGCTGGTACCGGTAGGCACACTGCTTTTACAGAATTCGATGTAGCGACCCGAGGCGTCGTTGATACGCGACACCTTGCCAATTTTGCTCGACTCAACCACGGTCATCGGGGTATCGAGCAATTCTTCGATCATCAGCTCCAGCTCGTCAGGCAGTTTGGTGCCTTTACCCGAAAAGAACTTGATGCCGTTATCGTCATGCGGGTTATGTGAAGCACTGATCACGATCCCGGCTTCGGCTTGAAACGTGCGCGACAGATAGGCAATGGCGGGCGTCGGCATCGGACCGAGCAGCATCACATCGGCGCCCGCCGATGTCAGACCTGCCTCAAGCGCCGATTCGAACATGTAGCCGGAGATTCGCGTGTCCTTGCCAACCAGCACCTTGCACGCGCCCATCTTGCGAAAGGCCATACCGGCCGCCCAGCCGAGCTTGAGCATGAAGTCCGGAGTGATCGGATATTCACCGACACGGCCACGAATACCGTCAGTACCAAAGTATTTCTTGCTCATAAGTGCTCCATCATTCTTATTCGGCTGATTCCACGGCCGCTAGCATGCGCACCACGTCTACCGTTTCCGCCACATCATGGACGCGCAGGATACGCGCACCTTTCACCGACGCCAGTGCCGCGAGGGCCAGACCGCCATGCAGACGCTCGCCCACGGGGCGATTCAGCGCCTGGCCAATCATGCTTTTGCGCGAGACACCAACCAATAGCGGACGCCCCAGCGCATGCAGGGCTTCCATATGCTTGAACAAGCTTAGATTGTGCTGCAGGGTTTTCGCGAAACCGAAACCGGGATCAAGAATGATCCGCTCTGCAGGAATGCCCACCGCCGCACATTGAGCCATGCGCTCTGCCAGAAACTCTCCCACCTCCCGAGTGACGTCCTGATAGTGCGGATTGTCTTGCATGTCACCCGGCTCGCCGAGCATATGCATCAGACAGACCGGCAATCCGGTCGCCGCTGCTGCATCCAGCGCGCCATCACGGCGCAGCGAACGCACATCATTGATCAACCCGGCGCCCAGGCGCGCCGTTTCACGCATCACCGCTGGCGTCGAAGTATCGACCGAGATGACCACATCCAGCTCGCGATTGATCAACTCCACGATCGGAGCTACGCGCTCCAACTCTTCCAACGGCGAAACCGCTCGAGCACCAGGCCGGGTCGATTCGCCGCCAACATCGATCAGCGTCGCACCAGCAGCCACCATGGCCTCGGCGTGACGCAAGGCCACGTCGAGTTGATTGTACCGGCCGCCATCGGAGAAGGAATCGGGAGTGACATTGAGAATGCCCATGACATGCGTCTGGGCCAAATCAAGAACCCGGTTGCCGCAAGGCAACCGGGTCAGGGACTGTACAGAAGTCATTTCAAACCTTAAACGTCAGCAGCCGGACCGCCGATCGGTGTTTCCGGACGCTCATCCTGAATCACCGGAGGCGGAGGCGTACCCGTGCCACCTGTCCAGTCACGCGGTTCACGTGGCGTACGACCCGCCATGATGTCGTCGATCTGCTCGGCATCAATAGTTTCATACTTCATCAGCGCATCAGCCATGGCATCCAGTTTGTCACGGTTGTCCGTGAGGATCTGCTTGGCCGTGCCGTAGCACTGATCAATGATGCTGCGCACTTCAGAGTCGATAAGTTTGGCTGTCTCACCGGAGAAGCTGGCATTCTGACCGCCACCACCGCGACCGAGGAACACCTCTCCCTCTTCTTCGGCGTACATCAGCGGACCGAGTTTTTCCGACAGCCCCCACTTGGTCACCATGTTCCGCGCAATCTGACTGGCACGCATGATGTCATTGGACGCGCCGGTGGTCACACCGTCGAAACCAAGAGTCATTTCTTCGGCGATACGCCCACCGTACAGCGAGCAGATCTGGCTGATCAGCGCACGCTTGGACAGGCTGTAGCGATCCTCTTCCGGCAGGAACATGGTCACACCCAGCGCACGACCACGTGGAATGATCGAAACC
Source organism: Pseudomonas sp. SCPG-7 (assembly GCF_002156405.1). Classification (NCBI taxonomy): domain Bacteria; kingdom Pseudomonadati; phylum Pseudomonadota; class Gammaproteobacteria; order Pseudomonadales; family Pseudomonadaceae; genus Pseudomonas; species Pseudomonas sp. SCPG-7. Next base: position 75,868 of record NZ_MVOO01000009.1, on the reverse strand, counting down.
TTGTAGACAGGATCATGCTCAGGCACAACGCGCCCAACGATCGCATGACCCGCTTCGTGATAAGCGGTGTTCTGTTTCTCTTTCTCGGACATGACCATGGATTTGCGCTCGGCGCCCATCATGATCTTGTCTTTGGCCAGTTCGAACTCTTTCATTTCGACGATGCGCTTGCCGCTGCGTGCAGCGAACAGCGACGCTTCGTTGACAAGGTTGGCCAGATCCGCGCCGGAGAAGCCCGGGGTACCGCGCGCGATAACGGCCGGAGCCACATCATCACCCATTGGCACTTTACGCATGTGAACCTTGAGGATCTGCTCGCGACCACGGATGTCCGGCAAACCTACAACGACCTGACGGTCGAAACGGCCCGGACGCAGCAGCGCAGGGTCGAGCACGTCGGGACGGTTGGTCGCTGCAATCACGATGATGCCGTCATTCATTTCGAAGCCGTCCATCTCTACCAGCAACTGGTTGAGAGTCTGCTCACGCTCGTCGTGACCGCCGCCCATGCCGGCGCCACGGTGGCGACCGACGGCGTCGATCTCGTCGATGAAGATGATGCAAGGCGCGTGCTTCTTGGCCTGTTCGAACATGTCGCGAACGCGGCTTGCACCAACACCCACAAACATTTCAACGAAGTCGGAACCGGAGATGGTGAAGAACGGCACTTTCGCTTCGCCGGCAATCGCCTTGGCCAGCAAGGTTTTACCGGTACCCGGAGGGCCGACCATCAATACGCCGCGAGGAATACGACCGCCGAGGCGCTGGAATTTGCCCGGATCACGCAGGAACTCAACCAGCTCACCAACTTCTTCCTTGGCTTCGTCGCAACCAGCAACGTCAGCCAGCGTGGTCTTCACCTGATCTTCGGAGAGCAGGCGTGCCTTGCTCTTGCCAAAGCTCATCGGTCCACCCTTGCCGCCGGCACCACCCTGCATCTGGCGCATGAAGAACATGAACACCGCGATGATCACCAGGATCGGGAAGCTGGCCACCAGAAGTTGGGTCCAGATGCTTTGCTGCTCAGGCTGCTTGCCTTCAACCACAACGTGATTGTCGACCAGATCGCCGATCAGGCCATTGTCCTGGATCGCCGGACGAATGGTCTTGAAGCTGTCGCCATCGTTGCGCTTGCCGGTAATCACATAGCCGTCAACGGCTACGCGCTCGACCTTGCCATCCTTGACCTGCTGGATGAAGTCGGAATAGTTGAGGGTCTGCGGCTCGTTAGGGCTGGAGAAGTTGTTCATCACCGTCACGAGGACTGCCGCGATGATCAACCACAGGATCAGATTCTTTGCCATATCGTTCAATTAACTACCCTCTGAAGCAAGCTCCGCTACTGGCGCGCGCTTCGCATGATATTCACCGGCCTAACTTACTACATTACCTACAACTCTTGCAGGCGCCGTCTGTAACCCTTTGTGAAACACTTTCTACACAATATTCGCTTATGCACGCGGGGCAAAATACGAAAAACCTATCACCCTGCCAAAAAACCTCGTTTTACTCATTATCTCCGCGGTAGCCCCAAGCCAGCATGTATTGCTCGCGGGAGCTGCCACGGGAAGAGTCCGGCTTGATCATCTGGATCTTGTCGAACTTTTTCCGAGCATCCTTCAGGTAGACATCAAAACCTTCGCCCTGAAAAATCTTGATCACGAAATTACCACCCGGCTTGAGTATCCGCTCTGCCAGATCAAGCGCCAGCTCGCAAAGGAACATGGCTTTGGGCATGTCCACTTCAGGCGTACCACTCATATTGGGGGCCATATCGGAAATCACAAGGTCCACCTGTGAATTACCCACGGCTTCAAGGATTCGCGCGAGCACTTCGTCCTCGGTGAAGTCACCTTGAATGAAGGTCACGTCCGGAATGCTGTCCATTTCCAGGATGTCCGAAGCGATCAGTCGCCCCTGACCACCAATCAGCCGGCTGGTGACCTGTGACCAGCCGCCAGGCGCCGCGCCCAGGTCGACAACGCTCATGCCGGAGCGGATCAGCTTGTATTTCTCCTGGATCTCCAGAAGCTTGTAACTCGCACGCGAGCGGTAGCCATCCTTCTGCGCCTGCTTCACATAAGGATCGTTGACATGTCGTTTCAGCCAACCAAGGCTTGTCTTGGAACGCGCCATTGGGCACCTCGATAATAAGGGTCGTGATTAATTGGGCGGATCCACGAACCCTCGGGTAAAATGGCCGCCATTTTACAGAATCCAGACGAAAGGGTCAGATTATGCCGCTCACTCCAGAGCAGAAGAAACAGTACAAATCCATTGGTCACCACCTGAAACCGGTTTTGACGGTGGCGGACAACGGTCTGACTGAGGGTGTATTAGCCGAACTTGAACGCGCCTTGGCGGATCACGAGTTGATCAAGATCAAGCTCAACATCCTCGACCGCGAGTCGCGCCTGGCGCACATTGCAGAGCTGTGCAAGGTCGGCAAGGCTGATCTGGTACAGGTCATCGGCAAGATGGCGCTGGTTTATCGCAAGAACTTCAGCGTCAACAAGCAGCTGTCGAACGTTCATCGCTTCAAGTGATGACAAGGGTCAAGGGTGTGCTTCGCGCACCCTGCCACTCCATCCCGGCAGCGGCTGCAACACCAGCACCAGCCCGGAGAAGCCCAACAGCAGAAAACTGAATGCCTGCCAGCGCTGCGCTTGCGGCCAGCCGACATGCACGGCGACAAACATCGCACACGCATACAGTGCCATCAGCAGCACCTGCCCGCGAAAGTCCCGCCACAGACTGGCAAGGCCCTCGGCCTGTACCAGCACCAAAGCCTGAAAAATCACGCATGCCGCGGCAAAACCCGCCACCGGTACTTCGAATGCATCGGCAACTTCATCGATCAGCAACGGTGCCAGACCAATCTTGCCCAGCACCGGTCGCAAACCGAGGTGAATCAACCAGAAGCCGCCGACCCACAACATCTGGGTCAGCTGCCAAAGCATGGCGCCCGCACGTAGCGGGCGCCTGCCTTCAGATGTGACGGACTTCGACAATCTCGTACTCGATAACACCACTCGGCGTTTTCACGGCAACCACGTCACCCTCTTCCTTGCCGATCAAGGCACGGGCCAAGGGCGAGCCGACCGAAATCTTGCCGAGTTTGAAGTCAGCCTCATCCTCACCCACGATGTGGTAAGCGACGCTTTCATCCGTCTCGACGTTGGCGATTTCGACGGTGGTACCGAAGATCACTTTGCCGGTGTGCGGAATGGTCGTGACATCAATGATGACCTGATTCTGGATCCGGCCTTCGATATCGCGGATCCGCGCCTCGACCATGCCCTGCTGTTCGCGGGCGGCATGGTATTCGGCGTTTTCCTTCAGGTCACCCAGCTCGCGAGCCGTACCGATGTCCTGGCTGAGCTTCGGACGAACGACCTTGGTCAGGTGAGCGTGTTCTTCTTCCAGGGCTTTTGCACCCTGGACGGTCATTGGGTACTTGATCATGCCTTCAATCCTGCGTGTAGATCCTGCAAGCGGCGTACGGTCTTCTCGGGACCGAACTTCAGCGCTTCACAGATAGCCTCGCCCGCAGCAATGGTGGTGGTGCAGTAGATCTTGTGCTGCAGAGCATTGCGACGAATGGAGTAGGAATCAGCGATCGACTGACGACCTTCGGTGGTGTTGATGATCAGGGTGACTTCGTCATTCTTGATCATGTCGACCACGTGCGGACGACCCTCGGTCACCTTGTTCACGCGGCGCACTTTCAGGCCTGCGGCTTCGATCAGCTTGGCAGTACCGGCAGTGGCGACCACTTCGAAGCCCAAGTTGATCAGATCACGGGCCACGCCTGCAACCAGCGGCTTGTCATCGTCACGCACGCTGATGAACGCGGTACCGCCGGTCGGCAGCACTTCGCTGGCGCCCATCTGGGCCTTGGCGAATGCTTCACCGAAGGTGTCGCCGACGCCCATCACTTCACCGGTGGACTTCATCTCTGGGCCGAGGATCGGGTCAACACCAGGAAATTTGGCGAACGGGAACACCGCCTCTTTCACGCTGTAGAAGTTCGGGATGATTTCCTTGGTGAAGCCGATTTCTTTCAGAGTCTTACCGGCCATGACGCGAGCCGCGATCATTGCCAGGGAGACACCGATGCACTTGGACACGAACGGTACGGTCCGCGAAGCGCGCGGGTTGACTTCGATGACGTAGATGTCTTCGCCCTGCAGCGCCAGTTGCACGTTCATCAGGCCGACAACGCCCAGTTCCAGGGCCATTTTCTTGACCTGTTCGCGCATCTCGTCCTGGATGTGTGCCGGCAGCGAGTACGGCGGCAGCGAGCACGCGGAGTCACCGGAGTGAACGCCCGCCTGTTCGATGTGCTGCATGATCGCGCCGATCACCACGTCTTTGCCGTCGCAGACCGCATCCACGTCCATCTCGATGGCGCAGTTGAGGAAGTGGTCGAGCAGCACCGGGCTGTCGTTGGAGACTTGCACCGCATCACGCAGGTAGCGCTTGAGTTCGTCTTCCTTGTAAACGATTTCCATCGCGCGGCCGCCCAGTACGTAGGACGGACGCACCACCAGCGGATAACCGATTTTCGCGGCAGCGCGAACGGCTTCGTCTTCGCTGCGTACGGTGGCGTTTGGCGGCTGACGCAGGTTAAGACGCTCCACCATTTGCTGGAAGCGCTCACGGTCTTCGGCACGGTCGATGGCATCAGGGCTGGTACCGATGATCGGCACGCCAGCAGCTTCCAGGGCACGCGCCAGTTTCAGCGGCGTCTGGCCGCCGTACTGGACGATCACGCCTTTGGGCTTCTCGACGCGGCAGATTTCCAGCACGTCTTCCAGGGTTACTGGCTCGAAGTACAGACGGTCGGACGTGTCGTAGTCGGTGGAAACGGTTTCCGGGTTGCAGTTGACCATGATGGTTTCATAGCCGTCTTCGCGCAGTGCAAGAGCGGCGTGTACGCAGCAGTAGTCGAACTCGATGCCCTGGCCGATACGGTTCGGACCGCCACCCAGAATCATGATCTTGTCGCGACCGGACGGCGCCGCTTCGCACTCTTCCTCGTACGTCGAGTAGAGGTACGCGGTGTCGGTGGCGAACTCGGCAGCACAGGTGTCAACGCGCTTGTAGACCGGGAACACTTCCAGTTTTTGACGGTGAGTACGCAGATTCTTCTCGGTCACACCCAGCAGCTTGGCCAGACGCTGATCAGAGAAGCCTTTGCGCTTGAGCTTGAACATCAGGTCGCGGTCGATAGCGGACAGACCGAGAGTCTTGACCTTCTCTTCTTCCTTGATCAGATCTTCGATCTGCACCAGGAACCACGGGTCGATCATGTTCATGCCGAAAATGTCTTCGACGGTCAGACCAGCACGGAACGCGTCCGCCACGTACCAGATACGCTCGGCGCCCGGCACGGTCAGCTCGCGCTTGAGGATGCTCATGCTTTCCGGATTGCTCAGGTCGAGCTTCTCGTCCAGACCGCAAACACCGACTTCCAGACCGCGCAGGGCTTTCTGCAGGGACTCCTGGAAAGTACGGCCGATGGCCATGACTTCACCCACCGACTTCATTTGCGTGGTCAGGCGTGCGTCAGCCTTGGCGAATTTCTCGAAGGCGAAACGTGGCAGCTTGGTCACGACGTAGTCGATCGACGGCTCGAAGGACGCCGGGGTCTTGCCGCCAGTGATGTCGTTCGACAGTTCGTCGAGGGTGTAGCCCACAGCCAGTTTGGCCGCGACTTTGGCAATCGGGAAACCGGTGGCTTTCGAAGCCAATGCCGAGGAACGCGATACGCGCGGGTTCATCTCGATCACGACCATGCGGCCAGTGTCCGGGCAGATACCGAATTGCACGTTGGAGCCGCCGGTCTCGACGCCGATCTCGCGCAGTACCGCCAGCGAGGCGTTACGCAGGATCTGATATTCCTTGTCGGTCAGGGTCTGTGCCGGAGCAACGGTGATGGAGTCACCGGTGTGCACGCCCATCGGGTCGAAGTTCTCGATCGAGCAGACGATGATGCAGTTGTCCTTTTTGTCGCGGACAACTTCCATTTCATATTCTTTCCAGCCGATCAGCGATTCGTCGATCAGCAGCTCTTTGGTCGGCGACAGGTCCAGACCGCGGGCGCAGATTTCTTCGAACTCTTCACGGTTGTAGGCGATACCGCCACCGGTGCCACCCATGGTGAAGGACGGACGGATGATGCACGGGAAGCCCAGACGCTCGAGGACGGCGTTGGCTTCTTCCATGCTGTGGGCGATACCGGAACGCGGGCATTCCAGACCGATGGATTTCATGGCCTTGTCGAAACGCGAACGGTCTTCAGCCTTGTCGATGGTGTCGGCGTTGGCACCGATCATTTCCACGCCGAACTTTTCCAGAACGCCTTCGCGCTCCAGATCCAGGGCGCAGTTCAGTGCAGTCTGGCCGCCCATGGTTGGCAGCACCGCGTCCGGGCGCTCTTTTTCGATGATCTTGGCCACGGTCTGCCACTTGATCGGCTCGATGTACGTGGCGTCGGCCATGTCCGGGTCGGTCATGATGGTGGCCGGGTTGGAGTTCACCAGGATGACGCGGTAACCCTCTTCGCGCAGGGCTTTGCAGGCCTGGGCGCCGGAGTAGTCGAATTCGCAGGCCTGGCCGATAACGATCGGGCCAGCGCCGAGAATCAGGATGCTTTTAATGTCTGTACGTTTTGGCATGGGTTTGTCACTCAAATCCGCAGGTCAGTCGGCAAGCCGTCTTGATCGATTTCTGAAGCCCTGAGGGGCGCCACCGGTGTCGGGGCCGCCCTCGAGGGCTTCTCGCTACAGTCTCAAGGCGAACGCTTAGCGTCGCTTGGCCATCTCGTTGATGAAGCGGTCGAACAGGGGCGCCACATCGTTCGGGCCCGGGCTCGCTTCAGGGTGGCCCTGGAAGCTGAACGCGCTCTTGTCGGTGCGCTCGATGCCTTGCAGGGTGCCATCGAACAGCGATTTGTGGATCGCACGCACGTTGGCCGGCAGGGTCGCTTCGTCAACCGCGAAACCGTGGTTCTGGCTGGTGATCATCACGACGCCAGTGTCCAGATCCTGTACCGGGTGGTTGGCACCGTGGTGGCCATGGCCCATTTTCAGGGTCTTGGCGCCGGAGGCCAGAGCCAGCAGCTGGTGACCAAGGCAGATACCGAAGACCGGAATCTCGGTTTCCAGCACTTCCTTGATCGCCTTGATCGCGTAGTCGCAAGGCTCCGGATCACCAGGGCCGTTGGACAGGAACACACCGTCCGGCTTGAGCGCCAGCACGTCGGCTGCCGGGGTTTGCGCCGGCACCACGGTCACGCGGCAGCCGCGCTCGACCAGCATGCGCAGGATGTTCAGTTTGACGCCGTAGTCGTAGGCAACCACGTGGTATGGCAGCTCGGACGCCTCGATGGTCGCGTGGCTGTCGGTCTTCAGATCCCAGACAGTGGAGCGCCATTCGTACTTTTCCTTGGTGCTGACGACTTTCGCCAGATCCATGCCCTTCAGGCCCGGGAAACCCTGCGCGGCGGCAATTGCCGCTTCTTCGGAGATGTTGTCGCCGGCCATGATGCAGCCGTTCTGTGCGCCTTTTTCACGCAGGATGCGGGTTAGGCGGCGGGTGTCGATACCGGCGATTGCCACAACGTTGTTGGCTTTCAGGTAGTCGGACAGGGACATCGTGTTACGCCAGTTGCTCGCTACCAGTGGCAGGTCACGGATGACCAGACCAGCGGACCATACGCGGTCGGACTCGGCATCTTCCGGCGTGGTGCCAGTGTTGCCGATGTGCGGGTAAGTCAGGGTAACGATCTGTTGGGCGTAGGAAGGATCGGTAAGGATTTCCTGATAGCCGGTCATTGCGGTGTTGAACACCACCTCACCAACGGTTTGACCGTCGGCTCCAATGGCTTCGCCGCGAAAAATGCTGCCATCAGCAAGGGCGAGTATGGCTGGCTTAGTCAAGAAGACCTCCCGTAAATAACGCATGAAAGGGCAATCGCAGGTTGTAAAAAAGCGGAGTGACGTATGGACACGTCACCCCGCTTCTTCACTGAATTATTCTGCGCGCTTTTAGTGGACACACTAAAGCTGTAGCTTACAGAAAAAGGCTTTTTTGGTCCACCGCTAAAGAGCCTAAAAGGCCGGAGAATGCGACAGGCCGTCGCGCGATGTAGAAAAACCAGCGCAAACCGGGCGTTTGCGCTGGGTAAATCCGTCTATCAATGCAGGTCGAGCACGTCCTGCATGTCATACAGACCCGGCTCGCGGCCATCGAGCCACAACGCCGCACGCACCGCGCCCTTGGCGAAGGTCATGCGACTGGAAGCCTTGTGCGTAATCTCCAGGCGCTCGCCTTCGCAGGCAAACAGCACGGTGTGATCGCCGACCACATCACCACCGCGAACGGTGGCGAAACCAATGGTTTCCCGCTCGCGCGCACCGGTGTGACCTTCACGACCATAGACCGCGACTTTCTGCAGATCACGATCCAGCGCATCGGCGATCACTTCACCCATGCGCAGCGCCGTGCCCGAAGGCGCGTCAATCTTGTGCCGGTGATGCGCTTCGATGATCTCGATGTCGGCATCGTCGCCCAGCACCCGGGCGGTCATTTCGAGCAGCTTCAGCGACAGGTTGACTCCGACGCTGAAGTTGGCCGCAAACACGATCGGAATATCCTTGCCCGCCTCGGCCAGCAGTTGCTTCTGCGCAGCGTCGAGCCCGGTGGTGCCGATGACCATGGCCTTGCCGGCCTTGCGGCAGAACGCGAGGTTTTTCAGCATGACTTCCGGCAGGGTGAAGTCGATCAGCACGTCGAACTCTTCGGCCACCGATTCGAGGTTGCCGGACAACGGCACACCGATACGACCCAGCGAAGCCAGCTCACCGGCGTCCACCCCGATCAGCGTACTGCCGGGACGAACGATCGCCGCGGTCAGGCCGGTCAATGGCGCGCGCTGTTGCACGGCTTCGACCAGAATCTTGCCCATGCGCCCGGCGGCGCCCATCACAGCTATACGTCGCATGCCGACTCCTTACAGATCGCCGAAGAATCGCTTCACACCATCGAACCAACCAGTGGTTTTCGGCGAGTGGCTGTTATCGTCCGCCAGCGAGCTGCGGAATTCCTCGAGCAATTCGCGCTGACGACGATTCAGATTGACCGGGGTCTCGACCGCTACGCGGCACATCAGATCGCCCGCACCACCGCCACGCACCGGCGCCACGCCTTTGCCGCGTACACGGAACTGCTTGCCGGTCTGGGTGCCTTCGGGGATTTTCAGCTTGACGCGACCGTCGAGGGTCGGGATTTCCAGTTCGCCGCCGAGCGCCGCATCAACAAAGCTGATCGGCACTTCGCAGAACAGGTGCTTGCCATCGCGCTGGAAGATGTCGTGCTCGCGCACGTTGATCACCACGTACAGGTCGCCAGTCGGGCCGCCCTGGGTGCCCGCCTCGCCTTCGCCGGACAGACGGATGCGGTCGCCGGTATCAACGCCAGCCGGCACTTTGACCGATAGTGTTTTGTACTCTTCGACGCGACCGTCGCCGTGGCAGGAATCGCACGGATCGGAAATGATCTTGCCCTGGCCATGGCAGCGCGGGCAGGTCTGCTGCACCGAGAAGAAGCCCTGCTGCATGCGCACCTGACCGATGCCGCCGCAGGTCGGGCAGGTCGATGGCGACGAGCCTTTCTTGGCGCCGGAACCGTCGCACGGCTTGCAGTTGACCAGTGTCGGAACGCGGATATTCACGGTGGTCCCGCGTACCGCTTCTTCCAGATTCAGCTCCAGGGTGTAGCGCAAATCGCTACCGCGCTGGGCGCCGCCACGGGAACCGCCGCGACCGCCACCGAAGAAGTCACTGAAGACATCACCAAAGATGTCAGAGAAATTCTGCCCGCCGAAACCGGCACCACCGCCACCCATGCTTGGGTCGACGCCAGCATGACCGTACTGGTCGTAGGCCGCGCGCTTGCTCGAATCGGACAATACTTCGTAGGCCTCGTTGGCCTCTTTGAACAGTTCTTCCGACGCTTTGTCATCGGGATTACGGTCCGGGTGGTGCTTCATCGCCAGGCGACGATAGGCCTTTTTCAGGTCTGCATCGCTTGAACCACGCTCTACACCCAATACTTCGTAATAGTCACGCTTTGCCATAAGTCTTTGCACTCTTGAGGACGTTCGGCAAACCCCTCCTGAGGATGGCCAAACTCGTTGAGCCCCAATACAGGCCCGGACCCAACTCACGTCAATTCAACGATCCTGGTCTTTGTTTCTTGTGGTACTTGCGGCACGAAAAGCAGGAGCATTCCCGGCCATACCAACAGCACGCAAGGCTTGTCGCATGCTGTAAAAATTCACGTATTCCAGATACGCCAACGCGGGAGCAAGCTCCCGCGCGGCGACATCCTACCAGTCACCGCCGCAAGGCAGTCAACCGGCCGACCAACAACTTACTTGTGGTCTTTGACTTCTTCGAACTCGGCATCGACAACATCGTCAGCCTTTTCAGCTTTCTCGTCGTGCGGCGCCGCGCCTTCAGCAGGCTGAGCCTGTTCGGCGTACATCTTCTGAGCAACCGGAGCCGAGACTTTCGACAGCTCTTCGATCTTCGCTTCGATGGCAGCCTTGTCGTCGCCTTTCACAGCGGCTTCCAGTGCAACCACGGCAGCTTCGATCGCGGTCTTCTCTTCGGCGCTGACCTTGTCGCCCGCTTCGGTGACCATTTTACGAGTCGAGTGAACCAGTGCATCACCCTGGTTACGGGCAGCGGCCAGCTCTTCGAACTTGCGGTCTTCCTCAGCGTTCAGCTCGGCGTCGCGAACCATCTTCTGAATTTCTTCATCCGACAGACCGGAGTTGGCCTTGATGGTGATCTTCTGCTCTTTGCCGGTCGCCTTGTCTTTCGCGCCAACGTGCAGGATGCCGTTTGCGTCGATGTCGAAGGTCACTTCGATCTGCGGCACGCCACGTGGAGCTGGTGGAATGTCGGCCAGGTCGAATTTGCCCAGCGATTTGTTCTGCGCAGCTTGCTTACGCTCACCTTGCAGGACGTGAATGGTCACGGCGCCCTGGTTGTCGTCGGCAGTCGAGAACACTTGCGATTTCTTGGTAGGAATCGTGGTGTTTTTCTCGATCAGCGCGGTCATCACGCCACCCATGGTTTCGATACCCAGGGTCAGCGGACTGACGTCGAGCAGCAGAACGTCTTTCACGTCACCGGCCAGAACGGCGCCCTGAATCGCAGCACCCATGGCAACCGCTTCGTCCGGGTTCACGTCTTTACGTGCTTCTTTACCGAAGAAATCAGTCACCAGCTTCTGTACGAGCGGCATACGGGTCTGACCGCCGACCAGAATCACGTCGTTGATCGCGCCAACGTCGATACCGGCGTCTTTCATTGCGATACGGCAAGGTTCGATGGTGCGCTGAACCAGGTCTTCAACCAGTGCTTCGAGCTTGGCACGCGAAATCTTCACGTTCAGGTGCTTAGGACCGGTGGCGTCTGCAGTGATGTACGGCAGGTTGACGTCGGTCGACTGCGCGGACGACAGCTCGATCTTGGCTTTCTCAGCGGCTTCTTTCAGGCGCTGCATGGCCAGCGGGTCACCTTTGAGGTTCATGCCGCTTTCTTTCTTGAATTCGTCAACGAGGTAGTCGATCAGACGAATGTCGAAGTCTTCACCGCCGAGGAAGGTGTCACCGTTGGTGGCCAACACTTCGAACTGGTGCTCGCCGTCAACTTCAGCGATCTCGATCACCGACACGTCGAAAGTACCGCCACCCAGGTCGTAAACGATCACGGTGTGATCGCCCTTGGCCTTGTCCATACCGTAAGCCAGAGCCGCTGCGGTTGGTTCGTTGATGATACGTTTAACGTCCAGACCGGCGATGCGACCGGCGTCTTTGGTCGCCTGACGCTGGCTGTCGTTGAAGTAGGCCGGAACGGTGATCACCGCTTCAGTCACAGGCTCGCCGAGGTAGTCTTCGGCGGTTTTCTTCATCTTCTTCAGGATTTCAGCCGAGATTTGTGGCGGCGCCATTTTCTGGCCGTTCACTTCAACCCAGGCGTCGCCGTTGTCAGCCTTGGCGATTTTGTACGGGACCATCTTGATGTCTTTCTGTACGACTTCTTCGTCGAACTTGCGACCGATCAGACGCTTCACCGCATACAGGGTGTTGTGCGGGTTGGTCACTGCCTGACGCTTGGCCGACTGACCAACGAGGATTTCACCATCGTTGGCGTAAGCGATGATCGACGGCGTGGTGCGCGCGCCTTCGGCGTTTTCAATAACTTTGGCTACGCCGTTTTCCAGCACGGAGACGCAGGAGTTGGTAGTCCCCAGGTCGATACCGATAATTTTGCCCATGTTCACTCTCCCGAAACTTTGGATTTTGTTGCCGCAGCAGTGGTGGCTAACTGCGGTAATACTTAAACGCTTGACTTCTAAATGGGGGCCTTGCGGCTAATTTCAAGCCTTCTCGTCAATCGAAGGCGAAATTGGCGCCGGCGCCTTGCTGACCACAACCATGGCCGGACGCAACAGGCGACCGTTGAGCTGGTAGCCCTTCTGGAACACCTTCAGAACGCTGTTCGGTTCGACGTCGGCGCTTTCCTGCATGGCCATCGCCTGATGATGAACGGCGTTGAACGGTTCGCCATGCGGATCGATCGCTTCAAGCTGATAACGCTTGAGGGTGTCGTGGAACATTTTCAGGGTCAGCTCGATGCCTTCGCGCATCGGACGGATGCTTTCGTCGTCCGGGCTCGACAACTCGAGACCGCGCTCCAGGCTGTCAACGATCGGCAGCAAGTCACCGGCGAATTTTTCCAGCGCAAACTTGTGCGCCTTCTCGACATCCTGCTCGGCACGGCGGCGGACGTTCTGCAGATCGGCAGCTACGCGCAGCGACTGATCCTGCGCGGCGGCCAACTGCTCTTCGAGCACTTGTACACGGGTCGCCAGGTCGTCACCCGAAGTTTCGGGCGCCTGATTGGCTTCTGGATTTTGCGTATCTACTGTCTGTTCGTCAGCCATAGAATTCTCCTTTCAATTACGTCCGCGAGCTGTACTCGCGCTTCTGCCCCGATATATGGGGCCGCAAAATCAGGCTTCAAGGGCCTGCAATGATTAACCCTACAAAAAAGTGCTGCATTGTCATTCCCGCTCGGACTAAGCATTTGATCGGATCAAGCAAATCGAGCTAAGCGAGGGCATTGTCAGCCTGAAACAAAACACTGTATAAATAACCAGACCTAAAGCCTGGGAGCGGCCTTTATGCTGGTGCACCTGTCCGTACATAACTACGCCATCGTTGAACATCTCGATCTCGAACTTGATCGCGGGATGAGCGTGATCACAGGGGAAACCGGCGCCGGCAAGTCGATCATGCTCGACGCCCTGGGCCTGACCCTTGGCGACCGCGCCGACAGCGGCGTGGTTCGCCCGGGCGCCGACAAGGCCGACATTCTGGCCACTTTCGACCTGGTCGACATTCCCGAAGCTCATGCCTGGCTGGCCGAGCGCGACCTCGAAAACGACGGCCCGTGCATCCTGCGCCGGGTGATCACCGCCGAAGGCCGTTCGCGCGGCTATATCAATGGCACACCTTGCCCGCTCGGTGATCTCAAGGCCCTCGGCGAACTGCTGATCGATATCCACAGCCAGCACGAACACCAGTCCCTGCTGAAAACCGACACTCACCGGCGCCTGCTCGACGAATATGCCGGCGCTACTGATCTGGCCCGTCAGGTGCAACTCGCCGCGCAGCGCTGGCGCCAGACCCGCCAGGAACTGGAGCGCCTCTCCAACTCGGGTGACGAGCAACGCGCGCGCCACCAATTGCTCAGCTACCAGCTCGAAGAACTGGAGAACCTCGGCCTCGGCGAAAACGAGCTGGAACAGCTAGAGCAGGAACACAAGAACCTGACCAACGCCGAAACCCTGCTTGGCATTTGCCGACAGGTGGTCGAGCAGTGCAGCGAAAGCGATTCCGGCAACGTACTGAATGCACTGACCGCCAGCCTCAACCGCCTGTCGAGCGTGAACAACTCGGTGGGCGCACTGGGCGAAGCCAGCAGCTTGCTGACCAGCGCGCAGATCCAAGTCGAAGAAGCCGTGGGCGAGCTCAATCGCTTCCTCGACAACTTCGATGCCGATCCGGCGCGCCTGCAATATCTGGAAGAACGCCTCGACGCGATTTACACCTTGGCGCGCAAGCACCGGATCCAGCCAACCGAAGTCGCCGAGATGCAGCAGAAATTGCTCGATGAAATCGAGACATTGAATGCCAACGACGAATCCATCGAACGCCTGGGTGATGAACTGGCCTCTTATGCCCGCCATTATCAAGAGAAGGCCCGGGAGCTGAGCGACTTGCGCCATCAGGCCGCCAGCAGCCTCGCCAGCGCCGTGGAGCAAGAGATCCAGCGTCTGGGCATGCCGGGCGGACGCTTCACCATCGAGCTGCGCGCCAACACCAGCGACGAACTACAGCCTAACGGCCTGGAGCAAGTCGAACTGCTGGTCAGCGCCAACCCTGGCCAGCCGCTCAAAGCGCTGGCCAAAGTAGCCTCCGGTGGCGAGCTGTCGCGGATCAGCCTGGCAATTCAGGTGATCACCGCACAGACCTCACGGGTGCCAACCCTGGTATTCGACGAAGTGGACGTGGGCATCGGCGGGCCGACAGCGGAAATCGTCGGTCAGTTGTTGCGGCGTCTTGGCGATCGCGGCCAGGTGCTGACCGTGACGCATTTGCCGCAAGTGGCGGCGCAGGGTCATCAGCATTTATTTGTGCACAAGGTTCGCGGTGAACAGGCTACCCACACCGCCGTGTCCAAACTGAGCAAGAACGACCGTATAGAAGAATTGGCGCGGATGCTGGGCGGCATCGACTTGACCAAAGAGTCCTTGGCTCACGCGAAAAAAATGGTGGTCACGGCAAAAGTTTAAGAACGGCAGAAAGCACGAAGGCGACCCTTGGGTCGCCTTCGTTCGTTTCGCGAACCTGAAATTCGCGCGACATGCTTACTTTTTCTTGCGTACGTACAGCACCAGATTGTGATCTACCAGATCAACACCGTGCTCCTCGGCAATTGCCTTCTGGAGCTTTTCGATTTCCGGACTGACGAATTCGACGACTTCACCGGTTTCCACGTTGACCATATGGTCGTGGTGGCCACCGTCGGCCAATTCGAATACCGCGTGGCCACCGTCGAAGTTGTGACGGACCACGAGGCCAGCAGCTTCGAACTGGGTCAGAACACGGTAAACCGTGGCCAGACCGACGTCCTCGCCCGCTTCCATCAACGCCTTGTAGACGTCTTCGGCACTCATGTGACGCTGCTCGGTAGAGTCGAGCATTTGCAGGATCTTGACCCGTGGCAGGGTCACTTTGAGGCCGGCTTTGCGTAGTTCGCTATTTTCAACCATGGTCAGCTTTCTCGCGATGCTGCTTCGCAGCTTCTCTTAATGCGGGTATGATCGGCGTTTACGTTGTCCCAGCCAAGATAGTGGAAGTCGCCCACCGATGCAAAACACCAAGCTCTTGCTAACCAGTTTCACCTTTGTGGGACTGCTCGCACTCGCCGGTTGTTCATTCCCCGGGGTTTACAAAATCGACATCCAGCAGGGCAATGTCGTCACGCAGGACATGATAGACCAGTTGCGCCCGGGAATGACCCGTCGGCAAGTACGGTTTATCATGGGCAACCCTCTGCTGACCGACACGTTCCATGCCGATCGCTGGGATTATCTGTACAGCCTGCAACCTGGTGGCGGTGAACGCCAGCAGGAGCGCGTGAGTGTTAATTTCAACTCCAACGACCAGCTTGTCAGCCTGTCCGGTGACTTCATGCCGGGCGTAAGCCGTGACGAGGCCATTCTCGGTAAGGACAGTGGCACCAGCGTGACCGCACCTGCTGAAAACGCCGAGAAGCCGAAGCCGGAACAACCCGCCAAACCAGGCTCCTTGCTGGATTCGATCCAGAAGGATGTGGACGGTGTTGAAACCGTTCCGGTTCCGACGCCTGAACCGCTGGACACCTCGCCGCAGTAATGTGCGAGGCAATAAAAAACCCGGAATTTCCGGGTTTTTTATTGCCTGCGATCTGGCCAGGCTACTGATTTCGCGCTTTGGCCTCGGCAGCCTTGGCCGCCCGCAGGCGTCGCACCTCTTTCGGATCCGCCAACAACGGCCGGTAGATCTCGATGCGCTCCCCCGCCTGAATCAAGCGACCCTGTGGATCAGCCACCACCTTGCCGAAGATCCCCAGCGGACAATCACTCAGATCCAGCTCCGGAAATTCATCGCCAATACCTGACTTGAGCACCGCCTCACGCACTGTCGTCCCTTCAGGGACGCTCAAAGTGCGCAGAAGCTGACGATCCACGGCGGCATACACCACTTCAATCTCGATCACCGGATCAACCATGCATCTGCTTGGCACGCTGGCAGAACGCATCCACCAACGTATTCGCCGCCTGATTGAACAGCGGGCCGAGTGTGGCGCGCACCAGCGGGCCGGCGTAGTCGAAAGACAGGTCAAGACTGATCTTGCAGGCCTTCTCGTTCAATGCCTTGAAGACCCAGACACCATGCAGCTGATTGAACGGGCCTTCTTCCAGGTTCATCTCGATCGACTGCCCCGGCACCAGCGTATTGCGCGTGACGAAGTGCTGACTGAGGCCGCCCTTGGCCACGCCAACGCTGGCGCGCATATGTTCAGGCGAGCTTTCCAGCACTTCGGCGGACGAGCACCACGGCAGGAATTCCGGGTAACGCGCGACGTCGTTGACCAGGTCGTAAAGGAATTGCGCCGGGTAGGGCAGCAACGCCGAACGTTGAATATGTGTCGTCATGTAAGCGTTACTTCCAGAGCTGAGCGGCAAACACTACCAGAATGCCGATAGGCGCCACGTAGCGCATCAAGAACAAGGACAGGGCAAACAGCGCCGGGTTACGAATCGACAACTCGTCACGCACCGCCTCACGCCCCATCACCCAACCGGCAAACAGCACGAAGCACAGGCCACCGAGCGGCAACATGATCCGCGAGGTGAAGAAGTCGATCACGCCGAAGAAGTCCAGACCGCCCGTCGCACCCCATTGGTAGAGATGGAACAGCCCGCCTTCGTTCACGAAAAATTTGGCTTCCTTCCAGATATTGAAAGAGAAAACCGTACCCAGACCGACGAACCAGCAGATGAACGCCAGCCAGAAAGTCACCCAGCCACGGCTGATTTTCGTGCGTTCAACCAGATAGGCCACCATCGGTTCAAGCAAGGAAATCGCCGAGCTCCAGGCGGCAATCGCCACCAGGACAAAGAACACCACGCCCATCAACTGGCCGAAAACCACGTTACCGAAGGCAAATGGCAGACTGACAAACATCAGGCCCGGGCCTTCGCTAGGGTTCAAGCCGCCAGCAAACACAATCGGAAACAACGCCAGACCGGCCACCAGCGACACGAAGGTGTCGAGCAGTGCCACACCGACCACGGTGCCGGACAACGAGGCTTCCTTGGTCATGTAAGCGCCGTAGATCATGATCGAGCCGACGCCCACACTCAGGGAAAAGAACGCGTGGCCCATGGCGGGCAGCAAGCCGTCGAGGACTTTTTCCGGATGGAAGTCGAACATGAAATGCACGCCTTCCATGAAATGCCCGGTAGTCATGCTGTAACCCAGCAATACCAACACCATCACGAACAGCAGCGGCATCATGATCCGCAGGCTGCGCTCCAGCCCGGCAACCACGCCTTTGGCGATCACTACGGCCGACAACAGCATGAAAACTGTGTGCCAAAGTGTCAGACGCCAGGGATCGGAGATCACATTGCCAAAATAAGCGCCGACCTGCTCCGCCGTAGCGCCCTGGAAGTCGCCGCGCCCCATGTCGATGATGTAATCCAGCGACCAGCCGCCGACCACACTATAGAAAGACAGTATCAGCAGCGCCGTGATCATCCCGGCAAACGCGCCCCACGACCACTTGCCCGAATGCCCGGCCTCCCGCGCCAACACCTTCAAAGCGTTCGCCGGACTCTGCCGCGCGCGCCGGCCGATCAGGGTTTCAGCCAGCATGACCGGGATCCCGATCAATGCGATGCAGGCGAGAAACATCAGCACGAAGGCGCCGCCGCCGTAGACCCCGACCATGTAGGGGAATTTCCAGATGCTGCCCAGTCCCACGGCCGAACCGGTCGCGGCGAATATGAAAACCCAGCGGCTAGCCCAACTGCCGTGGACAGAAACCTTGTCTGTCGACATTGAATATCACGCCCAAGCGTTAGAAAAAGAGGCCGCATTGTCCGGGATTCACTCAACCTGCTCAAGCACGCAGCATCACCGTAGCCGAGGATCATTTATCTCCATATAATGCCGCCCCTATGGCTAAACAGAAGAAACACCCAACAGGGACCATCGCGCAGAACAAAAAGGCGCGACACGATTACTTCATCGAACATCGTTTCGAGGCTGGTCTGGTCCTGGCCGGCTGGGAAGTAAAAAGTCTGCGGGCAAGCAAGCTGCAACTGGTCGACAGTTACGTGCTGCTCAAGGACGGCGAAGCTTGGCTTCTCGGCAGTCACATCACGCCGTTGATGACCGCCAGCACCCACGTCATCGCCGATCCGACCCGCACCCGCAAACTGCTGCTCAATAAGCGCGAGCTGGAAAAACTCGCCGCTGCCGTGCAACAGAAAGGCTATGCCTGCGTGTGCCTGTCCTTCTACTGGAGCAAGCACATGGTCAAGTGCGAGATTGCTCTGGGCAAGGGCAAGAAGGAATACGACAAGCGTGACACCGAGCGCGAACGCGACGCCGGTCGAGAGCTGCAGCGCGCTGTGCGCAACAAGGGTAAGGAAGAATAATTTCTTCTGCCTGATACTGTGGCGAGGGAGCTTGCTCCCGCTGGGGCGCGTAGCGGCCCTCGCTTTAGCAGAGGGCTTCTGCTGCACATGCGAGCGGGAGCAAGCTCCCTCGCCACAATCAAACTGCCGTCACATTCCCTTGCGCCGCTCCGCCCGAGCCATGCGCTGAACTTCCTGCCGCACCTCTTCCAGCACCTCCTGCACATACAGAATGTGCCGACTGGAAACCTCGCGCGCCTGCTCCGCACGCCCTTCGATAATCGCCAGATACAGCTCCCGGTGCTGAGAGATCAGCATGTCGCGGGTTTCAGTGCGTTGTTTGTACATACCGCCGATGTTGGTCACCACGTTGCGCTTGAGCAAATCGAAAAGCCCGCGAATGGTGTGCAGCAGCACCGCGTTATGGCTGGCTTCGGCAATCGCCAAATGAAACTTCGCATCCGCCGCGCCCTCTTCCACCCGGCTCACTTCGTCATGCCGCGTGTAGCAATCCTGCAGCTCGTTGAACGCTGCGGTCAGGCGCTCACGATCCACATCCGTGGCGCGCAATGCTGCGTAATAGGCACACGATGCCTCCAGTGTGTGCCGAAACTCCAGCAAATCGCGCTGTGCTTCGGGGTTGCTCTCCAGCAGCAATAGCAAGGGATCGCTGAAGGTCGAGCCGAGCGTTTCCACCACATAATTGCCGCCGCCTTGGCGACTGACCAGCAAGCCCTTGGCCGCCAGTTTCTGGATCGCTTCACGCAACGACGGACGCGACACGCCGAACTGCTCGGCCAAGGTGCGCTCAGCCGGAAGCCGCTCGCCGGACTTCAGCGTGCCCTCGAGGATCATCCCCTCGAGTCGCTCGACAATATCGTCAGACAAACGGCGCTGACGAATCTGATCAAACCCCATAACTCATTTCTCCACGATCCCGACCGCTCGCCGGGCTCTCTATTCTGGCCTATCGGCGCCCCGCCGACACCTGTCAGCGCACATTCGCCCGACCGGATCAGATGCCTTCTGCACCGCTTATTCGACAAAAGTTTCAGGGCGACAAATTGACACACCGATATCAAGGCTTTTACCCTAGCCAACAGCGATTGTAAATTGGTATTACCAATTAACCAAGAACGCTGACAGTGCCTGACCAACAACAATTAGGGGCCACCCCATATGCAAACCTGGCAACAGCTCTATACCCCGCTCGGCAGTCTCGGCGTCTCCGCACTCGCGGCCGTCATCCCCATCGTTTTCTTCTTCCTGGCTCTGGCGGTGTTCCGCCTCAAGGGTCATGTGGCCGGCAGCATCACGCTCGCCCTGTCGATTGCCGTGGCGATTTTCGCCTTCCACATGCCGGTCGACATGGCTTTCGCCGCTGCCGGATACGGCTTTGCCTATGGTCTGTGGCCGATTGCCTGGATCATCGTCGCGGCGGTGTTCCTCTACAAACTGACGGTCAAGAGTGGTCAGTTCGAGGTCATTCGCAGTTCGGTGCTGTCGATCACCGACGACCAGCGTTTGCAGGTGCTTCTGATCGGTTTCTGCTTCGGCGCGTTCCTCGAAGGTGCCGCCGGCTTCGGCGCGCCGGTGGCGATTACCGCCGCGCTGCTGGTCGGCCTCGGGTTCAATCCGCTGTACGCTGCCGGCCTGTGCCTGATTGCCAACACCGCGCCGGTCGCCTTCGGCGCGCTGGGGATTCCGATCATCGTGGCCGGTCAGGTGACGGGCATCGACGCGTTCAAGATCGGCGCCATGACCGGTCGCCAACTGCCGCTGCTCTCGCTGTTCGTGCCGTTCTGGCTGGTGTTCATGATGGACGGCCTGCGCGGCGTGCGTGAGACCTGGCCGGCAGCGCTGGTTGCAGGCCTGAGCTTCGCCGTGACCCAGTACTTCACTTCGAACTTCATCGGCCCGGAGCTGCCGGACATCACCTCGGCCCTGGCCAGCCTGATTTCCCTGACCCTGTTCCTCAAAGTCTGGCAGCCAAAACGCGCCGCCGGCCAGCACATCGCCGGCGCCGTGTCGGCCTCGGTGGTAACCGCCAGCGCCGGCGGTTTCGGCCAGAAACGCAGCACCGTGGCGTCGCCTTACAGCCTCTGGGAAATTTTCATTGCCTGGTCGCCGTTCCTGATCCTCACCGTGCTGGTAACCATCTGGACGCTGAAACCCTTCAAAGCCATGTTCGCCGCCGGCGGTTCGATGTATGCCTGGGTGTTCAACTTTGCCATCCCGCACCTGGATCAACTGGTGATCAAGACGGCTCCGATCGTCGCTACCCCGACCGCGATTCCGGCCGTATTCAAACTTGACCCGATCTCGGCGACCGGCACGGCGATTTTCTTCTCGGCGCTGATCTCGATGCTGGTACTGAAGATCAACTTCAAAACTGGTCTGACCACTTTGAAAGAGACCTTCTACGAACTGCGCTGGCCTATTCTGTCGATCGGCATGGTCCTGGCGTTCGCCTTCGTCACCAACTACTCGGGCATGTCTTCGACCATGGCGCTGGTCCTGGCCGCGACCGGCGCAGCCTTCCCGTTCTTCTCGCCGTTCCTCGGCTGGCTGGGCGTGTTCCTCACCGGCTCGGATACCTCGTCCAACGCCCTGTTCAGTTCGCTGCAGGCGACCACCGCACACCAGATCGGCGTCAACGACACCTTGCTGGTGGCGGCCAACACCAGCGGCGGCGTGACCGGCAAGATGATCTCGCCACAATCGATTGCCGTCGCCTGCGCCGCGACCGGGCTGGTGGGCAAGGAATCGGATCTGTTCCGCTTTACCCTCAAGCACAGCCTATTCTTTGCGACGATTGTCGGCCTGATCACTCTGGCCCAGGCCTACTGGTGCACCGGCATGCTGGTGCACTAAACCTATAAACAAAACGGAAATAACCGACGCCGGCTGGTGATTCCGGCGTCAGCAATTCACACCCCGGTCTGTAAGGCTGCTGAAAGCAAGGCTCTTTATATTCAGCAGTCTCAACAGACGGATAACCGGGCCCACCCGGAGACACGCCTGATGAGCGAGCTTTTTTACAACGCTGTGCCCAACGCCACCCGCGTCGCACCGCCACTGCCCGAACCTCGGCAGTACCCCAGCGAGAAACCGTCGCGGGTCTATCTGTTCGGCACCTGCGTGGTCGACCTGTTCTACCCCGAAGCCGGGATGGACGCGATCCACTTGCTCGAGCGTGAAGGGATCAAGGTCGAGTACCCGCAAGGGCAGAGCTGCTGCGGGCAACCGGCCTACACCTCGGGTTATACCGAGCAGGCGCGGACGGTGGCGCGCGCGCAACTGGCGCTGTTTGCCGGGGATTATCCGGTGGTGGTGCCGTCGGGTTCCTGCGCGGGCATGTTGCGCGAGCATTACGCCGACTTGTTCAAGGACGAGCCGCAAACGTTGAAACAGGTACAGGCCCTCGCGGCCCGCACCTATGAACTGGCCGAGTTCCTGCTGTTCGTCTGCAAGGTGCAGCTCAAGGACAGCGGCGAACCGGTCAAAGTGGCGCTGCACACTTCGTGTTCGGCACGTCGCGAAATGAATACCCACCTGCACGGCCGCGAGCTGTTGGCGCAGTTGAGCAACGTGGAACGGGTCAACCACGATCACGAAAGCGAATGCTGTGGCTTTGGTGGGACATTCAGCGTCCGTATGCCAGACATTTCCGGCGCGATGGTGGCGGACAAGACCCGGGCGTTGAAGGAATCCGGCGCGCATCAGGTCTTGAGCGCCGACTGTGGCTGTTTGATGAACATCAACGGCGCATTGGAGAAACAAAAAGAAGCGCTGCGCGGGCAACATCTCGCCAGCTTTCTTTGGCAACGGACCGGAGGTGCGCAATGAGCACCTCGACGATTATTCCTACGGTTGCCGTAGAAGAAGACTTCCGCACCCGGGCGCATAACGCCTTGGGTGATCAGCAGTTACGGAACAACTTCCGTACTGCCATGGATTCACTGATGACCAAGCGGGCCGCGGCGTTCAGCGATGCCCATGAAAGAGAACACTTGCGTGCCCTGGGCAACTCGATCAGGGCGCGTGCGCTCTCCAAGTTGCCCGACCTGCTCGAGCAACTGGAACAGAACCTGACCCGCAACGGTGTGACAGTGCACTGGGCGGAAACGGTGGACGAGGCCAATGGCATCGTCCTTTCGATCATCCGCGCTCACGAGGCGCGGCAAGTGATCAAGGGCAAATCGATGGTCAGCGAAGAGATGGAGATGAACCATTTCCTCGAGGCTCAAGGTGTTGAATGCCTGGAGTCCGACATGGGGGAATACATCGTCCAACTCGACCACGAGAAGCCTTCACACATCATTATGCCGGCGATCCACAAGAATGCCGGTCAGGTCGCGTCCTTGTTCCACGACAAACTTGGCGTGGAGTACACCAAGGACGTTGACCAACTCATTCAGATCGGTCGCAGAGTCCTGCGGCAGAAATTCTTCGAAGCGGACATCGGCGTTTCCGGCGTCAACTTCGCCGTGGCCGAAACCGGCACTCTGCTGCTGGTGGAAAACGAAGGCAACGGGCGCATGACCACCACCGTGCCGCCGGTGCACATCGCCGTCACCGGCATCGAAAAGGTCGTGGAAAACCTGCGCGACGTGGTGCCGCTGTTGTCGCTGCTGACCCGCTCGGCGTTGGGCATTCCGATCACCACTTACGTCAACATGATCTCCGGCCCGCGCAAGGAACATGAACTCGACGGTCCGCAGGAAGTGCATCTGGTCCTGCTCGACAACGGTCGCAGCCAGGCCTTTGCCGACAGCGAACTGCGCCAGACCCTCAATTGCATCCGCTGCGGTGCCTGTATGAACCATTGCCCGGTTTACACCCGCGTCGGTGGTCACACCTACGGCGAGGTGTACCCGGGACCGATCGGCAAAATCATCACGCCGCACATGGTCGGTCTGGCGAAAGTCCCGGATCACCCGAGCGCTTCGTCGTTGTGCGGTGCCTGCGGTGAAGTGTGCCCGGTGAAAATTCCGATCCCTGCCCTGCTGCGGCGTCTGCGCGAAGAAAACGTCAAAGCCCCGGACGCTCCACACCAAGTGATGCGCGGCCAGGGCAGCAAGTATTCGCGCAAGGAACGCTTCATCTGGAATGCCTGGGCGAAACTCAACAGCTCGCCGACGCTGTATCGGTTGTTTGGGTTCTTCGCCACGCGCCTGCGCGCCCTGACCCCGAGCAATGTCGGGCCATGGACGCAAAACCACAGCGCACCGAAACCCGCCGCCCGCTCACTGCACGACATGGCCCGCGAGCATCTGGCCAAACAGGGAGACCGCTGATGAGCGCCAAGCAAAATATCCTCGCCAAGCTACGGAAAAGTCTGACCGGCGCCACACCGATTGCCGACGACTTCGACGTCGATCTGGTGACCCAGCCTTACACCTACAGCGCCGAGCAACGCATCCCGCAACTGCGCAAACTGATGGAAGCGGTACACACCGAAATCCATCTGACCACCGGCGCAGACTGGCCGGCGCTGCTCGCGCAATTGCTGCGTGACCGTCAACTGCCAAGCCTGCTGATCGCACCGACGACGCCTCACGGGCAGCGCATCTCACAACACTGGGCGAACAATCCTGATCTGCCGACGCTGAAGTCCTACAACCGCCCGATGGAAGAGTGGAAAGCCGAGCTGTTCAACGACACCCCGGCCAGCCTGACCGGCACCCTCGGCGCCATCGCCGCCACCGGCAGCCTGATCCTCTGGCCAACCCGTGAAGAGCCGCGACTGATGAGCCTGGTGCCGCCGGTGCATTTCGCCCTGCTCAAGGCCAGCGAAATCCGCGACAACTTCTATCAGGTGCAACAGGAATTCGAGTGGGCCCAAGGCATGCCGACCAACGCGCTGCTGGTGTCCGGCCCGTCGAAAACCGCCGACATCGAACAAGTGTTGGCCTACGGCGCCCACGGCCCGAAAGACCTGGTGGTACTGATCCTGGAGGACCAATGACGCTTCCGGTGAATTTCCTGCGTGATGCGCAGCAACTGATTCCAGCGGAGCGCCGCTTCGACGATCCGCTGTCGACCTTGGCCTTCGGCACCGACGCCAGTTTTTATCGGCTGATTCCCAAACTGGTGATCCGCGTCGAGTCCGAAGACGAAGTGGTCGCGCTGCTGAAACTGGCCCAGCGCGATCAAGTCCCGGTGACCTTCCGCGCCGCCGGCACCAGTTTGTCCGGGCAGGCGATCAGCGATTCGGTGCTGATTGTGCTGGGGGATAACTGGAACGCTCGCGAAATTCGCGATCAGGGCCTGCAAATCCGCCTGCAGCCTGGCGTGATCGGCGCACAAGCGAACGCGTGGCTGGCACCGTTCGGGCGCAAGATCGGCCCGGATCCGGCATCGATCAACGCCTGTAAAATCGGCGGTATCGTCGCCAACAACGCCAGCGGCATGTGCTGCGGCACCGCGCAAAATACCTATCACACACTCGCCGGAATTCGTCTGGTACTGGCCGACGGCAGCCGTCTCGACACCGAAGACGCAGCCAGTGTCGCCGCGTTTCGCGAAAGCCACGGCGAACTGTTGGAGCGCCTGGCGACGTTGGGCCGCGAGACCCGCGCCAATGCCGAACTGGCGGCGAGAATCCGCCACAAATACCGTCTGAAAAATACCACCGGCCTGTCGCTCAACGCCCTGGTGGATTTCGACGAGCCTGTGGATATCTTGAGCCACCTGCTGGTCGGTTCCGAAGGCACGCTCGGCTTCATCAGTGCGGTGACCTAC
This sequence comes from Pseudomonas sp. SCPG-7, assembly GCF_002156405.1. Lineage (NCBI taxonomy): Bacteria > Pseudomonadati > Pseudomonadota > Gammaproteobacteria > Pseudomonadales > Pseudomonadaceae > Pseudomonas > Pseudomonas sp. SCPG-7. The sequence continues at coordinate 50,281 of NZ_MVOO01000009.1, read as the reverse complement.
GACACGGTGATCGACCAGCCGAACAAGGCCTCGGCACTGATCGTGTTCCCGGATGTGGAAACCTGCTGCAACGCGGTCACGGTGCTGAAAAACCAACCGGTGTCAGCGGTGGAACTGCTGGACCGACGCAGCCTGCGCTCGGTGCAGGACAAACCGGGCATGCCGGATTTCGTACAACACCTGTCGAACAATGCCTGCGCGCTGCTGATCGAATCCCGCGCCGCCTCTTCCACGTTGCTGCAGGAACAACTGGCGCAGATCATGGCTTCGCTGACCCGTTTCCCGGTGGAAAAACAGGTGGACTTCACTGAAGACCCGGCCGAGAACGCCAAACTCTGGGCCATCCGCAAGGACACCTTTCCCGCCATCGGTGCCGTGCGTAAAACCGGCACCACGGTGATCATCGAAGACGTGACCTTCCCGGTCGAGCAACTGGCGATCGGCGTCAACCGCCTGATCGAGCTGTTCGACAAACATGCCTACGACGAAGCGATCCTTTTCGGACACGCGCTGGAGGGCAATCTGCATTTCGTCTTCACCCAAGGCTTTAACAGTCCGGAAGAAGTCGCACGCTATCAAGCGTTCATGGACGACGTGGCGCAACTGGTGGCGGTGGAATTCGGCGGTTCGTTGAAGGCTGAACACGGCACCGGGCGCAACATGGCGCCCTTCGTTGAGCTGGAATGGGGCAGCGATGCGTATCAGTTGATGTGGCAGCTCAAACGCCTGCTCGACCCTAACGGCATCCTCAACCCGGACGTGGTGCTCAGCGAGGATCCGCAGATCCACCTCAAGCACCTGAAACCGCTGCCGGCAGCTGACGAGATTGTCGATAAATGCATCGAATGCGGCTTCTGCGAACCGGTCTGCCCGTCGAAAGGCCTGACCCTCAGCCCGCGCCAGCGCATCGTGATCTGGCGTGACATTCAGGCGAAGAAGCGCGCCGGCGTTGACACCACCGAGCTGGAACAAGCCTACGAGTACCAAGGCATTGAAACCTGCGCCGCGACTGGCTTGTGCGCTCAGCGTTGCCCCGTAGGCATCAATACCGGCGAGCTGGTGAAAAAGCTTCGTGGCCGCCACGCGACGCATCAGAAAACCGCTGACTGGATCGAAGGAAATTTCGCCAAGACTCTGCAAGGCGCACGTTTCACCCTGCATGTGGCCAACGGCGCACGGATGCTGCTTGGCGCACCGCGTCTGGCGAAGCTGTCGGCGAGCCTGACGCGCCTGTCCAAAGGCCAGGTGCCGCTGTGGACCAACGCGATGCCGCAACCGGAAAAAGCTATTCGCTTCAGCCCGAGCGTCTCCGACGAACGCCCACGCGTTGTGTATCTGGCCGCCTGCGTTTCACGGGTGATGGGCCCGGCAGCGGGCGACAAGGAGCAGATGTCGCTGTATGACAAGACCCGTGGCCTGCTGGAAAAGGCCGGTTACCAAGTGGTATTCCCGGACAATCAGGACAACCTCTGCTGCGGTCAGCCGTTTGCTTCCAAAGGCTACGCTGAACAGGCCGAGCACAAGCGTCAGGAATTGATCAGCGCGCTGCTGCACGCCAGTCGCGGTGGACTCGATCCGATCTATTGCGACACCAGCCCTTGTACTTTGCGCCTGGTGCAGGACGTGGGAAATGTTCGCTTGGATCTGTACGACCCGGTGCGCTTCATTCGTACGCATCTTCTCGATCGACTGGAGTTCACCCCGCAAGAGGCACCGATTGCGGTTCATGTGACCTGCAGCACCCAGCATCTGGGCGAAAGCCAGGCGCTGATCGAACTGGCACGCAAATGCAGCAAAACCGTGGTGATCCCGGAAGGCATTCATTGCTGCGGGTTTGCCGGCGACAAGGGCTTCACCACCCCGGAATTGAACAGCCATTCACTGCGCACCCTCAAGGACGCGGTGCAGCATTGCAGCGAGGGGATTTCCACCAGTCGCACCTGTGAAATCGGCCTGACGCAACATGGCGGCATCGACTATCACGGGCTGGTCTATCTGGTGGATCGGGTGACCCGGGCCAAGGCCTGCTGAAGAAAAATAGAACCCTTGCGTGCGACCGTAGTCCACAGAACAGACCCCGAAAATCGGGGCTTTTCTTCCACTCGGTTGCCCGTCCTGACGGCCAGCGCAGTCTGGATCCCTCAGTTCAAGGAGATACACATGAAACGTTCTGTACTGTTAGGTCTGTTCGTTACTGCCTCGATGATGGCCTCCACCTCGTTCGCCGCCGACAAACCTGCCGACCTGTGCGATGCCAATATCCAGACCATCAACAATGCCAAGGGGCAGTTGTCAGCGAACCCGGAACTCAGTCAGCGTGCCGAAGCCAGTGTGAGCAAGGCACAGGCGCTGAAAGCCCAAGGCAAGATTGATGACTGCGTAGCGGAAACCTCGCAAACCATCATAGAACTGCGTAAATCCACCGGCACCAACAACTGATTCAAGGCCTCGGCCAACCTTCGGGTTGGCCTTGCCGGCCGTTTGGCGTACACTGCACAGGCTTGTTGCCTCACCTGATGTACGAGGCAATGAGTTCGGGGCCGATTAGGATTCGACGCCGGTGACGAAACTTTAGGTGCATGCCGACTTGGTAACAGAAGTCGTAAATCCACTGTTGCAACTTCTTATAGTTGCCAATGACGACCAATACGGTGCTGCTCTCGCTGCTTAATTGCAGCTGACATGCACTCCTGGTGCCTTCGGGCCCAGCAATCATCAGGGGATGTCTGTAAACCCGAAATGATTGTCATATAGAACAGAATCGCCGTGCAGTACGTTGTGGACGAAGCGGCTAAAACTTACACAACTCGCCCAAAGCACCCTGCCCGTCGGGTCGCTGAGGGTTAACTTAATAGACACGGCTACGCATGTAGTACCGACAGCGGAGCACTGGCGGACGGGGGTTCAAATCCCCCCGGCTCCACCAACTATCAACGACAAGGCCCGCCAAGTGCGGGCCTTGTCGCATCTCGCGTTTCACTCCCGCTTCACCGCCAAACATCGCCCCCAACACCCTACCAACTCAATGCCCATGCCGATGATGCACATCCGGAAAATGCGCATGACTGTGCCGCATCGGCGTATGCACATGCGGATGACTATGCGGCTCCACCCCATCCCACTCAAACCCATGCGTGTGTTGATGATGCTCATCGTGTATATGCCGATGATCATGCTCAAGCCGTTCGTGCTGATGCTCATGAACATGGTTTTCCATCAGATGAATCCATACCCCCACGGCCATTAACGCTGCTGCGAGCAGGAACATCAGCGATATCGATTCGCCCAGCAGCAGAATCGAGATGCCTGCGCCGAGGAACGGTGCGGTGGAAAAGTAGGCGCCGGTGCGTGCGCTGCCGAGGCCGCGCAGGGCGAGGATGAACATTACCAGGCTGACGCCGTAGCCGAGAAAGCCGACCAGCATGATCGGCACCAGCGAGGTGGCGGCGGGTAGCTGGCTGTCGATGACCAAGGCCAGTGTGCAGTTGACCAGACCGGCCACGAGGCCTTTGCTGCCGGCGATGAACAGTGCGTCCGAGGCCGAGACTTTACGGGTCAGGTTGTTGTCGATGGCCCAGCAAAAGCAGGCGAAAGCCACAGCCAGAGGCCCGGTCCAGTCTTGCGCCGAGACGGCCTCTTGTTGCCAGGACAGCACGACGCCACCGGCGACGATGGCGAGCATGCCGATCACGATTCGTCGGTCGGCGTTTTCCTTGAACACCACCCACGCCAGTAGCGCCGTGAGCACGGATTCGAGGTTGAGCATCAGTGACGCGCTCGCGCCGGACGTTCGGGTCAAACCGAACATCAGCGCCACTGGCGCCAACACGCCGCCGAAGCCGATGGCGCCGAGCAGCCATGGCCATTCACCAGTGCCGAGCCCGGAAGGTTTCCAGCCACGATCGCGGGCAAAACGCAGGACGGTCAAGCCCAGACCACTGCCGAGATAGAGCAGCCCGGCGAGCAGAATCGGCGAAATCTGTACCCCCAACAGTTTGGCGAGGGGCGTACTGGCGCCAAACAGCGCTGCCGCAATCAATGCGTAGAGAACGCTCATATTCATGCCGGGATCACTCGCTGGGGCCGATGGAATACCGGCAAGCATCATGGCAAAACTCAGGTGAGAATTATGTGAACAACTGATTCGTGTCAGGGAACACGGCCTCTGGCACGTGCTCAAATCCAGCAACATTTAATCCGCGCAATCTCTGGGCGATCGCTCGATGCAGCTTCTATGCTGCGAACATCGAGATGCAATGGAGTTGAAGATGAAGACTTGGATCGCCGCCGCGCTGACAGCGCTGATTTGCCTGTCCGTCCATGCGGCCGAGGCCCCCACTGTGCGCGTCGAACCGATCGCGTTCACAACCAGTGCCGACAGCGTCCAGCGCAAACAGTCGATCACGGGTGACCAGACGGCGGAGTACCGGTTCAACGCCAAGGCCGGCCAGATGCTGACCGTCGACTTCACGCCCTCCAACACCTCCGCTTACTTCAACATCGCTGCCAAGGGGGCCGATTACGCGCTGTTCAATGGCTCGATCATGGGCAATCACTTCCTCGGCACATTGCCCAGCGATGGCGAGTACACGGTTCAGGTCTACCTCATGCGCAACGCCGCACGACGTAATGAAGTGGCCAACTACGAGCTGGCGCTGAGGCTGGTCAATGGCGATGCCATCAGCCGTCAGCCACCATTCGATCAGACGCTGGAATTGCAGGGCATTGCCTTTCACGTCAGCACTGAACAGGTCGATGGCAAACCCACTTTGCACATCGCTCCCAAGGGGTTGGAGATCGACAATACAGTCATCATTCAAGCCCTCAGCGGTGAGGTGGTACGCGCCGAAGTCGCCGATCTCAATAACGACGGCTCCCCTGAACTCTATGTGTTCACCCGCTCACCCGGACGCGGCATGCCGGGCGAACTGATCGCCTATTCGGCCAACAACAAGAAATCCCTGAGCGAAATCTACTTGCCTCCGGTCAGTGACAACCCGAAAACCGCCGAGGGTTATCAGGGCGAGGACTCGTTTGCCGTGGTGGAAAACAGGCTGGTGCAACGCTTCCCGGTGTATGACAGCGCCGACGCGGGTGCGGGTCGTACGGGGAAGATGCGTCAGGTTCAGTACACGTTGGTGGCGGGTGAAGCCGGGTGGATTTTACGCGAGGACAAGGTCACGGAATTCTGAAATGACCGGGATCGTTACGGCCGGCGGATAAACCCCTGAACCACTTCTACACTCACACCGCCCCCACTGCCACGACGAGCCCCCATGACCACCCTCCAAAACCGCATGAAGCAAGGCAAGGACGCCCGCAAAAAATGCTCGCGCAGCGCCCACGCCACCACCGGAAAAATGAGCCGCGATCCAATCCCGCTGATCAAGGCCTCCAGTCAGGGCCGCGTCGCTTCGCTGGTGGAATTGCGTTACGGACGAATGCTGGTGTCGCCTTTCACGTTCTTCCGTGGCAACGCGCTGCTGCAGGCGCATGATCTGTCGAGCACCCAGAACATGGGGCTGGTTGGGCCGATCTGTGGGGATGCACACTTGATGAACTTCGGCGGGTTCGCCACGCCGGAGCGCAATCTGTTGTTTAGCGTCAATGATTTCGACGAGGCGCATCCCGGGCCCTGGGAATGGGACGTAAAGCGGCTGGCGGCGAGTTTTGTGGTGGCGGCGCGGGATTTGCGCCATGGCGAGTCGGTTGAGGAAGAGGTCTGTCGGCAGATGGTCGGTGCCTATCAGGCGACGATGCTGGAGTGTGCCGAACAGAGTGCGCTGGAAACCTGGTACGAATCGATCAAGTACGAAGACTTGCTCGATCAGGCACGCAAGAGTGCGCTGGAGCATGTGCAGCGTGCCGTCGATAAAGCCGAACGGCGCACCCACGCCGAGTTGCTGCCGAAAATCAGCGAGCGCGACGCGAATGGACGGCTGGTCATTCGTGACGATTTGCCGGAAATTTTCCACCTGCACAAGAACACCACGCTGCTCGACGCCGACGATGACTGGTTGCGGCTGGCAGACTGGCGGCCGTTGTTCGATACGTTCATGCGTGACTATCGCACCACGCTGCAGGCTGACCGGCGGGAATTGCTCTCGCGGTTTCACGTACAGGATCTGGCGTTCAAAGTGGTGGGTGTCGGCAGTGTGGGCACCCGATGTCTGGTGGCGCTGCTGACCGACGATCAGGAATTTCCGTTGTTTCTGCAGTTCAAGGAGGCGCGGCGCTCGGTGCTCGTCGACTATGTGAAGGCCAAGTCCCGCACGCGTCATGAAGGCCAACGGGTGGTCGAAGGGCAGCGCTTGATGCAGTCGGCCAGCGATCTGTTTCTCGGCTGGACCACCGGCCCCAACGGTCGGCATTTCTATGTGCGGCAATTACGCGACATGAAGATCTCCGCCGAACTGGAAAACTTCGACGCCGAAACCTTCGCCGCCTATGCCCGGGTCTGCGGTCGCGCACTGGCCCGCGCCCACGCCAAAGCCTCGGGCAACGCGGCGGTCATCAGCGGCTATATCGGCAAGGGCGATGCCTCGGCCGACGCCCTGTTCAAATACGCCCGCAGTTACACCGCGCAGAACGAACGCGACTTCGAACGTTTTCAGCAGGCCTGCCGCAAGGGCCGGCTGCGGGCACGTTCGGAAGCGGATTTTGCAGCGGATCACTTGCCTTGACACGCTGCAGAGCGCTCGCTATCGAGATGAATTTTTCTTCACTGCCCCCGTTCGATCAACACGGTACAGTCCGCTCGCTCATTCAAGAAACTACGGTTCGCCCGCGCTCTCCCGCGGGCTTTTTTTTTGCCTGGCATTTGCTGCGGAAACGATCCGCGCCGTTTGTTTTTTCCCGCCCCATGATCAATCCTGTCCCTCGACCCTGCCCACCGGAGCGCCCGATGCCGCTGCTGACCTTGCCCTGCCAACGCCTGACGCTCGCGATCCTGGCCCCGGAACAGGCCGAACTGGAAAGTGACTTCTACGCACGCAACCAGCGCCACCTCGCCCCCTGGTCGCCGATTCGCACCACCGAGTACTTCTCCAGCGAACAGATTCGCCGACGCCTTGAAGTTCAGGCCAGTGCCTACGAGGCCGGGCTGGCGATGCATTTCGCCCTGCTGACGCCGGACGGCCAGCAGATGATCGGCGCGTGCAATTTCAGCGGGATCATTCGCGGTGCGTTTCAGGCCTGTTATCTGGGTTATCACATTGACCACGCGCATCAGGGTCAGGGTTTGATGCAGGAAGGCCTGGAGACCGGCATCGGCTACATGTTCGACACGCAGAACCTGCACCGGATCATGGCCAACTACATACCCGGCAACGAGCGCAGTGCGCGGTTGCTGGAGCGTCTGGGTTTCGAACGCGAGGGCTACGCCAAGGCCTACCTGAACATCGCCGGGCGTTGGCAGGACCATGTGCTGACGGCGCTGGTCAATCCGGTGTTCGAGGCGCCGGAAAAGCGTTGGTCACGACAACTGGCGTGAGTTTCACAATTTGTTAAGCATTGGCGAAGTATGCTCAAGGCTCCTGCCCTTTCCGGTTGCCTGAAATCCATGCCGCGTGCCGCCACTTCGCTGTTTCTACTCGCCGCCCTGCTGTTTTTTTTCGCTTTGGGTAACCACCAGCTGCAAGGCTCCACCGAGGCCCGGGTCGCCGGGATCGCCATGGAGATGCACCTGGACGATGACTGGGTGACGCCGCGCCTGTTCGGCGAACCGTTTCTGGAAAAACCACCGCTGAGCCTGTGGCTGGACGCCGGCGCCATGCGCGTGTTCGGCGTTTCGCCGTGGGCGGTGCGGCTGGCGTCGGCGGTGGCCGGGTTGCTCAGTGTGATGCTGCTGTACGGCATGTTGCGCCGCTTCGGTCGGCCGAAAGCGCTGGCCTGGACGGCGGGGATTCTGCTGGCGACCATGGCCAGTTACTGGAGCAACGTGCGCGGCGTCGGCGAGGATGCGCTGCTGGCGCTCGGCGTAACCACGGCGTTGCTGGCGTTCTTTCAGGCGCAACGCACACCGAACGCGGCTAACTCGCTGCTGTTTATCGTCGGCATCGCCATCGCAACGTTGAGCAAGGGCGTACTTGGACTGGCGATGCCCGGCGTGGTGATTTTCGCCTACCTGCTGGCGGACAACCTGATCGACAGACGCCTGAAGATCGGCGCGTGGCTGCGTCCCGGCCTGCTCACGGCGGTGGGCCTGATTCCACTGCTGATCTGGCTCATCGTGCTTTACCAGCGCGGTGGCTCGCATGCCGTCGCTGAAGTGCTGCTGACCAATAGCGTCGGTCGCTTCAGCGGCTCGTTCGTCGAGGCCGGGCATTACGAGCCGTTCTATTACTACCTGGCCAAACTGCCGGAAGCGTTCCTGCCGTGGAACATTCTGGTGTATCTGGGCCTGTGGCATTTCCGCAAGGAACTGAAAGCCAACCGTTACTTGCTGTTTTTCAGCCTGTGGATCGTCGCGCAGTTCATCATGCTGACCCTCGCTTCCAGCAAGCGCACGGTGTACCTGATGTCGATGACCCCGGCGGCGGCGGTGATCGCCGCCGAGTATGCGCGCGTGTTGTTCGAGCGCTTGCAGGCCCGCGAATCCGCCGACCGCTTTATCGGAAAAGTCGCCCGTCATCGTCAGGCAATTGCTGCCGGTTTGCTCACGGTGGTGATCGCCAGCTACCTCGGCGCGGCCCAGTGGGCCTTGCCCAACGCTGATAAAGAACTGTCGTTCCTGCCGCTGACTGACCATATTCAGAGCCTGCAAGCCAACGGTCAGCAGGTCGCGCTGTTCCAGGCCAATGAGCGGGTCGGCGGCGCCAGCGTGTTCTACACCCAACGTGTGCTCAAGGGACTGGACACCGACGCGCAACTGCATGACTTCCTCAGTGCCTCGCCCTCGAACGTCGCGGTGATCTCCGCGGACAGCGAACCCGTCGCACCACTCAAAGTGCTGAAGACCATGATGGTCGGGCGCCAGGCGTACTACTTCGTCGGCTACTGACGCCCTTCGCGCCAGCCAATAAAAAACCCGCCGTCACTGGCGGGTTTTGTTTGGGCCGACGCTTTGCCCAGTTCATCGAGTGCTCACTGATTGCCAGTCGGAGGCTTCGATGAAGCCAAGCACGCGCGGGGCCGCTTTGTTCGCAGCGGAAACAAACAGCGAGGAGCCATAGCCCGGGTCCGAAACCGGCGAATTCAGATCCTTTTCCAGCTCCGCCATGCATTCGCTGTGGGTCACCAGAATCAGATTGCGCCCCGTAAGCTTGTGCGCCAGCGCTTCCTGCAGGATGTGGCCCTTGCAGCTGATCAGCCAGTCTTCGCCGGTGGCCGCGCGATTGAACATGTAACCGGCGGTCTGCACAGTGCGCAGCATCGGGCTGTTGTAGATATCGGCGTTATTCAGGCCCAAATGCTCGAACTGTGCGCCGACACCGACCGCGACACTGCGCGAGCGGTCGGTGATACCGTCATCACCGCTCAGGCACGGCGCCGGCGAGTGATCGCAGCGCTCGACGTGACGCACCAGCACAATCATCTCGCCCTTGGCCCACCCGGCCGCCAGCGCGCGTGCACCGGACACATTGCCGTGGGCCAGGTCAGGCACCGCCGCCGGGGCGAGCAGCCACAGGGTCAGCGGGATCACCAGCAGCGACGCACCGAGCACCACCCACGTGTTGCGATAGCGGGCCAGCTTACTCAGGGAAATCGAGCGTTTGACGCCGAACAGACTCAGTCTCAATTCCACATCGGGCCGCCTCGTCGGCATCCATCACAGTCAATACGATGCGGCGAGGGTAGAGAAGCGGGCGTAAGTGGCGAGTGAAACGCATGTGAAAAAAGTCTTGAAACGCCCTTGTTACAAATTCCGTCGGACAAAATCCTTTCAGCTCTCGTGTTTGCGGCCGATACAGACCTGCTAACCCCCTTGCTGGCTCAAAAAAACAACAATCTTCCAGCCTGACCGACGATCAAGTAGCTCAACGTTCCTGGAGGAATTGTGATGAATAGCTGGTTCGGCAACATCAGCGTGAACATGAAATTGGGTCTGGGCTTCGGCCTGGTCCTGGCCCTGACCTGCGTCCTCGCCCTGACCGGCTGGACCAGCCTCGGCGGTCTGATCGACCGCAGCAACTGGATGAGCGACATCACCCAGCTCAACGCCGGCCTGACCAAGCTGCGCGTGGTGCGCCTGCAATACATGCTGACCAACGGCGACGAAACCGCCGCGCAGAATGTGCAAACCACCCTCGAAAGCTTCGCCGCGCAACAACAGGCGCTGATCAACAAGTTCAAGAGCCCGGAAAACGTCAAACTGCTGAAAGAGCAGGCCGCGACCATCGCCGAATACCAGACTTCGCTGAACAAGATGCGCAACGCCTACCGCACCGGCAACAGCGCCCGCGACGTGATGGGCACTAACGCCGACACCGCTTACAACCTGATCGAAACGATCAGCAAGCGCGTGCAGCAAATGGACATGAGCGAGCAGCGCTTCGAGCAGTTCCAGGCCATCACCCAGGCCAAGGAAGCGTTCATCCTCGCGCGCTATGAAGTGCGCGGCTACACCGCCACCACCAACGCCGAAACCGAGCAGAAAGCCGTCGGCCAACTGAACGTGGCCATCGACAGCCTCAAGCAACTGAACGTGCATTTCGCCGCGACCCAGCAAGACGCTCTGCGTCAGCTGGAAACCGCCCTGACCAACTACCGCAGCGCGTTGCAGGCCTACAAGAACGCCAACAGCGAAGCGGTGCAGGCGCGTAAGGAGATGACCGATCAAGGTGCGGCCATCGTCACCACCAGCGAGCAGCTGTACCAGATCCAGCTCGACCGTCGCGACATCGAAAGCGCCCAGGCCCGTACGCTCCAGCTGATCAGCACCCTGCTGGCACTGCTGGTCGGTGTGATTGCTGCGGTGATCATCACCCGTCAGATCACCCGTCCGCTGCAAGATACCCTGGCCGTGGTCGAGCGCATTGCCAGCGGCGACCTGACCCAGAACGTCATCGTGACCCGCCGCGACGAACTCGGCGTGCTGCAACAAGGCATCGCCCGCATGGGCGTGACCCTGCGCGACCTGATCAGCGGTATCCGCGACGGCGTCACTCAGATCGCCAGCGCTGCCGAAGAACTCTCGGCCGTGACCGAGCAGACCAGCGCCGGCGTGAACAGCCAGAAGGTCGAGACCGATCAGGTGGCCACCGCCATGCACGAGATGACCGCCACCGTGCAGGAAGTCGCGCGCAACGCCGAAGAAGCTTCGCAAGCCGCAGCTGCCGCTGACGGCGAAGCCCGTGAAGGCGACAAGGTAGTGAATGAAGCCATCGCCCAGATTGAGCGCCTGGCCAGCGAAGTGGTGCGTTCCACTGAAGCCATGAGCGTGCTGCAACAGGAAAGCGACAAGATCGGCAGCGTCATGGACGTGATCAAGGCCGTGGCCGAACAGACCAACCTGCTGGCACTCAACGCAGCGATTGAAGCCGCGCGTGCCGGTGAAGCCGGTCGTGGGTTTGCCGTGGTCGCCGACGAAGTCCGTGGCCTGGCGCAACGCACGCAGAAATCCACCGAAGAGATCGAAGGCCTGGTCGCCGGTCTGCAGAACGGCACCCAGCAAGTGGCTGCCGTGATGAACAACAGCCGCGCCCTGACCGACAGCAGCGTGGCCCTGACCCGCAAGGCTGGCGACTCCCTGGAAAACATCACCCGCACGGTGTCGAACATCCAGTCGATGAACCAGCAGATCGCCGCCGCGGCCGAACAGCAAAGCGCCGTGGCCGAAGAGATCAGCCGCAGCATCATCAACGTGCGCGACGTGTCGGAACAGACCGCCGCGGCCAGTGATGAAACCGCAGCGTCCAGCGTTGAACTGGCACGCCTTGGTGGCCAGCTGCAGCAGATGGTCAGCCACTTCCGCGTCTGATCTTCAGTCAGCGCCAAAGCGTAAATCCAATCGCGGGCAAGCCCGCTCCCACAGGAAACGAGTCAAACACATAATATGTGAACGACCGAAAAACCTGTGGGAGTGGGCTTGCCCGCGATGGCGTCAGATTTACTGCCACTGAAAATTGGCGATGCCGAGAAAATACTGGCTTCAGCGTGAAGGCACATCCAATTCAACGTCACCGACATTATTAAATCGTCTATGAATTCGAGTCCCCAAGCCAGCGGCAGATTGATTCTGCTCGAGCGCTTTCTGCAACATCACACGCGCGTGCTCTTCAATCGAACGATTATTAATATCTGCCGCTAACTGCAGTTCTTCATAGAGCTGAAGGTCAAGATTGCTGATAGTCAAACTCGCCACAATGTACTCCAGCGATACAGCCATCGAAGCAGCGAGACTACCACTCGGTTTACGAATCTTCGTTTTCAGGTTGTAACGCCATTTGATCGAGCCTTTGTAGGAGCTGCCGCAGGCTGCGATCTTTTGATCTTGTTTTTAAAATCAAAGTCAAAAGATCGCAGCCTGCGGCAGCTCCTACAGGGATTGCGTTCGATCAGCAGTCCGGTGCCCCTTAGCGTGTCCCGCGCTGGCGCAACGCCGACGGCATGAAATACGCGTCTTCCGGCACCGGTTGCGAGAAGTCGACGGTGGAAGCTTCTTCGTTGTCGAGGTTCTGCACGTAGTAACGGCGGGCCTGCAGGTCGTGGAACACGTCCAGTGCGCTCCAGGTGGTCGGCAGGTCGTAGAAGTTTTTCAGGTAGGCCATCGACACCCGCCACAACTCCCCGCGCCCATCGTATTGATCGACCAGCGCCGCGCCCCAGCTGTCCTCGTCGAGGAACAGCACGCGCTTGGAATAGACATGCCGCGCGCCCGGTTTCAGGTTGCCTTCAACCACCCACACGCGGTGCAGTTCGTAGCGGGTGAATTGCGGGTTGAGGTGGCCCGGGGTCAGCAGTTGGGCGTACTTCACGTCGGGGCTGCCGACCTTGTAGTTGTTGTAGGGGATGTAGATCTCCTGCTTGCCCTTGAGCTTCCAGTCGTAGCGGTCCGGCGCGCCGTTGAACAGGTCAGTGTCGTCGGCGGTGCGCAGGCCATCGGACGAGGCGATCGGCGTGTCATACGCCAAGTTCGGCGCACGGCGCACGCGGCGTTGGCCTGCATCGTAGACCCAGGCCTGACGCGGGTCCTTGAGTTGATCGAGCATCTCGTGCACCAGCGCCGCGCCCCCGGCCAGCCGCGCCGGGCTTTTCACAAAAGCGAGGTAGTAAAACAGGATATTTTTCAGGTCGGCGTACTGCCCGCCCGGACGATAAAAATTGAACAGCGCTTCTTGCTGTGAGGTGACCAGGGCAAAGCTGCCGTTGCGCTGCACCGGGGCTTCGGACGCACGACGCACCACGTAGATCCCGCGATAACGGGTGATGTGGTTCCACAGCACTTCGATGCCGTCCTTGGGCACCGGGAACGGTACGCCGCCGTAGGCATCGGCGAATCCGCTGCCGCCCTCGAGCAGCTTGGCTGAGGTCGCATTCTTCAACGTGTTGTCATACAGCCACTGCGGCGCCGAACCGGAACGGCGCGACGGATAGACCGGCATCTGGAACGTGTCGGGGTAGCTGTTGAACAACGCGATCTGACCGGGGCTGAGGTGGGCCTTGTACTGGTCGAGATTGGCCTTGGTGATGGTGAACAGCGGTTTGTCCGCCGCATACGGATCCGGATGATGTTGGCCCGGTTTATAGCCGGCTGGCGCCTGGGTGATGCCTCCGGTCCAGGCTGGAATGGTGCCGGCAGCGTTGCCGGCACGCTCGGCGCCCATGGGCGTGAGGGTGGTTTTCAGTTGTTCGGCTTGTTGTGGGGTGATGGCGGCCAATGTGCTGCTCGCGGCGAGACCCAGCACGAGCGCCAGCATTGTCTTAGTCAATCTTGAAATATGAAACATGTTCTTCTCCAGAATGCATACCCTGTGGGAGCTGGCTTGCCAGCGATAGCGGTGGATCAGCCACCATTGATGTCGAATGTGCTGCCGTCATCGCGGGCAAGCCCGCTCCCACAGGGGGATGAGTTGTCCCGAGATCTGCGTCTGAAACTCACAAGAAGTACTTGAGGTTGAACCCGACGTTGTCGCGGTCGCGAATCCCGTTGTTCTGTCCGCCGCCCCAGAAGTTGGTGTATTGCACCTCGGCTTCGAGCTTGTTCTGGTAGTTGGCCTTGATCCCCAATGTGTAAGCCTTGCGCCCGTCGATGGTGTTGCCGGCCTGATAGCTGTTGCCCTTGAAGTCGTCCTTGTAGACGACGTACGGCGAGACGTTGACCCCGGCGTACACATCGTTCCAGGTGCCGTTGAACATCACCGTGTAGCTGTAGGAGTTGCGGTTGACCTGATCATCACGATCACCGCCGGACACATAAGAGGTGTTGCCGGTACCGGCGTAATAACGCGTGCTGCCGTCGTAAGCGGTGTATTGCAGACTGCTGCCGCGCAGGTGCTCGGAGGCCAGTTCGAAGATGCCGAACATCGAGTCGAACGACAGCGTCGGGCCGAAGTTGTAGATGCTGCCCAGCGAGGTATTGAACGCCTCAACGCGCTCGGCGTTGTTGATCTCGCTGTCGAGGGTGACCATCTGCCCGCCGACGTTGACGGGCTTACCGGTCACCGCCACAGCGGCACCGTTGGCCAGGTCGCCGATCAAGTCGTTAGTCGCGGCAATCCCGATCGGCAGGTTCGGTCGATAGGCGATCTCGCCGAACACCGAAGCCTGGCCCAACGTGGTGTTGAAGCTGAAACCGTACATGCGGATGTCTTCGGCATAACGCCGATGCGCCTGAATGTTGCCCATCACATCGGCCGTCGCCAGACCGTTGGCCAGCGCCCCGGCCTGACTGCCGGCCACACCAGCGAGCATGTTGGTCAGGGCATTCATGTCGATACCCTTGTAGCCACCCAGATCTGCGGCGATGGTCGGTTCCTTGGCGTGGTAGTTGACCAGGTACAGGCCGAACTCGGTGCTGTTGAGCGCCTCGGCGATATAGCGGAAGGCGAAGCCGAACTGGCCGTCGTTGCGTGCGTTGTAGTCCTTGCCGATCGACGCCACTTTCAGCGTATTGCCGTAGGCCGGTGTCACGCCGTTGGCGTACAGGCCGGTGCTTTTCAGCGTCGGGCCGAGCAATGGGTTGTTGCCCAATGCGCTGTACAGCCCGATGACGTTGCCGAACCCCGGCACCGGGGTATCAAGCGCGGTGCCGCTGAAGTTGTTGTAACCGGTGTTGCCGCCATCGGCGAACAGGTCGGTCTGCGAATAGAAAGTCCCAACCGGGTCGATGCGGGTTTCCTTCCAGTTGGTCTGGTAGAAGCTCTCCAGGGTCAACGAATCGGTCAGGCCGATGTTGAAGCTCACGGCCTCCACCGGCATCAGCACCTCCTTGACCTCGGCGCCCGGCAAGCGGTACTTGGCGGCGTCCACCGGGTTGGTGGTGTTGACGCCGCCGCGATAGAAAATCCCCTCGCCCCAGTTGAACACCTGACGCCCGACCCGCGCAGTCACCGGCATCTGCGCCACGTCCCAGTTACCGTAGACATAGGCGTCGAGCATCTCGATCCGGCTGCCGGCGATGTCGCGGGTCTGGCTGGTAAAGCGATCATCCTGCGGGTAGCTCTGGCTTGGCTGCGCCGGGTTGTTGTTACGGTAGTAATCGTTGCGCTTGTCCATCAACTGGGTGTCGTAGAACGCCGTGCCGCGCAGAAACATCCCGTAGTTCTGATAGTTGGCCTCAAGCTCCGAAGTGATCTTGTACACCTCGGAAACCAGCCCGGTATCGAAGTTGCGATTGCCGTCGTTGGTGTTGACGTCGTCGTTGTTCTTGTCGCGGCCCTGCACCCGCCACAAACGGCCATAGGACAGGGTCGTGTCGATCGAGCCGGTGATTTGATTGTCCAGCACGCTGAACTCGGCCGCCTGCAGCGCATCCACCGCACAGAGTTGCAGCAGTCCTGCCAGGCCGACACCGGGAAGTGCCACGCCGGTGAGGCGCAATCGAGTGTTGATCATGGGTTCCTCCTTGTTCTTATTGTTTTTTTGCGTGACCACGATGGCTACGGTGTGAGTCCCGCACGGACATAAATCCGGCTGTGCGCGCCGAAATGGCCGAGCAGTTTGAACAGCTGCTGATTGAGTGCCGGATGCTCGAAACGCTCGCGCTGCAACTGGTTGCCGCTGCTGAAATCACTGGTCACCGGGGCCGTCTCCAGCCATTGGCCGATGGCTTCATCGAACGCCGCCGAGTCCTCGACTGACTCGGCGCTGACCACGTCGCGCAAGTAGCCCACCGAGTACGGCGGATACTGTTGGTCTTGAGCGACATCGGCGTAGGCCGCGAGCATCGGATGCGCCTGACCGGCGCGCAGCACGCGGCGCAACCAGGTCGATTGGTACTTCTCGACTTCCATATGGCGGGTAGCGACCCGTTCGATGGAGGCTTTTTTATCATCGGCAAAACCGGCCAGCGCCTTGCCCTCCAGCAGCAACAGACTCGGCAGTTCGACCCCGGGCAGCGGCTTGGCGTGATACGGCTGAGTCAGGTCCTGCACGTGGTGCACGCCCCATCCGAGAAAACGGTAACCCCAGTAAGGATGGCCAGAGGCGAACGCCAGACGCGCCAGGCCCAGGTACTGATAGGCGCGCCAGTCCGGCCAACTGCGCTGAAGAAATCCGGCTGCGGCATACACCACCGCGCTTTCATGGAAGAAGCCCATGTGGAACGGCGCCTGCGAGCTGTACTGAAAACGCGCATCGCCGAACGGCTGCGGGCCGAAGCCGTACCGCGCGCCGACCTCGCCGGGGTTGTCGCTGAACAGATTGATGTCGTGACCATAATCCGGCTCGTCGGCGGCGCTTGCCAGTACCGCCAGCGGCGCGACGTTCTCGCCATCCGCCACGCGAATGAAGCGCTGGCGATTCCACGGTGACAGCGTCTGCTCGACCATCACCTGATCGGCCGACAAGTGTTCACGCTCGGGCAGGTCTTGACCCGGCAAAGGCTGAATGACCATCGCCAGATGAATGCGCGGATTGAGTCGCAACGCGGTGAGAAAATCGTGGCGCAGATTGTCACCCGGTACGGCGGGCAGCTTCAGGTTGTCGGGGCGCGGCGGGTATTGGGTGAAGTGTTCACGGGCGAAGCTTTCCTGCTGGTCCAGCAACGCGACCACGGCCGGATATTGCTCGGCGAGAAAACGCTCCAGCGGCTCGACCTCGACCGGCGGCGCATCGCGCAGCGCCGGCAGTGCCTGCAACGCCAGATAGCTGCCGACCGTGTGGTTCGACCAGCCCCACGCCGTCGGGGCCGTGGCACAAAGCAGCAACAGGAGAAAAGTCAGCTTCATTGCTTTTAGTTCTTATTGGAGGTGCTGTGGGGGTTGAGCCTAACAACCGACCCAGGCGCTGACACTGTCCGATCTCACCAGAAAAGTTCTCCGATAGCGCCATATGCGAATCACCACGCGCCCCTGTAGGAGCTGCCGAAGGCTGCGATCTTTTGACTTTGATTTTGTAAAAACAAGATCAAAAGATCGCAGCCTTCGGCAGCTCCTACATGGGGATTGGTGGTGTTGCTTCAGGCGGGGTAACCGGTGATTTTACGGATGCTCTGATACAGCGGTTTGAGCTGGCGATACATGCGCAGGTACACCTCTTTGTATAACCGTTCGTAAACCTGCTGCGCCTCGGGTTGCGGGGTGAATACCGTCCCGACGCGGGTCATTGCCGCTATCGCTGCCGGGTAATCCGCATACAATCCCAACCCCACCGCACAACAGATCGCCGCGCCCAGCCCCGACGCTTCATACACATGCGGGCGCTCCGCCGGCAGACCAAAGATATTCGCCGTCAGCTGCATCGCCGCATCACTCTGCGAACCGCCACCGGCCACCCGCAGACGCTTGACCGACACCTTCGAGCGCTTCTCGATGTTCTCCAGGCCCTGGCGCAACGCATACGCCAGCCCTTCCAGAATCGCCCGGTAAATGTGCGCGCGGGTGTGCACGTCGCCGAAGCCGATCATCGCGCCTTTGGCTTCGACACCCGGCTCACGAATCCCCGGTGACCAGTACGGTTGCAGCATCAGCCCCATCGATCCCGGCGGCACCGCGTTGACCAGCGCATCAAACAGTTGCTCGGGTTCAATGCCCTGCTCTTGCGCCTGCTGCATTTCGCGCAGGCCGAACTCATTCTTGAACCAGCTGACCATCCAGTAACCGCGATAAATCATCACCTCGCAGTTGTACTGATCGGGCACCGCCGAGGGATACGGCGGAATCAACGGGACGATTTCCAGATAGCGCGAGCGGGTGCTGGTGATGGTCGCGGTGGTGCCGTAGGACAGGCACACGGTGCTCGCATCGACCACGCCTGAACCGACCACTTCGCAGGCCTTGTCAGCGCCGGCAGCAATCAGCGGCAAACCTTCGGGAATGCCGGTATGGCGAGCGGCTTCGGCGGTGATGTAGCCGAGGGTTTCGCCAGGTTTGTGCAAGGTCGGCAATTGCTCCGGGCGGACCGCCAGCGCCTGCCATTTCCAGTCGCTGGGTGCGGCCCATTTCAGGCGTTTGAAGTCGAACGGCAGGTAGCCGACGCAACAGCCGACCGAGTCGACAAAGCGCCCACACAGGCGATGGGTGAGAAAGCCCGAGAGCAGCAAAAACTTGTCGGTCGCCGCCCAGACTTCAGGCTGGTGTCTGGCGATCCAGTTGGCCTCTGCCTGCGCGCGAAAATAATCCACGGTGGCCTGCGCGCCGACCAGTTTGAACAGCCAGCCCCACGGTCCCTTGATCCCGCCCTCGACGTCGCTCTGGCGCTGATCGAGCCACAAAATCGCCGGGCGCAGCGGTTTGCCCTCGGCATCGACATTGATCACCGTGCCGCGCTGGGTGGTCAGCGACACCCCGGCAATCTGCGAGCGATCAATCCCGGTTTGCGCCCACACCTGCTGACAGGCCTCGCCGAGTTTCGCCCAATAATATTCCGGGTCCTGCTCGGCCCAGCCCGGTTGCGTCGAGTAATACGCCTGCAACTCGACCTTGCCTTTACCGAGCAGATTGCCCTGCAAATCGAAAAGCAATGCGCGCACGCTCTGGGTGCCGTTGTCGATCGCCAGCAGGTAGCGCTTGTTCGAGTGGTTATCCATGGCGCTCTCTTCAAGGGGCCTCAAGGCGTGGCATCCGGCAGGCCATGGTGACGTTGCCACAACGCCCGGTAACGCTGCAGCTCTTGCTGCCAGTGTGCATCGTCCCAGCCCAGGCGGGGCTGGCAGAGTTGGCGGATGGCGGCGAAATGCGCTTCGCCACCACGCGCCAGCAACAGGCCCAGACGAGTGCGGCGCAGCAACAGATCATCGAGGTGCAGCACCATTTCCGCTTCACAGGCGAAGGCCAGCTCTGCCCACAAGGTGTCAGTGTTGCCAACCATTTCGTGGCCCAACTCGGCGATCAACTGCGCCAGTCGCGGCAGATCGCGACCGTGCCTGCCGGCCAGCCGTCGCCACTGTTGCGGGCTGAGTCCGGGAATGGTCAGTGGCGGTACGGCTGCGAATACCGGCGCGCCGTCATCTTCGAAAGCACGGCCAAGCATGTCGGCACAGGCCTTGAGTACTTCGATGGCTTGCGGGCGAAACGTTGTCAGTTTGCCGCCAGCCAACGTGACGCACCCCGGCTCCTGCCACAGCACATGTTCACGGGTTTCATTCGACGGCTTGCCTTGCTGTTGACCCGCCGCGCTGCCCACCACCGGACGCACGCCGGACCAGGTCGACAGCACATCGCTCGCCGTCACTTCGGCACCTGGAAATTGTTGCGTGCAGGCCGCCAGCAGGTAGTCGAGTTCTTCAGCGCTGATGCTCGCGCTCTGATCCAGATTCTCGCGATGATCGAGGTCGGTGGTGCCAACCACTGTCGCGCCTTCCCACGGAAAAACGAACACTGGCCGCCGGTCGCGCGCATGCAGAAACGTGAAGGCCTGCGCCACTGGCAAACGCCAGCCCGGCAGCAGCAGATGACTGCCGCGCAGCGGGCGCAATTGTCGCGGAGCCTCGGGCAAACGCAGGCGCTCCGCCCACGCCCCGGTCGCCACCGCCAGCACGTCGCAACGCAATTGCAACGACCCGCCCGACTCATAATCTTCGACCTGAACCCCACACACCCGGCCGTCTTCACGCAGCAAATGTTCGACGCGCACCCCGTTGAGTACCACTGCGCCATCGGCTCGCGCTTCACTCAACACGCGCATCACCAGCCGTGCATCATCGGTCAGCGCATCGACAAAACTGGTGCCACCGAGCAGCCGGGTTTCCTTCACCCCCGGCGCGAGAAACCGCAGTTGCTGCGCGTCGTGAAAACGATGGCTGCGTCGTCCGGCCAACGCGTCGTACACCGACAACAAGCCACCGAGCACACGCGGCCCGGGAAAGCCGCCGCGATAGTGCGGCATCAGGAAACTCATCGGTTCCACCAGTCCCGGCGCTTCGTCGAGCAGACGCTGACGCTCGCGCACCGAATCGCGGGTCAGGCGCCACTGGCCCTTGGCGATATAACGCAATCCGCCGTGAACCATTTTCGACGACCGGCTGGAGGTGCCCCAGGCGAAATCACGTTGCTCCAGCAGCAGACAACGCCAGCCACGCCGTGCCGCTTCGCGCAGGATGCCGGCACCGCTGATACCGCCGCCGATGACGATCAGATCCCAGCTTGCGTCGGCCAATGTCGGCAAGGTTTGCTGGCGCCACGCGGCGTTCCAGTCCGGGTGCATGATCGTCACTCCTGCATCAGCGTGCCGGGGTTGAGGCGCCCGGCCGGATCGAAGTGCCTGCTCAGCGCCTGCAAAGTGTCCATCGCCAGCGCGCCTTTTTCGCGCGGCAGGTACGGCGCGTGATCCTTGCCGACCCCATGCTGGTGGCTGATGGTGCCGTGGTTGTCGACGATGGTCTGACTGGCCGCGTGCTTGAGCGCCTGCCAGCGCGCCAGCGTCGCCGGATAATCCGCCGCCGGGCGAAACACGTAAGTGGTGTAGATGCTCGAACCTTCGCCGTAGACGTGGGACAGATGGGTGAACACATGCACCCGTTCGCCCTCTGCCGCCAAGGCGTCGCGCAGGCTGTTTTCGATGAGGTTGAGCAGATTGTCGACGTTGCTCCAGTCGGTGGCGGTTTCTAGGGTGTCGACGACGTAGCCGGCGTTCCACAGGTTCTCGCGCAGGTAGGGGAAACGGAAGCGGTTCTGCGCCCATTTCTTGCCGAGCAAGGTGCCGGTGAAGACGCCGCCGAAGGCTTTCAGATGCTGGCGCGCCTGGCTCAGCGACAGCGCGTTTTGCCGACGGTTGCCGGTGACGCCGAAGGTCAGCAGGCACTTGCCTTCACCGGCGCCGCGCAGGTTCAGATACTTTTCCAGCCAGGCGATCTGCTGCGGATGCCCGGCCAGCGCCAGTTGGGTTTCGGTCTCCACCGCGTTCGACAGCCGCAGCATCGACAGCGGCACCCGCGCCTGCGCCAATTGGCGAATCGCTTGCAGCGCCTTGCTCCAACTGGGCAGGAACACTCCGTAAAAACGCTCATCGGCCGGCAGCGGACTGACCCGCACTTTGACCTCGGAAATGATCCCGAAACGGCCCTCGCAACCGAGCACCACTTCACGCAAATCGGGCCCCGCCGCCGAGGCAGGAAAGGTCGGGATTTCCAATGGCCCGGCGAAAGTTTCCAGGGTGCCGCCAGCGAACAATTGCTCGATGCGCCCGTAACGCAACGACTGCTGACCGCTGGAGCGACTGGCGACCCAACCGCCCAGCGTCGACAGCTCCCACGACTGCGGGAAATGCCCCAGCGTGTAGCCGCGAGCGCGCAGCTGACTTTCCACCTGCGGGCCACTGGCACCGGGGCCGAACGTCGCCAGTTGGCTCTGCTCGTCGAGGTCGATCAGACGATTCATCCGCGCCAGCGACACGGTCACCACCGGCCGCGCCGAATCCGGCGGATTGATGTGCCCGGCCACCGAGGTGCCGCCGCCGTAGGGAATCAGGCACAGGTCCTGTTCGTGGGCGAGCGCCAGCAATTGGCGGATCTGCCCGGCGGTCTCCGGAAACGCCACCGCGTCCGGATAATTGCCCAGTGCACCTTCGCGCAGCGCCAGCCAGTCCGGCAGGCTCTGGCCCCGGGCGTGCAGCAGACGGTCATGGGCATCGACGCTGTACAAGGTGTGCGCCGCCAGCCGCGAGACCGGCACCCGCGCCAATGCCGCGTCCAGCGTGGCATCGGGCAACACCTGCCCGGCCCCCAGTCGTTCATGGAGAAAGCTCGCGCCCTGGGCCGGCAGTTCGACCACCGTGGTTGCATCTCCCCAGCCGTTCCAGCGTCGCATGCGTGTGTCCTTCTTATGCAGTCTGATCAGTGATATTGCAGGCCTCCATACTAGTCAGCGGCCAAAAAGTGTCACGGTCGTATCCGGCCAGTTCGAGTAGCCAATTGAGTCAAACGTCGCGCAAGTGCCAGCCATTTACTTTAGTCGGGGTTTCAAATTACCTTTCAGGCATTCATTCGCTCACGCAGGCCTTGATCAAGGGATTCGGATCATGCAATCGCTCGGCTTCACCTCGGTTCCGCCGCTGCTCAAATACGTGCGCCATGCCGAGCAACTGGGCATGGCCATCGAGCCGGCGTTGGCCGCTGCCGGTTTGCAGGCGCAGCAACTGAGCGACAACAGCCTGCGCCTGCCGGGCGAAACCCATGAGCGCCTGCTCGATTATTTCTGCGAGCACTCGGGCGATCCGCTGTTCGGTCTCAACGCGGCCAATTTCGTCCTGCCCAACTCCTGGAGCGTGCTCGGTTACATCACCATGAACTGCGCAACTCTGGGCGATGCGATGAGCCGGATCATGCCGTTCGAAAAACTGGTGGGCGACATGGGCGTCAGCCGCGCCGACGTGCAGGATGGCCACGTGCACCTGATCTGGACGTGCCGCTACGAGCGCCCGCGTATCCGCCGGCATCTGGTGGAAAACGTCCTCGGCTCGTGGCTGCAATACGCGCGCTGGATCGCCGACACACAGATGTCGCCCGCCGCCGTGTGGCTGGAACATCCGTGCCCGCCAGATGCTACCCAGGCGCAGTACGAAGCGTTTTTCGATTGCCCGGTGCTGTTCGAGCAGGCCTATTCAGCGCTGATCGTGCCGTTGGCGTATCTGCAATTACCGCTGCGCCAGGCCGATGCGCAATTGCTGCGTACGCTGGAAGAACATGCGATGGGTTTGATGGCGACGCTGGAGGATGCGTCGCTGGAGCAGCGGGTCAAAAGCATCCTGCGTCAGTTGCTCAAGGAAGGCTTGCCGCGCAAGGAACAGGTGGCCGAGCAGCTCGCGGTGTCGGTGCGCACGTTGCAGCGGCAGTTGCATCAGGCGGGGACGTCGTATCAGCAGATTCTCGACGATTTGCGCCAAGAGCTGGCGGAGCATTATTTGCTCAACAGTACGTTGCCGATTCAGGACATTGCGCAGTATCTGGGGTTTACCGAGCCGCGCTCTTTTCACCGAACCTTCAAGAGCCGGCGCGGGATGCCACCGGGGGAGTTTCGGCAGATGCATCGGGGGTGATTGTTCTGGCCTCATCGCTGGCAAGCCAGCTCCCACAGGTTTCTTGGTGAAGCACAAATTTTGTGTACGACTCGATCACTGTGGGAGCTGGCTTGCCAGCGATGGCGCCAGTAGCCACCTTAATGGTTTGGCAGCGCTTTTTTTGTATGGCTCGACTCAAACACTGATCGCGTTGGTAAACACCAACCGATTACCAAACGGATCAGCAATCGTCATGTCCTGACTGCCCCACGGCATCGCCTGAATCTGTGGGTGCGAAAACTTGTAGTCCTTGGCCACCAATTGCTGCTGAAACGCCTCCAGCTCATCGGTCTCGATGCGCAGCGCCGAACCCGGGGTCGCATCGCCGTGATGCTCGGACAGGTGCAGCACGCATTCGCCACGGGACACCTGCAGATACAGCGGGAAATTCGCTTTGAAACGGTGCTGCCAGTCGATCTTGAAGCCAAGGAAGTCGACGTAGAACTCCAACGCCTTGGCTTCATCGAAGATCCGCAGGATCGGGGTGGTTTTGCCGAAGCTCATGGGGTGCTCCCTGACTGGTTGGCCCAAGCGTTTAGCGGGGCGGGATGTCAGCAATTCGGCTTGGTTTCGACATTCTTTAATCTCAGAGTGCCACTATGAGACGCAGATCAAAAGATCGCAGCCTTCGGCAGCGCCTACCGGGGCTTGGCAATCAATGAAATCCTTCGCGCAAATCCCCCTGCCGCGCCAGAAACCGCCCTTCCCGGCGACCATTCGCCTGCCCGTCGCGATAGCTCAACACGCCATTGACCCACACCCCCTCAATCCCCTGTGCCGCTCGTTGCGGATCAGTGAAATCCGCCACATCGCGCACCGTCTCAGGATCGAACAAGACCAGATCCGCCCAATAGCCCTCACGAATCTCGCCGCGCTCTTTCAAGCCAAACCGCGCCGCCGACAGACCGGTCATCTTGTGCACGGCGGTGTGCAGCGGAAACAGCCCGACATCACGACTGAAATGTCCGAGTACTCGTGGGAAAGCGCCCCACAGGCGTGGGTGCGGGAACGGGTCCTCCGGCAGTCCGTCAGAGCCGACCATCGACAGTGGATGCGCGAGGATTTTTCGTACATCGGCCTCGTCCATGCCGTAGTACACCGCGCCCGCCGGTTGCAGGCGTTTGGCGGCGTCGAGCAGTGGCACGTTCCATTCGGCGGCGATGTCGATCAGGTCGCGGCCGCTGACTTCAGGATGCGGCGTCGACCAGGTGATGGTGATGCGGTGGGCGTCGGTGACTTGCTTCAGATCCAGCGTCGAAGAACTCGCTGCGTAGGGATAGCAATCGCAGCCCACGTGCTGGGTTTTCGCTGCTTGCTCCAACGCCGCGAGCAACTGCGGACTGCGCCCCCAGTTACCCACACCGGCGCATTTGAGGTGGGAAATGATCACCGGGGATCGCGAGTGACGGCCGATGCTGAACGCTTCGTCCATCGCCTCCAGCACCGGTTCGAATTCACTGCGCAGGTGGGTGGTGTACACCGCGCCGAATGCCGTCAGTTCTTCGGTCAGTTGCTTCACTTCATCGGTGGAAGCGTTGAAGGCGCTGGCGTAGGCCAGACCTGTGGATAAACCGAGTGCGCCGGCCTCAAGGCTTTCACGCAGTTGCTCACGCATGGCAGCGATTTCGTCAGACGTGGCGGTGCGCAACAGATCGTCGAGGTGATTGCTGCGCAGCGCGGTGTGACCGACCAGTGCGGCGACGTTCAACGTGGTGTTCGCCGCTTCGACGGCGGCGCGATAATCGCTGAAACGTGGATAGACGAACGCCGCCGCGCTGCCGAGCAGGTTCATCGGGTCCGGTGGATTGCCTTTGAGACTGACCGGCGAGGCGCTGATCCCGCAGTTGCCGACGATCACCGTAGTCACGCCCTGGCTGAGTTTGGGCAGCATCTGCGGCTGGCGGATGACCACGGTGTCGTCGTGGGTGTGCACGTCGATAAAACCCGGGGCGAGCACGCGGCCGGCGGCGTCGATTTCTTCTGTGGCGCGGGCATCGTGCAAGTCGCCAATGCGTTCGATGCGCCCGTTGAGAATCGCCACATCAGCGCGGTAGCCGGGCGTGTTGCTGCCATCGATGACGGTGGCGTTGCGGATCAGCGTGTCGTACTGCATGTCAGTCTCCCAGCGGCAGGTGATCGTCGCCGCCACGGTATTCGTCGAGGGCGAGTTTGATCCGCCGCAGACGCTCTTGATTGTCTTCAGGATTGGCCAGCGCCAGCTCGGTCGCAAGCACATCGATGGCGAGCAACATGCCGTAGCGCGCCGCCGTCGGTTTGTAGATGAACGAAGTTTCCGCGCCTTGCAACGGCAGGACGATGTCGGCCAATTCGGCCAGCGGTGAGTCGGCGCGGGTGATGGCCAGAATGCGCGCGCCATAGTTGCGCGCCAGTTCGACGGTTTCCAAAAGCTCCGGGGTGATGCCGGTCAGCGAGCAGACGATCAGCACGTGCTCGGCACTGAGGCTGGCGGCGGTGACGCGCATCATCACCGCGTCGTGGCACACCGCAATCGGGTAGCCAAGGCGCACCAGGCGTACCTGCAATTCATCGCTGCACAGGGTCGAGCAACCGCCCATGCCGAACGCATGAATCATCCGCGCCTGGCCGAGCATTTTCACCGCGTCGGCGAAGCGCGATTCGTCGAATCCAGCCAGATGCTGGCGCAGCGTGGTTTCGATATCGCCGACAATCTGCCCGTAGAACGCCGACTGTTCAGGGGTACCCGCCGGGTCGAGAAAACGACTGCCAACGCCGCTGGCCTGGGCCAGTTGCAGGCGCAGATCGCGCAGGTCGCGGCAGCCCACCGTACGGGCAAAACGCGACAACGTGGCGGTACTGACTTCGGCCCGTTGTGCGAGATCTTCGAGGCTGGCGCTCGCGGCAAAACCGACGTCGTCCAGCATCAGCCGGGCGATGCGGCCTTCGCCGGCGCTGAAGGAATCCTGACGAGCGCGGATCTGATAAAGGATGTCCATGGCGGCGGGCTCCGGTTACAGCAGGTAAGAAAGGCCGACGGTCAAAGCGAAAGTGACCAGCGAGATCAGGGTCTCAAGCACGGTCCAGGTCTTGAACGTCTGCGCGACCGTCATGTTGAAGTATTCCTTGATCAACCAGAAGCCGCCGTCGTTGACGTGGGAAAAGATCACCGAGCCGGCGCCGGTCGCCAGCACCAGCAATTCCGGGTGTGGATAACCCAGACCGATGGCCACCGGCGCAACCACGCCGGACGCGGTGGTCATCGCCACGGTGGCCGAGCCGGTGGCCACCCGCATCAACGCGGCGAACAGCCAGCCCATGATCAGCGGCGACAGGTGAAATTCGTGGGCCAGCCCGACAATCTGATCGGTGACCCCAGCGTCCACCAGAATCCGGTTCAGACCACCGCCGGCGCCGACCAGCAAGGTGATACTGGCGGTCGGTGCCAGGCACTCGTTGGTGAATTTGAGGATTGATTCACGGTTGAAACCCTGAGCGATGCCCAACGTCCAGAAACTCAGCAAGGTCGCCAGCAACAGTGCGATCACCGAGTTGCCGATGAACAACAGAAACTGATTGAAACCGCTGCCCGGCGTGGAGATCAGGTTGGCCCAGCCACCGATCAGCATCAGCACCACCGGCAACAGAATGGTCGCCATGGTGATGCCGAAACCCGGCAGCCTGTCGCGCGGCTCGCGGTCGAGAAATTGTTTTTCCAGCGGGTTATCCACCGGCAGTTGAATGCGCGGCACGATGAATTTGGCGTACAGCGGACCGGCGATGATTGCGGTGGGAATACCGATGGCAATCGCATACAGCAAGGTCTGCCCGACCGAGGCCTGATACGCCTGCACCGCGAGCATCGCCGCCGGGTGCGGCGGCACCAGCGCATGCACCACCGACAGGCCGGCAACCATCGGCAGGCCGACCATCAGAATCGACACACCCACCCGCCGCGCCACGGTGAAGGCGATGGGTACCAGTAAGACAAAGCCGACTTCGAAGAACAGCGGCAGGCCGACCAGAAACGCGATGCAAACCATCGCCCAGTGCGCGTTCTTCTCGCCGAACTTCTCAATCAGGGTGCGGGCCATCTGCTCCGCACCGCCGGACTCGGCCATCATCTTGCCGAGCATCGTCCCCAGCGCCACCACCAGCGCAATATGCCCCAGCGTCTTGCCCACCCCGGCCTCATACGCCCCCACCACGCCCGACGGCGGCATTCCCGCTACCAGCGCCAGGCCGATGGAAATCAGCGTGATGACAATGAACGGATTGAGCCGGTAACGGGCGATCAGCACGATCAAGGCAATGATGGCTACGGCGGCATAAATCAGTAGCCAATAGCCGAAGTAAGGCGTCATGCGGTACTCCTCGAAAGGGTCACGTTCGAATGGGTTGTGAAACTCATAAATCATTTCGAGATCGATTTTTCAAACGCCATGAAAGTAATTTTCGTGGAGAGGTAAGGCGTGTCGCTGTTGGATATGTTTTGTCGCGATTAATGAAAATCGCGGGGCGGGATTTACATGGTTCCTAGGCAAACACAAAAACTTGTGGGAGCTGGCTTGCCAGCGATGGCGGCTGCACATTCAACATATTTGCTGACGGGTGAACCGCTATCGCTGGCAAGCCAGCTCCCACAGGTTCGGTGGTGTCTGGATGGCTGGAGTACGATTCACACCATCTCGTTACGAATCCACTCCACCACCGACGTACGCTTTGGCGCCCAGCCCAGCAGTTCACGAGCGTGTTTGCCGCGTACGCGGCTGTTGGAGCCGAGCCCGTAGTTGGCCATTTCGTAGCCCCATTCGGCTTCGGCGTCTTGCAGTGGCCAGTCTTGTGGCTGGCCCAGATTCAACGCCTGCGCCATGGCAGTGGTCATGTCGATGAACGAGGCTTCACCGCTTTCGACGAAGTAGAAGGTGCCGGGCACGTTCCGGGTCAGCGCCAGCCGGTACAGTGCGACGACGTCTTCGATGTGCACGTTGGACCAGATGTTCTGGCCAGTGCCGACATGCCGCACCACGCCACTTTTACGTGCTTGTTTGAGCAGACGCGGCAACTGCACGCTGTCGCGATTGACGCCCAGGCTGTCGCCGTAGATCAGGGTGTTGCAGATCACTGCCGAGTTCACGCCGTCCTGTGCGGCGGCGAGGATCAGGTTGTCGATCGCCACGCGGGCCGCCTTGTCAACGGTGGGTTCCGGCAGGTTGTCTTCATAGTAGATGACGTCACTGGATTTGCCGCCCGAGGCATCGCCGACGATGCTCGAACCGCTGGTGTGCAGGAACACTTTGTGCGAACCGCGCAGGGCGTCGAGCAAGGCTTCGACCGCGCCGCGATGGTCACTGCTGGCGGCATTGATCACCGCATCGGCGGCGCGGGCCTGATCGGCCAGTAATGTACTGTCTTCGAGGGTGCCGATCACCGGGGTGATGCCCAAAGCTTTCAGCTCATCGGCCTGCTCGGCGCTGCGCACCAGGCCCGTGACAGAGTGCCCGGCCTGGACCAGACCGGTGGCGATGGAACCGCCGATAAAACCGGCGGCGCCGGTGATGAATACGTTCATGGAGAAACTCCCTGCGTGAATAAGTGATGCAACGAGTATCGACCGGTCACCCCGATGGAAAAACCCGCCCTCGCCCAATTCACTCTTGCGCAGGGATCACGAATCAGCCCTTGAAATCAGCACTGGCGTACGCCGCGAGTTTGCTCTGGATGAAATCGAGGAAGCACTGGATGCGCAGCGCCAGTTGCGAGTTCCGGTAGTACACCGCGTTGATCGGCTGGCGATAACCGCTGTTGAACTCCGCCAGCAACACCTTGAGGCGTCCGGCGCGAATGTCGTCGATGGTCATGAAGTGCGACAGGCAGGCAATGCCCTGCCCCTCCAGCGCGAGATGGCGCACGGTCTCACCGCTGGAGGCGCTGATGGCCGGAGTGATCGGCCAACGGTCACCGTGCACGTAACGCAGCGGCCACTGATTGAGGCCTTCGTTGTGGGTGAAACCGAGCAGGGCGTGGTCACTCAAGTCGGCGACCTGCTGCGGCGCGCCGTGCTGCTCCAGATACGCCGGACTGGCGACGATCAGCAGCGGACTGCAACCGAGCGAACGCGCATGCAACGTGGAGTCAGCAAGAGTGCCGATGCGGATCGCGACGTCGGTGCTTTGTTCCAGCAAGTCAATGATCAGGTCATTGCTGTTGAGTTCGAGCTGGATGTCCGGGTACAAGCCACGGAATTCGTCGATGTACGGCACGATGGCGTGCAGCATGAACGGCGACGCAGCGTTGATCCGCAGACGCCCGGACGGGGTTTGCTGGCGTGAAGACAGACGCTCTTCGAGCGCATCCATCTGATCGAGAATCAGCTTGGCCTGTTCGAAGAAATACTTGCCCTCCTCGGTCAGGTCCATGCGCCGCGTGGTGCGGTTGATCAGCGTGGTGTCGAGCTTGGCTTCGAGCCGCGACAACGTGCGGCTGACCGCCGACGGCGTCTGCCCGACCTGTTCGGCGGCGGCGGAAATCGAACCGCACTCGATCACGCAGACGAAAATCTGCAACTCATCGGATCTGGCTTTCACGGGTGTCCTCTTTGAAATCGCCAAGATCGCAGCCTTCGGCAGCTCCTACAGTGAACTGCATTCCCCTGTAGGAGCTGCCGCAGGCTGCGATCTTTTGCTCTTACCGCCGATAGTAGCCCGAAACCATTCAAGCCTTGAGAGCAAACACCTGTTTCAGATGCTGCTCATACCGCGCCACATCATTCTCGATGTTCGGCCGCTTCATCACATCGACACAGAGGAACGTCGGCAATCCGGTCATGCCCAAAAACTCGTTGGCCTTGTGGAACGGGAAGTAAACCGCATCCACACCCTTGGCCTCAAAGAAATCGCTCGGGTCATCGAACGCCTGCTGCGGCGCGTTCCAGGTCAGCGACAGCATGTACTGCTTGCCTTGAATCAGACCGCCGCTGCCGTACTTCTGCGACGCATCGGAACGGGTCCGACCATCGCTGGCATAAAGGCTGCCATGACCTTCGGTGAAGACTTCGTCGAGGTACTTTTTCACCGTCCACGGCGCGCCCATCCACCAGCCCGGCATCTGATAAATGATCACATCGGCCCAGAGGAATTTGGCCACTTCTTCAGCGACGTCGTACCCCTCATCGATGAACGTGGTTTTGACATCCAGGCCACCACGATCCAGCACGCTCAGTGCAGTTTCGTGCAGGGTGGCGTTGTAACGACCGTCGGAATGGGCGAATTTCTTGCCGCCATTGAGCAACAACACTTTTTTCATCAGAACGCCTCGCGCAGCCATCGGGCTGGAGAAAGATGGGAAAACGAATGGCGGCAGGTTAACCATCCATCTCGCGCGGAATAAGCCGCGTCGACGCAAAATACATTTGATCAAAAAGCACGAATGTAACGCAGATTGTTGCAATAGCATTGGCAGCCATCTGCATTTGAGGAGTTGATCTGATGAGTGAGCGCCACGGTTTCATCCTGCACGCCAAGACCCGCCCGGAGAAAGCCGAGGCCTTCGAAGCGCTGTTTCGCGCCTATGTCGAGCCGAGCCGCGCCGAGCCGGGCTGCATTGAGTACCACATGCTGCGCGACCAGGAAGACCCGACGCTATTCATCTTCTACGAGATCTGGGAAAGCCAGGCGCACCTGGACGTGCACTCGAACCTGCCGCACATGCGCGAGTTTTTCGACAACCGCATGACGTACCTGGAGCGCGATTTCGATATCCGTCGGATCGAAATGCTCAGCGCTTCTTCGGCTAGCCGCTGATCAGCAAATGGGCGCCAAGTGCGCCCAGTCCGATAAAGAACACGCGCCTGAACAGCACGGCGCTGATGCGCTGCCGCAGCCATTGGCCAAACCCCATGCCCAGCATCGCCGGGATCAGCACCAGCAGCGAGGCAGTCAACTCGCCACTGCCCAGTGCATCGCGCCAGAACAGGCCGCCGGCCAGCGCCAGGGTCGAGACGGTGAACGACAGGCCCAGCGCCTGCACCAGTTCATCACGCTGCAAACCCAGCGCCTGCAGGTACGGCACCGCCGGTATCACGAACACGCCGGTGGCCGAAGTGATGACTCCGGTGATCAGCCCGCACAGCGGGCCGAGCCACGGCTCATGCCGGGGATTGACCTGCAGGGTCGGCAGCAGCAACCCGCTCAACGCATACAGCAGCAACGCCGCGCCCAAGCCGCGCACCACCCAATGCCCGCCCGCCATGCCGATCGACAACGTGCCGACGGCGGTCCCGAGGAAGATCATCAGCAGCAGCGGCCACAGGCGTTTGATCAGCCCTTTCAGATGCCCGCCAAAGGCCAGTTGCCAAACGTTGGTCAGTGTCGCCGGAATGATCAGCAATGCGGCTGCCTGTGATGGGGCCATAGCCAGACCCAGCAGCCCCATTGCGACAGTGGGCAAGCCGAGACCGATTACCCCTTTGACCAGACCGGCCATGATAAAGGTGGCGATGACCAGCAGCGATAGGCCCAGGCCGAGGTTTTGATAGAAGTCTGCGAGTGCGTTCATGGCGCTACTGTGCGCCTTGGTGGGTGTGCTGAAAATCTGCCATATACTGAGGCTGCCTCTTCCAATACAATAGGCTAAGTATTTGTTAAGACTTTTGGCCTCATCGCTGGCAAGCCAGCTCCCACAGGTTTCAGTGTGGATCACAGGATTTGTGCACAACACAAAATCCTGTGGGAGTTGGCTTGCCAGCGATAGGGCCCGCCCAGAAACCACGAAGACCAGAGGCTGCCCCCATGCACTTCGACCTCACCGACCTGCGCCTCTACCTGCACATCCTCGACAGCGGCAACATCACCGCCGGCGCCGCCCGCAGTCATCTGTCGCTGGCCGCCGCCAGTGCGCGCATCCGGGCCATGGAGGCTTCGCTCGGCACCGAGTTCCTGCAGCGCGGGCGCCGTGGCGTGAGCCCGACGCCGGCCGGCAAGGCGCTGGCGCAACATGCGCGCGTCCTCCTGCAACAGTCCGAACGCATGCAGCAGGATCTGGCCGATTACGCCCAAGGCGTCAAAGGCCAGGTACGGTTGCTGTGCAACACCACCGCGATCACTGAATACCTGCCGGAAGTGCTGGCGGACTTTTTGTGCGAGCATCCCAACCTCGACATCGATCTGCAGGAATTGCCCAGCGCGCGCATCACTCACGCCTTGCGCCAAGGGGCGGCGGATCTCGGGATTGTGTCCGACGCAGTAGATACCACCGACCTGCAGACCCAGCCATTTCGTGCCGATCCGCTGGTGCTGATCCTGCCCTTCGGGCACCCATTGTCTGACGCTGCGCCAGTCCGTTTCAGCGACGCCCTGCAGCATGACTTTGTCGGACTGCGCAATGACAGCGCACTGGCGGTGTATCTGGAAGAACAGGCGCTGCACAGTGGCTCACGCATGCAGATCCGCATTCGCGCCGACGGTTTCGATGGAGCGATGCGTATGGTCGCCCGAGGTGTCGGGTTGGCAATTGTGCCGCTGGCCGCGGTCGAGCGGTCTGCCTTGCGTTCATTCAATTGGGTGGCGCTCAACGAAACGTGGGCCCGCCGCATGCTGATGCTCTGCGCCCGGGACTTCAGCGCGCTGCCCGGTTATGCCAAAGCCTTGCTGCAAGCCTTGACTCTCCCCTGAGGGGCAGACTTCATCCTTGGCGTTCAACGGCAAGGAGCATGACCATGGGCAAACGCATTCTGCTGATTCTCGGCCATCCCGGCGCGACGAGTTTCTGCGCCGCACTCGCCGAGCGCTACGCACAATCAGCGCTCGATGCCGGACACCAGGTGCGTCAGCTACGCCTGGGAGAGATGGTTTTCGACCCGGTGTTGCGCCAGGGATATCAACAGGTTCAAGCGCTGGAAGAAGACTTGAGCCGCGCGCAATCCGACATCCTTTGGGCCGAACATCTGACGCTGGTCTACCCGATCTGGTGGGGCGGCATTCCAGCGCTGCTCAAAGGTTTTTTTGATCGGGTGTTGCTGCCGGGATTCGCCTTCAAATACCGAAAAGGCAAACCCTTTCCCGATCAGTTGCTCAAGGGGCGCACCGCGCATTTGCTGGTGACGATGGACACGCCACTCTGGTATTACCGCTGGATCTACCGGATGCCGGGACTGCATCAGGTGCGCAAGACCACCCTGCAGTTCTGTGGTATCAACCCCCTGCGCACGCTGACCTTCGGCCCGCTGCTTGAGTCCAGCGACCGGCAGCGCCAGCGCTGGCTGCAACAGGCTCACGCTATCGCCCGCCGCTAAGTCTGCCGATAATGCGCCGCACGGTTTCACATTGAAAAAGGACTTTTATGTACATCGGCCAAGCCGCGCAACGTGCCGGCACCACCATCAAAAGCATTCGCCACTACGAGTCGATCGGTCTGCTGCCCACGCCCCGGCGCCAAGGTAAATATCGCCTCTACGACCAACAAAGCATCGAACTGCTGATCTTCATCAAATGCGCAAAAGAGATGGGCTTCAGGCTCCGGGAATTGCAGACGATTTTTGCCGCGCATCATGGCGAGGCCATGCCATGGGATCTGGCCCAACAGGCTATCGAGGCAAAAAAACGCGAGATCAACAGCAGCATCGCTGAGCTGACGCGGCAATACGCGCAACTGGAAGGTTTCGAAATCGACCTTGAAAGGGCGCGGGTCGAATGCCCGCTGGAAAACCTTTGACGGTTTGCGCGTTTCTGAGCAGCTCGATGTCGAGCACAGACAACTGAGCGGCAACCGGGCGCTATAGGGTGCGAGTTGGTTTCTTTGCCATCCGCCCACTGCCCGGAGTTCTCATGACCGCGACCGCCCCCATCACCGTTCTGCGCGACACCCACCCGCTGCCGGTACTCGATGCCTGCAAATGGGAAAAACTCGAAGGTGACCCGCACACCGTCAACCTCAACGCCTATACCAGCGAAGACGGCAGCAAGATCATGGGCACCTGGATCTGCACCCCGGGCAAGTGGCGGGTCGACTACGTGAAGTGGGAGTACTGCCACTTCCAGGAAGGCTATTGCATCATCACCCCGGACGGCATGGCGCCGATTCACCTGCGTGCCGGCGACATCTTCGTGGTTGAGCCGGGGATGAAAGGCACCTGGGAAGTGGTCGAGACCGTGCGCAAATATTTCGTTTTCGCCTGATGCAAAAAAGCCGGGAAACCGCCTGTGGCGAGGGAGCTTGCTCCCGCTCGGCTGCGCAGCAGTCGTAAATTCAGTCAATGCGGTTTTTATGAAGAACCGCATTGACCGGGTTTGGGTCTGCGATGCAGACCAGCGGGAGCAAGCTCCCTCGCCACAGAAGCTCACCCCACCATTTGATGCGTGGTTACTGCGGCTTGCGATAGCTGTTGATGATCGCCGAGAAGTCCTTGCCGCCCTCCCCGCGCTGGCTCATCGCCTGATACAACTGCTGCGCCACCGCGCCGAGAACCACCGGTTGATGCGCCTGACGCGCCGCTTCGGTGGCCAGCCCCAGATCCTTGAGCATCAGCTCGGCACCGAAACCACCGGTATAACCACGCGAGGCCGGCGCCGTTTCGACGATGCCCGGCCACGGGTTGTACATTTCCGAACTCCAGCAACGCCCGGTGGAGCTGTTGATGATCCCGGCCAGCACCGAGGTGTCGATCCCCAGTGCATCGCCCAGCGCCATGGCTTCGCTGACGCCGACCATCGAAATCGCCAGCAGCAGGTTGTTGCAGATCTTGGCGATTTGCCCGGTGCCGACTTCACCGCAATGCACGATGTTGCGGCCCATCTGCGCCAGCACCGGTTGCAGGGTGGCGAACAGTTCCGGGGTGGCGCCGACCATGAAGGTCAGCGTGCCAGCGGTCGCGCCACCGGTGCCGCCGGAGACCGGTGCATCGGCCATGGCCACGCCTTGTTTGGCGGCAGCGGCGGCCACATCGCGGGCGGTCTGCGGATCGATGGTGCTGCAATCCACCGCCGGCACCCCTTTGCCGATACCGGCCAGCACACCGTCCTCACCGAGCCAGACGCTACGCACATGCACCGCCGCCGGGAGCATGGTGATCACCAGCTCGGCGTCTTGCGCCGCTTCACGGGCCGAGGCGCGGATGGTGCCGCCCAGTTGCTCCAGTTCCGCCAGCACGGTTTTGTTCAGGTCCACCAGGTTCAGCGAATGGCCGGCCTTGATCAGGTTGCGCGCCATCGGCGCGCCCATGTTGCCCAGACCGATAAATGCGATTTTCATGACCAGTCCTCAGCGCAGGTTGATGGTGGTGTTCACGCCGTCGTTGACGCTGTCGTCATCGAACCAGCGCGCCGTGACCGTTTTGGTCTGGGTGTAGAACTGCACCACTTGCTTGCCGTACGGGCCGAGGTCGCCCAGTTTCGAACCGCGCGAACCGGTGAAGCTGAAGAACGGCACCGGCACCGGAATCGGGATGTTGATGCCGACCTGGCCGACGTCGATTTCACTCTGAAATTTACGCGCCGCCGCACCGCTCTGGGTGAACAGGCCCGTGCCGTTGCCGAACGGGTTGGCGTTGACCAGCGCAATGGCCTGATCAAGGGTGTCGACTTCCAGCACCACCAGCACCGGTCCGAAGATTTCCTGGGTGTAGATCTGCATGTCGGTGGTCACGCCCGAGAACAGGGTCGGGCCGACGAAGTTGCCTTGCTCGTAGCCGGGCACCTTGATGTCGCGACCATCGAGCTCAAGCTTGGCGCCTTCCTTGATGCCACTTTCGATCAGATCGAGAATCCGCGCCTTGGCTTTCTTCGAGATCACCGGGCCGACATCGGTGCCCGCCTCGCTGCCGGCGTTGACCTTGAGTTTCTGCGCCAGCGCTTTCAGGTCCGGCAGCCATTGTTTCGCGGCACCGACCAGCACCACCACCGAAGTGGCCATGCAACGCTGCCCGGCGGCACCGAAACCGGCGCCGACCAAGGCATTCAGCGCTTGCTCGCGATTGGCATCCGGCAGCACCACGGCGTGGTTCTTCGCACCCATCATCGATTGCACGCGTTTGCCGTGCTTGCCGGCCAGGTCGTAAACGTGCGTACCGACCGCGGTCGAACCGACGAACGACACCGCTTTGATGTCCTTGTGGGTGCACAGGCCATCAACCACGTCCTTGCCACCGTGCACCACGTTGAGCACGCCCGCCGGAACGCCGGCCTCGATAGCCAGTTCCACCAGGAGCATGGTCGACAGCGGATCCTGCTCGGAAGGCTTCAAGACGAAGGTGTTGCCGCAGGCGATGGCCATCGGGAACATCCACAGCGGAATCATCGCCGGGAAGTTGAACGGGGTGATGCCGGCGCACACGCCGATCGGCTGGCGCAGGGTGTAGGTATCGACGCCGCCCGCCACGTTTTCGGCGAACTCGCCCATTTGCAGGGTGCCGATGGAACAGGCGTGTTCGACCACTTCCAGGCCACGGAAAATGTCGCCCTCGGCGTCGGCAATGGTCTTGCCCTGCTCGGCGCTCAACACCACGGCGATGCGTTTGGAGTGCTCGCGGATCAGTGCCTGCAGCTTGAGCATGATGCGCATCCGCGCGCCGATCGGGGTCAGTTTCCAGGTCTGGAAGGCGCGGTGTGCGGCACGGATGGCGGCATCGACTTCAGCAGCGGTGGCGAACGGTACTTTGGCCAGCACTTGCTGGGTCGCCGGGTTGACAATGTCGTGCCACTCAGTGGTCTGCGATTCAACCCACTCGCCGTCGATCAACAGCTTGACCTTCTGGACCGTGGTTTCGTTGGGCGTAAGCGATGCGTTCATGCTGGTCTCCGAAACTTGTTTTTATCGTAGGAGCCAAGGCGAAAGGGTTCGCCTTGAGGTGAGGCGTGTGTCACGAATTGGTTGTCGGACTGTTTTTGGAGTATAGATGTGCAAACTTCTAATAAGAACGCACATATAAGCCCGTCCATCATGCAAAAAAACATCACCTCCCTGGGGTCGCTGAACTGGGACGATCTGAAGTTCTTCCTCGAAGTCGCCCGCACCCGCAAGGCCAGCACTGCGGCCAAACGCCTGGCCGTCGATTACACCACGGTGTCGCGGCGCATCAGCTCGCTGGAAGCGGCGCTGGGCACATTGCTGTTCGAAAAATCGCGCACCAGCGGGTTTGTGCTGACCACAGAAGGTCAGCGATTGCTGGGTTATGCCGAGTCGATTGAAAGCACCTTGCACATGGCCTGCGAGCAGGTCTCCGGCTCCGGTGTGGCACTGTCGGGACATGTGCGCATGGGCTGCACCGAAGGTTTCGGCAGCTTTTTCATCACCCCGCAGCTAAGCCACTTCGTCGACGCCTACCCGGCGATCTCGGTGGACATCCTGCCGCTGCCGCACTTCATCAGCCTGTCCAAACGCGAAGCCGATATCGTCATTGCCCTGGAGCGCCCGGAACACGGCCCGTACGTGTGCTGCAAACTCTGCGACTACCGCTTGCAGCTGTACGCGACCCAGGACTACCTCGACCAGCACCCACCGATCCGCCGCCCGGCCGATTTGGGCAAGCATCAATTCATCAGTTATGTGGATGACCTGGCGTTCAGCTCGGAGCTGCTGTACCTGGCGAACGTGCTGCCCGGCGCCAGCGCGAACCTGCGCAGCACCAGCGTGATCGCGCAGTTCGTCGCAGCGCAGCAAGGGCGTTCACTGGCCATTCTGCCGTGCTTCCTCGCGGCGCAGGATCCGCGCCTGCTGCCGGTGCTGCCCGAAGAAATCGACATCACCCGGCAGTTCTGGATGTACTGCCGGGAGGACTTGCGCAAGTTGAAGCGGATCACCCTTCTGTGGGATTACATCCGTGAGGTGACCGAGCGCAATCAGGGTCTGCTGATGGGGCAGACTCGCGAGATGCAGTTCGCCGATTAATCGGCGCTGACCACAATCGACACCCGACGATTCTCGGTGCGTCCGGCGGCAGTACTGTTGGACGCCACCGGCTCGCTGCTGCCCAGGCCGCGCAACTGGATATTCTCTTCCTTCATGCCGACGGTGGTCAGCACTTTGGCCACACTCTTGGCCCGGCGCAGCGACAATTGCTGGTTATAGGTCTCTTTGCCCGAGGCGTCGGTATGACCGTCGACCCGTACGCGTTCAATACCGACCCCCACCAGCGCCTTGCCGATGCGTTCGACGATTTCGGTGCTTTGCGCGTTCAGGCTTTCGATATCGCTGCCAAACAGCACTTTGCCTGACAGGCCAAACTCCCAGCCTTCGTCGGTTGCCTCGAAGCCTTGTTGTTTGAGGACGGCGATCTGCGCCGGGGTCAGGCCTTTTTGTGGTGCGGTCTGGCAGCCGGTCAGCGCCAGTACGGCGATCATCAGCAAGGCGGAAAACAATCGAGCGGGAAGTGTGAACACGGGAATCAGCTCCTGGTTTGCAGATTGACAACCGGGCTCTCCGACCCGGCAGTGAATTGAGCACCACGTGACAGGCGTTTGGCCTGATACATCGCGGCGTCGGCGGCGTTGAGCAAGGCACCTGGCGTAGCGCCATGATCGGGGAAAACCGCAATGCCGATACTGAGCGACGTCACCACACTGGTGTCGCCCGGCAGCGCGATGGGCATGTCCATGCTGTCGAGAATCTTGTCAGCAATGCGCTCGGCATCTTCGACCTTGTGCAGCGGCGCGAGCAGCACGGCAAACTCATCGCCGCCGAGCCGCGCCACCAGATCCTCTTCACGCAGCTGCGCGCGGACCCGATTGGCGACCGCCACCAGCACGGCATCGCCGGCGGCGTGGCCGAAGTTGTCGTTGATGCCTTTGAAACGGTCACTGTCGAGAAACAACACCGCTACCCGCTCGTTGAGTTTGCCGGCATTACGCAGGGCACGAATCAATCGGCCCTCGAAAAACGCCCGGTTCGGCAAGCCGGTGAGGCTGTCGTGGCTGGCCTGGTGGGCGAGGGTCTCGTTCTCGCTCTGCAGGTGGGTTTGCCAGGATTCGAGTTCGTCGAGCAAAGCATTGAAGTCGTTGCCCAGATTATCCAGTTCGGCAATCTGCGCCGGCGGTACCCGCCGATCCAGCGCGCGCTCGCTGCGCGCGGCGTGGGCCACCGCGGCGAGGCTACGCAGTGGTCCGGTAATACCGCGTAATTGTCGACGCGCGAGATAGAGCGCGACCCAGGCACTGATGGCGGTACACAGGATGATCCCTGCCAGACCGCTCAGCAAAAAGCGCATGAGACTGCCGCCATGACCGACCAGCAGAATGTGACCGATTTCGCGCTCCTGATGCTCAATCGGCAGCCTGACCGGCTTTTCCAGAACGGTACGCGTGATCTGCATTTCCAATTCGGTGAACAAGCCGTTCTCCGGCCGCTGCCAACGCGCCAGCACCTGACCTTGCGCATCGAACACCTGCGCGTCCGCCACCTCTTCGGTGGACGCAATCAAGGCCAGCGCTTCAGTCGCGGCGGCCTTGTCGTTGAACACTACCGCCGCTTCCACGGTGTAGCTGATCGAGCGCGCAATGAGCTGCAAGTTGTGATCGGCGTACACCCGCAGCGCGAGAACGCCCAGCAGGGTCAGCGATACGCTGGCCATCGTCACGGCTACCAGCGCCACAATCAAATGGCCACGGCCAATGACCGATCCCAGCGTCGGGCGGCTTCCAGAACGGAACAGTTTCATGGCGCCGCCGGTTTGCGACGCGACAATTGCAGTACGCTCGGGTGGATGCGTACACCGCTGCGCGCGACAGAGTCGAGGTTGACCTCGAAGGACACCTGTTCATCGCCGACGCGCAAGCAGAACAGGCTGCCGACCGTGCACTGATCGCCCCCTTCGCTGATGCTCAACACCGGGTGACCGATCAATGAAGCAAACAGCCGACTGCGCTCATCCGCCGTGAGTTTGCCGATATACACCGCATCGCATTCGCTGACGATCGCCGGGTTGTCGGCCAGCAGTCGGCGTACGACGACCGGCCGACCAGTGGCCTGCGTGGTGCCTTTGACCAGGTCGTCGGTGTATTCAGTGGGGCCGACGATGCACAGGCGCAATTGCGCAGGTTCAACCGGCCAGCGTGCATAGCTGAGAATGCCGAGCACGACCTGCGTCACCGCTTGAGCGCGTTGCTCGGCCATGCCCGCCGACGTTTGTGGCTGCGCGATGGCAGCGCCCGCCAGCAAACAGAGCAGACCGACAAGCAATGCGTGCTTGCAGCGAACCACGCGCTCTGTCGCCCAGACAGCCACCTTCATGCAGGGATTCTCTTGGATCGTACCGAAATGATGCCGCAACGATAGCACAGCGAAGTAACACCAGCGAGAC
Source organism: Pseudomonas sp. SCPG-7 (assembly GCF_002156405.1). Lineage (NCBI taxonomy): Bacteria > Pseudomonadati > Pseudomonadota > Gammaproteobacteria > Pseudomonadales > Pseudomonadaceae > Pseudomonas > Pseudomonas sp. SCPG-7. The sequence continues at coordinate 9,423 of NZ_MVOO01000009.1, read as the reverse complement.
AGCGTCTTCTGACCCGCCGGTCAGTAATCGGTATCAGACTTCAGGTTATTTCATTCCCGAGCCTCTGCGCCTTCCTCCAGTTCCAGCATCAATCCGCTCAGGCGCTTGACCTTGCGCTGCACGGCCTCTTCGAACACTCCAGGCCGGTGTTCGATCAAGGTGAACCAGTGCTTGGCCCGTGTAATCCCGGTGTAGATCAATTCTTTGGTCAGCACCGGATTCAAGGCATCCGGCAGGATCAGCGCGGTGTGGGCGAACTCAGAGCCCTGGGATTTGTGCACGGTCATGGCGTACACCGTTTCAACGTCGTTGAGCCGACTCGGCAGCACGAAACGTACCCCGCCCTGCCCGTCGTTTCGCGGAAAGGCCACGCGCAGTACCGGTCTGCCAGCTTCGGGGCCTTCGCGCTCGGGCAACTTGAGGGCGATGCCGATATCGCCGTTCATCAGTCCCAGACCGTAATCGTTGCGGGTCATCAGCACCGGCCGGCCTTCGTACCATTGTTGGTCATGCTCGATCAGGCGTGCCTTGAGCAGGGTTTCGGTGATCCGCAGATTCAGCCCTTCAACGCCCCAAGGTCCCTTGCGCACGGCACATAACAACTGGAAGGTGTCAAACGCCCGCAGCACCGCCCGCGCCCAGTTGACCCAGTCTGGATGCTCCAGCGGTCTGCCCGCTGGCGGGCGTTGTTCGCGCAGGATGTTCAGATAGTGGCGATAACCCTGTGGACCGTCGCCATGACCGTCGAGCAACAGGCGCTCCAGTTTGTGATCGTGCTCTCCCTTGAGCGGCAGTGAAAACACATCGTCGTAGTGACCGGCCGCCAGCAACTGGCGTGCCTCATCCGGCAACTGTTGATTGACCCGCCGCGCCAGTTGACCAATGCCGCTACCTTCACCGAAACGCCGGGAATGACGCAGCATCACCAGTTGTTGGGCCAGCGGATGAGAGCCATCGAGGTCTACGTGCAGGTCACTGCCGTGCAATGACTCTCCGCTGACCGACTCCAGCCACTGCCGGGTGTGCGGGTTATACCAGCCTGCCTCGGCATCACGGCAAAGATCGCCGAGTACCGCTCCGGCCTCCACCGAAGCGAGTTGATCCTTGTCGCCGAGCAACACCAGACGCGCATGCTTCGGCAATGCATCGAGCAGGTTAGCCATCATTTCCAAGTCGATCATGGAAGCTTCATCGACCACCAGCACATCCAGCGGCAAGCGGTTGCCGGCATGGTGGCGGAAGTGTCGGGTGCCGGGCCGGCTGCCCAGCAAACGATGGACAGTCGTCACGTCACAAGGGATCTTCTCGCGCACGTCTTCGGTGACTTTCAGCGACTGCACTTGCTGGCTGATGGACTCGGTCAACCGCGCAGCAGCCTTGCCCGTGGGCGCCGCCAGACGAATGCGCAACGGCTGACCGGCTTCCACCGCCGGCGCCTGGAGCAGCGCGAGCAAACGCACCACGGTCGTGGTTTTACCGGTTCCCGGGCCGCCGGTGATGATGCTGAACGCACCCCGAGTGGCAAGCGCGCAGGCGAGTTTCTGCCAGTCGATCACTGCTCCGGGCCTGGCGGGGCCGAACAATTCATCGAGACGCTTAGGCAAGTCATCCGGCGGCGTTTCGCCTTGGGCCAGACGTGTGCGTAACGCCGCATCGATACGCCGCTCATAGGCCCAGTAGCGCCGCAGGTACAGACGCTTGCCGGACAGCACCAACGGTCGCTGATGCGCCGCTTCGCTATTGTCCGCAGCCAGTGCAACCAGAGCGCTGCTCGCCAGCACCTTGCACCAATGCGCGCCATCCAGCGTTTCAAGCAACTGCGACGGCAGGAGCAAGACATCACTTTGCTCATCGCCTTCAGGAGGTAAAGACAGGGCGAAATCCGGGGCCTTGAGGGTTTCGAACACGTCGAGGCAGACATGTCCGTGACCCAGTTGATGGCTGGTCAGTGCGGCAGCGAGCAACACCAGTGGATCGGACTGGGGTGCGAGTTCGTACAGAAAACCGATAAAGGCCTTGTCCAGCGAACGAAGCCAGCCTCGCTCGACCCAGCGCTCAAGCAAGATCAGCAGATCTGCGGCACTGGTCAGTGGCGTCAGGCTCGACGGGTTGTCGATAGCCGATGACAGATCGGCGAAGGTACGCTTCATAACAGGACTCCCTGTTCCCATGCGGGTTCGGCCTTGGGTTCCGGCTTACCCTGGAACAGGCGATCCAGGCGTTCGATCAAGTCCCGTGGCGGCCGCGCAAAGTACACGCCGCGACTGTCTGCCCGGGTTCCCCGCAGGAATACATACAACGCACCACCGACATGCCGGTCGTAATCGTAGTCAGGCAGGCGCGCCTTCAATTGCCGATGCAGGGCCAGCAGATACAGCACGTACTGCAGGTCGTAACGGTTGTCGAGGATCGAGCGCTCCATGGCTTGCTCGGTATAGGCCGTATCGTCGACACCCAACCAGTTGGATTTGTAGTCGGCGACGTAGTAACGGCCCGCGTGCTCGAAGGTCAGGTCGATAAAGCCCTTGAACATGCCGTTGAGCTGTACTGGCTCGGCGGCTACTCGCGCCACACCGTTGTGGGTGTACTGGCGCACCCAATCATCAAGTTTGAGGACATCAACCTTGTGACTGGCAAACCAGAACTCCATTTCAACGCGGTACTGCTTCAGTTGCTCGAGCACGACCGGAGGCTGTCCGCCACCTGCTGGCAGCGGGGACTTGAGCAAGTGCTGCAGCCAGTCACTCAAGGTGACAATCCAGCCCTGCCAGCCGCGCAGATTGCAGCGCCGGCCAATTGCGTCCTTGATCGACTCACCGGAAACGGCAAAGCCTTCATCGCCAGCCCACTCCAGCAAACCATGGAGGAAGGTTCCCGGGTTCGGACCGCGAGGAAAACGATGGATATCGGCGCCACCAACCACAAGCTCTCGCGGCGCATCCGGGTCGAGGCGCTCATCGTCAAACAGCTTTTGCGCTTGCGGACTGTCCGGCGCCTCATCGCTGCCGACACTCAACACGTCACTGATACGCAACGCACTATAGGAGGCGATCCACCAGTTCTCGCTGGCCTTGCGCTTTGGCACCAATGTGGCGCTGAGGATCGCCTCATTGCGCTCGGGCTGGTAGATCTCCTGCGTCGCTTGAGGCAACTCACTCAGACTGATAGCCGCGCAGTTCTGTTGCAGATCCTGCAGCCAACGACGCAGGTCGGTTGACTCATCCAGCCTGGCGCCGCCACCCAGCAGATAGCCAAGCGCCGAAAGATGAAGCACTGAACTGTTGTTATTACCGCGCTTGAGGTCCGTGACACCCAGCCAGCATGCATGTTGCGCGCGAGTCAGCGCGACGTAGAGCAGACGCAAGTCCTCGGCCAGACGCTCGTCATCCGCCAGGGCGACCAATTCGGCGGTAGGCTTCAGTGTCACCTGGGCTTTGCCGGAGGCATCGTGGTAATGCAGCGGCAGGCGACTGCCATCCACCGGTTTTGCCGAACAGATGAAAGGCAGGAACACCAACGGATACTCAAGTCCCTTCGACTTGTGGATGGTCACCACCTTGACCAGTTGCTCGTCGCTCTCCAGACGTAATATCTGTTCTTCACCGGCCTGACCGGACAGTGCCAGCAACTCGGCCAGATGACGAATCAGCGCTTGCTCGCCATCGAGTTCCGCCGCGGCCTGCTGCATCAGTTCCGACAGGTGCAGAAGGTTGGTCAGCACTCGTTCGCCGTCACTGCGAGCGATCAGGGTCTGCGGTAAATGGAAGTCGTGCAGCAAGCGTCGCAACATCGGCAGTACACCTTGCTTGCGCCACAGTTCGCGATAGCCACGAAACTGCATGACGCGGGCTTCCCAGACCAACTCGTCTTGATTCAAGCGCTCAAGTTCAGCCAGCGGCAGATTGAGGGTGATGCAGGCCAGCGCGGCCTTCAGTGAGCGCTCGACATCCGGCTCGGCGCAGGCCTTGAGCCAGGACAGCAGGTCGTGCGCTTCCTGGGCGGCAAACACCGAGTCCTTGTCCGACAGATAAACGCTGCGCACGCCACGGGCCGCGAGTTCTGTGCGTACGGCTTGGGCCTCTTTGCCGTCACGTACCAGAATCGCGATATCGGAGGGCCGCAAACCACGGAAGGCTTCTGCGTCCCGGACAAATCCCGCCGCGCCGGCTTGCCCACCGTTGAGCAATGCGGTGATTTCGCTGGCACAGGCCGCCGCCAACTGCTGGCGATAGACCGCCCCTGACAGCGGCTGGTCCGTCGACAGGTGCCAGACATTCAGTGCCGTGACATCCTGGCCGGCAATCTGCAGCCGCTCTTTGCGTCCTTGCGAATCAACGGGCTGGAACGGCACCGGGTTTTCCCCGGTTTTTTCCCGGAATAAAAACGCGCCGCGTCCCTGCTCACGGGACTCGGCGCGTTCGAATACATGATTGACCGCATTGACCATGCCATGGCTGGAGCGGAAGTTGGTGCCCAGCGTATGCAGGCGGCCGGTGGTGGCCTGACGCGCACGCAGGTAGGTATAGATATCGGCGCCACGGAACGCGTAGATCGCCTGCTTGGGGTCGCCGATCAGGAACAGGCCGGTGTCCGGACTGTTATCTTCGATGCGATAGATGCTTTCGAAGATCCGGTATTGCACCGGATCGGTGTCCTGAAACTCATCGATCAGTGCTACCGGAAACTGCTCGCGGATTACCGCAGCAAGGCGCTCGCCGCTGTCGGATTGCAACGCCGCATCGAGGCGCAACAGCATGTCATCGAAGCCCATTTCCGCACGACGACGCTTCTCTTCTTCAAAACGCGCGCCCACCCATCTCGCCGCGTGCTGCAAGACAGCGGCATCCGGGGTTGGCAGCGCGTCGAGGCTCGACTTGAGTCCCGGCATCGCGTCGAGCCCCGGATGACTCGGCGCCTGCCCCTTCCAGGCTTCAGCCATCCCGTCAGGGGTTAGTCGGGTGAAACCGGTGCCGATGTCCAGTTGCTCCATAGACTCGTCTTGCGCCCAGGCCTTGAGTTTCTCGAACCAGGGTTCGAAGTAACGCGCCTGCATCTTGCGTCCGTCAACGGCTTTGCTCGCGACGCCCTCGTGACAGATCACTAGCAGTTCATCCGCCCACTGACGCCATGGCATCTTCAGCTCGAGCAACGCGGCACGTCGCTCCTGCAGGCACTCGTCGATCAACTCTGCGGGAGCTTTGCCGTCATCACTTTCGCGCTCACTGCCAAACAGACCGCGCACCCTTGGCAACAACGCGGTCGGCCCGCCCCAGTGGGTACGAACCCAGTTCAGCGCATCGCCCTGCATCGGATAACAGAACAGTCGCCAGTAATCGCGCAGCACTTCGCCGAGCAGGTCGCTGTGATCGGTCTCCAGGGATTGCGTAAACAAGGTGCCGCTGTCGAATGCATGTTCGCGCAACATGCGCTGGCACCAACTGTGGATGGTGGAGACGGCCGCTTCGTCCATCCATTGCGCGGCGATGTCCAGACGATTGGCGCATCCGGCCCATTGCGCCGGGTCAAATTGCTCACGCAATTCGACAATCAGGGCATCCGGCGCAGGGGTTTCTTCACGGAAAAACCGCGCGGCCTCGGCCAGCCGCGTACGGATTCGTTCACGCAGTTCTTTGGTGGCGGCATCAGTGAACGTCACCACAAGAATCTGCGGGGGCAGCAGCTCCCGGCCGAAGCCGCTCGCTTCGCCGCCGTGCCCAAGGATCAGCCGCAGATAAAGCGCCGAGATAGTAAAGGTCTTGCCGGTGCCGGCACTGGCCTCGATAAGTTGACTGCCGTGCAGCGGGAAGGCCAGTGCCAAAGGTGTCTTGGTACTCATGCGCGCGCCCCTTCGCTGGTCAGTGAACGCCAAGGCGCTTCATACAGAGGGCGATACAACGCGTCGCACCAACCGGAGAATGTTTCATCCGCCAGCAATGCATCAAAATCTGCGAATTGACGGGACAACGCAGGGTTCTCTCGGCGCTCGCCTTCAGTGGTCTGGCCGTCACCTTCATAGGCCTTGCGGGCAGCTGCCTCGGCTTTGAGCGGATCAGTCTGCGCAAGCCAGGCGAAGGCTGTCTTGACCGCGATCGGCAGCGGCTGGCGCATGCCGGCCTGCCAGGCGAGCAGAAGATCGCCAAGGAACCGAGCGGCACGATCCTTCTCCATCGGCTCGAGCAACAGCGTATCGTCACTCGACACCAACGCCGTGCTCAGCATGAGTCCGCTGGCGCAGGCCACCAGGTGGTTGACCCAGGGCTTGATCAAGCGATGCCATTTCCGACTTTTGATCGAACCGATGCTGTTGGGAATGGCCGTGACGGACAACACGCCACCGTCAGCACGCTGATGCAAACCGGCGAGCCAGCCTTCGATACGCACACCCTGCAACTCGAGATTGACCGGCAGCGCGCTGGTCAACGGAGTCGGCCATAACGCCAGAAGTTGTTGGTAACGCTGCAGCAGATCCGGTAACGGCTCGATCAACTCTCGTTGCAGGCATTCGCCAAAACCGGCCATGGGCAGTAACCCGCTGTTTTGCAAACGACGTGCCTGGTCTTCTAGCGCACGATCGACATTATCGGGCTGCCGAAGCGCGGCCTCGAGCAGGCTCTCGCTCAGTGTGTAACGTTGCAATGCGTCCAGCACGAACGGTTCTTCGTCAGCCAGGGGCGCCTCGGCGGCTTCAAAGTACACTTTGAGTCGCTGCGTGAAAAAGTGTCGGACCGGATTGCGCAGGAAATCCTGCAGAAGGGCCAGACTCAGCGGCTCCTCCTGAACATGGGGCGCGAGTAGTTCCGCCTCGCGGTGTGGCTCATGCATCTGGTGCAAAACCTGCCATTCACGGGCATAACTGAATAGTTGGTCGCCTTCATGGAAATAGCGCGAGCTGAACGGTTGCAGGGGATGTTCCTCGGTCATGGCGTGCAACAGTTCCTGGTGCTCATTGAGCGATCGCCAGCCACTGGCGAGGTGATCGCGCAGCTGGCCGATCAGCACGGAAGCAGGCCGTTCACTATTGTCTCGAATACTGCGTCCGACCCAACTGATGTACAGCTGATTTCGCGCAGACAGCAGCGCCTCGAGCAACAGATAGCGATCATCCTCACGTCGGGAACGGTCCCCGGGCCGGTAATCACTGCCCATGAGGTCAAAATCAAGTGGAGGTTGCGCCCGGGGATAATCGCCATCGTTCATCCCCAGCAAACAGACAAGCTTGAACGGGATCGCACGCATGGGCATCAGTGTGCAAAAATTTACTGCACCGGCCAGAAAGCGCTGGGACAGACGCCCCTGATCCAGCCCCGCGAGCCAGGCTTCCCGAACCACCGTCAGCGGCAACTCATCTACCAACCCCACCGATTCGCAGGTTTGCAGCCAAGTCTCGCGCAGCTCCTCAAGTTGCGTGAGCAGATAATCGTCGTGCTCATTACTGGCCTTGAAGAATAGTTGCATCAGAATCTGCAGCCGCAGGCCCCACACCTTGGGCTGAGCGGCCTCATTGAGCTCGTGATGGGCCAGCTCCAAGGCATCGAGCAGGGCAACCAGCGGCCCGATCAACGCGGCATCCAGACCGCCGATTTCATCGTAAGGCTCGATACCTGCACAGGCGTTGGAGCTGCCTACGGCGTATCCAAGCAACATCCGTCGCAGGCCGAAATGCCAGCTGTTTTGCTCAAGCTCATTTGGCAAGCCCAATCCGGCACGTTGTTCAGCGTTCATTCCCCAGCGCACACCTGCGCCTTCGATCCAGCGATGCAGAGTAGGTAAGTCGCGTTCCTGAACGCCAAAGCGGGCGCGCAATGCAGGAACGTCGAGCAGGTCAAGGATCTCGCTTACCGGGAAACGACTGTCCGGCAGTTTGAGCAGGTGCTCGACGGCAATCAGCAACGGATCGCGACCGCGCTGACCCTGGTCGGCCAAGGTAAATGGAATGAAGCGCGGATCATGCCGATCCAGTTGCCCGAACACCGCCCGAATATGGGGCGCATAACTATCGATGTCCGGCACCATCACGATTACATCGCGCGGGCGAAGGTCGGGATTGGCACTGAAGCGGGCGAGTAACTGGTCGTGAAGGATTTCCACCTCGCGCTGAGCACTGTGGGCTATATGGAAGCGGATAGACTCATCCTGCGTCAGGTCGACCGCAGGCCAGTGTTCACGCGTTTCATTGAGCGGCCGCAATTCGAGGATGTCATCCTGAAGTTGATTGAGCAGGTTCTGTGGCTGCGTCTCGCTGAACAGATCGATGCGCCCGTCACGGAATGCCGCGCGATAGCTATTGGGGTCATCGTAACTGTCCAGCAAGTTGATGTAGTCGCGCCCCTGTTTGCCCCAGGCTGCGAGCAACGGATGCGCGTGTTGGTGCAGCGCTTCCGGATCGAGTACGACCGGCATGCCGGTCTTGCGGCTTTGTCGCTTGTATTGATGGCGCAGCAGATCCTTGTCGGCAACGATATCGGCCCAGTGGTGTCGGCAAGGGTTGTGCACACACAGCAGCACCTGACTGAAACGCGCAAGTCCGGCCAATGCTTCGAGCACCTGGGCCGGCAACGAAGATATGCCAAACACGATCACCCGCGAGGGTAGCCCCGCAGGTGCGTTTTCAAGGGCATTTATGCGCTCGACAAAGCGCTGATGAACACCTGCCCGGCTCTGCGCCATGCCCTGCTCACCGACATCTTCCAGCAGAGCACGCCACAATTCGGCCTGCCAGCAACTGACCGGGGGCAGTGGCTTCACTTCACCTCGAACATTGCGCAACTGGTGCCGGCCTTCGGCCCAGTCCTCGAGCCAATCAGCCCGATACACTTGGTACTGGTCAAAGAGATCTGCCAGACGCTCTGACAGCTGGTAGCGCTTGCGTAAATCCGTGTCGTGCGTGAGGAACCTTTGTAGCGGCTCAAAATGGGGGCGATCAATAACCTGCGGCAGCAAGCGCATCAGTCGCCAGGTCAATGGGGCTTTGTCGAGCAGGGAGTTGGCGGGAATTTCGTCTCGGCCCAACACCATACGGTAAAGCTGCCACATGAAACTGCCAGGCAATTGCACATCTATGGCCGCAGCTATTCCGCATCCCCCGAGGTCGTCGTCCTCAGGGTCTTCCGCCAAAGCCAGTTTGAGCCATTGGGCGATACCGTTGCTCTGCACCAGAGCGATTTCGTTCTCCAAGGGTGCCAATGGATAGCGCCGCATGACGCTAACCACCAGGCTGCGCAGTTCGTCCAGGCTATTGCTCTGGACCACCATGAATGCAGCATTGAGGGACTGGGCGTCCGGCATAAAAGCTTCCTTGGAAAAGTACAAAGCCAGGGCAGAACCTTAGCATTGTCGGCAGGCTGTTACAGCCGGAAGGGCATACCGCGCGCTGTAGGAACTTTCCTGCGGACAAAACAAAACCCCAACTGCTTTCGCAATTGG
>NZ_MVOO01000008.1:0-271467 GCF_002156405.1 Pseudomonas sp. SCPG-7 | reverse complement strand
CTCCTCCCTTCAAGTCCCAGCATACAAGCTGGCTTGCCAGCGATGGGGCCAGTTGAATCAGCAAATTCTTACAGGCAAATCTTCAATTTCTGCAGTGCAATAAACACTTTCCAGCACAGCTGTTTAAAGACACCCGGTGTTACGCCTCACCAGCCTACAAATCCTTGCGCCACTGCCTACGCATGCACCAGAATCCGCCGGCTTGTGCGCCCTCGGCAGGCTGCGTAACTTGATTGCGTCACTGATTCCCAGTGATCGGGTTTAGCAGCCCGTGGTTAATCTAAGGGTGCACATACATCATCGTCAGGCTCAGTGCCTGCATTCGATGGCGGCTGTGCGCAGGGCGCTTCGGCGCGCCGGCTTCCTTAGGTTCCCCGGTCTGCTAACCTGCGTTCAGCTGCCACCCCTTCTTTTAGCAGAGAAGCGGTTCCAGCCTTATTTCGGAACCTGAGAATGATTAAACCAACACCAAATCCGCCGCCAACAGATGCGGCATCCCCTTACGAAGCCCCCGAATCAAAGAAATTCCACGAAGCCGCCGAACGCGCCCTCGACCATTACCTCGGCCCGCCAAAACCCGACCTCATGGCCAAGCCCTACACCCCCAACACGCTGTACATGGCCAACCCCGACGCCGACAGCGAATCCCTGCTGGCCGACGCCAGCGAATCCCTCGGCTCCGCTACGGTCATGCTCAACAACCATGCGGCGCTGGTGCAAGGCACGCACCGCAAGACGCTGCAGGGCATTGCTCAGGTGGTGATGGTGGCGGAGCTGGCGGTGAATCGGGTGTTGGATAGGTTGGTGCCGACGGAGTGATTAAAAGCCGACCCTCACCCCAGCCCTCTCCCGGAGGGAGAGGGGGCCGACCGAGGTGTCTGGCGTTGTACATCGACCTGAAAAACCGAGTCGATTATGGATTTGGTAAACCTGGTGAATTCCGGATTCAGTACAACACTCCCAGGTCGGCGTATCCCTTGAGCATCCCCCAATCAGTCCCCTCTCCCTCCGGGAGAGGGCTAGGGTGAGGGCAGCTCTCGATCGTTACCCTGACCGTAACGATCCACCACCGCGCTTGATTGATGCGCCCCGCTCACACGCCTACCTTGGCTCCACGACAGCGAACCCCGTGGAGTGAGCATGACAACAACAATTTCCCCCGACTCGCGCTGGACGCGGCGGCGTGACGAGAAGCAGCGGCGTCTCGACAAGGTGCGCGGGCTGGCCGACGGTGTGGTACTGCCAAGCGACAAGATCGTCGCCGCGCTCGAAGCGCTGATTCATCCCGGCGACCGGGTGGTGCTGGAGGGCAACAACCAGAAGCAGGCGGATTTCCTTTCCCGTTCGCTGGCCAAAGCCGATCCGGCCAAGCTGCATGATCTGCACATGATCATGCCCAGCGTCGGTCGCTCCGAGCATCTGGATCTGTTCGAACGCGGCATCGCCCGCAAGCTCGATTTCTCCTTCGCCGGTACCCAAAGCCTGCGCATCAGCCAGTTGCTCGAAGACGGCCTGCTGGAAATCGGCGCGATTCACACCTACATCGAACTCTACGCGCGGCTGGTGGTGGATCTGATCCCCAACGTCGTGCTCTCGGCCGGGTTCATGGCTGACCGCAACGGCAACATCTACACCGGCCCCAGCACCGAAGACACCCCGGCACTGATCGAACCGGCGGCGTTCAGCGATGGCATCGTCATCGTTCAGGTCAACCAGTTGGTGGATGACGTCAGCGAACTGCCCCGCGTCGATATCCCGGCCTCGTGGGTCGACTTCGTGGTGGTGGCCGACAAGCCGTTCTACATCGAACCGCTGTTCACCCGCGACCCACGGCACATCAAACCGGTGCACGTGTTGATGGCGATGATGGCGATCCGCGGGATCTACGAAAAACACAACGTGCAGTCGCTCAACCACGGCATCGGTTTCAACACCGCTGCCATTGAGTTGATCCTGCCGACCTACGGCGAATCCCTCGGCCTCAAAGGCAAGATCTGCCGCAACTGGACGCTCAACCCGCACCCGACCCTGATCCCGGCGATCGAGAGCGGTTGGGTCGAAAGCGTGCATTGCTTCGGCACCGAACTCGGTATGGAAAACTACATCGCCGCGCGCCCGGACGTGTTCTTCACCGGGCGCGACGGCTCGCTGCGTTCCAACCGAATGTTCTGCCAACTGGCCGGGCAATACGCGGTGGACCTGTTTATCGGCGCGACCCTGCAAGTCGACGGCGATGGCCATTCCTCCACTGTTACCCGTGGGCGCCTGGCCGGGTTCGGCGGCGCGCCGAACATGGGCCACGACCCGCGCGGTCGGCGTCACGGCACCCCGGCGTGGCTCGACATGCGCCACGACGATTCACAGCAACCGATGCTCGAACGCGGCAAGAAACTCGTGGTGCAAATGGTCGAGACCTTTCAGGAGGGCGGCAAACCGACCTTCGTCGAAACCCTCGACGCGGTGGAAGTGGCGAAGAAAAGCGGCATGCCGCTGGCGCCGATCATGATCTACGGCGACGACGTCACCCACCTGCTCACCGAAGAGGGCATCGCCTACCTGTACAAGGCGCGCTCGCTGGAAGAACGCCAAGCGATGATCGCTGCGGTTGCGGGCGTGACTGCCATCGGCCTGCGCCACAACCCGAAAGACACTGAACGCATGCGCCGCGAAGGCCTGATCGCCTTGCCCGAAGACCTCGGCATCCGCCGCACCGACGCCACCCGCGAACTGCTGGCGGCGAAAAGCGTGGCCGATCTGGTCGAGTGGTCCGGCGGCCTGTACAACCCGCCCGCCAAATTCAGGAGCTGGTGATGCACGCACTCAACCTGCAAGCGAAACCCCTGAGCCTGAGCGAACGCCTGGCGGATCTGGCGGTGGATGCGCTGATCGACGAAGCCGATCTGTCGCCGAAACCGGCGCTGGTCGACCGGCGTGGCAATGGCGCGCACACCGATCTGCACTTGGGCCTGATGCACGCTTCGGCGTTGTCGTTATGGCCGGCGTTCAAGGAAATGGCTGAAGCGGCGGTTGAAATCGGCGAAGTCGATTCAACGTTGCGCGAAACGATTGGCCGCATCGGTCGCGAAGGCGAGCAAGCCATGCTCGCGACCACCGACGGGGTGAATACTCATCGCGGGGCAATTTGGGCACTGGGTTTACTGGTGACCGCCGCTGCGCTGGAACCGAAATCCTCAAGTGCCAACGCCGTCTCTCTTCGCGCCGCACGTCTGGCCTTGCTGGATGATCGCTACGCACCAAAACCGCTGAGCCACGGCGCTCAGGTCGCCCTGCGTTACGGCGCACGCGGTGCCCGTGAGGAAGCGCAACTCGGCTTCCCGTCCGTGCTGCAACGTGGCCTGCCACAACTCAAACGCAGCCGCGCCAACGGTCACGGCGAACAGAACGCCCGGCTCGATGCGCTGCTGGCGATCATGACCGATCTGGCCGACACCTGCGTGCTCTACCGCGCCGGTGAACAAGGCCTGCAGGCCATGCAATACGGCGCGCAAGCGGTGCTCGATGCCGGCGGCAGCGCCAGCCTCAGCGGGCGTCGGCGCCTGCACGCACTGGATCAACAACTCATCGCATTGAATGCCTCGCCCGGTGGCGCCGCCGACTTGCTCGCCGCCACGCTGCTGCTCGATCGAATCGAGCGCGACGGCATCCTTCAGGGAGCGTTTTGATGGAAACCTTATCCTTTGAATTTCCCGCCGGGCAGCCGCCACGCGGGCGCGCGCTGGTCGGTTGTGTCGGCTCGGGCGATCTGGAAGTGCTGATCGAACCGGGGCTGGCCGGCAAGCTGACGATCAATGTGCAGACTTCGGTCAACGGTGCGCAGCAGCGCTGGCAGCATCTGTTTGCGCGGATGTTCGACGGCACCACGCCACCGGCGATGGCCATCGATATCCACGATTTCGGCGCCACGCCGGGGGTGGTGCGTTTGCGCCTGGAACAAGGTTTCGAGGAGATCGGCCATGACTGACAGCGCAGCGCTGTTGCACAAGCACAGCTTCGTCGAACTCGGTGCGCGGCAACGGGCGAAAGCCTTGCTCGACGCCGGGACCTTCCGCGAATTGCTCGACCCGTTTCAACGGGTGATGTCGCCATGGCTGGAGCGTCAGGGCGTGGTGCCGCAAGCCGATGACGGCGTGGTGATCGCCAAGGGCAGCCTCGATGGCCTGCCGCTGGTGATCGCCGCGATTGAAGGCGCGTTCCAGGGCGGCAGCCTCGGCGAAGTCGGCGGAGCGAAGATTGCCGGCGCGCTGGAACTGGCCGCCGAAGACAACCGCAAAGGCATCCCGACGCGCGCCGTGTTGCTGCTGGAAACCGGTGGCGTGCGCTTGCAGGAAGCCAATCTCGGGTTGGCGGCGATTGCCGATATTCATGCGGCGATTGTCGACTTGCAGCAGTACCAACCGGTGGTCGGCGTGGTCGCGGGCAGCGTCGGCTGTTTCGGCGGCATGTCGATTGCCGCTGCGCTGTGTAGTTATTTGCTGGTGACCCAGGAAGCGCGCCTTGGGTTGAACGGCCCACAGGTGATCGAGCAGGAAGCCGGGATCGAGGAATACGACTCCCGCGACCGGCCCTTCATCTGGAGCCTGACCGGTGGCGAGCAGCGTTTCGCCAGCGGCTTGGTGGATCGTTACGTCGCCGATGATGTGGCACAGATTCGCCAGCAGGTCGGTGCGTTGCTGCAACAGGGTTTGCCAACCCGGCCGCGCAGTCAGCGTGCCGATTGGTTTTTGCAACGCCTGAACCGTTTGGACACTGGCAAGCAAATCGAACCGTCGGTGGTTCGCGATCTGTATCAAGGAGAGCGCTCATGAGTGGTTATTCCGTGCGCGGTTTGAACTGGTTCAACGCCCTGAGCGCTGGCGCGAAAGCCGTAGAAGGCTTGCCGCCGTCGTTGCAAGTTGCCGATGGCGAACTCGGGCGATTTATTGCGGTGGTCGCTGACCCCGACAACCGTTTCCCACGGGCTCGCAACGGCGAAGTCGGTTTGCTCGAAGGCTGGGGTCTGGCTAAGGCTGTGGATGAGGTGATCACGGCTGATCATGATCAAGCTCACAAGCGCCCGATCATCGCCATCGTCGATGTTCCGAGCCAGGCTTACGGCCGCCGCGAAGAAGCCCTCGGCATTCACCAGGCCCTGGCCGGTGCGGCGGACGCTTATGCCCGCGCCCGTCTGGCCGGGCATCCGGTGATTGCGCTGCTGGTGGGCAAGGCGATGTCCGGGGCGTTTCTGGCCCACGGTTATCAGGCCAACCGCTTGATTGCCCTGCGCGATCCCGGGGTGATGGTGCATGCGATGGGCAAGGCCTCGGCGGCGCGAGTGACACTGCGCAGTGTCGAGGAACTGGAAGCACTGGCCGCCAGCGTGCCGCCGATGGCCTATGACATCGACAGCTACGCCAGCCTCGGATTGCTCTGGGAAACCCTCTCGGTGCAGCAGATCGAGCAGCCGACGGCGGAGGATCTGGCGCGGGTGACCGAGTGCCTGAAACAGGCCATCGGCGATATCGCCAGCACTGACTTGAGCAAGCGTCTCGGTGCGAAAAACCGTGAAGCGTCCAGCCGCGTGCGTGAACTGCTGAGGGCGCAGTGGTGAACCTGCCACTGGCCCACGATCTGCTGTGGGGCATGACCCCGGCGCAGTTGCCGGCGGATGCGCCGCAGTGGGCAGTCGAATCGCTGGCTGCCGGGCAACCGGTGGTGGTGCGGCGGGCGGTGAGCGCTGAAGGTTTGGTCGCGGTGGGCGTGCGCGGTGTGTTCCGTGAGCAGCGGCTGGCGGCGTTTATGGCGCTCGATTCGATTGCCTGTCGGGTCAGCCCCGAAGCGCTTTGTCATGTCGATTGCGCGCGCGATCTGCCAGTGATGCAGGCCCTCAAACAACTGCGGCCGATGCTCGATGATTGCGGTTGGGTCTGGGGCATCAGCGGCAGTGTCGGGTTTGAGCTGGCCAGTGGATTTGTCGCGATGCACGCGGCCAGCGATCTCGATCTGATTCTGCGTACACCGCAGCTGATTACCCGCAATCAGGCACGCAAACTGGTCGAGCTCTTTGATCAAGCCGTGTGCCGGGTCGACATGCAATTGCAGACGCCGTTCGGTGCAGTCGCGTTGCGCGAATGGGCCGGCGGGTCTGCACGGGTGCTGCTGAAAAACGCCCATCAAGCCTGTCTGGTCGCTGACCCGTGGAACCCGCAGGAGCAGGCAGCGTGAGCAGCCTGTTGGTGTTCCCCGGCCAGGGCGCGCAGCAACCGGGCATGCTCCAGCGTTTGCCCCGGGCAACCTTGACCGAGGCCAGCGAGGTGCTCGGTGAAGATGTCGCGCGGCTCGATTCTGCCGACGCGTTGCGCAGCACCCGGGCGGTTCAGCTGTGCCTGTTGATCGCCGGGGTCGCTGCTTCACGACAATTGCTGCAGGACGGACTCACGGCGGATTACGTCGCCGGCCTGTCCATCGGCGCATACCCGGCAGCGGTGGTCGCCGGGGCGCTGAGCTTCAGCGATGCGTTAAATCTGGTCAGTCTGCGTGGCGAGTTAATGCAGCAGGCTTATCCACAGGGCTATGGCATGACCGCAATCATCGGTCTGCAATTATCCACCGTCGAAACGCTGCTGGCGCAGGTGCACAGCGCGGAGTCGCCGGTGTACCTGGCCAATATCAATGCCGATAACCAGGTGGTGATTGCCGGCAGCGACGCGGCGATGCAAGCGGTGGCGGAGCTGGCGCGCAGTCGTGGCGCCGGTCTGGCGAAACGCCTGGCGGTGAGCGTGCCGTCGCACTGCCCGTTACTGGAGGCACCGGCGCAAACCCTCGCCGAGGCTTTCGTCAAAGTTGAACTGAAGACTCCGAAAATCGCTTACCTGAGTGGCAGTCGCGCGCGTCCGCTGATCAAGACTGACGCCCTGCGCGACGATCTCGCGTTCAACATGTGCCGCGTGCTGGACTGGCGCGGCACCGTGCAAAGCGCTTACGAGCGCGGCGTGCGTTTACAGATCGAACTGCCGCCCGGTGCGGTGCTGACCGGGCTGGCGCGCCGGGTGTTCGAATCGGGCACGGTCACTGCCTTCGACAGTGCGCGTCTGGACACCTTGCAGGCGCTGTTGCGAGAGGAGGGTGGCCGCCGACCATAAACCGCCGCGACTCAGGCTTCGAACAACAAAAACAACATTCGACGATGCACTTTGAGGACTACAACAATGATTATTTACGGTGTGGCGCTGTTGGCGATCTGTACGCTGGCAGGGGTGATCATGGGCGACATGCTCGGCGTGTTGCTGGGCGTCAAATCCAACGTCGGCGGGGTCGGCATCGCCATGATCCTGTTGATCTGCGCGCGGTTGTGGATGCAGAAACGCGGCGGCATGACCAAGGATTGCGAGATGGGCGTCGGCTTCTGGGGCGCGATGTACATTCCGGTGGTGGTGGCGATGGCCGCGCAACAGAACGTCGTCACCGCCCTGCACGGCGGCCCGGTGGCGGTGCTGGCGGCCATCGGTTCGGTGCTGGTCTGTGGCTGCACGATTGCCCTGATCAGCCGCACCCATAAAGGTGAGCCATTGCCTGACGAACCGGTGGAAGTCACCCCGGTCGGTACCCCGGTAGGAGGTCGCTGACATGTGGGCACTCATTGAAAACGGTCTGGAACACAACGGCCTGATCACCGCGTTCGCTTTCGTCGGCGTGATCATGTGGGTCTCGGTGATTCTCTCCAAACGCCTGACCTTCGGGCGCATTCATGGCTCGGCGATTGCCATCGTCATCGGTCTGGTGCTGGCCTGGGTCGGCGGCACCCTGACTGGCGGGCAAAAAGGCCTGGCGGATCTGACGCTGTTCTCCGGCATCGGCCTGATGGGCGGGGCGATGCTGCGGGATTTCGCGATTGTCGCCACGGCGTTCGAAGTGCAGGCGACCGAGGCGAAGAAGGCCGGGTTGATTGGCGTGATCGCGCTGCTGCTCGGTACGGTGTTGCCGTTCATTGTCGGCGCGTGCATGGCCTGGGCCTTCGGCTATCGCGATGCGGTGAGCATGACCACCATCGGCGCGGGCGCGGTGACCTACATCGTCGGGCCGGTGACCGGCGCGGCGATTGGCGCGACTTCGGATGTGATGGCGCTGTCGATTGCCACCGGGTTGATCAAGGCGATTCTGGTGATGATCGGCACGCCGGTCGCGGCGCGCTGGATGGGCCTGGATAATCCGCGTTCGGCGATGGTGTTCGGTGGTCTGGCCGGGACGGTGAGCGGGGTGACGGCGGGGCTGGCGGCGACGGATCGGCGGTTGGTGCCTTATGGGGCATTGACGGCGACGTTCCACACCGGGCTTGGGTGCTTGCTGGGGCCTTCGCTGTTGTTCTTCATTGTTCGCGGGATTGTGGGCTGAAAATCAAAAGCCCCTCACCCTAACCCTCTCCCGGGGGGAGAGGGGACTGACCGAGTTGGATGCTGGAGGTATGCCGACTTGAAAGTCCTGAGTCGAACTCAGGTCTTGAAACCCATGAAGATCTGCTCCCTTTCCCCCTCTACCCTTTGGGGGAGAGGGCTGGGGTGAGGGGGTAGCTCTTGATCTTGATTTTGCTCTAAATCCCAACCTGGCGATTGGCATACATCCGACACTCCGCCAGCAACGCCAGCAGATTCGGATCGCGCTCCTTGGCCTTCAAGAACACCACGCCAATGTGCTGCTGCAAGCGGTACTTCTCCTGCAACGGGATCAGCTTCACCCGATTCTCGTACACCGCCGCAATCCTTCCTGGCAGCAGCGCATAGCCGACCCCGGAGCTGACCATGCTCAGCAGGGTGAAGATGTCGTTGACCTGCATCGCCACCTTCGGCTCGAACCCCGCTTGCTTGAATACCCGAATGCCGTCCTGATGGGTGGCGAAGCCTTGGGTCAGGGTGATAAAGGTTTCGTCGCGCACCTCGGCCAGATCGACTTCACTGCGTTGGGCGAATCTTGAATCTGCCGGCGTGGCGAGGAAAATGTCATCGGAGAACAGCGGGATCTGCTCGCAGTCCGGGTCGCTGACGGTGTCGTCCAGCGACACCAGAATCGCATCGACTTCCATGTTCTTCAGCTTGTAGAGCAGGTCGATGTTGGAGCCGAGGATCAGGTCGATGTTGAGTTCGCTGCGGCGGATCTTCAGGCCCATGATCAGTTGCGGTACGGTTTTCACCGTCAGCGAGTACAGCGAGCCGAGTTTGAAGCGTTCAGCGGAGAAACCGGCGGCCTCGCGGGTCAGGCGCACACTCTCGACCACGTCCTGGATCAGCTTCTGCGCGCGTTCTTCGAGCACGTAGGCGCTTTCCAATGGCGTCAGGTTGCGCCCTTCATGCTTGAACAGCGGGCAGCGCAGGGCGCTTTCCAGCGAATGGATCGCCCGGTGCACGCTGACATTGCTGGTCTGCAACTCGGCTGCGGCACGCGCCAGATTGCCGGTGCGCATGAAGGCGAGGAACACCTCGAGTTTTTTCAGGGTCAATTCTTCGTCGATCAGCATGGCGCGGACTCTTTTTGGTATCGACCGATTGTGCCCGGTATGCGCCGCTCTTTGTAGGAGCTGCCGGAGGCTGCGATCTTTTGATCTTTTAAACGGAAACATTGCGCTTTTACGCTCAAGGCCCGAGCCTTGCGCGTTGCGGTAACGAATCTTGAGGTGAGCGACACATGTATCACGGGGAAAAACTCAACGCCTGGACGCATCTGGTCGGGGCCGTGGCCGCATTTATCGGCGGCGTGTGGATGCTGGTGATTGCCAGCCTCGACGGCAGTCCGTGGAAGATCGTCAGCGTGGCGATCTACGCCTTTACCTTGCTGGTGCTCTACAGCGCCTCGACCGTGTACCACAGCGTGCGCGGGCGCAAGAAAGCGATCATGAAGAAGGTCGATCACTTTTCCATCTATCTGCTGATCGCCGGCAGCTACACGCCGTTCTGCCTGGTGACGTTGCGCGGGCCGTGGGGCTGGACGTTGTTCGGGATTGTCTGGGGGCTGGCGCTGATCGGCATCCTGCAGGAGATCAAGCCACGCTCGGAAGCACGGATCCTGTCGATCGTGATCTACGCGGTGATGGGCTGGATCGTGCTGGTGGCGGTCAAGCCGTTGATCGCGGCGCTGGGCACGGCAGGCTTTGCCTGGCTGGCGTCGGGCGGCGTTCTGTACACCGTGGGGATCATCTTTTTTGCCCTGGATCACCGGTTGCGGCATGCGCACGGGATCTGGCATTTGTTCGTGATCGCCGGGAGTCTGCTGCACTTTGTGGCGATTCTGTTTTATGTCCTTTAGAACATCACAAATCCTGTGGGAGCGGGCTTGCCCGCGATGACGGACTGTCAGTCACTCATGTGTTGATGGGGCCACCGCAATCGCTGGCAAGCCAGTTCCCACAGGGACCAGGGTTTGCAGTTGTATCTGCGCGCGTCTGCTGAATATCTGCAACAAGTCGCCGAGGGTATGCGGTGGCGGTTCGGTGGCGCGGGTCACTGCGTACAACGTGATCGGCAAGGGCGGCGCCAACGGGCGGATTACGGTGCTGGTCGGCGAAGCACCGAGTGCCGTGAAAGGGTCGATCACCGCCACCCCGGCGCCAGACTCCACCATCGCCCGCGCCAGCGAATACGTCTGCACGGCGATCCGCACGCGAGGCGGTGGCTCGACCGCTTCCAGGTAGCTGTCGAGTCGGGCAGCCAGCGGGTCGGCGCTGGACAGCCCGATCAGCGGTGCGCCCGCCAACGCCATCAGCGGCAACGGCTGACCGGCTTCTTCCTCCGGCCAGTAACCTTTCGGCGCCAGCGCCACCAACACGCCCGAGGCCAATGCCTGCGCCTTCAATCCCGGATGATCCGGCAACTGCAACGTCAGGGCCACGTCCACTTCGCGCATCAGCAAGTTCTGCATCAGCTCGCGGCTGTGGGCACTGGAGAGTTCGCAGGCGATGTCCGGGAACTGTGCCGTCCATTGCCGGATCGCCGGCGGCAGCAACGACAGCGCCAGCGCAGGAGTCGCGCCGATCCGCAGGCTGTGGCCGGGTTCGCGGCGCAGGCTCTGTGCCAGGCGCCGCACGCCCTGCAGACTTTCCGTGACCTTGTCGACTTCGCGCTCCAGCTCCAGCGCTTCCGGGGTCGCCTGCAATTTACCGCGCACCCGCAGAAACAACGGAAAGCCCAACTGCTGCTCGGCGTGCTGCAGCACTTTGGTCACCGCCGGCTGAGAGACGTGCAGCAATTGCGCAGCGGCGCTGACCGAGCCGGTCTGGCGGATGGCCTGGAAAATCTCGATGTGGCGAAGGCGCATGGCGAGTCCATAACCTTTGTTTATAGGTCTGGCATCTTTATTCATTGTTCGGCGCCTGTCACCTCACCCTAACCTCAGCCTCGTCTTCACATAGAAATAAGGACGGACATGGCTCAGCGTGTATGCATCATCGGCGGCGGTGTGATCGGGTTGGCAACGGCCTATGCGCTGGTGCGCGACGGTTTCGAAGTGACTGTGGTCGAGGCGCGGCAGTCGCTGGGCAGCGAAACCAGTTTCGCCAACGGCGGCCAGTTGTCCTACCGCTATGTGGCGCCGCTGGCTGATGCCGGCGTGCCGTTGCAGGCGATCGGCTGGATGCTGCGCGGCGACTCGCCGCTCAAGCTGCGCCCGCGTCTGGACCCGGCGCAGTGGCGCTGGATGGCGTCGTTTCTCGCCGCCTGCCGCACCTCGGTCAACCGGGAAAACGCGGCGCATCTGTTGCGTCTGGCGCTGTTCAGCCAGAGCACGCTGAAACGCTGGCGCGAGGATGACGGGCTCATCGGTTTCAACTGGCGGCGCAACGGCAAACTGGTGACCTTCCGCAATGCCGGCAACTTCGACCATGCGCGCAAGGGCCTGGCCGGTCCGCAGCAACAACAGGTGTTGTCCGCCGCCGAATGTGCGCAGCTGGAACCGGCACTGACCGATGCGCCGTTTGTAGGCGCGATCTACACGCCGGATGAAGAAGTCGGCGACTGTCACGCCTTCTGCCAGCAGTTGGCGGCGCGATTGACGGCGTCGGGTCGCTGCGAGTTTCGCCTCGGTCAGGCAGTCACCGGCATTCGCCACAGCCACGGCGTCGTTACGGCGATTGAGCTTGGCAACGAAACCCTGCCGGTTGAACAACTGGTGATCGCCGCCGGGCACCGAAGCCCCTTGCTGGCGCTGCCCGGCCTGCGCCTGCCGCTGTATCCGCTGAAGGGTTACAGCCTGACCGTGCCGATCGGCGATGAGCATCGGGCGCCGGACGTGAGCATCACCGACTACGACCGCAAGATCGTCTACGCGCGCATCGGCGAACAGTTACGGGTGGCGGCGATGGTCGACATCGTCGGTTTCGACCCGGCGGTAGATCCCGAGCGGTTGGCACTGATCAAGCGCCAGGCCCGCGACACCTTTCCCGATGCCGGCAATTACGACGCAGCTGTGGAGTGGGCGGGCATGCGCCCGGCCACCCCCACCGGCGTACCGTTGTTGGGCGCCACGGCGTATCGCAATCTGTGGCTCAACCTCGGCCACGGCGCGCTCGGTTTCACCCTGGCCTGCGGCAGCGGGCAGTTGCTCAGCGAACTGATCGGTCAGCAGCGTACATCCATTGACCTGCACGGGCTCAATCCCCGTGCGGCGTGACAGTTTCTGCTAAAACACCCCAACCACAACGGAGAATAACAATGCAAAAAATCACGTTGCTCGGCTGCACACTGGCGCTGTTCATCGGCGCCCAGGCACAGGCCAATGAAGTGCCGCTGACCGGCGCGCTTGGCAAGATCGCCAGCGCCAACAGCATCACCCTGGGCTATCGCGATGCGTCGGTGCCGTTCTCGTATGTGGGCGATCACACCGGGCAGCCGATGGGGTATTCGGTGGAGCTGGCGGGCAAGATTGTCGAGCGGATCAAGCAGCAACTGGCGTTGCCGGAGCTGAAGGTGAAGTACAACCTGGTGACGTCGCAGACGCGGATTCCGCTGGTGCAGAACGGCACGGTTGATCTTGAGTGCGGCTCCACCGGGGTGACGGCCGAGCGGCAGAAACAGGTCGCGTTCTCCTACGGTTTCATCTACGTCAAAGGGCAGTTGCTGACCGCAAAGGACAGCGGCATCCACCGCTTCGATGACCTGCGCGGCAAGAACGTGGTGACCACCGCCGGCACCACCAACGAGCGCTATCTGAAGAGCTACAACCTTGACCACAAACTGAACATGTTCGTGATCAGCGCCAAGGATCACGGCGAGGCGTTCCAGATGCTGCAATCGGGACGGGCAGCGGCCTTCTACATGGACGACGCATTGCTCTACGGCGAGCGGGCTAAGGCGCGGGACCCGCACAACTGGGTCGTGGTGGGGGAGGAACAATCGCGGGAAATCTACAGCTGCATGGTGCGCAAGGATGATCCGCCATTCCTCGCGCTGGTGAACGGCGCGCTGGCCGATCTGTACAGTTCGGGGGAGATCAACGGGATCTACCGTAAGTGGTTCGAACAGCCGATCCCGCCGAAAGGCTTGAACCTTGAGTTCCCGATGACCAGCGAACTCAAGGCAATCATCGCCAAACCGATCAGTGATCCGGTGCCGTGACGGGTTAGAAATCACCCCACAGTTGCTGCGCCACCGCCAGTGCCACAACCGGCGCAGTCTCGGTACGCAGCACGCGTGGGCCGAGGCGGGCGGCGTGGAAACCGTTGGATTTGGCTTGCTCGACTTCGGCGTCGGACAAGCCGCCTTCGGGTCCGATCAGGAACGCCAGGGTCCCAGGCTTGGCGTGGCTGACCAACGGCTCGGCCACCGGGTGCAGCACCAGTTTCAGCTCGGCTTCGGTCTGTTTCAGCCAGTCCGCCAGCAGCACCGGTGGATGAATCACCGGAACCCGCGAACGACCGCATTGCTCGCAAGCGCTGATCGCCACCTGACGCCAGTGCAGCAGGCGTTTGTCGGCGCGTTCGTCCTTCAGGCGCACTTCGCAGCGGTCGCTGAAGATCGGGGTGATTTCGCTCACGCCCAGTTCGGTGGCTTTCTGGATCGCCCAGTCCATCCGTTCGCCCCGGGACAGGCCTTGGCCGAGGTGGATCTGCAGCGGCGATTCAATCTGCCCGGCGAACTGCTCGTCGATCTGTACGACGACGCGCTTCTTGCCGACTTCCACCAGCGAGCCGCGAAACTCATGGCCGGAACCGTCGAACAACTGCACCGCATCGCCCTCGGCCATGCGCAGCACGCGGCTGATGTAATGCGCCTGGGCTTCCGGCAGTTCGTGTTCGCCGGTGCTCAGGGGGGCGTCGATAAAGAAGCGGGACAGTCTCATGCGGGGTCTCTGTAAAATTTGTAAAAGTCTGGCGGCCCCATCGCTGGCAAGCCAGCTCCCACAGGGTTTTGCGCAGGACCTGTGGGAGCTGGCTTGCCAGCGATGACGGTACTCCGGTCACCGCTGAAGCTTAAGTGAAATAGATCAGCCCGGATCACGGAAGCCCGGGTGGAAATCCTTCGGCACCGCCACGCTGACGCTGTCACGCGTGGCGATGTCGATGCCTTCGCTGGCGACTTCGGCGAGGAAGTCGATCTGCTCCGGGGTGATCACGTACGGCGGCAGGAAATACACCACGCTGCCCAGCGGGCGCAGCAGCGCGCCACGCTCCAGCGCATGCTGGAACACCTTCAGGCCGCGACGTTCCTGCCAAGGGTAGGCCTCTTTGGTGGCTTTATCCTTGACCATCTCGATGGCCAGGACCATGCCGGTCTGCCGCACTTCGGAGACGTTCGGGTGATCAACCAGATGCGCAGTGGCCGAGGCCATGCGCCGTGCCAGCGCCTGGTTGTTCTCGATGACGTTGTCCTGTTCGAAGATATCCAGCGTCGCCAGCGCCGCCGCACAGGCCAGCGGGTTGCCGGTGTAGCTGTGCGAGTGGAGAAAGGCGCGCAGGGTCGGGTAGTCGTCGTAGAACGCGCTGTAGACCTCGTCGGTGGTCAGGCACGCCGCCAGTGGCAGGTAGCCGCCGGTCAGGGCCTTGGACAGGCAGAGGAAGTCCGGACGGATGCCAGCCTGTTCACAGGCGAACATCGTGCCGGTGCGGCCGAAGCCAACAGCGATTTCGTCGTGAATCAGGTGCACGCCGTAACGGTCGCAGGCTTCGCGCAGCAGCTTGAGGTACACCGGGTGATACATGCGCATGCCGCCGGCGCCTTGAATCAACGGTTCGACGATAACTGCCGCCACGCTGTCATGATGCTCTGCCAACGTCTGTTCCATGGCGGCGAACAGGTTGCGCGAATGTTCTTCCCAGCTCATGCCTTCGGGGCGCAGGTAGCAATCCGGGCTCGGCACCTTGATGGTGTCCATCAGCAGCGCTTTGTAGGTTTCGGTAAACAGCGGCACGTCACCGACCGCCATCGCCGCCATGGTTTCGCCGTGGTAGCTGTTGGTCAGGGTGACGAAGCGCTTCTTGTTCGGCTGGCCACGGTTGAGCCAGTAGTGAAAGCTCATTTTCAGCGCGACTTCGATGCAGGACGAACCGTTATCGGCGTAGAACACCCGGTTCAGGCCTTGCGGGGTCATCTTCACCAGGCGCTCGGACAGCTCGATCACCGGTTGATGGCTGAAACCGGCGAGAATCACGTGCTCCAGCTGATCGACCTGATCCTTGATGCGCTGGTTGATGCGCGGGTTGGCGTGGCCGAACACGTTGACCCACCAGGAGCTGACGGCGTCGAGGTAGCGCTTGCCTTCGAAGTCTTCGAGCCACACGCCTTCACCGCGCTTGATCGGGATCAGCGGCAGCTGTTCGTGGTCTTTCATCTGGGTGCAGGGATGCCACAACACCGCGAGGTCGCGTTGCATCCACTGGTTATTCAGGCCCATTTACAGTCTCCTCGAGGCGGCTCGCGTCAGGCGCGGGCAAACAATCGCGCAAGCCTATGCAATGCATCGCGTCGGAACAACCCATTGTGTCGATTGAGCTACTTTGTATGGGCCGATAGACGTCGCTGGCGGCGTTTTGATGGCTGACGTATTCTTCGCGGTTCTTGGGTCGTCTGACCCGCAAAAACTGCTTTTTCCTACGTGTATTTCCGGAGTTCGCTGAATGTCTGTCGGTTGGCTGCGCGCCTGTGCGCTGGTGATGTTGGGGCTGTTCAGCGTTACGGCGCTGGCCAAGGATAAAACCGCAATCGTGATCGGCGGCGGCCTGTCGGGCCTGACCGCGGCTTACGAGCTGCAAAACAAGGGCTGGCAGGTGACCCTGCTGGAAGCCAAACCGAGCCTGGGCGGTCGCTCGGGCATGGCCACCAGCGAGTGGATCGGCAACGACAAGACCCAGCCGGTGCTGAACAAATACGTCTCGACCTTCAAGCTGAGCACCACGCCGGCCCCTGAATTCGTGCGTACCCCGGGTTATCTGATCGACGGCGAGTATTTCTCCGCAGCCGATCTGGCGACCAAGCAACCGGCCACCGCCGATGCCTTGAAGCGCTATCAGAAAACCCTCGACGATCTGGCCCGTTCGATCGACGACCCGCAGAACCCGGCCGCGACCAACACCCTGCATGCGCTGGACCAGATCAACGTGTCGAGCTGGCTCGACAAGCAGAACCTGCCGGCCACCGCGCGTCAGTTGATCAACCAGGACATCCGCACCCACTACGACGAGCCTTCGCGCCTGTCGCTGCTGTATTTCGCCCAGCAGAACCGCGTGTATCGCGGCGTCTCCGACCGCGACCTGCGTGCTTCGCGTCTGGTCGGCGGCAGCCAGGTACTGGCCCAGGCCTTCGTCAAGCAGATCAAGACCATCAAAACCAACTCGCCGGTGTCGGCGATCACTCAGGACAAGGACGGCGTGACCGTCAAGGTCGGCAGTGTCGGCTACCAGGCTGATTACGTGGTGCTGGCCGTGCCGCTGCGCGCGCTGAACAAGATTGCGCTGACCCCGGCACTGGACGCCCAGCATCTGGCCGCGATCAAGGGCACCAACTACGGCTGGCGCGACCAGATCATGTTGAAGTTCAAGACGCCGGTGTGGGAAAGCAAGGCGCGCATGTCCGGTGAGATCTACAGCAACGCCGGCCTCGGCATGCTCTGGATCGAGCCGGCGCTGAAGGGCGGCGCCAATGTGGTGATCAACCTGTCCGGCGACAACGCCCGCGTGATGCAGGCGTTCGGCGACAAGCAGATGGTCGATCAGGTGCTGATCCGTCTGCACGCTTTTTATCCACAGGCCCGTGGCTCGTTCACCGGTTATGAAATCCGTCGTTACAGCACCGATCCGTCGATGGGCGGCGCTTACCTGGCTTACGGTCCGGGCCAGATCAGCAAGTTCTGGCGCCTGTGGGAGCGTCCGCTGCAACGCGTGACCTTCGCGGGCGAGCACACCGACACCCTGTATCCGGGCACCCTGGAAGGTGCGCTGCGCACCGGTCAGCGTGCGGCCAGTCAGGTTGAAGACCTGGCCGCCGGCAAGTCGTTTGAGCCGGTCAAAGTGGTTCCGGCTGCAGCAGCGGCGGGCGCGGCGGGTGCCGTGGCGGCGAAGAAAGGTAACTTCTTCAGCAACCTGTTTGGCGGTTCGGACGACGAGAAGAAGCCAGAGCCTACGAAGGCACCTGAGCCGGCTCCAGCGCCAGTGACTCCAGCGCCTGCACCGGCTCCGGCACCTGCGCCAGCTCCGGTGGAAGCGCCGAAACCCGCTGCTCCGGTGAAAACCGAGCCGGCGAAGAAAGCGCCAGCCAAGCCTGCGGCGAAGAAGCCAGCAGCGAAAACCGACGCGAAAAAGGCCCCGGCCAAGCCTGCGGCGAAAAAGGCTGAGCCGGCGAAGAAGCCAGCGGCGAAACCGGCTGCAGTGCCGGCTCCGGCGGCAGGCCCGGACAGCAAAGCGCAGTAAGGCTTTGCGGTGAATGAAAAGCGCGGCTCCGGCCGCGCTTTTTTATTGCCTGTGAGAACCTCATCGCGGGCAAGCCCGCTCCCACAGATTTTGCGGTGGGCGCAGAGTTTGTGTGCGCTATTGTCCACTGTGTGCGGGCTTGCCCGCGATGAGGCCTGTTCATACAGCACATCATCAGGATCTTCCACCTGACATCCCGCCACACTTTTCCCGTTTAATCTTTCCTTAACAAGCCACTTGCAGACTCTTGATCGTATTTCTCGATATTTCAAAGCAAAATTTTCCGCTTTAATTCGATAGATAACTCGCTAGTCTTGGTTCGCAGTTCTCACAGGATTTGGGCAATGCAGCTACGTAACTCTGCTTCACGCTATGGTTGGGTCAGCATCTTCATGCACTGGGGCGTGGCGCTGGCGGTCTTCGGACTGTTTGCGCTGGGTCTGTGGATGGTGGGGCTGGATTACTACAGCAGCTGGCGCAAAGACGCGCCGGATCTGCACAAGAGCATCGGTCTGGTGCTGCTGGGTGTGATGGTGTTGCGGGTGTTGTGGCGCTTTATCAGCCCACCGCCACCGACGCTGCAAAGCTACAGCCGCATGACCCGCCTCGGCGCCAAATTCGGCCACGGGTTTCTGTACGTCGGGCTGTTCGCTGTGATGCTTGCCGGTTACCTGATTTCCACCGCAGACGGTGTCGGGATTCCGGTGTTTGGTCTGTTTGAAGTGCCTGCACTGGTTTCCGGGCTACCGGATCAGGCAGATACCGCTGGGGTGATTCATCTCTGGCTGGCGTGGGCGCTGGTAATTTTTTCCGGTCTCCATGCGTTGGCAGCATTGAAGCACCACTTTATCGATCGTGATGCGACCCTGACGCGAATGCTCGGTCGCAAATCCTGAAATTCAACCTCGACTCAAAGGAAAAGAAAGCATGTTGAAAAAGACTCTGGCCGCTCTGGCAATCGGTTCGGCCGTACTGTCCGCGAACGTGATGGCTGCTGATTACACCGTCGACAAGGAAGGCCAGCACGCTTTCGTCGACTTCAAGATCAGCCACCTGGGCTACAGCTACATCACCGGTACCTTCAAGGACATCGACGGCAAGTTCAGCTTTGACGCTGCCAAGCCTGAAGACAGCAAAATCGAATTCAACGTGAAGACCGCCAGCGTGTTCACCAACCACGCCGAGCGCGACAAGCACATCGCCAGCAAAGACTTCCTGGACGTGGGCAAATACGCTGACGCCAAGTTCGTCTCCACCAGCGTCAAATCCACCGGCAAGAACGCCGCTGGCAAAGACACGGCTGACGTGACCGGCGACCTGACCCTGCACGGCGTGACCAAGCCAATCGTGGTCAAGGCCGTGTTCCTGGGCGAAGGCAAGGATCCATGGGGCGGCTACCGTGCCGGCTTCGAAGGTACTACCAGCATCAAGCGTTCTGATTTCGGCAAGATGATGGACCTGGGTCCACAGTCCGACAACGTCGACCTGTACATCTCGTTCGAAGGTGTGAAAGCGAAATAACTTCGCTGCCACACTAAAACGCCCCCGGTCGTAAGGCCGGGGGCGTTTTTTATTGCCCGCCACAACCCGAATCCCTGTAGGAGCTGCCGAAGGCTGCGATCTTTTGATCCTGGAAAAACCAACCTCAAAAGATCGCAGCCTTCGGCAGCTCCTACAGAAAGCGGGTTCTGGGACATCCATAAAAAATGCCCCGGTTCTTTCGAACCGGGGCATTTTTCATGGCTGCGATAACTCAGCGATTGCGGGTCAGCAAGGCTGGTTTTTCACCGCGCGGGCGGGTCGGCAGTTGATCGAGCTGCTCAGGCGTCGGGAAGCGGTCGGCTTTCGATTCCTTGTGCATGATCTTCGGCCCGGTGCTGCGCGGGTTCTGCACGGCCGGTTCGGCGCGTTGCTGATCGTCGCGAGCCGGACGGCGGTTGCGCGAGGACTCGTCACGACGGCCCTGGCCATCACGCGGAGCACCGTTGCGCGGGCCGTTGCGTTTGCCCGGCGGGGTGCCGGTGCTCGAACCGTTGCTGTTACGCGGGCCGTTCTGGCGACCTTGCGACTGACCGCCGCGAGGTGCGCCGGCACCTGCGCCCTGGCCTGGCGCGCCCGGACGGCGACCACGACCACCGGCCGGAGCGGCTTTGGGCACGTAGTCAACGCGGTTACCAAAGTTATCGATATCGTCGTCGAGGAACTCGTCCGGTGCACGATCAGCCGCCGCGCGTGGTGGCTGGCTCGGACGCTGTTCGCGGCTCGGCGTGCCTTCACGGGGTTTCTGCTGGCGGGCAGGGCGCTCGCCGCGTTCGCCGGCCGGTTTTTCCTTGCCCTTGTCTTTGCCTTTGTCCTTGCGACCGCCGCCACCGCCGCCGCCATTCGGACCGTCGCCACGCGGACCGCGGGAGTTGCGCGGGTTGCGCATGTCCGGACGCTCGCGCACTTCAGGCTTCTCGGCCTCGATGGTGCTGGCATCGAAGCCCATCAGGTCGCCGTCGGCGATTTTCTGCTTGGTCATGCGTTCGATGCTTTTCAGCAGTTTTTCTTCGTCCGGCGCGACCAGCGAGATCGCCTCGCCCGAACGACCGGCGCGGCCAGTACGGCCGATACGGTGTACGTAGTCTTCATCGACGTTCGGCAGCTCGAAGTTGACCACGTGTGGCAACTGGTCGATGTCCAGACCGCGAGCAGCGATGTCGGTCGCTACCAGAATGCGCACTTCACCGGCCTTGAAGTCGGCCAGGGCTTTGGTGCGGGCGTTCTGGCTTTTGTTGCCGTGGATCGCCACAGCCGGCAGGCCGTGTTTGTCCAGGTATTCGGCCAGACGGTTGGCGCCGTGCTTGGTGCGGGTGAACACCAGCACCTGTTCCCAGGCGCCGGCGGTGATCAGGTGCGCCAGCAGCGCACGCTTGTGGCTGGCCGGCAGACGGAACACGCGTTGCTCGATGCGCTCGACCGTGGTGTTCGGCGGCGTGACTTCGATGCGTTCCGGGTTGTGCAGCAGTTTGCCGGCCAGATCGGTGATGTCTTTGGAGAAGGTCGCCGAGAACAGCAGGTTCTGACGCTTGGCCGGCAGACGCGCGAGGACTTTCTTCACATCGTGCACGAAACCCATGTCGAGCATGCGGTCGGCTTCGTCGAGGACGAGGATTTCGACGTGGGACAGGTCAACGCTGCCTTGGCCGGCGAGGTCAAGCAGGCGACCCGGGCAGGCGACGAGCACGTCAACGCCACGGGACATGGCCTGGACTTGCGGGTTCATGCCGACGCCGCCAAAGATGCAGGCGCTGACGAATTTCAGGTCACGGGCGTAGATCTTGAAGCTCTCGTGAACCTGGGCCGCGAGTTCGCGGGTCGGGGTCAGGACCAGGACGCGCGGTTGGCGCGGGCCGTGACGCTGGGATTTGTCCGGGTGACCGTTGGGGAACAACCGCTCCAGGATCGGAAGGGCGAAACCGCCGGTTTTACCGGTACCTGTCTGTGCCGCAACCATCAGGTCGCGACCTTGCAACACGGCGGGAATGGCCCGCTGTTGCACCGGAGTAGGCTCGGTATAGCCCGCATCTTCGATGGCACGGACTAAAGCCTCGGAGAGACCGAGGGAAGCAAAGGACATGAGTAATCCTGTTTTAGTTAGGGCTTGGCCCAATGGGAGTCTTGCCTGGCGCGAATCGCGTTTAAGAGGACGCGATCCCGTCCGGTCCTGCTGCGGTCTCGAAGGCACGTCAGGAGCGCTCGCGCGGGCTGAAAAGCTGCGCTGTAGCGGGACTGGAGGCCTGTTACGGTTCCGGGCGTCCGGGCGTGAGCCTGGCGGGAACGCCGGAGTATAACAGAGCAATCACTGCGCGCTGCTTTCCTGCTGCTCAACGGTTTTGCGGCTGGCCGAGACGTTGCTCATTGGCGCGGCGTCGACCGGAGCTGCGCCGTAGCGTGCGCTGAGCTCGGCGTAGGCCGGTTCGCGCTTGAAGCGCTTGAGCTCGGCGCCAAAACGCGCCACCAGCAGATCCATCCCGGCATTGCGGCGAACGGCCAGATATTGGCTCTGGCGGCTGATAACTGTAGGGTTTTCGCTGATTTGATCGCGGATATTCAATTGATCGAGCAAATGCTGACCGACGCGGCGATCGGTGATCAGCAAGTCGATACGCCCGCGCAGCAGTTTGCCGAAGTTGGCTTCGTGGGTTGGCGCCGGTTCGCGGGTGAACAGTGTCGATTCGCTGAAGTCAGGGCTGTACAGATAACCCGGCGAGGTGCCGATGGTCAGGCCTTTGAGTTCTTCGAGTTTGCTGAACGGGTGTGGCCGGTCGTTGGCGTAGAACATCACGAACTCGACGTCCGACAGCGGTTCGATGGGGTAGAGCAGGGTGGCGTCGCGCTCGTCGCTGTGAAAGATGTCCAGTGCGCCGTCAGCCTGACCGGTTTCGAGCATCGACAGGCAACGTTTCCACGGCAAAAATTGCCATTCGACCTCGATCCCCAGACGCTTGAACACGATGGCCGTGGTTTCGTAATCCAGCCCGAGGTTCTTGCCGTCCTCTTCGTACACGTACGGCGCCCATGGCTCGGTGACAATACGCAACTTCTCGCCCCGAGCGGCAAAGCTCAGGCAAGCAAAAACCAGCACCGTGAATAATTGCGCGATCAAAGGCATGGCTTGAGATTACGACGAGAAACGCGAAAGAGCCAGAAAGTGCCTGCACAAGCTCTAATTCGGGGATTCAAAAGCAAAAGATCGCAGCCGCGACACCCCTGTAGGAGCTGCCGAAGGCTGCGATCTTTTGATTTTGCTTAGGTGCTTTTTAGCGCGGCAACTTCAGGTTATTCCAGATCGCCAGACTAGGCTCGGCCTGGTTCATGGAATAGAAGTGCAGCCCTGGTGCGCCACCTTGCAGCAGGCGTTCGCACATTTCGCTGACAACCTGCTCGCCGAAGCGCTGAATGCTCTGGCTGTCGTCGCCGTAGGCTTCCAGTTGCTTGCGGATCCAGCGCGGGATTTCCGCACCGCAGGCATCGGAGAAACGCGCCAGCTTGCTGTAGTTGGTGATCGGCATGATCCCCGGTACCACCGGAATGTCCACGCCCAGCGCCTGCAAACGGTCGACAAAGTAGAAGTAGCTGTCGGCGTTGAAGAAGTACTGGGTGATCGCGCTGTCGGCGCCGGCGCGGGCCTTGCGCACGAAGTTGGCGAGATCGTCTTCGTAATTGCGCGCTTGCGGATGCATCTCCGGATAAGCGGCAACTTCGATGTGGAAATGATCACCGGTTTCTTCACGAATGAATTCAACCAGTTCATTGGCGTGACGCAGCTCGCCGCTGGTCATGCCCATGCCGGACGGCAGGTCACCGCGCAGGGCGACGATGCGCTTGATGCCGGCAGCCTTGTACTCGTTCAGCAGTCCGCGCAGGTCGTCTTTACTGTCGCCGACGCACGACAAGTGCGGTGCGGCCGGTACTTTGACTTCGCTTTCCAGCTGCAGAACGGTGTTGAGGGTGCGATCACGGGTCGAACCGCCAGCGCCGTAGGTGCAGGAAAAGAAATCGGGGTTGTACGTTGCCAACTGACGGGCAACGTTGAGCAGTTTTTCATGCCCAGCATCGGTCTTGGTCGGGAAGAACTCGAAGCTGTAGCGACGGTCTTGGGACATGGTCATACCCTTGGAAACACGTAAGCCGGACGCTGTACTCCTGTAGGAGCTGCCGCAGGCTGCGATCTTTGAAGATCAAAAGATCGCAGCCTGCGGCAGCTCCTACACAGAGCGGTCAGCAGCGCCAGTCAGGCAACGCGGTGCGCAAGGCACACCGCGTCGACGCTCAGCCAATCAGTAGCGGTAAGCGTGCGGCTTGAACGGGCCTTCGACGGTCACGCCGATGTAGTCAGCCTGTTGCTTGGTCAGTTGAGTGACCACGCCGCCGAAGCCGCGCACCATTTCCAGGGCCACTTCTTCGTCGAGTTTCTTCGGCAGTACTTCAACGGTCAGACGCTCGGCTTTCTGGGCTGGCGACAGGTCGGCGTACTTCTGACCGAACAGGAAGATCTGCGCCAGTACCTGGTTGGCGAACGAGCCGTCCATGATGCGGCTCGGGTGACCGGTGGCGTTGCCCAGGTTCACCAGACGGCCTTCGGCCAGCAGGATCAGGTAGTCATCGTTCTGTGCATCGAACGCGCCCGGGCCGGTACGGTGGATCTTGTGAACCTGTGGCTTCACTTCTTCCCACGCCCAGTTCTTGCGCATGAAAGCGGTGTCGATTTCGTTGTCGAAGTGGCCGATGTTGCAGACAACAGCGCGCTTCTTCAGGGCTTTGAGCATGTTCGCGTCGCAAACGTTGACGTTACCGGTGGTGGTCACGATCAGGTCGATCTTGCCCAGCAGCGCTTTGTCGATGCTCGCTTCGGTGCCGTCGTTGATACCGTCGATGAACGGCGAAACCAGTTCGAAACCGTCCATGCAGGCCTGCATGGCGCAGATCGGGTCAACTTCGGAAACCTTGACGATCATGCCTTCCTGACGCAGGGACTGGGCGGAGCCCTTGCCCACGTCACCGTAACCGATGACCAGCGCTTGCTTGCCGGACAGCAGGTGGTCGGTACCACGCTTGATCGCATCGTTCAGGCTGTGACGGCAGCCGTACTTGTTGTCGTTCTTGGACTTGGTCACCGAGTCGTTGACGTTGATCGCAGGGATTTTCAGCTCGCCCTTGGCCAGCATGTCCAGCAGGCGGTGAACGCCAGTGGTAGTCTCTTCGGTCACGCCGTGAACGCGATCCAGTACTTGTGGGTACTTGTCGTGCAGCAGCTGAGTCAGGTCGCCGCCGTCGTCGAGGATCATGTTGGCGTCCCATGGCTGGCCATCTTTCAGGATGGTCTGCTCCAGGCACCACTCGTACTCTTCTTCAGTCTCGCCTTTCCAGGCGAAAACCGGGATGCCGGCGGCAGCGATGGACGCAGCGGCCTGATCCTGAGTCGAGAAAATGTTGCAGGACGACCAGCGTACTTCGGCACCCAGGGCAACCAGGGTTTCGATCAGCACGGCAGTCTGAATGGTCATGTGGATGCAGCCGAGAATTTTCGCGCCCTTGAGTGGCTGCTCGGAGGCGTACTTGCGGCGCAGACCCATGAGGGCCGGCATTTCCGACTCGGCGATGATGGTTTCGCGACGGCCCCAGGCAGCCAGGGACATGTCGGCAACTTTGTAATCGTTAAAATCTGCAGGCGTGATAACAG
Organism: Pseudomonas sp. SCPG-7; assembly: GCF_002156405.1. Taxonomy (NCBI): domain Bacteria; kingdom Pseudomonadati; phylum Pseudomonadota; class Gammaproteobacteria; order Pseudomonadales; family Pseudomonadaceae; genus Pseudomonas; species Pseudomonas sp. SCPG-7. The sequence continues at coordinate 246,364 of NZ_MVOO01000008.1, read as the reverse complement.
CGCTCATGAAGAGCCTCCATTCGTAATGTATGCGAATGGGCGCCGTTGTGCGTTTAGTGTCCGGCCGTGGCCAGTCAACGCCCCATCCGAGCCTGACAGGTTGATCCTGCTGCAGCGCCCCTCGGACAGGTGGCGGGAAAACGGTAGCAAGTGAAGGTTACCGTTTTGAAACGGGGGCGATTATAGCCGTCTAGACTGATCTTCCAAAGGGTTTCTGTCGGCCAGATGAAGATCGTTAATAGCGACCATAGTAGAAGGCTCATGGAGCCTGACCGCCCGGTCTGCCAAGATGGCGCCATCTTTCGGCAAACGCTCAGGAGTGAACATGAATTTCCACACCCGCAAATGGGTAAAACCCGAAGACCTGAACCCCAACGGCACCCTGTTCGGCGGCAGCCTGCTGCGCTGGATCGACGAAGAGGCGGCGATCTACGCGATCGTCCAGTTGGGCAATCAGCGCGTGGTGACCAAGTACATTTCCGAAATCAACTTCGTCAGCGCCTCGCGCCAGGGCGACATCATCGAACTGGGCATCACCGCCACCGAGTTCGGCCGCACCTCGATCACCCTGACCTGCGAAGTACGCAACAAGATCACCCGCAAGAGCATCCTCACGGTCGAGAAGATGGTCTTCGTCAACCTCGGCGAAGACGGCCTGCCGGCGCCGCACGGGCGGACCGAGATCAAGTACGTCAAAGATCAGTTCAAGGAAGATGAGCTCGTCACCAAGTAATGCAAGCCCTGTAGGAGCTGCCGAAGGCTGCGGTCTTTTGACTTTGTTTTGGTCGAGCAACATCAAAAGATCGCAGCCTTCGGCAGCTCCTACAGAACGTATTCCGAACGGCAAGGGTCGTAGCTAAAAGCCCCCACCCGGTTCCCACGCCATGACCACCCCGACAGACGGCAAGACCCCCAATCTCTCGACCGATGAACAACATGAAGTCGAGAAAAACCAGCCGCCTCGCGCAGCGGTTCTGCATGAAATCATCCGCACTCAGGGCGATCAGGAACTGGAGCGCAGCATCGCCGCGTTGTGGTGGTCGGCGCTCGCGGCCGGATTGACCATGGGCCTGTCGCTGATGGGCATGGGCCTGCTCAATTCACGCCTGCCCGAGGGCGACGAATTCAAGGTCATTGCCAGTTTCGGCTACTGTGCCGGTTTCCTCGCGGTGATTCTTGCCCGCCAGCAACTGTTTACCGAAAACACCCTGACCGCCGTCCTCCCGGTGATGACCAAACCGACCCTGGCCAATTTTGGCCGGTTGATCCGCTTGTGGGGCGTCGTCCTGTTCGGCAATTTGTGCGGGACGATTCTGGTGGCGTACGTGATGCTCGAGCTGCCGATCTTTGACACCAAGACCGATCACGCCTTCCTTGAAATCGGCCGCAAGGTCATGGAGAACCACGCCAGCCAGATGTTCGCCAAGGGCATCGTCTCCGGCTGGATGATCGCCACCATGGTCTGGATGATCCCGTCCATGGAGAGCGCGAAGATGTGGATCATCATCCTCATCACTTATCTGATGGCGTTGGGCGACTTCACCCACATCGTGGTCGGTTCGGCAGAAGTCTCGTACCTGGTGTTTGCCGGCGAGTTGCCGTGGAGTGATTTCTGGATGGTGTTTGCCGGTCCGACGCTGGCGGGGAATATCATCGGCGGCAGTTGCATCTTTGCCCTGATCAGCCATGCGCAGATCCGCAGCGAAAGCGGTGCGCCAAAGGAAACAGGCAAGGCCAAAGGGGCTGCAGATCAGGCCGAAAAGCCTGACCCGCAGCAGATCAGAAAATGATCAGTGGTGCGCGGGCTCGGCCGTGGTGGCCGGCTCGTCACGCGTGGCGTGCTTGACCAGTTTGCCGATGGTCAGACCCTGCAACAGGATCGACGACAGCACCACAATGTAGGTTATGCTCAGCAGCAGATCGCGCTCCGGGCCCAGCGGCAGGGCCAGCGCCAGTGCTACCGAAACGCCACCGCGCAAACCGCCCCAGGTCAGGATGCGGATGGTGCCGCGTGGCACTGTGCGCCAACGCCGCAGCAGAACGATGGCCGGGGCCACGGTGAGCAGGCGCGACAGCAGGATCGCCAGCGCCAGCAAACTGGCCGCCGCCACGTGCGCCCAGTTGAACGGCAGTAGCAACAGCTCCATGCCGATCAGCGCGAACAGCAGGGCATTGAGCATGTCATCGAGCAGCTCCCAGAAGCCGTCGAGGTACTTGCGGGTCATGTCGTTCATCGCCAGGTTGCGCCCCAGGTTGCCGATGATCAGGCCGGCCACCACCATCGCAATCGGCGCCGAGACGTGCAGCTCGGTGGCCATCGCCGAACCGCCGATCACCAGCGCCAGGGTCAGCATCACAGTGATCTGATGCTGCTGGACGCTTTTGATCATCCGGTACACCCCATAACCGATCAGCCCGCCGAACAGCACGCCGCCAAGGGCTTCATGAACGAACAGCATGGCCGTGGCGCTGAGAGTCGGCGTCTCACCCAACTGAGCGATGCCCAGCAGCACGGTGAACACCACGACCGCCGTGCCATCGTTGAACAACGACTCGCCGACGATGGTGGTTTTCAGCGGTTTCGAGGCATTGGCGGTACGCAGTACGCCGAGTACCGCGATCGGGTCGGTCGGCGAAATCAGCGCGCCGAACAGCAGGCAGTAGAGGAAGCTCACGTGCCAGCCGAACAGGGCAAAAATGTAATAGGCGAGGCTGCCGATCACGGCGGTGGCAATCAGCACGCCGAACGTCGCCAGCAGGCCGATGGGCCAGCGATAGCTGCGCAAATCGTTGAGGTTGACGTGCAGGGCGCCGGCGAACAGCAGGAACGACAGCATCCAGTTCATCAGCAGGTCGCCGAAGTCGATCTGGCCGATCAGTTGCTGCACGCGTTCTTCGAGGCCGGGGTAGCCGAGCACGCTCAGGCCTTGCAGCAACAGGGAGAACATCAGCGCGGTGACCATGACGCCGATGGTCGGCGGCAGGCCGATGAAGCGGTAATTGACGAAGGTGAGAAGGGTGGTGAGGCAGATAAAAGCGGCTACAAGTTCTAGCATCCGGGCTCCATTGGATGGGGGGAAAGACAGCGCCCCGATTCTTCGGCGCGAAAGTTGGATGGGCTGTTTCGGGGTGGGGACACAATCACGTCCCTCGGTTGGTCAGTGGTACGCATTGGTGTAGGGTCAACAAAAAATCAAGGAGTGGGACGTGGCGGCGACAGTTCTGGTGTTGATGGCGGCGCTGTTGCATGCGACGTGGAATACCCTGATCAAGTTCAGTGCCGAACGGCTGTTGGTGGTGGCGTGCATGGACACGGTGGCGCTGTTGTTCGTGGCGCTGGCCTTTCCATTCATCAGCCTGCCACCGGCGCACATCTGGCCGTGGATTCTGGCGTCGGCAGCATTCGAGCTGCTGTATCGCTATCTGCTGATCCAGGCTTATCGGGTCGGTGACCTCGGGTTGGTCTATCCCTTGATGCGCGGCTTGTCGCCGCTGGTGGTGCTGGCGCTGACCCTGATCTTCGCCGGCGAAGTGCTCACCACGCAGCAGATCTTCGGGATCATGCTGATTCCGCTGGGCATGGTCTGCCTGCTCTGGCAGGGCGGTGGTGGTAAACATTTGCCGTGGTCGATGCTGCCGGTGGTGGCGCTGATCGGGCTGTGCATCGGTTGCTACACCTACATCGATGGCCAGGCCTTGCGGCGCTGGTCGCATCCGCTGGATTACCTGGTCTGGGTCACGCTGCTCAGCGCCTGGCCGTTTCCGTTGCTGGCGTGGGTCGCCAAACGCCCGGCATTTCTGGTGTTCTGGCGCGAGCAATGGAAGCTGGGGCTGGCGGTCGGGTTCTGTGTGTTGTTCAGCTACGCTCTGGTGCTGTGGGCGATGCAGTTGGGCTCGATTGCCGAAGCGGCAGCGCTGCGTGAAATCAGCGTGATCCTGGTGGTGCTGTTCGGCATGCGGTATCTGAAAGAACCTTTCGGCAGGCCGCGGCTCTTAGCCTGTGGGCTGGTGCTGATCGGCATGCTGGTGATGAAGTTCTGACCGCCCGCCATTTCCAACACTCGAAAAAAGGACGGCGTTATGACGGTGGCTCTGTGGTGTGTATTGATCGCGATTTTCCTGCCGTATGTGTGCACGATCGTGGCCAAGGTCTCGGGCGGTTTCCGGCTCAGTGACAATCATGATCCTCGGGATTTTCTCGATAGCGTGGGCGGCGTCGCCCGACGGGCGCATGCGGCGCAGCTGAACAGCTTCGAAGTGATGCCGGCGTTTGCTGCCGCAGTGATTGTTGCGCATCTGGTGGGCACGGCGCAGCTGGTGACCGTGAATGTGCTGGCGGTGCTGTTTATCACCAGTCGCCTGCTGTACATCATTTGTTATCTGGCGGACTGGGCGATCTTGCGGTCGCTGGTGTGGTTTGTCGGGATGGGGCTGATTGCTGCGTTCTTCTTTGTATCTGTCTGATTCTCGGGTGCTGCTGCCGGCCTCTTCGCGGGCAAGCCCGCTCCCACAGGGGGCTTGGGTGTACACAGGATTTGTGCTCGCCATGGATACCTGTGGGAGCGGGCTTGCCCGCGAAGGCAATGGCTCAGGCGCCGAGGCGCTTAAGGTTTGTCCTTAACCGTGTCGGCGACCTGAGGCACTTGCGGCAACGCCGCACCTTTAGGCCAGAGCATCCAGATCTGCCCCTGCTGTTTCATGTCCCCGGCCAGTTGCCCGGCTGCGTCGCCGGTGCCCCAGAACAAGTCCGCGCGCACCTCGCCGGCAATCGCGCCGCCAGTGTCCTGCGCCGCGACCGGGCGAACCAGAGCGGTGCCGTCCGGACGGGTGGTCGACAACCACAGCAGACTGCCCAACGGAATCACCTTGCGATCCACCGCCGCGCTGTACCCAGCGGTAAGTGGTACGTTCAGTGAGCCACGTGGGCCTTCGTTGCTGTCCGGGTTACGGGTGAAGAACACATAACTCGGGTTGCTGCCCAACAGCTCCGGAATGCGCGACGGGTTGGCCTTGGCCCAATTGCTGATCGCGCTCATGGTCACGTCTTCTTTCTTCAACTCGCCCTGTTCCACCAGCCAGCGGCCGATCGGTCGGTACGGGTGGCCGTTCTGGTCGGCGTAGGCGATGCGCAGTTGCTTGCCGTCCGCCGTCTGAATCCGCCCGGAGCCCTGGATCTGCAGGAATTGCAGGTTCATCGGATCGGTCAGGTACGCCACCACCGGGGCTTTGACGCCTTTGGATTCGATGGTTGCGGCGTCGTCATACGGCTTGAGCACCCGACCTTCGAGGCGACCACGCAGGCGCTTGCCCTTGAGTTCGGGGTAAATGCTGTCCAGCGACACGATGATCATGTCTTCGGGCACGCCATATACCGGCACGTTGGCTGTTTCGGTGGGGGTCAGGCTGCCGGGGTAGACCGGCTCGTAGTAACCGGTGATCAGGCCGTTGGGGTTGTCGTGTTCGGCGCGCAACCCGAACACATCCAGGTTCTGCTTGAGAAACGCGCGAATTTCGCCGGCGCTCTGCGGCACGTTGGCGGCTGCCGCGCAGGTGCCACCCCAGATCGGATCAGCCTTGAGTCGGGTGCAGGCGCTGCGCCACGAGCCGAAACCGGCGACCAGATCGCTGTCGGACACCGCCGGCAGGGCTTCCCAGGTGGCGCTGGAATAAGTCGCCAAGGCGTGGGTTTTCGGTTTGGCACTGTCGCCGCCCGTGCAGCCAGCAAGGATTGCCAGCAGCGGCAGGGTTGCGATCAGCGGGTGACGCCAGGCCTTGAAACGGCTGTTCATGGAGTGATTCCTGTGCCGGTTGCCCGAGTGCTCCATGCGCTCGGGCAACCCGTATTTTTAATAGGACTATTGGTGTTTGACGGCGACGCGAGGATACTGGCCGCCGAATTCCGTGACCTGAAGCCACCATGACTCTTAAAAGAATTTCTGTTGTATTGCTGGCCTGTCTGACCTTGTCCGCCTGTGGCGGCGTCGATCCGAATTCGCCGCTGGGTCAACGTAAGGCGATCTTCAAGCAGATGCTCAAGACCGGTGAAGACCTGGGCGGCATGTTGCGCGGACGCATTCCGTTCGACGGGCCGAAATTCGCCGAAGGCGCGGTGAAACTTGATGCGTTGTCCCATGAACCGTGGAAGCATTTCCCGCAGGTGCGCGAAGAAGATCACACCAGCGCCAAGGACGATGTCTGGCTGCGTCAGGCCCGCTTTCAGGAATTGGCCCGTAACCTTGAGGCGGCCACCGGTGAACTGGTGATCGCCAGCAAGGTTCAGCCGTACAAGGCCGGCAACCTGGGACCGGCGGTGCAGAAAGTCGAAGATGCCTGCAGCGCTTGCCATAAAGAGTTTCGGGACCATTGATTGTCGGAGACTGCCGGACGACTGTGGCGAGGGAGCTTGCTCCCGCTCGGCGGCGCAGCCGTCGTAAACCCATTCAACCAAGTTGAGTCTGCTGCAGCGCCATTGAATGGAGTTGGGGCTGCTTCGCGGCCCAGCGGGAGCAAGCTCCCTCGCCACAGGACATCGCCCTCAATACGGGTTACTTGTCGATCTGGTCCAGCGCATCCTGCAGTTCTTTGCGCGACTCGGCGAGTTTGTTTTTGCGCTTGTCGATCTTCTCCGGATCACCTTTCTTCATCGCCTTGTCGAGATCCGCCTGACGCTTGCTGACTTCGTGCTTGGCTTCCAGCACCTTGTTCTCGCGTTCTTTCTTCAGGCCGGCATCGGTACAGTTTTTCGTCACTTCGTCCAGAGCGGTCTGCAGACCGGCCTGCTGATCGGTGTTGCCTCGGGATTTGGCTTGTTCGATCTGATTGATGATGCCCTGCTTCTTCGCGGCGCAACCGGTCAGGCCCGGTGCATCTTCGTCGGCCATCGCAGGTGCGGCCAAAACGCCACAGAGGGTCAGCAAGGCGAGCGGTGCAAGAAATTTCATAAAAGCTCCATGTGCGAAGGCAATCGGGTCGGTGGCACTGCGCTGTTTGAGCGTCTGACGTTCCTTCGGTTCCCGGCTGCCGGGATTGCGTGATCAGAAGCCGTCGATTCCGGCGGCGCGTAATGTGTCACTCAAGGCCAGCACCTGCGGGTCGCGGAAGAATGTGCTCAATTGCGCCGCGCGGCCCGGGCCGATTCCGGCCTCTGCCTGCCATTGTTCGGTGTCGCGTTGTGCCAGCACCTGCCACGAGTCGGCCAGTTGTGCCTGACCGGTGGGCGGTAAACCCAAGGCTTTGAGCCACTGGGTGAACGGCCGTTGGCGGGCGCTGTGAAAACTGTTGATCAGACGTGCGCTGCTGCGTTCGCCGAAGCCAGCAATGTTAGCAAGCTCTGGCTCGTCGAGGGTCAACCAATCCAGCAGGTTGTTCAGGCGGCCTGTTTCCAGAAGTTTCTCCCAGGTGCCGCGTCCGACATTCTGCAGCGCCAGCCCTTGCTTGCCACTGAGCCAGGTCAGGCGCGCGAGGAACTGGCTTTCACAACCGGGTGTCGGTTGCCAGCAGCTCAGGGCGTGGAAATCACGCTTGTCAGGAATATCGAGGGCGGCTCGTTCGGTAGTGCGCAGCACCACACTGTCGAGTCGCGGGATGGTCAGGCCGGCCAGGCTGATTGCCACATGATCACCGGGGCGGATGTCCAGCGTCTGCCAGCGCTTGAGGGAGCCGGCGCTGACGCGTTTGATCTCGCGGTCATCGAGCATCACCGGCGACAACTCCAATACCGGGGTGATGCGTCCACTGCGGCCGACCTTGAAATTCACTTTGCGCACCTCGGCCAGCGCTCGGGTAAACGGGTATTTCCAGGCGACGGCCCAGTAGGGCGCGCTTGCCTGCCAGCGCTCGGCCGGTGGGCGCTGGCTCTGGCGCAGGACAATGCCGTCGGTGGCGAAGGGCAGAGGCGATCGATACCAATGCTCGCGCCATTTTTGTGCGTCGGCAAAGTCGGCGATGGCCTGGCTGAATGGCGCCGTTGCGGCGAATCCCAAGGTTGCCAGCGTCGATATTCTTTCCGGCAGACTCGCCGGCCCTTGCGGCCAGTCCCAGACGAACAGGCCGATTCCGGCCGCCTGCTCGGCATTCAAGGTTTTGCGGTTCATCAGCCCGGCAACGGTGGCGCGGGCGTTGACGCTGCCGGCGCTGGCTTGCTCATGTTGCTGCAGGCGCCAGTAGAGTTCGCCTTGCACCAGCAAGTCCAGCGGTTGAGACAGTTGTTGCGGAATGGCAGCGATCTTTTGCGCCGACGCTGTCCAGTCCTGACCGCTGATCCCGTCGCCGCGACTGATCGCTTGCTGCAACAGGCCGCGACGGTAAATCAGCGTGACAGCCACGCCATCGACCTTGGGTTGTGCCCAGACATCCTGCCGATTCTTCAACCACGCTTGAACGGCAGCAGCTTCGTGAAGCTTGTCCAGACCGGTGTGGGCGACCGGATGCGCGACGGAGCCAGACACGCTGCGCAACGGTTCGGGCGCTGCGGGCTGCTGGAAGCACTGGCGCCATTGGTTGAGCCGCAGGCGCGATTGATCGTAGAGCTCGTCGGCAATCAGCGAGCGACCTTGGCGGTGGTAGGCGTTGTCCCATTGATCGATCTGCAGTTGCAGGGCCGAGATTTCAGTTTTTGCCCTGCTGGTAGACCAGTCGGGGCAGGCTGAGTAAGCGATCAGAGGGATGAAGCTCAGCAGAACAGCGGAAAACAGGCGCAGCGTGGCAAGCATTTTGAGCGTCCTTGCTCAGGGGGAATGTTTGAAGGCTAGGCGAGGATTGCGGGTCGGGTAGCCTGGGTGTTTTGCGGGGTGTTGCGCAGCGTTAAAGTCAAAAGATCGCAGCCTTCGGCAGCTCCTACAGGGGGATGCGTTGTGTAGGAGCTGCCGAAGGCTGCGATCTTTTAATCCTGGCAAGCATGAAAAAGCCCCGCACGGCGCGAACCGTGCGGGGCTTTTTTTGCAGCCGGGAAGGGCTTACAGACCTGCGGCGGAACGCAGAGCGTCGGCGCGGTCGGTTTTTTCCCAGGTGAAGGTGGAGAAGGTGTCTTCGCCAACCGTCTTGGTCTGCGGAGCACGACCGAAGTGGCCGTAGGCTGCAGTTTCCTGGTACATCGGGTGCAGCAGATCCAGCATGGTGGTGATTGCGTATGGACGCAGGTCGAACACTTCACGCACCAGTTTGATGATCTTGTCATCGCTGATCTTGCCGGTACCGAAGGTGTTCAGCGAGATCGAAGTCGGCTGAGCGACACCGATGGCGTAGGACACCTGGATCTCGCAACGCTCGGCCAGGCCGGCAGCGACGATGTTCTTGGCCACGTAACGGCCAGCGTAGGCCGCCGAACGGTCAACCTTCGATGGATCTTTACCGGAGAACGCGCCACCGCCGTGACGGGCCATGCCGCCGTAGCTGTCGACGATGATCTTGCGACCGGTCAGACCGCAGTCACCTACCGGGCCGCCAATGATGAACTGGCCGGTCGGGTTGATGTGGAACTGGGTGTCTTTGCTCAGCAGTTCGGCAGGCAGCACGTGCTTGACGATCAGCTCCATCACGCCTTCGCGCAGGTCTTTGTACGACACTTCAGGGTTGTGCTGGGTCGACAGTACAACGGCGTCGATACCGACCACCTTGCCGCCTTCGTAACGGCATGTCACTTGCGACTTGGCGTCCGGACGCAGCCACGGCAGCAGGCCCGATTTGCGGGCTTCGGCCTGGCGCTGCACCAGCTGGTGCGAGAAGGTGATCGGCGCTGGCATCAGCACGTCGGTTTCGTTGCTGGCGTAGCCGAACATCAGGCCCTGGTCGCCGGCGCCCTGATCTTCAGGCTTGGCGCGGTCAACACCCTGGTTGATGTCAGGGGACTGCTTGCCGATGATGTTCATCACGCCGCAGGTCGCGCCGTCGAAGCCGACTTCGGAGCTGGTGTAGCCGATGTCGCAGATCACGTCACGAACGATCTGCTCCAGGTCGACCCAGGCGCTGGTGGTCACTTCACCGGCCACGATGGCAACGCCGGTCTTGACCAGGGTTTCCACGGCAACGCGTGCGTGTTTGTCCTGGGCAATAATGGCGTCCAGCACCGCATCGGAAATCTGGTCGGCGATTTTGTCCGGATGTCCTTCAGACACGGACTCGGAGGTGAAGAGGGAGTATTCGCTCATCTCGATGTTTTCCTGAATTTACCGATGGTGAGTGTCGCCAGCCGGTCGCTGAAAGTGGCGAACCTGGATCTGGAAACCATTACGTAAGCCTACATAGAGGCTGTCCCCGGGAACGAGTCCCGCAGCGGTGGCCCAACGGGCCAAATCGTCCTGTTCAAACCCCAACCACAGATCACCGCAGGCCTCCCTGGCCCAACTCTGGTTGTGGCTACATAACTCTGTCACGAGCAGGCTACCGCCCGGTTGCAGCAGGCCGGCCATGTGCTTGAGCGCTTCGGCCGGCGCGGCGAAATGGTGCAACACCATGTTCAGTACCACGCAATCGGCCGTCAGGCTTGTGCCATTCAATGCATCGGCCAATTGCAGGCTGACGTTAGCCAGCCGTTCACGTTCACATACCTGACGCGCCAGTTCGAGCATCGCCGGGCTGTTGTCCAGCGCGGTTACGGTGCCGAAGCGGCGGGCCAGTTCCGGCAGAAAAGCACCATCGCCGGGGCCGACTTCAATGGCCGTGGCAGCACCATTGAAGTTCAGTTTGTCGAGCAGGGCCAGCACGCTGTCGCGGTACTGCGGCAGGCCTGCGATCAAGTCTTGCTGGGCGCGGAATTTCTCTGCGACCCGGGCGAAAAAATCCTGGCTGGCGGCTTCACGTTGTCCGTGGACCTGAGCGATGCGTGCCTGCACGTCCTCCGGCAGCGCCAGATTGTCGACTTCTTCTAACAGTGCTGCATGCAACTTGCCGCCCAGCAATTCAGTGTGGGGCAGGGCGCGGCGATAGAAAATCGCGTTGCCCTCGCGGCGCGTCGCTACCAGATCGGCCTGGGCCAGCACCTTGAGGTGGTGGCTCATGCCTGACTGACCAATGCCGAAAATCTGCGCCAGCTCCAGTACGCCGAACGAGTCGTTGGCCAGCGCGCGCAATACATTCAGGCGCAGCGGGTCGCCACCGGCCTTGCACAGGGCCGCCAGCTCGTCGCAATCGTCATGGCGAATGGAAGGCACGCGTAAGTTCATGGGGCAGCAGTCTAGTGACGGTGGGAAATCGCTGCAAGGGCAATATCAAAAAGTTTTGATATTGCTCGATAGATGGCACTTCTCACTGACTGGTTAACTCTACAAACGAACAGCGGAAAGGTTTCACCAGACGAAACCGCCGTCCAGCACGGGAAAAACGCCTTCGGATGACTATCTGTCATTGCCCCGAGGCGCTCCGGTGAGGGAAAATGCCCTCCTTTTTTCCGTTCCAATCTATTCACACCCAGGAGATCAGCGATGCCTAGCCGTCGTGAGCGTGCCAACGCCATTCGTGCCCTCAGCATGGATGCCGTGCAAAAAGCCAACAGCGGCCATCCCGGTGCCCCTATGGGTATGGCAGATATCGCCGAAGTACTTTGGCGCGACTACCTCAAGCACAACCCGAGCAACCCGTCGTTCGCCGACCGTGACCGCTTCGTGCTGTCCAACGGCCACGGCTCGATGTTGATCTACTCGCTGCTGCACCTGACCGGTTACGACCTGTCGATTGATGACCTCAAGCAGTTCCGTCAACTGCACAGCCGCACCCCGGGTCACCCGGAATTCGGCTACACCCCGGGCGTCGAAACCACCACCGGCCCGCTGGGTCAGGGTCTGGCCAACGCCGTCGGTTTCGCCCTGGCGGAAAAAGTACTGGGTGCGCAGTTCAACCGTCCTGGCCACAACATCGTTGATCACCACACCTACGTGTTCCTCGGTGATGGCTGCATGATGGAAGGCATTTCCCACGAAGTCGCTTCCCTGGCCGGTACGCTGGGCCTGGGCAAGCTGATCGCCTTCTACGATGACAACGGCATCTCCATCGACGGTGAAGTCGAAGGCTGGTTCACCGATGACACCCCGAAGCGTTTCGAATCCTACAACTGGCAGGTGATCCGCAACGTCGACGGTCACGATCCGGAAGAGATCAAGACTGCCATCGAAACCGCGCGCAAGAGCCCGCTGCCGACCCTGATCTGCTGCAAGACCACCATCGGTTTCGGTTCGCCGAACAAGCAGGGCAAGGAAGACTGCCACGGCGCCCCACTGGGTGACGCGGAAATCGCTCTGACCCGTCAGGCGCTGAACTGGAACCACGGCCCGTTCGAAATCCCTGCAGACATTTATGCCGAGTGGGATGCCAAGGAAAAAGGTCGCGCTGCCGAAGCCGAGTGGGATCAGCGTTTCGCTGCCTACTCCGCGGCGTTCCCGACCGAAGCCAACGAGCTGATCCGTCGTCTGAGCGGCGAACTGCCGGCCGACTTCGCGGAAAAAGCCTCGGCCTACATCGCTGAAGTGGCGGCCAAAGGCGAAACCATCGCTAGCCGTAAAGCCAGCCAGAACACCCTGAACGCGTTCGGCCCGCTGCTGCCGGAACTGCTCGGCGGTTCGGCTGACCTGGCCGGTTCCAACCTGACCCTGTGGAAAGGTTGCAAAGGCGTCAGCGCTGAAGACGCCAGCGGCAACTACATGTACTACGGCGTGCGCGAATTCGGCATGACCGCGATCATGAACGGCGTGTCCCTGCACGGTGGCCTGGTGCCTTACGGCGCGACCTTCCTGATGTTCATGGAATACGCGCGCAACGCGGTGCGCATGTCGGCGCTGATGAAGAAGCGTGTGATCCACGTCTACACCCACGACTCCATCGGTCTGGGCGAAGACGGCCCGACGCACCAGCCGATCGAGCAACTGACCAGCCTGCGCAGCACACCGAACCTCGACACCTGGCGTCCAGCCGATGCCGTTGAATCGGCGGTGGCCTGGAAAAACGCGCTGGAGCGCAAGGACGGTCCATCGGCGCTGATCTTCTCGCGTCAGAACCTGCAGCACCAGGAACGCGATGCCGGCCAGATCGCCGACATCAGCCGCGGTGGCTACGTGTTGAAGGACTGCGCAGGCGAGCCTGAGCTGATCCTGATCGCCACCGGTTCGGAAGTCGGTCTGGCCGTTCAGGCCTACGACAAGCTGACCGGGCAAGGCCGCAAGGTGCGCGTGGTGTCCATGCCCTGCACCAGCGTGTTCGATGCGCAGGACGCCGGCTACAAGCAATCGGTTCTGCCGCTGCAGGTCAGCGCACGTATCGCAATCGAAGCGGCTCACGCCGACTTCTGGTTCAAGTACGTGGGTCTGGAAGGTCGCGTGATCGGCATGACCACCTACGGCGAATCGGCGCCGGCTTCGGCACTGTTCGAAGAATTCGGTTTCACCCTGGACAACATCCTGGGTCAGGCTGAAGAGTTGCTGGAAGACTGAGCCGCAACGCGGTGATCGAGCGGTCACCGCAATTCCCTGTGGGAGCTGGCTTGCCAGCGATAGCGTCCTGTCAGTCAGCGTTTATGTTGAAGCGGATGGCCCTATCGCTGGCAAGCCAGCTCCCACACGGGATGTGTCGCAAATAAGCATTGTGTCTGCCCGCGTACTATCGAGAACCCCATGCCTCAACCGCGTCCCTACAAAGTTGCACTCAACGGCTACGGCCGGATTGGTCGTTGCGTCTTGCGTGCGTTGTTCGAGCGTGGCGAGAAGGCCGGGTTTGAAATTGTCGCGATCAATGATCTGGCGGACATGGCCAGCATCGAATACCTGACACGCTTCGACTCCACCCACGGCCGCTTTCCCGGCGAAGTGCGAGTAGAAGGCGATTGTCTGCATATTAATGGCGACTGCGTGAAGGTCCTGCGCAGCGCCACCCCCGAAGGCATCGACTGGGCGGCGCTGGGCGTCGACTTGGTGCTCGAATGCTCCGGCGCCTACCACACCCGTGAAGACGGCCAGCGTTTCCTCGACGCCGGCGCGCCCCGCGTGCTGTTCTCGCAACCGATGGCCAGCGAGGCGGATGTCGACGCCACCATCGTCTACGGTGTCAATCAGGATTGCCTGACCGGCGATGAACTGCTGGTGTCCAACGCCTCCTGCACCACCAACTGCGGTGTGCCGCTGTTGCGTCTGCTGGACAAGGCGATCGGCCTGGATTACGTGTCGATCACCACGATTCACTCGGCGATGAACGATCAGCCGGTGATCGACGCCTATCACCACGAAGACCTGCGCCGCACCCGTTCGGCGTTCCAGTCGGTGATCCCGGTGTCCACTGGTCTGGCGCGTGGCATCGAGCGCCTGCTGCCGGAACTTGCCGGGCGAATTCAGGCCAAAGCCGTACGCGTGCCGACGGTCAACGTGTCTTGCCTCGACATCACGATGCAGACCGCCACCGCGACCGATGCGGGCGAGGTCAACCGGATCCTGCGTGAAGCCGCCACCAGCGGCCCGCTCAAGGGACTGCTGGCCTACACCGAGTTGCCGCACGCCAGCTGTGATTTCAACCATGACCCACATTCGGCCATCGTCGATGCCAGTCAGACCCGTGTTTCCGGCCCTAAGCTGGTGAACATCCTGGCCTGGTTCGACAACGAATGGGGTTTTGCCAACCGAATGCTGGACGTTGCAGACCACTATCTGCAAACAGCGATTTCAAAAAAACCTGCTCTCTAAGAACAGCTACTCAGGAAGTGCGACCCATGACCGTGTTGAAGATGTCCGACCTCGATCTGCAAGGTAAGCGCGTATTGATCCGCGAAGACCTCAACGTCCCAGTCAAGGACGGTGTTGTCACCAGCGATGCGCGTATCCTGGCTTCGCTGCCGACCATCAAGCTGGCCCTGGAAAAAGGCGCGGCGGTGATGGTGTGTTCGCACCTGGGCCGTCCGACCGAAGGCGAGTTCTCCGCCGAGAACAGCCTCAAGCCAGTCGCTGACTACCTGAGCAAGGCTCTGGGCCGCGAAGTGCCGCTGGTGGCCGATTACCTGGGTGGCGTTGACGTCAAGGCCGGCGACATCGTGCTGTTCGAAAACGTGCGCTTCAACAAGGGCGAGAAAAAGAACGCCGACGACCTGGCCCAGCAATACGCCGCCCTGTGCGACGTGTTCGTGATGGACGCCTTCGGCACAGCGCACCGCGCTGAAGGTTCGACGCATGGTGTTGCCAAGTTCGCTAAAGTCGCGGCTGCTGGCCCGCTGCTGGCCGCTGAGCTGGATGCACTGGGCAAGGCGCTGGGCGCACCGGCCAAGCCAATGGCTGCGATCGTTGCCGGCTCTAAGGTGTCGACCAAACTCGACGTCCTCAACAGTCTGAGCCAGATCTGCGATCAACTGATCGTCGGTGGCGGCATCGCCAACACTTTCCTGGCTGCCGCCGGTCACCCGGTCGGCAAGTCGCTGTATGAGCCGGACCTGCTGGACACCGCACGCACCATCGCTGCCAAGGTCAGCGTGCCGCTGCCGGTGGACGTGGTGGTTGCCAAAGAATTCGCCGAAAGCGCCGAAGCCACCGTCAAGCTGATCGCTGACGTTGCCGCTGACGACATGATTCTGGACATCGGCCCGCAAACCGCGGCCAACTTCGCCGAACTGCTGAAATCGTCGAAAACCATTCTGTGGAACGGCCCGGTCGGCGTGTTTGAATTCGACCAGTTCGGCAACGGCACCAAGGTGTTGGCCCAGGCCATCGCTGACAGCGCCGCGTTCTCCATTGCCGGCGGTGGCGACACCCTGGCGGCCATCGATAAATATGGCGTGGCCGAGCAAATCTCCTACATTTCCACCGGTGGCGGCGCGTTCCTCGAATTCGTCGAAGGCAAGGTGCTGCCGGCCGTTGAAGTCCTGGAAAGCCGGGCCAAGGCCTGAGGCCGCCCGTTTGGCCAGGCAAAGGAGTGTTCAGATGGTCAAGTCGTTAGCGCTGTTGTTGCTGACCGGTACGCTGGCGGCCTGCGGGAGTAACCCGAAGGCCGAGGCGACACCTGCGCCGGATGCGGCACAGAAAGGCTGCTACCAGGCCGACTGGCAGGCCGAAACCAACCCGGTGCTGAACAAGCGCTCGGGGCCGGACGGTCTGGACAAATACGAGACGCAAACCCCGGCCAAGGAACATGGTTGTCCTTGACCGGTCTGACTCTTTAACGCAGGGCTGGCGGCGTTGGCTGTCAGTCGAGGAACACGGATGAAAGGCTTGATCGCCATTGCGGCGTTGGCATTGTTGGGCGGTTGCGCGCAGATGAACCTGTTTCCGTCGTCCGCACCTGCGGACAACTGGACCACCTGGACCTGCGACAGTCAGGCCAAAGTGCTGTGGCGCTACGCCGATGCCGGCCAGAAAGAAGTCGATGTTCGACTGGGCGGCGGTGATCAGGTCTATCGCCTGAAAGAAGAGCCGGGCGCCTCGGGCGTGCTGTACAGCGACGGCATGCTGGCATTTCATGTCAAGGGTGACGAAGGCCTGGTGTACTGGGTCGCCACCAATGACCTGATTGGCCGCGGCTGCAAGGCGCAGTAACTGACACACCACAGATCTAATGTGGAAGCGGATCCCAATGTGGGAGCGAGCTTGCTCGCGAAAACACTGGTTCAGCTTGCAGTTGTGTTGAATGTTGAAATGCATTCGCGAGCAAGCTCGCTCCCACAGAGTTCTGCGTAGTTCTCAGAATTTGCTTTATCGAATCACCAGACCGGGCCTCAACCCCCGATCTGCAATCACTTGAATAGCCGCCGCCGCTCCGGCAGGCTGGCACGATTAACGACCCTCAACCGGGAGAGACACACACAATGGCACTTATCAGCATGCGCCAGATGCTGGACCACGCAGCCGAGTTCGGCTACGGCGTTCCAGCCTTCAACGTCAACAACCTTGAGCAGATGCGCGCCATCATGGAAGCCGCTGACAAGACTGACTCCCCGGTGATCGTCCAGGCTTCGGCCGGCGCTCGCAAATACGCCGGCGCGCCGTTCCTGCGTCACCTGATCCTGGCCGCGATCGAAGAATTCCCGCACATCCCGGTGTGCATGCACCAGGACCACGGCACCAGCCCTGACGTCTGCCAGCGCTCGATTCAACTGGGCTTCAGCTCGGTGATGATGGACGGCTCCCTCGGCGAAGACGGCAAGACCCCGACCGACTACGACTACAACGTCCGTGTGACCCAACAAACCGTCGCCATGGCTCACGCCTGCGGCGTTTCGGTTGAAGGCGAGCTGGGCTGCCTGGGTTCGCTGGAAACCGGCATGGCCGGTGAAGAAGACGGCATCGGCGCTGAAGGCGTTCTGGATCACAGCCAGATGCTGACCGACCCGGAAGAAGCCGCTGACTTCGTCAAGAAGACTCAGGTCGACGCCCTGGCCATCGCCATCGGCACCAGCCACGGCGCCTACAAGTTCACCAAGCCACCTACCGGTGACGTGCTGGCGATCGACCGCATCAAGGAAATCCACAAGCGCATCCCGAACACCCACCTGGTGATGCACGGTTCCTCGTCCGTGCCACAAGAGTGGTTGGCGATCATCAACCAGTACGGCGGTGACATCAAAGAAACCTACGGCGTACCGGTTGAAGAAATCGTCGAAGGCATCAAGTACGGCGTGCGCAAGGTCAACATCGACACCGACCTGCGCCTGGCATCCACCGGTGCCATGCGTCGTCTGATGGCCACCAACCCGAGCGAATTCGATCCACGTAAATTCTTCGGCGCAACCGTGACGGCGATGCGTGATGTGTGCATCGCTCGTTATGAAGCGTTCGGTACTGCCGGTAATGCTTCGAAGATCAAGCCGATCTCGCTGGAAGCGATGTTCCAGCGTTATCTGAAGGGTGAGTTGAACGCTAAGGTGAACTAAGCCTGGGTGTTGAGCTGCTTTTATGAAAAACCCGCCGAGAGGCGGGTTTTTTGTGGGCGTAGTTAAACAAATATTTCCGCTAGCTCTTCAAGCGTAGGCATCACTGCCGGAACGACGGTGAACTCACAATCCAGAGCGGCAATAACACGTGCATAAGCGTTCATGCCCACGGAGAGGGTGCCTTTCTCTATAGCGATGACTTTGTATGGCGTAACTCTCGCGAGGTCGGCGAGTTGCGCTTGCGTTAGTCCGCGCTCCCTACGCTTTATGCGTAATTGGGTGGCGAGGCGGCTCATTAATAGAACGTGATCCATCTACTGTCTCTGTAACTTTCAAAGTTAAATGGCGTAAACGCTGCATTTGATCGTTATGAGTCCGCTCGGCGCGCGTCCGCGTCTACTCGATCCCCAGGCTTTGTTTCAAGCTGCTTGCGCCGCCTTCTGCAGAGTGGCACTTCACAAGGCACAGCTAGGTGAATGGCACCTGTAATGGAAGTTTGGAAGATTTTTCGACGAAAAGTCCGTTATCAGGGACTACTCCTTCAGTTCAACGTGATCCAGTGCCTGATTTACCGCCAATTCACCGAGCATGACCACCTGTGCGATACCCAGCGCAGTCTTGCGGTGGGAGGTATCGAGTGTTGCGGCGAAGTTGTTGAGCATTTCGCTGGCTGAACCCAGGGTTTCGCTGGCGTTGGCCAGCAGAGATTCGGTGTTGTACTTCGGGTTGGCGAGGTACATGGACTCGGGTTCGCAGGTGCTGGTCATGATGTGTGCGGCCGGGTTGAGGTAGTGGTCGAGGGCGCGCTCGGCGGCGTCGTGGAGCTTTCTTGAGTCGAGGGATTCGTAGGGGGAGGCCAGGTCGGTGGCTGGCGGGTGAGGCGTTGATTTGGTCATGTCTCGTCTCCGGTAAATGGAGCCGGCACCGGATCGCTACTAAACGAAGGGGTGGCAGCTGAACGCAGGTTAGTAGACCGGGGAGACGCGACCGGCGCACCCGAAGGCGCCCTGCGTACAGCTACCATCAAGCGCGGATGAATGTCCGACTGAATGGTGCCAATGCGCATCGCGTAACCTCGGGCTACTAAACCCGATCACTGGAAATCAGTGACGCGAATCAAGTTACCGATGGCCCTCCAGGCGCACAAGCCGGCGGATTCTGGCGTAGCTGTAGGTATCCACGCAAGTTGTTGTAGGCATCGGGAAGTAACCGCCGAGCGATTTAAACAACACCGTTTAAAGGATGTCCGACTGGCAATAAATAACACTGTGGCGAGGGAGCTTGCTCCCGCTGGACTGCGCAGCAGGCCTCGCTTTTTTAGGGCCGCTGCGCGCCCCAGCGGGAGCAAGCTCCCTCGCCACAGGGATTTGTGCCAATGAAGCCTTATTTGTCGTGGTCGATGTCGAGTTTGCTGAAGGTGACCTGGCCGCCTTCGCTGGTATAGCCGGTGTTGTCCTGCACATATACCCCGGCCTTGAAGTACAACGGCTTGTTGCGCCAGGTCGCGCTGATCTGTGAATCCCACTGGTAACCCGCCGCGCTCACGCCGAGTGCGCCGCCGGGGCTGAGGTGGATCAGGTAGTTGAATTCGCGATCCAGCTTGATCCCGGTGGCGAGGGTGATGACGCGGCTTTCCTTGTCGTCGGGGTGCATGCGCACTTTGATCACCAGGTTGCCGTTCTGGGTTTTTTCCTTGTAATGGTATTCGAGCTTGACCATCGGGCGCTGGCTTTCATACGCGTGGATCTGGCCGATGACGATCTTGCCGGAGCTGGGCACCTTGTTCACCGCGAGGGTTGCGCGCAGGGTGTTGTCGGCGTCCGGGTAGTACCAGTTGCGCAGGGTGCCGTTGCTGAAGGTTTCGCGCAGTTCGGTGCGCGGGTAGATGGCGTTTTCGGTTTTTGACCCGGTAACCGGTGACCAGAAAAACAGCGTGCCGGTGTCGGAATGGAAGTATTGATCCTTGAAGCCATTCACCAGTTTGGAGGTTTCGACGGTGTACGGCGGACTGCCGACGGGAACGCTGAGGTTCCAGGTTGCGAGATCGATCATGTCGGTTCTTCCACTCAATTTTCCTGTACGCGAGTGCCAGAAGCTCTAGCCCGCGCTTTTTCGGGCGGTAGTTATAAGCGTAGAGGTGTTTTTTGTTAACGCCCGTTTGGCAGATGATTGGCGTCAACATCCTGTCGAAATGCCATCTGTGCCGGTTTTCGGGGGCTGCAGGGGTGACCGTTAGTCGGTAAATTACAGCTTTGGCTAAATGATGGCGGCGTGGCAGCTTCTGCTTTCACAGATCCGGGACTAGAGTGATGGCTCAGTAACTGTACGGTTTTCACAAAAAACCGGCCGATAGTCCGACAAGAGATGTCCCGACAAGAGAAGCAGCATGGAATGCGCGCAACCCCAGCCAGGTGAAGGCAGCTCTGTCCTTTTGATCGTTGATGACTACCCTGAAAACCTGATCAGCATGCGCGCGTTGCTGCAGCGTCAGGATTGGCACGTCATGACCGCCGCCTCCGGTTTCGAGGCGCTCAATCTGCTGCTCGAACACGACGTCGATCTGGTGCTGCTGGACGTGCAGATGCCGGGCATGGACGGCTTCGAAGTCGCGCGGCTGATGCGCGGCAGCCAGCGCACGCGTCTCACGCCGATCATTTTCCTTACCGCCAACGAGCAATCACAGGACGCCGTGATCAAGGGTTACGCCAGTGGCGCGGTGGATTACCTGTTCAAGCCGTTCGATCCGCAGATCCTCAAGCCGAAAGTCCAGGCATTGCTCGAACACCAGCGCAACCGCCGCGCCTTGCAGCGTCTGAGTCATGATCTGGAACTCGCGCGGGCCTTCAATGCCTCGGTGCTGGACAACGCGGCGGAAGGCATTCTGGTGCTCGGCGAGGACGGCCTGATCCGCTTCGCCAACCCAGCGATTTCGCGATTGCTGAATGCGCCGGTGAAAGAGCTGGAGGGCAAGGAATTTCTCGATTTTCTGCAGAAACCGCATATCCCGCTATGGGCCGGTTCCGAGTTGCTGGCCGGCTATAAACGCGGTGAGACCTTGCGTCTGCACGATGCGTTGTTGCGCACGGCACCGGGGCAGCAGGTGCCGGTGGCGTTGTCCTGTGCGCCGTTGCCCGCCGAGCAGCGGGCGATGGTGGTGACGGTGCTGGACATGTCGGTGGTACGTCACCTGCATCAGCAGCTGGAATTTCAAGCGGTCACCGATCCGCTGACCGGTCTGCTCAATCGCCGGGGCTTTTATCAGACGGTGGAAAACCTGCTGCTGCGCGGTGAACGCAGCGACAGCAGTTGGGTGCTGCTGTATCTGGATCTGGATGGCTTCAAACGGGTCAACGATTCCCTTGGCCACGATGCCGGCGACCGGGTGCTGCGCTGGGTCTCCGAGCAGTTGAAAGCCTGTCTGCGACCGTTCGACATTCTCGCGCGCATGGGCGGTGACGAGTTCACCGCGTTGCTCGATCTGGAGTTTCCCGAGCAGGCAGCAAAAATTGCCGAGAAGCTCATCGAACGGGTGTCGATCTGTCAGCAGATCGAAGGACTGGACATCGCTCTCGGCGCGAGTATCGGTATTGCCACTTACCCGGACTGCGGCGCGAACCTCGACGGTTTGCTGCGCGCCTCCGACATCGCCATGTATGAAGCCAAGCGCGCCGGGCGTCAGCAATATCGTTTTTATGATCACGAAATGAACGGCCGCGCCCGCTCGCGACTGATGCTCGAAGAGAGCGTGCGCAACGCCATCGAGAATCGTGATTTCAATCTGGTGTATCAGCCGCAAGTGGCGATCGACAGCGGGCAGATCCGCGGTTTCGAGGCGTTGCTGCGCTGGCAGCACCCGAGCGTCGGCGATGTGCCGCCGGGGTTGTTCCTGCCATTGCTGGAGGAAGCACGGCTGATCAGTCGGCTCGGCAGCTGGATCTATCACCGTGGCGCCGGTCAGCGCAAAGCCTGGGAAACCCTGTTCGCCGAGGATCTGGTGCTCGGCGTGAGTTTGAGCAACACCCAGTTCGGCCTGCCGAACCTGGTCACCGAATTGCGTCAGGTGCTGGAGCGGCATTCGCTGCAGCCGCGGCAACTGGAGGTGGAAGTCACCGAAGACGCGCTGATGCACAACCCCGACGAGACCCGCAAACAGTTGCGCCTGCTGCGTAATCTCGGGGTGCGGGTGGCGCTGGATGACTTTGGTTCGGGCCCGTGTTCGCTGGCGTATCTGCGTGACCTGGAGCTGGATACGCTCAAGCTGGATCGACACCTGATTGCGCGGCTGCCGGACTCGACGCGCGACGCGGCGCTGGTCAGCAACGTGATCAATCTGTGCAAACAGTACGGTTTGCTGGTGATCGCCGAAGGCGTGGAAACCGTTGAACAGTATCAATGGCTGCAGGCGCATGGCTGCGAATACGTGCAGGGTTTCCTGGTGGCGCGTCCGCTGACCTCCGAGGACGCCGTCAGCTTTGCCAAACCCTTTGACTGGAGCGCGCTGCCGGTTTGAATTCGCTACACTGGCGCTCTTTTCGAACCGTGCTGCCGTGTCCATGACTGCGTTGAAATACCTCCAGGCCTATCCCGCGCAACTGCAGGATCAGGTGCGCCAACTGATCGCCGAACAGCGTCTGGGTGACTACCTGAGCCAACGCTATCCCGGACGTCACGATGTGCAGAGCGACAAGGCGCTGTACAGCTACGCGCTGGACCTGAAGCAGGAATACCTGCGTAACGCGCCGGCCATCGACAAAGTGCTGTTCGACAACCGCCTCGACCTGACGCATCGCGCGCTGGGCCTGCACACCACGGTCTCAAGGGTGCAGGGCGGCAAGCTCAAAGCCAAGAAAGAGATTCGCATCGCCTCGTTGTTCAAGGAGGCGGCGCCGGAGTTCCTGAAGATGATCGTCGTGCATGAACTGGCGCACTTCAAGGAATCGGACCACAACAAGGCTTTCTACAAATTGTGCGAACACATGCTGCCGGGGTATCACCAGGTCGAGTTCGACTTGAGGGTGTACCTGACGTGGCGGGATTTGCAATGAAGATCAAAAGATCGCATTCCAACTGTAGGAGCTGCCGCAGGCTGCGATCTTTTAACGTTGGGAGTGTTTAGATGGACGTAAGCAAGACCAAAAGCAGCTTTTACCGGCGCCTGTACGTGGCCTACCTGATCGACAGCGGCCTGGCCCCGAGCGTCCCGACGCTGACCGAAGTGACCGGCATGCCCCGGCGCACGGCGCAGGACACGATCGCCGCGCTGGCGGATCTGGATATCGTCTGTGAGTTCGAGCAGGAAGAGGGCGCGCGCAACCATGCCGGGCGCTATCGGATTCGCGAGTGGGGGGCGATTGATCGCGGGTGGATCGAGCGCAATCTGCGGCAGATCAAAGCTGTGCTGGAGTATCCCTGAGTTTTGCAGTGTTTGAGCTGACGCAATCGCTGGCAAGCCAGCTCCCACAAGGGTCTCCAGTCAACACGGTTGTTGTGAGCAACGGATGAACCTGTGGGAGCTGGCTTGCCAGCGATGAGGGCCTCAGGGACGACGCATGCCTATGTGCGGAATGTCATCCTCCAGATACTCCTCACCCACCACCACAAACCCGTACCTGCCGTAATACCCCTGCAAATGCGCCTGCGCCGACAGGTAGATCGGCACCTGCGGCCAATGCTTCTCGGCCTGTTTCAGCGCCTGCTCCATCATCTCGTGCCCCAGCCCCTTGCCGCGGCCCTGTGGCGCAATGATCACGCGGCCGATCACCACGTCACCGCCCTGGGATTCTGGATCGAGCAGGCGCAGATAGGCCATCAACTGATCGTCTTCCCAGCCCATCAAATGGTGGGTATCGCCGTCCAGATCCTGGCCGTCGAGGTCTGGGTAGGCGCATTGCTGTTCGACCACAAATACGTCCGAGCGCAGTTTCAGCAGTGCGTATAACTGCTCTTTGCCCAGATCGCTGTGATGCTTGCAGATCCACTCGATTGTCATTTTCAGACTCCTTGAACTCCGTCGCCCGATACTAAGTGCACAGGCGCTGAATGTCTGTATGGCGGAAGAGTCTGTGACAAAGGTCAAAATGCCATCATTCCTTTCTCGCGGTGGCGGCCGCTTTGTGTAATCTGCTGGAAAGCGCTGTGCACTGGCTTCAATGAGCTACTGTTAGGGCCTGGGTTTCGCCGGTACGGGGCCTTGGGGTTTTGACTGGAAAACACGCCGGGCCAACCGCCCGCTAAGGATTTTCAAGCATGCCGCGACTGCATCGAGCCTTTGCCTTGATCGGACTGCTCTTGCTGGCCCAACCCGCCGCTGCGGACAAGCTGCGACTGGTGTTTGATATCTGGCCACCCTTTACCGACGACACCCTGGTCAACGGTGGCCTGGCCACCGACATCGTCAGCACCGCGCTGGCGCGGGCCGGTTATGCCAGCGACTATGAGCAGGTGCCGTGGGCGCGGGCGTTGTTGGGGGTGGGCGAGGGCCGGTACGACGTGCTGGTCAACGCCTGGTACAACGACGAGCGCACCCGGATCGGCCAGTTCTCTGGCGAATACCTGCTCAACCGCATCCGCTTTCTCAAGCGCAAGGACACGCCGCTCGAATACAACAGCCTGGAGCAACTGCACACCTATCCGGTGGCGGTGGTGCGCGGTTATGCCTACTCGCAGGCGTTCGATGCCGACACGGCGTTGCAGAAAGTCCCGGTGCACAACTTTGCAATGGCGGTGCGCATGCTGGCGGCGGATCGGGTCAAGCTGACGCTGGAAGATGAGTATGTCGCACGCTATTACCTGGCGCGCGAATCACCCAAGGTACGCAACGCCGTGGAGTTCCTGCCCAAGCCGTTGAGCGAGAACAGCCTGCATATTCTGGTGAGCCTGAAGAACCCCGAGCATGAGCAGATTGTGGCCGGGTTCGACAAGGCGATTGCGGCGATGAAGGCAGATGGCAGTTATGACAAGTTGCTGAGGCAGCATGGGATGTGAGCATCTGATCCGAAGTTGTGTTGTTGCTGATGCCCTCATCGCTGGCAAGCCAGCTCCCACAGGTATTGCGGTGTACACAAATCATGTGGGAGCTGGCTTGCCAGCGATGGGGCCAGTCCGGTCACCTTAAGCCTCGCTGGTGTCTTTGATCAAATGCGCCGCCAACGTGCGCAATGGCCCCAGCTGCCGGCAGATCAATGCCAGCTGCGTCTGCACCAGCCGCTGCCCTTCATCGATCTCGTCCGGCATCTGCTCCAGCTCATTGGCCAGCGCTTCCTCGTCGTCGCTCTGGATCGCCACTGGCTGCTTGTTCGCCAGGCCCTGGGCGATTTCATCGATGCTCGCGGCCAGTTTCACTCCAGCACCGTCGATCAGGTGTTCGCGGACTTCCGCCGGTAGCTGCGTTTCGCGATGTGCGCCCAACCCGGACAGGTAGCTGAGCAAGGTGTGCGACAGCACCAGAAAGCGGAAACCGACATCCGCTTCCTTCCGGAAATGCCCCGGCTCCATCAGCATGTTCGCCAGCGTCGTCGACAGTGCCGCGTCGGCGTTGTGCGCGTTACGTCGGGCCAGGCGATAGGCGAGGTCATCGCTCTTGCCGGCGGCGTATTGCTGCATGATCTGGCGCAGGTAGATGCTGTTGCAGGTCAGGGTGTTGGCCAGTACTTTGTTCAGGCGTCGACCCTGCCAGTCCGGCAGGAACAGGAACACCGTCAGGCCGGCGATCAGGCTGCCAAGCAGGGTATCGAACAGGCGCGGCAGGAACAGCCCGTAGCCATCACCGATCTGGTTGAAGCAGAACAGCACCATGATCGTGATCGCCGCCGTCGCCACGGTGTAACGCGTGGTGCGGTTGGTAAAGAACACCACCCCGGCGGCAATGGCGAAGCACGACTGCACCAGCGGGCTGGGGAACAGATCGAACAGCGCCCAGGCCACGGTCAGGCCGATGGCGGTGCCGAGAATCCGCTGCCCGAGTTTGCGCCGCGTTGCGCCGTAGTTCGGCTGGCAGACGAACAGTGTGGTGAGGATGATCCAATAGCCCTGCGAGGGGTGGATCAGGTGCACCATGCCGTAGCCGATACTCAATGCCAGCGGCAGACGCAGGGCGTGGCGGAACAGCAAGGAGGTCGGTGTCAGCTGCGTGCGCAGACGAATCCACACGTCCTTGAGGTTGCGCGGCGAGCGGTCGAGCAGGCTGCTGTCGGTGGCGTCCGCCAGCGCGTCGGGGTTGCTCGCGTCGCTGAGCAAGCGGTCGAGGGTGCCGAGGTTGGCTGCCAGTGCGCGCAGCGAGCGCAGGAGGCCGCGCCATGCCGGATTGCTCTGGATGCGCAGGTGTTCAAGGGACGCGTCGAGGTCAGTCAGCGCTTCGGCAAAACTGGCGTCGTAGACGAACGGCTGGCGCATCTGGATCGATTCGGCCAACGCGCGACAGGCCTTGCCCTGCTGGCGCAGCAAGCGCTGGCAGCGGAACAGCACGTCGCTGTGGAAGAACGCCTCGGCCAGCGCGTTGTAAGGATAGTGCGAAGAGCTGGCGCGTTCGTGAATATCCTGGGCGAGGAAGTACAGCTTCAGATAACGGCTGACTTTCGAGCCCGGGCGACCGTTGCCGACCCGGTGCAGGATGATTTCCTTGGCACTGTTCAGCGCCGCCACCACCCGACCGTTCTGCTGCGCCAGTTCCAGCCGTCGTGCTTCGACGTCCAGCTGACGGATCGGCTCGAACAGCGAGGCTTTCAGCTTCAGATAGAAGCCCAGTTCACGGAACAGCCGCGCCAGACTCTGCTGCACCGGCTGGTTGGAAAACAGCGCCTGCCACAGCACCGAGAGCAGGCCGTACCACGCGGCACCGGCCACCAGCAGCATCGGTTCGTGCCAGAAATCGGTGACCGCGCCGCCGCGCTGATCCACGCCGATCATGGTGTAGACCGACAGGATCAACGTTGCCGAAGCAATCGCGCCATAACGCTCGCCGAGCGCACCGAGCATGGTCAGGGCGAAGCTGGCCAGGGCCAGGGCGATGGCAAAGACGATGGGGTAGGGGAAGAGCAGTTCCACCGACAGCGCGGCGATGCTGAAACACACCAGTGTCACGGCGAGGGCGTTGAGGCGACCCTGCCAACTGTCGTCGGTCTCGGCCAGGGCGCTGGCGATGATTCCGAGGAACAACGGGATCAGCAGGCCCATTTCATCCTGATACCAACACAGCGCCATGCTGCCGGTCAGGGCGATGAACACCCGCACGCTGTAGCTGAATTTATCCAGCGCCCACAGGCGCCGCAAAGACTGACGAAACGAGGTCGAGGACATGAAGTGCGAAGGCCTTCCGAGGCGATGCCGCTAAATTGAGCCAGTAATGACGCCGACGCAATGGCGCCGATCACATCTGACAGCAAAAAGTGTTCCTTGATTGCCCGCTCCCCCTGTAGGAGCTGCCGAAGGCTGCGATCTTTTGATCTTAAAAACAGGATCAAAAGATCGCAGCCTTCGGCAGCTCCTACAGGGGAGTGTTGTTTCAGTCAGACGTATTGCGCAGCCGCGTAACCCGAGGCCCATGCCCACTGGAAGTTGAAACCGCCCAGATGCCCGGTGACGTCGAGCACTTCGCCGACAAAATACAGCCCTGGGCTTTTCAGCGATTCCATGGTCTTGGACGACACTTCGCGGGTATCGACGCCGCCCAGCGTGACCTCGGCGGTGCGGTAGCCTTCGGTGCCGGCCGGGACAACTTTCCAGCTGCCGAGCTTGCCGGCAATCTGCGCCAGTTCGGCGTGGGTGTATTGCTTCATCGGTTTGGACACGAACCAGTTGTCCGCCAACAGGTTGGCCATCTTCTTGGTGAAGATTTCCCCGAGCAGGGTTTTCAGTTCGCTGTTCGGGCGTTCGGCCACTTGCTGTTGCAGCCATGCGGCGGTGTCGTGATCCGGCAGCAGGTTGATCTCCACGGTGTCGCCCGGCTCCCAGAACGACGAGATCTGCAGAATCGCCGGGCCACTGAGGCCGCGGTGAGTGAACAGGATATTCTCGCGAAAGCTCTGCTCGTTGCAGCTGACCAGACAATCCACCGAGGTACCGGACAACTCGGTGCACAGTTCCTTGAGCTGATCGGTGATGGTGAACGGCACCAGGCCGGCACGGGTTGGCAGCAGTTCGTGGCCAAACTGCCTGGCGACCTGATAACCGAAACCGGTAGCGCCCAGCGTCGGGATCGACAGCCCGCCGGTGGCGATCACCAGCGATTGGCACTGAACCTGGCCGAGGGTGGTGTCGAGCAGGTAACCGCTTTCGACCTTTTCGATGGTCTGGATCGAGGTGTCCAGGTGCAGCTCGACGCCGACCTGATCGCACTCGTCGAGCAGCATGCCGAGGATGTCGCTGGATTTGTTATCGCAGAACAGCTGGCCGAGTTTTTTCTCGTGGTAGGGCACGCCATGCTTGGCGACCATGCCGATGAAATCCCACTGGGTGTAGCGCGCCAGTGCCGATTTGCAGAAATGCGGGTTACCCGAGAGGAAATTGCCCGGCTCGGTGTACATGTTGGTGAAATTGCAGCGGCCACCACCGGACATCAGGATTTTCTTGCCGGCCTTGTTCGCATGGTCGAGCAGCACCACCTGACGCCCACGCCCGGCGGCGGTCAGTGCACACATCAACCCTGCGGCGCCAGCGCCAATGATCACGACTTCGGTAGAGCGCAAAACGGTGTCCTCTGAAATATCACCACAAAACCAACTGTTGTAGGAGCTGTCGAGTGAAACGAGGCTGCGATCTTTTGATCTTGCTCTTTAAAAACAAAGTCAAAAGATCGCAGCCTGCGGCAGCTCCTACAGGGGGTGTGCGTTGTTCTTAAAGGACGCGCACGCGCAGCGAACGGCCCTTGATCTTGCCGTTGTTCAAGCGCTGCAGCGCCTGCATGACCACGGTGCGCTCAACCGCCACATACGACTGGAAGTCAAAGATCGCGATCTTGCCGACCTGGGCACCCGGGATGCCGGCGTCACCGGTCAGGGCGCCGAGGATGTCGCCCGGACGTACCTTGTCCTTGCGCCCGCCGGCGATGCACAGCGTGCTCATCGGTGGCTGTAGCGGGGCGCCGCCCTGGGACTTGAGGTTATCGACCTGATCCCAATTCAGCGGGGCTTTCTGCAGTTGTTCGATGGCTTGCGCACGATGCGCTTCGGACGGTGCGACGAGGCTGACCGCGATGCCTTTTTCGCCAGCGCGACCGGTACGGCCAACGCGGTGAATGTGGATTTCCGAGTCTCGGGCCAGCTCGACGTTGATCACCATGTCCAGCGCATCGATGTCCAGACCACGGGCGGCCACGTCGGTGGCGACCAGTACCGACGTACTGCGGTTGGCGAACATCGCCAGCACCTGATCGCGGTCACGCTGTTCCAGATCGCCGTGCAGGCCGACGGCGGAAATGCCCTTGGAGGTCAGGTGATCAACGGTTTCCTGCACCTGCTGCTTGGTGAAGCAGAACGCCACGCAGGAGGCCGGGCGGAAGTGGTGCAGGACTTTGGTCACTGCGCTCATGCGCTCTTCCGGGGAAATCTCGTAGAAGCGCTGCTCGATCTGCGTGTCGTCGTGGAACGCTTCGGCTTTCACCGTTTGCGGATCGCGCATGAATTTCGACGCCAATTGCTTGATGCCCACCGGGTACGTGGCGGAGAACAGCAGGGTCTGACGGCGTGCGGGGGT
Source organism: Pseudomonas sp. SCPG-7 (assembly GCF_002156405.1). Taxonomy (NCBI): domain Bacteria; kingdom Pseudomonadati; phylum Pseudomonadota; class Gammaproteobacteria; order Pseudomonadales; family Pseudomonadaceae; genus Pseudomonas; species Pseudomonas sp. SCPG-7. Next base: position 216,852 of record NZ_MVOO01000008.1, on the reverse strand, counting down.
CTTTTCGATGATGTCTTCGATGGCGTCGTAAAAGCCCATGTCGAGCATGCGGTCGGCTTCGTCGAGGATCAGCGTGTTCAAGCCGTCGAGGACCAGCGAACCCTTGCGCAGGTGTTGCTGGATACGCCCCGGGGTGCCGACGATGATGTGTGCGCCGTGCTCCAGCGAAGCGATCTGCGGGCCAAACGACACGCCGCCGCACAGGGTCAGGACCTTGATGTTGTCTTCGGCACGGGCCAGGCGCCGGACTTCCTTGGCGACCTGGTCGGCCAGCTCACGGGTCGGGCAGATCACCAGCGCCTGGCAACCGAAGTAGCGCGGGTTGATCGGGTTGAGCAGGCCGATGCCGAACGCGGCGGTCTTGCCGCTGCCGGTCTTGGCCTGGGCGATCAGGTCCATCCCCTTGAGGATCACCGGCAAGCTCTGCGCCTGGATCGGCGTCATCTGGGCATAACCGAGGGATTCGAGGTTAGCCAGCATGGCGGCGGACAGCGGCAGAGTATTAAAAGCGGTGGCGATGGTGGTCACGGGACTGGCCTGCAAAACAAAATGTCGCGCAGTGTAGCAGCCCCGTGCCACTTTCCTCGAAAGTTCTGGACGAACAGTGTCTAAAACCCATGGGAAGAGATTCAACTGTGGCGAGGGAGCTTGCTTCCGCTGGGGCGCGAAGCGGCCCCGCTCTTCAGCTCATAAAGCGGGGGACTGCTGCGCAGTCCAGCGGGAGCAAGCTCCCTCGCCACAAAAGCATTCACTGTTTGTTCAGTGTTCGATGTGCTCATCCGGATGTTCATCCGGGCGTTTGACCCGGCGCCCGTCTTCTTTCGACAGTTGCGAGAAGATCGTCGCCGCCAGCATTGCCATCACTCCGACGGTCACAAACGTCAGCTGGAACGCCCCCAGCACGGTCTCGACGCCGTCGTTGCCGATTTCCGCCGTGAAGCCGCCCAGCAAGGCGCCGGCACAGGCCACGCCCAGGCTCAGCGACAACTGCGCCACCACCGACAGCAAGCTGTTGCCGCTGCTGGCGCTGGCGTCGTCGAGGTCGATCAGCGTCACGGTGTTCATCGCGGTGAATTGCAGCGAGTTGATCGCGCCGAGAACCGCCAGCAGGCACAGCAGCAGCCAATAAGGCGTCTGCTCGCTGACCAGACCCATGCTCGCCAGCATGATCCCCAGCGCGAGGGTGTTGCCGGTGAGCACGATGCGATAGCCGAGGCGTTCGATCAGCGGTCGCGCCATCCACTTGGCAAACATCGCCGCAGCGGCCAGCGGCAGCATGCTCATCCCCGCTTGCGACGGCGAATAACCCAGCGCCACTTGCAGCAGCAACGGCACCAGAAACGGCAGGGCGCCGCTGCCCAGGCGGGCGAACAAGTTGCCGATGATTCCAACCGCGAAGGTTCGGGTCTTGAACAGCGAAGGGGCGAACAGCGGATTTTCCACACGCCCGGCGCGCAACCAGTACGCCGCCAGGCAGGCCAGCCCGCCGAACAGCAGCAACATCACCCGCAGGTGCGGCAAGTGCAGTTCGCCCAGACCTTCCATGGCGATGGTGATCAGGATCATTGCGGCGCCGAACAGCAGGAAACCGAGGCTGTCGAAGCGCGTGCGTTCGCTGCCGCGCAGGTCGGGAATGAACTTCCACACCGCGTAGCAGCCGAGAACACCGACCGGCAGGTTGATCAGGAAGATCCAGTGCCACGTCAGGTATTGCACCATCCAGCCGCCCATGGTCGGACCGATCAACGGGCCGAGCAGGCCGGGAATAGTGATGAAACCCATGATCCGCACCAGTTCCGAACGCGGATAGGCGCGCAGCACCACCAGCCGTCCGACCGGCAACATCAATGCGCCGCCCAGGCCCTGGATTACCCGCGCGCCAACCAGCATGGTCAGAGTGCTCGATAACGCACAGAGCAGCGAGCCAATGCTGAACAGCAGGATCGCGCCGAAGAAGATTTTCTTGGTGCCGAAGCGGTCGGCGATCCAGCCCGAGGCCGGAATCAGCAAGGCCACGGTGAGCATGTAGGCGATGACCACGCCTTGCATGCGCAACGGGTCTTCGGCCAGATCCCGGGCCATGGCCGGCAGGGCGGTGTTGAGGATGGTCCCGTCGAGGGACTGCATGAAGAACGCAATGGCGACGACCCACGGCAACCAGCGGGCGGTGATGGCGTCGAGAGGCGGGCGAGTGGGCATGGAACCTCTTAGAGTGTGGGTCAGGCGGAACACTACCTTGTGGGAGCTGGCTTGCCAGCGATGACGGGCTTTCAGACAAAGTTATGTTGAATCTGATGTCCTCATCGCTGGCAAGCCAGCTCCCACAGGTTTTTGCGGTGTTACAGGGTTAGCGTGAGTCGGCTCACCAACGCCCCCGGCAGCAACGCCGACGAGGTATTGCGCTGGCTATACGTGCTCGCCGACAGCAGCAACTCACGCTCGGCCGTCAGTGCTTCCAGCTGCGAACCCAGCAGGCTGTAGGCGCTGTCGTCGAAACGCATGGTGCTGACCGGCGCCTGAATCTCGCCGTTCTCGACCCAGAAGGTCGCGAAGCGGGTCATGCCGGTCAGGCGCGCCGCCGGTTGATCGGAGTAGTTCAGGTACCACAAGTTGCTGATGTACAGCCCGGTGCCCAACTGCTTGAGAATTTCTGCCTGTGACAGATCACCGGCCGCCATGTTCAGTGCACTCGGCATTTCACCGCCGCTGGCGCCGTTGGCGGTCAGGCCGTATTCGGCGGCACTGCGCGAGCCGACCAGTTGATCACCGGCCTTGCCTTCGATGACCAGCCGCAGATCGCTGCGCGGATAGCCTTCGCCGGAGAACGCTGGGCTCAACGAGCCGCTGACTTTTTCATCCAGCGACACCAGCGAGCTGAACGCCTGATCACCGACATACAGCTTCTGCAGCGGACTGCTTTTGCTGGCGATCGACTGTGCGGAAAAACCGCCCCAGCTGAGCATGCCCATGATTTCTTCCAGCGCGGCCGGCGCCAGATATGCCCGGTATTGCCCCGGTGCGAGGGTGCGCAACGGTCGACCGAGAAACGCCAGTTGCTCGCGCGCCTGCTGGAAGCGCCGGGCGAAGCCTTCGCTGCTCCATTCGTGCCCGGCGTAGCTGGCCTTGACCGCTTCGCCGTTTTCGTGGAACAGGCTGAAGTCGAAGTTGAAGCTGTTGGCCTGATGCCAGCCAAACGCTCCCGAGGAGCTGGCGAAACCACGGCTGATCGGGCCGGCAGCATAGAAGCCGACCAGATCCAGACCTTCAGCTGCGGTCCAGATTTCCTCGACTACCTGCTCGGTGTCCGGCAGCGGATGTTGCTGCACGTTGTTGCTCTGCCAGCCGTTGTGGTTGAGCAGCAGGTACGGATCCTGTGGCAGCAGCGGCAGGGTTTCGCGCAGTTGTTGCAGGCCTTCGGCGAGGCGTTGCAGATCGGCTTCCTGATCACCGGACAGGGTGATGTGCAGGTCAGCGTGGCGGCCGTCATTGATCAGCTTCAACCCAACATTGGCCTGCTGCACCTGACCGGCCTGACGCACCTTGGCGTGGTTGAAACGCACGAACGCCGAGGATTCGGCGGCATAGCTGAGGGTGAATTGTTCCGGCTCGCGCACGCTGTCGCGCAGCCAATTGACCATGATCTTGAAGGCGTCGGACTGACTCTTCGAAATGCTCATCAGGCGTCTCCCCCAAATACATCAACGTTGCTGAATACGCAGGCCGGCGAAGCGTGGCCGACGCGGATCACCTGGTTCGGCTCGCCCTTGCCGCAGTTTGGCGTGCCCAGCACCTTACGGGTGCCGGCATCGCCGACCGCGCGCAGACTCTTCCAGAAGTGCGCGGAAATGCCTCGGTAATTCGGATTTTTCACCACACCCTTGAGTTCACCGTTCTCGATCAACTGACCCCACTCGCAACCGAACTGGAATTTGTTACGTGCATCGTCAATCGACCACGAACGGTTGGTGCTCATCAGAATGCCGTGCTCGATGCCGCTGATCAGTTGCGTCAGCGACTGATCGCCCGGCTCGATGTTGAGGTTGGCCATGCGGTCGATCGGTGGCCGGTTCCAGCCGCAGGCGCGACTGTTGGCAACGCCGTCGAGGCCGGCGCGGAACTGCGACAGTGCGCCGCCCAATGGCCGCAACAACATGCCTTGGCGAATCAGGAATTGTTTGCTGGCCTTGCTGCCGTCGTCATCGTGGCCGTAACTGGCCAGCTCTTCGGGAATGTCCGGGTCGAAGGTCACGTTGAGCAGCTTCGAACCGTATTGCAGGCTGCCGAAGTCGCTGGTTTTGACGAAGCTGGTGCCGGCGTAATTGCGCTCGTCACCGAGGATCCGGTCCAGCTCCAGCGGGTGACCGATGGACTCGTGAATCTGCAGCATCATCTGATCGGGCATCAGCAACAGATCGCGCGGGCCTTGCGGGGTATTTGGCGCGAGCAGCAGTTGCAGGGCCTGATCGGCCACTTGCGGGCCGGCGCCGACCAGACCGCAACGGCTGATCACGTCGGCGCCACCCTGCTGACCGAAGTTCTCGCGGCCCAGGGAGCGGGTCTGGCTGTCGTTGCCGTCGTAGGCGGTGACATCGAGACTTGGATAAACGAAGCGCTGGGCCTGGCGCAATTCGGCGCCGGCGCTGCTCAGGTAAATCTGTTCGACGTGGGTGATGCCGATGCTCGCTTGCCAATGCACCAGGCGCTCATCCTTTGGCACCGAGGCGGATTCCGCGCCGAGCAGTTCGAAACATTCGCTCAGGGACGGGAAGGGTTGATCGAGATTGGGCGAAAAGTAATCAGCGCGGTCACTGGATACCGGCTGATCGCGCAGGTCGAGCAAAGCATGAGGCTTGAGCCGGCGGGCCTGCTGTTCGGCGCGCTCAAGGGCGGCTTGCAGGCCTTGCTGCGACAGGTCGTTGGTCGCCGCGTAAGCCTCGACGCCGTTGACCCGCACCGTGAGCATCGCACCCTCGTCACGGCTCAGGCTTGGCGGTTCGGCGACGTTCTTGCGCACCGACAGGTATTGGCCGGACTCGCGCACATATCGCAGGGAAAAAAACTCGGCGCCCGTGCGCAAGGCAGCGAAGCGCTGCTTGAGCTGGGGGTGGAAATCGAACATTCGGGAACCTCCTTGTCATGGAGTTGCGGGGCGTAGCGATTCGGCGGGGAGGGGTGAAACGATTGCGCGAGGTCTAGAGTAGGCCTGCGTGGGGGTAGGATCAAGTGAAGAGGGGGTGTAGGAGGATTTACTGTGCAGCAGGGAGATGGATGCTGATTTGCAGGGCCTCATCGCTGGCAAGCCAGACTCCCACAGGTTTCTCGGTGACCACAATATCTGTGAACGACGCAAAACCCTGTGGGAGCTGGCTTGCCAGCGATTAGCCGTGACGCGGTATCAAGTCTTACTGGGCAACAGGCGTGATATCACGCATCGGCTTGCCCTTCACCGGCGCACCGCCAGCCACGTAGTAGGCAGCATTGCTACGCGGCAGCGGTTTGCGGCCACGGATCTTGTCGGCGATTTTCTCGGCCATCATGATCGTCGGCGCGTTCAGGTTACCGGTGGTGATGATCGGCATGATCGAAGCATCGACCACACGCAGGCTCTGCATGCCGTGCACGCGGCCTTCGCCATCCACAACCGCCATCTCGTCGGTGCCCATCTTGCACGAGCAGGAAGGGTGGAACGCGGTTTCGGCGTGCTCGCGGATGAACTTGTCCAGTTGCTCATCGGTTTGCACGTCGATGCCCGGGCTGATTTCACGGCCACGGAAGGCGTCCAGCGCAGGCTGTTGCATGATTTCGCGGGTCAGGCGGATGCCGTCACGGAATTCCTGCCAGTCCTGCTCGGTGGCCATGTAGTTGAACAGGATGCTCGGGTGCTGACGCGGGTCCTTGGATTTGACCTGGATGCGGCCACGGCTCGGCGAACGCATGGAACCCATGTGCGCCTGGAAACCGTGCTCTTTCACACCGTTGCTGCCGTTGTAGTTAATCGCCACCGGCAGGAAGTGGTACTGGATGTTCGGCCATTCGAACTCTTCGCGAGTCCGTATGAAACCGCCGGCTTCGAACTGGTTGCTGGCGCCGATGCCGGTGCCGTTGAACAGCCACTCGGCACCGATGGCTGGCTGGTTGTACCAGAGCAGCGACGGGTACAGCGAGACCGGTTGGGTGCAAGCGTATTGCAGGTACAGCTCAAGGTGATCCTGCAGGTTTTCACCGACGCCCGGCAGATCATGGACGACCGGGATGTCGAGGCTTTCCAGCAGTTTTGCCGGGCCGACACCGGAGCGCTGCAGAATCTGCGGCGAAGCGATGGCGCCGGAGCACAGCAGAACTTCTTTGCGTGCTTTGGCTTCAACGCGCTCTTCCGCCGAGCCGACCAGATAACGCACGCCGACCGCACGCTTGCCTTCGAACAGAATCTTGTCGGTCAGGGCGTGGGTGACGATGGTCAGGGTCGAGCGCTTTTTCGCGACGTCGAGGTAGCCACGGGCCGTGGAAGCACGACGACCGTTCGGCGTCACGGTGCGGTCCATCGGGCCGAAGCCTTCCTGCTGGTAGCCGTTCAAGTCTTCGGTGCGCGGGTAACCGGCTTGCACGCCGGCTTCAACCATGGCGTGGAACAGCGGGTTGTTGCCGGCTTTCGGCGTGGTCACGCTGACCGGGCCGTCGCCACCGTGGTAATCGTTCGGGCCGATGTCACGGGTTTCCGCTTTACGGAAGTACGGCAGGCAGTCGAGGTAGGTCCAGTCTTCCAGGCCTGGCAACTTCGCCCAGCCGTCGTAGTCCATCGCGTTGCCACGGATGTAGCACATGCCGTTGATCAGCGAGGAGCCGCCGAGGCCTTTGCCGCGACCGCATTCCATCCGGCGACCGTCCATGTGTGGCTCCGGATCGGTTTCGTAGGCCCAGTTGTAGCGACGACCCTGCAGCGGGAATGCCAGCGCGGCCGGCATTTGCGTGCGGAAGTCGAAACGATAGTCCGGGCCGCCTGCTTCGAGCAGCAGCACGGTGACGCCTTCGTCTTCAGTCAGACGGGTCGCCAGGGTGTTACCGGCCGAGCCGGCACCGATGATGATGTAATCGAATTCTTGGGACATTGAATGCACCCTCTTTAGATGTGGTCAGGCAGGACCTCAGCGAGTGCTGCGCACTCGAATCGCTGGCAAGCCAGCTCCCACAAGGATTGGGAGCTGCCACAGATTTGAGGGACGACTCCAAACCTGTGGGAGCGGGCTTGCCCGCGAAGAGGCCTTCGCAGGCAATACAAGACTCGGGCTTAGAACACCGAGACGTAATCGCCCAGCTCGACCTGTACCGATTTGATACGTGTGTAGTTGGTCAGCGAGCTGATGCCGTTTTCACGGCCCACGCCCGACTGCTTGTAACCGCCCACCGGCATCTTCGCATCGGACTCGCCCCAGGCGTTGATCCAGCAGATACCGGCTTCCAGTTGATGAATCACGCGGTGCGCGCGGTTCAGGTCTTTGGTGACGATACCGGCGGCCAGGCCGAAGTCGGTGTCGTTGGCGCGGCGGATCACTTCTTCTTCGGTTTCGTAGGAGAGGATCGCCATCACCGGGCCAAAGATTTCTTCACGGACGATGGTCATCTCGTCGGTGCAATCGGTGAACACGGTCGGTGCAACGAAGGCGCCTTTGGCGAATTCGCCGTCGGTCAGACGCTCGCCGCCGCACAGCACGCGGGCACCTTCTTCTTTACCCTTGGCGATGTAACCCAGCACGCTTTCCATGTGGGCGAAGCTGACCAGTGGGCCGAAGTTGGTGTTTTCGTCTTCCGGGTTGCCGATACGGATGCGTGCTACGCGCTCGACGATCTTGGCTTCGAAAGCGGCTTTCAGGTGGCTCGGTACGAACACGCGAGTGCCGTTGGTGCAGACCTGACCGGAGCTGTAGAAGTTGGCCATCATCGCGGTGTCGGCGGCGCGATCGAGGTCGGCGTCGTCGCAGATGATCAGCGGCGACTTGCCACCCAGTTCCATGGTCACGTCTTTCAGCGACGAAGCCGAAGCGCTGGCCATGACTTTCTTGCCGGTGTCGGTGCCGCCGGTGAAGGAGACTTTCTCGATGCGCGGGTGCTCGGTCAGCCAGGTGCCGACTTCACGGCCGCTGCCGGTCAGGACGTTGAACACGCCGTTTGGCAGGCCGGCTTCGGTGTAGATCTCGGCCAGTTTCAGGGTGGTCAGCGAGGTGACTTCGCTTGGCTTGAAGATCATCGCGTTACCAGCGGCCAGGGCGGGTGCAGATTTCCACAGCGCGATCTGGATCGGGTAGTTCCACGCGCCGATACCGGCGACCACGCCCAGCGGTTCGCGACGGGTGTAGACAAAGGAAGTGTCGCGCAGCGGAATCTGCTCGCCTTCGATCGCCGGCACCAGGCCTGCGTAGTATTCCAGCACGTCAGCACCGGTGACGATGTCGACGTACTTGGTTTCGGAGAAGGCTTTGCCGGTGTCCAGGGTTTCCAGAGCAGCCAGTTCATCGTTGCGCTCGCGCAGGATGTCGACGGCGCGACGCAGGATGCGCGAACGCTCCATGGCGGTCATCGCGGCCCAGATTTTCTGGCCTTTTTCAGCGCTGACCACAGCACGCTCGACGTCTTCCTTGGTCGCACGTTGCACTTTGGCGAGGACTTCACCGTTCGCCGGGTTGATGGCTTCGAAAGTGGCATCGCTGCCAGCGTCGGAGTACGCGCCATCGATGTAGAGTTTTTGCAGTTCGAAACGGGCCATAGTGTCCTCGCAAGTGCATTAGTGGTTGGCGTCGACCACCGCGCTGAAACTGCGGTGGCGGTTCAGGTACCGAGCGTTTTCTGTGTGCTCTGGCTCACCTGCTTGGCCAATTGGAAATCCATGTATTCGTAAGCGATCTGTTGCGCCTGCGCCGTGTCGAAAGCGTCTCCCGACAGCGCGCCGCGCAACCACAAACCGTCGATCAACGCTGCCAGTCCACGCGCTGCGCTGCGCGCATCTTCGAGCGGCAACACACGGCGGAACTCGCAGCACAGGTTGGAATACAGACGGTGATCGTTGATCCGCTGCAACCTGTGCAAAGACGGCTGGTGCATGCTGGTGGCCCAGAAGGCCAGCCAGGTTTTCATTGCCGGGCCATTGACCTGGCTGGCGTCGAAGTTGCCTTCGATGATCACCTGCAGATGCGCCCGTGGGCTGCTGTCTGCCAGCGCCTGTCGGCGCGCGGTGACGTTCTCGCTGAGGACATTCATCAGATACCGCATCGTGGCGGCAATCAGGCCGTTCTTGTCCTGAAAATAGTGACTGATGATGCCATTCGAGACACCGGCCAAACGGGCGATCAGCGCAATGCTGGCGTCCCCCATACCGACCTGATCGACCGCCTGCAACGTGGCTTCGATCAGTTGTTGGCGGCGGATGGGTTGCATACCGACCTTGGGCATCTTGCACATCTCCTTAGGCCTTCCGACGGGCGATAAACGCCGATCGGATTGAGGGCCAGTCTATTTTGTTTTGATTGAACGTTCAATCAACAAAGAATAAGATCTGCGACAAATCGTCGCTGCCTACAGATTTTTTCTGCTTGTAAATGGCGATAAAACGACCTCCGGAAATCCTTGAAACCTGCGTGGGGCATGGCGCGGTTCGCTATTCGATGGACGTGTTGAATGGGCAAGACGCTCGGGGCCAGGTTTCGGATGAACGTCCGCACAGCTTTGGCCACGAAAGCGATTCGCAACGCCATTTCGGCAGGTTCGGGCTTTTTTCGGGGTGTCTTTATATCACCCGCCGGTCGGCTGCCAACTAACCGATTGGTCGGGTTCCGTGTTGCCTTGTGTTCTTCTCTCGCACTGCCTGGAGCATTTGTGCCATGAGTTCTGCCTCGCTTATAAAGACCCCGCCCGAGAAGGTGACGGTCAACGGTTGGGTGTTTTACACCTCTACCGCGTTGATTCTGTTGTTGACCGCCATTCTGATCATCGCCCCGCAAGAGGCCGGCAGAATGTTGGGTATGGCTCAGGCCTGGTTGTCGCGCAGCTTCGGCTGGTACTACATGGTGGTGATCGCCGCCTACCTGGTGTTTGTGGTGGGCCTGGCGTTTTCCTCCTACGGCAAACTCAAACTGGGCAGCAAGGACGATACCCCGGATTTCAGTTACGGTGCCTGGGCGGGGATGCTGTTCTCGTCGGGTATCGGTATTTCGCTGCTGTATTTCGGCGCCTCCGAGCCGCTGGACCATTACTTCAATCCGCCGGAAGGCGCAGCGGCCACCAACCTGGCCGCGCGTCAGGCGGTGCAACTGACTTTCCTGCACTGGGGCCTGCACGGCTGGGCGATCTACGCACTGGTCGGTCTGGCCGTGGCGTACTTTGCTTACCGTCATAACCAGCCGCTGGCCCTGCGTTCGGCGCTGTATCCGCTGGTCGGCGAGCGTTGGGTCAAAGGCGCGGCCGGTCACGCAGTGGACGGCTTCGGCATGTTCGTGACCCTGCTGGGTCTGGTGACCAACCTGGGGATCGGCTCGCTGCAAGTGTCCTCCGGCCTGGAAAACCTGTTCGGCATGGAGCACAGCAACACCAACCTGCTGATCGTGATCATCGTGATGAGCACCGTGGCGACCATCGCTGCCGTGTCCGGTGTGGAAAACGGCATCCGTCGTCTGTCCAACCTGAACATCGTGCTGTTCAGCGGTCTGCTGATTTTTGTCCTGCTGTTCGGCCCGACCCTGCACCTGCTCAACGGCTTCGTGCAGAACATCGGCGATTACCTCAACGGCGTGGTGCTGAAGACCTTCGACCTGTACGTCTATGAAGGCGACAGCGCCAAGTCCGACCGTTGGCTGGGCCTGTGGACCCTGTTCTACTGGGCGTGGTGGATTTCCTGGGCGCCATTCGTCGGCATGTTCATCGCGCGTATTTCCCGTGGCCGTACCGTGCGTGAGCTGGTCGCTGGTGTACTGCTGATTCCGCTGGGTTTCACCCTGGCGTGGCTGTCGATCTTCGGTAACTCGGCACTGGATCTGGTGATGAACCAGGGCGCGGTGGAACTCGGCAAGACGGCGCTGGAACAGCCGTCGATGGCGATCTACCAGTTGCTGGAACACTACCCGGCGTCGAAAGTCGTCATCGGTGTGTCGATCTTTGTTGGCTTCGTGCTGTTCCTGACCCCGGCCGACTCCGGCGCGGTGATGATGGCGAATCTGTCCTGCAAGGGCGGCAATGTCGATGAAGATGCGCCGCACTGGCTGCGGATCTTCTGGTCGGTGGTGATCACGCTGGTGACTATCGGTCTGCTGTTCGCCGGTAACTTCGAAGCCATGCAAACCATGGTGGTGCTGGCCGGTCTGCCGTTCTCGGTGGTGCTGGTGTTCTTCATGTTCGGCCTGCACAAGGCGATGCGTCAGGACGTGCAGATCGAACAGGAGCAGGCGCAATTGGCTGAACGCGGTCGTCGTGGTTTCAGCGAGCGCCTGACGCAGCTGGATCTGCAACCGAGCCAATCGGTGGTGCAGCGTTTCATGGACAAGCAGGTCAGCCCGGCGCTGGAAGACGCTGCCGCACAAATGCGTGCGCAGGGTCTGGAAGTGCAGACGCTGCTGGGCAAATCCAAGCGCTGCATGGGCGTGCGCGTCGAGATGGAAGAGGGTAACCCTTTCGTCTACGAAGTGAGCCTGGACGGCTATCTGGCGACCCCGACCGAATCGGCCCAGTCCGATGAAGCGCGCCAGCGTTACTACCGCGCCGAGGTGTATTTGCACAACGGCAGCCAGGACTACGACCTGATGGGCTTCACGCAGGATCAGATCACACGCGATGTGCTCGATCAGTTTGAAAGCCATCGGCAGCTCCTTGGCCGGGTGTACAGCTAAACCTTTAGTTAATGGTGCAGCTGTTGTGGCGAGGGAGCTTGCTCCCGCTGGGTTGCGAAGCGACCCCAAGAATTTGTGAGTGCTGCGCACTCAAGCGGGAGCAAGCTCCCTCGCCACAGTTGTCCATGTATCAAGTCAATTTCTGTACCAACAAAAACGCCGCGATCCTCTCGCGGCGTTTTTGTGTCCGGGGTTCTTACCCCAGGTTCTTGCCCAGCAACGCGTGATACAGCTCACTGTCGCCAAGAATCCCCACCACATGGTTATTGTCGTGCAGCACCAGTTTGTTGCCGGTCTGGTAGCGAATCTGCAACGCGTCGCGCATGCCGATGTTCGAGTCCACCAGCGTCGGTTTGCGCTCCAGACCTTCCACGGCCTGGCCCGGTGCCCAGTTCTGCAGGTTCAGCACCGAACCGTTCTGCCGCGCACCCTTGATCGTGTTGCCTTCGGCCAGGTCCAGCCACGAGTCGCCGCCCGGGTCGAGGCACACCGAACCGTTGATGCGTTTGCAGTTGTCCAGCGTGCGCATCAGGCTGCGACCGCAGAGCACGTTGAGCGGATTGGTGTGGGCCACGAAGGTGCGCACATAGTCGTCCGCCGGGTTCAGCACGATCTCTTCCGGCACGCTGTACTGGATGATTCGGCCGTCCTTCATGATCGCGATGCGGCTCCCCAGTTTCAGTGCCTCGTCGAGGTCGTGACTGACAAACACGATGGTCTTGCTCAGCTTGCGTTGCAGTTCCAGCAGTTCGTCCTGCAGACCCTGACGGATCAGCGGGTCGAGGGCCGAGAACGGTTCGTCCATCAGCAGAATGTCGGCGTCCATCGCCAGCGCCCGGGCCAGTCCGACCCGCTGTTGCATGCCGCCGGAGAGTTCATCGGGCTTCTTGTTGCGCCATTGGGTCAGGCCCACCAGTTCGAGCTTGTCGTCGACCAGCTTGCGCCGTTCCTTTTCCGGCCGGCCCTGCATTTCCAGACCGAAGCTGATGTTCTCGCGCACCGTCAGCCACGGCATCAGGGCGAACTTCTGGAACACCATGGCGATGCGTTTGGTGCGCATCATTTTCAGCTCGGCCGGGGTGCAGGAAGCAATGTCGATCTGCTTGCCTTCGTGCTCGACGAACAGCTTGCCGCGACTGACGGTGTTGAGGCCGTTGATGCAGCGCAGCAGGCTCGACTTGCCGGAGCCGGACAGGCCCATCAGCACGCAGATCTCGCCTTTGTTGATGTCCAGGCTGACCTTTTCCACGCCAACGATCTGCCCGGTCTTTTTCAGGATCTCACTGCGGGTCAAACCTTGATCGAGCAGTTTCAGTGCTTCGCGCGGATCCTTGGTGAAGATCACGTCAACGTTATCGAAGCGAATTATGCTCATGCGTCACCCCCTGCTTTGGCGTCGGGTTGTTTGCAGATACGGTCGAGCATGATCGCCAGCAGTACGATCGCCAGGCCCGCTTCGAAGCCCAGGGCGATATCAGCAGTGTTCAGTGCGTTGACCACCGGTTTGCCGAGTCCATCGGCGCCCACCAGTGCCGCGATCACCACCATCGACAGCGACAGCATGATGCACTGGGTGATGCCGGCCGCGATGCTCGGCATGGCGTGAGGCAGTTCGATCCGTGAAAGCAATTGGCGACGCGAGCAGCCGAAGGCCTTGCCGGCATCCATCAGTTCTTGCGGGACATCGCGGATGCCCAGGTAGGTCAGGCGGATCGGCGCAGCGATGGCGAACACCACCGTGGAGATCAGGCCCGGTACCACACCCAGCCCGAAGAGGGTCAGGGTAGGAATGAGGTAAACGAAGGTTGGTACGGTCTGCATCAGATCGAGTACCGGACGCATTAAAGTGTAGAACATCGGCTTGTGCGCGGCGACGATGCCCAGCGGCACGCCGATGACCACGCAGACCAGGGTCGCGAACATGACCTGGGCGAGGGTTTCCATGGTTTCCTGCCAGTAACCCAGATTGAGGATCAGCAGGAACGAGGCGATGACGAACACCGTCAGCCCCCATTTGCGCTGGATGAAGTGGGCCAGCAGGGCGATGAGGCCGATCAGCACCAGCGGGTTGAACCAGGTCAGCGCAAACGTCACGCCGTGGATCATCGTTTCCAGGGTCACGGCGATTGCGTCGAAGGTGCTGGCGCCGTGCTGCGTCAACCATTCAACGAAGCCCGCGATGTACTGGCCTAAAGGGATTTTCTGATCAATCAGCATGGTAGTGAACGTCCGCATGCAAGGAATAAACAGCCCGGGCGAGCGAACTCGCCCGGCGTAAGGCAATTACTGTGCGAGCTTGGCTTTCACGGCTTCCAGGCCAGGTTTACCGTCAATGGTGGTCACGCCAGCGAGCCAGGTATCGAGCACCTGTGGGTTCTTTTTCAGCCAGGCCTTGGCGGCCGCTTCAGGCTTCATCTTGTCGTCGAGGATGTTGCCCATCAGGGTACTTTCCATGTCGACGGTGAACTCCAGGTTCTTCAGCAACTGACCGACGTTGCTGCATTCAGTGGTGTAACCCTTGCGGGTGTTGGTCGCCACGGTCGCAGCACCGAAATCGGGGCCGAAGAAGTCATCGCCGCCGGTCAGGTATTGAATCTTGAAGCGCTTGTTCATCGGGTGCGGCGCCCAGCCGAGGAAGACCACGGCGGTGTCGCGTTTCTGTGCGCGGTCAACCTGCGAGAGCATGCCCGCTTCGGAGGATTCGACGACTTTGAAACCGGCGTCCTTCAGGCCGAAAGCGTTCTTGTCGATCATGCTCTGGATCAGGCGGTTACCGTCATTGCCGGGCTCGATGCCGTAGATCTTGCCGTCGAGCTCTTTCTTGAATTTGGCGATATCGGCGAAGTCATGCAGACCCTTGTCGTACAGGGCTTGCGGTACGGCGAGGGTGTACTTGGCACCCTTGAGGTTGGTGCGCACCACTTCGACGGTGCCGGCATCGCGGTAGGCCTTGATGTCGTTTTCCATGGTCGGCATCCAGTTACCGAGGAACACGTCCATGTTCTTGCCGTCGGCCAGCGACTTGTAGGTCACGGGCACGGAGATCATGGTGGTCTTGGTCTTGTAGCCGAGGGCGTCGAGCACCACCGAGGTGGTGGCGGTGGTGGCGGTGATGTCGGTCCAGCCGACATCGGAGAAGTTCACGGTACTGCACTGAGCGGGTTCTGCAGCGTGAGCCAGTAACGGCAGACTCAGCATGGCGGCCAACAACAACGACGGGGAACCTTTCATGGATGGACTCCTTGGTGTTTTTTTTGGCAGTGTTCCGACTGTGGACCACCGCACTTATAGGTTGCGGTTGGATGGCGTTCTGGAGACAGCTCTACCACGGCGCCTTGCAATCGAGTCATAACGATCATGTACCAGTGAAAATCTGACGCCTACAGGGTGGGTCGTATCCAGTACAGGGATGGTCGCATCCAGTGTCAGTGACGTCGTTTACAGCTTTTTTCTACCCCGTTTGGCCATCTGAACCGCATAAAAACGGCGGAAACAGGGGAGGAAACCGGCACGGCGTTGGTGGGCATGAGTGCGTCGGTGTCAGACGCCGGGCGACCTGACAAAAGCCTGATGATGCGGGCATTCCGGCGGATCGCAGCTTGAGCGTAGCAGCTCCGCCAGCGGGCGCTTAACGCCCGGGAACGGCATCCTCAGGAGCTCTGCAGCAATGGCTATCAGCGTTTTCGACCTGTTCAAAATCGGCATCGGCCCGTCCAGTTCCCACACCGTCGGCCCGATGCGCGCCGCGGCCCTGTTTGTCGAATCGCTGCGCGACCGGCACCTGCTCGAACAGGTGCGGCGTATAGAAGTGCAACTGTTCGGTTCGCTGTCGGCCACCGGCATCGGTCACGGCAGCGACAACGCGGTGATCATGGGTCTGATGGGCGAGTGGCCGGACGCAATCGACCCGTCGCAGATCGGCCCGCGAATCCAGGCCCTGCGTGAAACCCACACGCTTCTTCTGGACGGCCGCTTGTCGGTGCCGTTTGTCTGGGCGCGTGACATGCGCCTGATCGACGAGAACCTGCCGTTCCACCCCAACGCCATGACCCTGATTGCCGAAGGTGATCACGGCGAGATTCATCGCGACACCTACTATTCGGTCGGCGGCGGATTCGTGGTGGATCAGGCACAGGCATCCAGCGGTGTGGTCGATCTGGATCGCACTGAATTGCCCTATGACTTTTCCAGCGCGGTGGAACTGCTGCAGCTGTGCCAAAAGAACAATCTGCGCGTCGCCGAATTGATGATGGCCAACGAAAAGGTCTGGCGCAGCGAAGAAGAAATCCGCGCCGGCCTGATGAAGCTGTGGCGGGCGATGCAGGATTGCGTCGAGCAGGGCCTCAAGCACGAAGGCATCCTCCCCGGTGGTTTGAATGTGCGTCGGCGTGCGGCGAAGTTGCATCGCAACCTGCAGGAATTGAACAAGCCCAACGTAATCGGCTCGACGTTGAGCGCGATGGAATGGGTCAACCTGTTCGCACTGGCGGTCAACGAAGAAAACGCCGCGGGCGGGCGTATGGTCACGGCGCCGACCAATGGCGCGGCGGGGATCATTCCGGCGGTGTTGCACTACTTTATGAAGTTCAGCGAAGCGGTCACCGACGCCAACGTCGTCGACTACTTTCTGGGTGCGGCGGCGGTGGGGATTCTGTGCAAGAAGAACGCCTCGATCTCCGGTGCCGAAGTCGGCTGCCAGGGTGAAGTGGGTTCGGCCTGCGCGATGGCGGCAGCGGGTCTGGCAGAGATTTTGGGCGCGACACCGGAGCAACTGTGCAACGCGGCGGAAATCGGTCTGGAACATAACCTCGGCCTGACCTGCGATCCGGTCGGCGGCCTGGTGCAGGTGCCGTGCATCGAGCGCAATGCGATTGCGGCGGTGAAAGCGATCAACGCGGCGCAGATGGCCTTGCGCGGCGATGGTCAGCACTTCATCTCGCTGGACCGGGTGATCCGCACCATGCGCGATACCGGCGCCGATATGCATGACAAATATAAAGAGACTTCGCGCGGTGGTTTGGCCGTTAGCGCGGTTGAGTGCTGAGACCGTATTGCTCCCATCGCTGGCAAGCCAGCTCCCACAGGGATTTTCAGTGTGATCACGATTTCTGTATCACCACAGAATCTGTGGGAGCTGGCTTGCCAGCGATGAGGCCAGACCAGTCAAAACTGCTCGCTAACGGAACACACATAACCGCAGGCGCCACCTTTTAGCGCGTCGCAATCAGATAAGAGCTTTTCCCACTCGCAGTGCGCCATTCGCACCCGCTACCGTCCGTCACCCGTGCCTGCGGTGACACTCCCCACAGACTGCGCGCAGGCCAGTTCCCACAAGTGCTACCGATCTGCTCACAGGCAGCGGGGCAGGGCCCTCACCGCCGCTGATGGCACTTCGAAACAGCTGTTGGCCGACGTCTTGAATAGACACGTCGCGACGTCGTTTTCAGGAGTTATTGAACGGCCATTCAATTTTAGGCATGGCATTTGCTCTGTCATAACAAAGCCCGTCTCCCACGTGAGAACGCCGGCAATAACAAGAGCCTCCGCCTGAGGCCATCACCCGCTTTGTGTGAGGAGATACCGCGATGACGTCGTTCAACTCCGGGGCCCAACCCCAGAACCGTGCGCCTCAATCCATCGGCTTTCTGCTGCTGGACAATTTCACGCTGATTTCTCTGGCCTCCGCAGTCGAACCCCTGCGCATGGCCAACCAATTGTCCGGTCGTGAGCTGTATCGCTGGAGCACCCTGACCGTCGATGGCGGACAGGTGTGGGCCAGTGACGGTCTGCAAATCACCCCCGATGCCTCCATGCACAAAGCCCCGCCCCTGGACACCGTGATCGTCTGCGGCGGGATCGGCATTCAACGTACCGTGACCCGCGAGCACGTGTCATGGCTGCAGAGCCAGGCGCGTCAGTCCAAGCGGCTGGGCGCGGTGTGCACCGGCAGCTGGGCTTTGGCTTGCGCCGGGCTGCTCGACGGTTTCGATTGCAGCGTGCACTGGGAATGTCTGGCGGCGATGCAGGAAGCCTTCCCGCGTGTGGCGATGAGCACTCGCTTGTTCACCCTCGACCGTAACCGTTTCACCAGTTCCGGTGGTACCGCGCCACTGGACATGATGCTGCACCTGATCAGCCGCGATCACGGTCGCGAACTGTCTGCTGCGATCTCGGAAATGTTCGTCTATGAGCGCATCCGCAACGAGCAGGATCACCAGCGCGTGCCGCTCAAGCACATGCTCGGCACCAACCAGCCGAAGCTGCAGGAAATCGTCGCGCTGATGGAAGCCAATCTGGAAGAGCCGATCGACCTCGACGAACTGGCGGTATACGTCGCCGTGTCGCGTCGCCAGCTGGAGCGGCTGTTCCAGAAATACCTGCACTGCTCGCCGTCGCGTTACTACCTCAAGCTGCGCCTGATCCGCGCGCGGCAACTGCTCAAGCAGACGCCGATGTCGATCATCGAAGTGGCCTCGGTGTGTGGTTTCGTGTCGACGCCGCACTTCTCCAAATGCTACCGCGAATACTTCGGCATTCCGCCGCGTGACGAACGCGTAGGCTCCAATACCACCCAGCAAGTGGCGATGCTGCCGCTGCCGCAGGCCATCGTGATGTCGCCGCTGTCGGGGCCGATGTCGGCGTTGAGTCAGGCGCGCAATGAGTCGACGTTTGCCAGCGTAAGGCTGTAGACCGGAAAGTTTTTGTGGCGAGGGAGCTTGCTCCCGCTCGGGCGCGAAGCGCTCGTTAAACCTGCGAAATGCGATTTATCTGGAATAGAGCATCTGCCGGTTTGGGGCCGCTTCGCGGCCCAGCGGGAGCAAGCTCCCTCGCCACAGTTGCTCGTCAGGCGCTGTGGGTCTGTTGGAACTGCGCCAACGCCGGCAACAACTGCTTGTCGATCGCCTGACGCACCGCAGGCTGAATACTGGCGCCGCTGGTGTACATGTCCTTGACCATCTTGCGCAATTCAAACGCGCGAACATTGTCCAGACCACGCACCGCACACTCGCAGGCCTGCTCCGCTGTCGAGCCGCTCGGCACCTGAAACCCCAATGCCTTGAGCTGGCCCAACAAGTCTTCCTGATCGATCAAATCGGCATACATCATGGCGCGCTTCCTTCTTCGGCAATGGAGGTCGTGGCTCGATTCTGGTGGGCATGCGCAGGCACGGCAAGGGTGATTTGTCGCAGTGGCCGCGACGGCTATGAACAGGTCGTTTTCGGCTAACTCAGTGCAAAGGGGAGTGGGCACACTGGCCTCAGCTCGCTACAGACGGTTTGGTCACCCTCGACTGGCAGCTCCTCAACAGTACCCTCTGCCCCGATCCTGTCACGGCTTGTATCGGGGCTTTTTTTAATTTTATGAAAGTCAAAAGATCGCAGCCTCCGGCAGCTCCTACAGTTGAAATGCGATCCCCTGTAGGAGCTGCCGGAGGCTGCGATCTTTTGCTTTTAGCGGTCTAGCGTTGCAACACCAGAATCCGCGACAACAACTCATCCCGATCGATGTAGCAGCCCTGGAAATGCCGCGCCCCGGTGGCTGGGTCAAACGCATTGCGCGCATGCAGCGTGCGGCGATTATCGAAGCACCACAGTTCACCCGGATTGAGTCGCTGCATCAGGCGAAAACGTGGCTCACGGGTCATCGCAATCAAGCGTCGATAGGCGCGATACAGCAGCGGCATCTGCTCCACCGACGTATCGAATGCACCGCGCAGAAAGTTCGCCATGCGCACCTCCGCAACCCGGCCCAGCGCATCCAGCGCAATGATCGGCGCCAGGCAACGATAGTCGCTGTGGCGGTCCTTGTTGCGAAACTCCACGGGGATTTCGCACAGCGCCTGAAACAACTCCGGTGCCTCCTGACGCAACGCGTCGGCAATCGCGAAACCGTCGACAAAAATACTTTCGCCACCTTCGGCGTCATTCACCAGGCAATGCAGAAATTGCAGCCCTGGTTGCAGCTCGCGAGTCGGCAAGTCGGTGTGCAATGGCAGGTTGAAAGCGGTGTAGGCGTTGCTGTCGGCATCGGCCTTGGACTGCACGTTGAACAGCACGCCGAAGTTGCTCTCGCGGATGAACGAAATGCGCTGGGCGATCAGCTTCAGCGAACCTGGTTCGGTGGGCACGCCGCGCACCTGAGTCAGGCCGATGTCGCGCACCGCGATCAACCATTGCAGCAGCGCACCGTTGTCGTTCATCAGCGCTGAATAGTCGAATGCCGGTAGCTGCAAATTGCTGCGCCACAGATAGGGCTGGGGTTTGGTCGCCAGACGTTCGGCGCGGGACTCGTCGTCATAGGCGTGGGCGCGTAGCCAGCCCGGATCAAAGCGACTGTGGTGGCCGTCCTGCCAGTCGATCTGCAGACAGCCGTCGCTGTCGATTTGCGCGTTAACGGGAGCCAGATCCGGCGCGGCATCGACGATCTCGAATACCTGCTCGCGGGTGACGTTGTAGACGCACTGTTCACACGGGCAGTTGTCCCGCAACCAGACATGGTGAAACGGGCTGACACGGCCATCAGCCCAGGCCAGCGAAACGCGATCCGTCAGGTTCTGCACGCCGCTCAGCGCGCTGATCAACGGATAACTGCGGAAATCGGCAACAGCGGCAGCGGTGTG
Organism: Pseudomonas sp. SCPG-7; assembly: GCF_002156405.1. Taxonomy (NCBI): domain Bacteria; kingdom Pseudomonadati; phylum Pseudomonadota; class Gammaproteobacteria; order Pseudomonadales; family Pseudomonadaceae; genus Pseudomonas; species Pseudomonas sp. SCPG-7. Next base: position 196,365 of record NZ_MVOO01000008.1, on the reverse strand, counting down.
CATGGTGGCTCCTTGCGTGGGAGGAATTAGCGGGCGGGTGGCAGGGCGATGACGCGGCCGATGTAAGCCGGGGCGGGCAGATCGACTTGCTCGGCGACGATGGCTTGCAGACGGCTCAGGGTATCGGCGGTGAACGGTGCCGAGCGCGGGCCGGCGAGGTCGACGTGCAGCAGCATCTGCTCATTGCCGGCCAGTTCCTTGTCGTCGCCGGCCAGGTGCAGGCTGTGATAGAGGTGCAGGCGTTTGCTGTCGTGACCGATGATCTGCGTGCGCACTTCGACCTCGGCGTCGAGCTTCACTTCGTGCAGATAATTCAGGTGCAGTTCGAGGGTAAACAGTGAGTGGCCGCTGGCTTCGCGGTTGTTGCTGTCCATGCCGAGACGGTCCATCAGGGCGTCCGTGGCGTAGCTGAAGATCAGCAAGTAGAAGGCGTCGCGCAGATGGCCGTTGTAGTCGACCCAGTCGGGGATGATGGTGGTTTGGTAGGTGGTGAGGGTGGGCATGGTTGAACTCCATAGATCGCTGGCGTAATGCACACTTGTGGCGAGGGAGCTTGCTCCCGCTGGGCTGCGCAGCAGCCCCAAAACCTCTGATCGCGGTGCGTCGGTCAGACAGCATTCGCTGGTTTTACGACCGCTTCGCGGCCGAGCGGGAGCAAGCTCCCTCGCCACAGGGGAAGGCGATTACTCGCTGAAACTCATCCCGTGCTTTTCCTTGGTGGCTTTCACCGCCTCCAGCACCGCCAGCAGGCAGTCATCACGATAGCGCTCCAGCGCTGAAATGCTGTGGCGGCCGAGCTGATCGCTGGTGCCATCGACCACATCGTCAATCAGCTTGTCAGTCAGCTCCGGTGCCGGCAGATACGTCCACGGCAACTGCAACGCCGGGCCGAACTGCGACATGAAGTGGCGCATCCCCGCGTCGCCACCGGCCAGCGTATAGGTCAGGAACGTGCCCATGAACGACCAGCGCAGCCCGGCGCCAAAACGGATCGCGTCGTCGATCTCGCCAGTGGTCGCCACGCCGTCGTTGACCAGGTGCAGCGCCTCACGCCACAGCGCTTCGAGCAGACGGTCAGCGATGAATCCCGGCACTTCCTTGCGCACATGCAGCGGGCGCATGCCGAGGGATTCGTAGACTTTCATCGCCGCTTGCACGGCCTCGGGCGCGGTGTGCTTGCCACCGACCACTTCCACCAGCGGCAGCAGGTAAACCGGATTGAACGGGTGACCGACCACGCAGCGTTCAGGGCGGGTCGAGCTCTCGTAGAACTCGCTCGGCAACAGGCCGGAAGTGCTCGATCCGATCAAGGCATTGGGCTTGGCCGCTGCGCTGATTTTGCTGTGCAGATCGAGTTTCAGCTCGAGGCGTTCCGGGGCACTTTCCTGAATGAAATCGGCATCGCGCACGCATTCTTCGATGGTCGCGACAAAACGCAGACGATCCTGCGAGGCGCCAGGCGCCAGACCGTTTTTCTCCAGCGCGCCCCAGGCATTGGCCACGCGTTTGCGCAGCGCAGCTTCAGCGCCGGGCGCCGGGTCCCAGGCCACCACGTCGAGGCCATGGGCGAGGGCACGCGCGACCCAGCCGCTGCCGATGACACCGCTGCCGAGGGCGGCGAAGGTTTTGATGTCGGTGATAAAGCTCATAGGAACTCCCGGAAAAAGGTGTTTCCTGTAGGAGCTGCCGAAGGCTGCGATCTTTTGATTTTGATTGTTTGAAGCAAGATCAAAAGATCGCAGCCTGCGGCAGCTCCTACAGGTGTAATTGGGGTGCAGTCGGGGCCCCATTTTTGGGGCTGAGATTTAGCCGCGCTGGGTCAGGCCCATCTTTTTGCGGCCTTCAGCCGGGGTCAGCACCCGGGCGCCAAGGCGGCTGAGGATCTCGCTGGCACGTTCGACCAGTTGGCCGTTGGTCGCCAGCACGCCTTTGTCCAGCCACAGGTTGTCTTCCAGGCCGACCCGCACGTTGCCGCCGAGCAGCACCGCTTGTGCGGCCATTGGCATCTGCATGCGGCCGATGCCGAACCCGGCCCACACCGCGTCCGCCGGCAGGTTGTCGACCATGGCTTTCATGGTGGTGGTGTCCGCCGGTGCGCCCCACGGGATGCCCAGGCACAGCTGGAACAGCGGGTTGTCGAGCAGGCCTTCCTTGATCATCTGTTTGGCGAACCACAGGTGGCCGGTGTCGAAAATTTCCAGTTCGGCCTTCACCCCCAGCTCGGTGATGCGCTTGGCGCCGGCGCGCAGTTGCGCCGGGGTCGAGACGTAAATGGTGTCGCCGTCGCCAAAGTTCAGCGTGCCGCAATCGAGGGTGCAGATTTCCGGCAGCAGTTCTTCAACGTGGGCCAGACGGGTCAGCGGGCCGACCAGATCGGTGTTCGGGCCGAACTCCATCGGGTGCTCGCCGGCACCGATTTCGAGGTCACCGCCCATGCCGGCGGTGAGGTTGACGATGATGTCGACGTCAGCCTCGCGGATGCGCTCCATCACTTCACGGTACAGCGCCACGTCACGGCTGAACTTGCCGGTCTGCGGGTCGCGCACATGGCAATGCACCACGGTGGCGCCGGCCTTGGCGGCTTCCACGGCAGCCGCGGCGATCTGTTTCGGGGTGACCGGCACGTGGGGGCTTTTGGCGGTCGTGTCGCCAGCACCGGTAAGTGCGCAGGTGATGATGACGTCGTGGTTCATGGTGCGGTTTCCTTCAGGCGTGATGGGTCTGTTCGCAGCCCTGTTCGGGGCTGCGAAGCGTTGATTTCCGGTGATTTATTTGCTGGTCAGTTGCAGGTTTTCAGCGGCCGGTTTGCCATCGAAGGTGGTTACACCTTCCAGCCAGCGCTGCTTGTCTTCGGGGTGATCCTTGAGCCATTGCCTGGCCGATTCGAACGCGTCCTTGTGATCGAGCAGCGGCTGCATCATCCGGCTCTCGTCTTCGGCGGTGAATGTCAGGTTGCTCAGCAGGCGACCGACGTTCGGGCACTGCTCGGCGTATTTCGGCGCGGTAACAGTCCATACCGTGGCCATGCCTTCGTTCGGACCGAGGGCGTCCTCGCTGCCGGTCAGGTAAGTCATCTTGACGTTCACGTTCATCGGGTGCGGCGCCCAGCCGAAGAACACCACGGCTTCCTTGCGGCGTACGGCGCGGTCCACGGCGGCGAGCATCCCGGCTTCGCTGGACTCGACCAGCTGGAATTTGCCGAGGCCGAACTGGTTCTTGGCGATCATCGCCTTGATCTGCGTATTGGCGCCCGAGCCCGGTTCAATGCCGTAGATTTTGCCGCCCAGTTCCTTCTCGAATTTGGCGATGTCGGCGAAGGTTTTCAGGCCCTTGTCCGCCAGATAGGTTGGCACGGCGAGGGTCGCGCGGGCGTCCTTCAGGCTCGGTGCTTCAAGGACTTTGACCTGGTTGGCGTCGACGAACGGGGTGATGGTCTGGGTCATCAGCGGGTTCCAGTAGCCGAGGAACAGGTCCAGCCGCTGATCGCGGATCCCGGCGAAGATGATCTGCTGGGACGCGCTGGTTTGTTTGGTGCTGTAGCCGAGGCCGTCGAGCAGCACTTGGGTCATGGCACTGGTGGCGATCACGTCAGTCCAGTTCACGACGCCCATGCGCACGTTCTGGCACGACGCAGGTTCGGCCGCCATGACGCTGGCGCTCAAGAAAGCGGTACCGCTGAGTGCAAGAACACAGCTGCTGATCAGTCGTTTCATGTCGGGTTCCTCGGCAGGTCGTTTATTGTGAGTTCCGGCATCTGGCGTGCCGGTGATGCAAAGTTACGCAGCTGTAGGCCCTTGAAAGCGCACTGCGGCGACTGGCTCTTGCACTGTAGCGACCTGTGCGCTTGAACGCTGACGACAATCGGCGTATCAACGATCCACGCTACCCGCTAACCGAGTGCGCACCATGTCCCAGGATTTCTACTTTCTGTTGATGCCGGGTTTTTCCGCCATCGGTTTCATCTCGGCGATCGAACCGCTGCGGGTGGCCAACCGCTTTCGCGGTGAGTTGTACCGCTGGCACGTGCTCAGCGCCGATGGCGGCGCGGTGCTGGCGAGCAATGGCATGTCGGTCAACGCCGACGCGGCGCTGGAGCCGTTGAAGAAAGGTGCGACGCTATTGGTGGTGGCGGGATTCGAACCGCTGAAGTTCGCCACGCCAACCCTTGAGCATTGGCTGCGCCGGCTGGACAACGAAGGCGTGACCCTCGGCGCCATCGATACCGGCAGTTTCGTCCTTGCCGAAGCCGGCCTGCTCGACGGCCATCGCCTGACCCTGCACTGGGAAGCCATCGATGCGTTCAAGGAATGTTATCCACAGCTGAGCGTGACCCAGGAGCTGTTCGAGATCGACCGGCGGCGCATCACCTCCGCGGGCGGCACCGCGTCTATCGACCTGATGCTCGATCTGATCGCCCAGGCCCACGGCCCGCAACTGGCGATTCAGGTCAGCGAGCAGTTCGTGCTGGGGCGGATCCGTCCGCGCAAGGACCACCAGCGCATGGAAGTCGCCACGCGCTACGGCATCAGCAACAAGAAGCTGGTGCAAGTGATTGGCGAGATGGAACAGCACAGCGAACCACCGCTGACCACGCTGCAACTGGCGGAATCGATCAAGGTGACGCGGCGGCAATTGGAGCGCCTGTTTCGGCTGCACCTGAACGACACGCCGAGCAATTTCTATCTGCGGTTGCGCCTGGAAAAGGCCCGGCAGTTATTGCGCCAGACTGATATGAGCGTGCTCGAAGTCAGTATCGCCTGCGGGTTTGAATCGCCGTCGTATTTTACCCGCAGCTACCGCGCGAAGTTCGCACGCTGCCCCCGCGAAGACCGGCGTACCGCCCAAGCCTGAAGGGTTTTAGCAACGCCATAGAACCCTGTGGGAGCGGGCTTGCCCGCGATGAGTCCAGCACATCCAACATTGTTATTGCCTGACACACCGCCATCGCGGGCAAGCCCGCTCCCACAAGTTTCAATGTGATGTCGGGAATCGCGTTACTTCTTCACCAACGCCGAACACGCCGCTTTATAAGCCTCATGTTGATACTTGTTCAACGTCCCCGGCAGCTCGAAATTGTGCTTCTTCGCCTGCGCATTGATCGTCTGCGGCGACAACAGCGTCACCTCACACCCATCGAGCAACTGAAACACACCTTCGATCTTGAACGTGGTCGGCCCACCGGCAAACTCACCCTTCTTGCTACGTTTCTTGATCGCAATCCGTTCAATCGAGTGTTCGCGCACAAACGAGGCAACCTGCGCCGCGAAGCGTTTGACGTTGGCCGCCTCGTCATCATCGTCGAGGGCGATTTTCTTGGTGTTGAGCGCCACGTGGCTCAGCGTTGCCCCGTCAAGGGAGGCCACGGCGATGATCGCTTCGCTGCCTTTGATTTCGATGCCGCAGATGTTCATGAGTGTCCCTTGATTGGCTATATGAGGTGCAGCTTACAGCGCAGCTCCTCACTCCTGCCCAATCGACTCCAAAAACTCCGACCTTTCGTCACTCATCCGCGCCACACAGTCATTCTGCGCAATCTTGAATGCCTTGCTGCCTTCGGTGGCGGGGAAGGCTTCCACGGCGCAATCGGCGTCGCGGGTTTTCAGCCATTGTTGCTGGGCGGTTTTCAATTTGGCGGTGATGTCGGCCAGTTGCGCGGCGTTTTTGCCATAGGTGGTCTGCATGCGCTCGTTGAGGCTGGCGTAATTGTCCTTGAGCAGGTCTTCGGCGGTGGTGCGGCTGTAGGTCGAGCATTCCAGGGTCTGGACGTCGTTTTCCACCGCGTCGCACGGGTTGTTGTCGGTGTCTTCGGCGGCGTGTACGCCGGTCGCCATCAGTGCCAAAGCCAGGAAGATCGATTTCATGGTTGTCGCCGCTCTAATCCAGTGGTGTATCCAAGATGCGCCAGATTCTGGCTCAAGCTGGCGGGCTTGAACAGGTAGCTGATCGGAGCGCCTGGCGACCCTTTGTCGCGGATTGACGCTTTCGGCAATTCCCCTGTCGTTTTTGCACCCGGTCGCCCGGGCACCGAGGCATATGCTGGCCCCAAAGCGCCGGCAGACGATTCGGCGCATGAATCGCCAATAAGGGGACGCCTGATGAGCCCAGCCGAATTACACGCCGACAGCATCGTTATCGACGGTCTGATCATTGCCAAATGGAACCGCGAGCTGTTCGAAGACATGCGCAAGGGCGGTCTGACGGCGGCCAACTGCACCGTGTCGGTGTGGGAAGGCTTTCAGGCGACTGTGAACAATATCGCCGCCAGCCAGAAGCTGATCCGCGAAAACAGCGATCTGGTAATGCCGGTGCGCACCACCGCCGACATCCGTCGCGCCAAGGAGCAGGGCAAGACCGGCATCCTCTTCGGCTTCCAGAATGCCCACGCGTTCGAAGACCAGATTGGCTATGTCGAGGTGTTCAAGCAACTCGGCGTCGGCATCGTGCAGATGTGCTACAACACCCAGAACCTGGTCGGCACCGGTTGCTACGAGCGTGACGGCGGCCTGTCGGGCTTCGGCCGCGAAATCGTCGCCGAGATGAACCGCGTCGGCGTCATGTGCGACCTGTCCCACGTCGGTTCCAAGACGTCCGAGGAAGTCATCCTCGAATCGAAAAAACCGGTCTGCTATTCCCACTGCCTGCCGTCGGGTCTGAAAGAGCACCCGCGCAACAAGTCCGATGCTGAACTGAAGTTCATCGCTGACCACGGCGGTTTTGTCGGCGTGACCATGTTTGCGCCGTTCCTCGCCAAGGGCATCGATTCGACCATCGACGATTACGCCGAGGCCATCGAATACACCATGAACATCGTCGGCGAAGACGCCATCGGCATCGGCACCGACTTCACCCAGGGTCACGGCCAGGACTTCTTCGAATACCTGACCCACGACAAGGGCTACGCCCGTCGTCTGACCAGCTTCGGCAAGATCATCAACCCGCTGGGCATCCGCACTGTCGGCGAGTTCCCGAACCTGACCGAAACCCTGCTCAAGCGCGGCCACTCCGAGCGCGTGGTGCGCAAGATCATGGGCGAGAACTGGGTCAACGTTCTCAAGGATGTCTGGGGCGAATAAGCCGCCGCACTTCTGAATCCTTTCCCCCGACCGTCCGCGCCGGGGGCAACAAACCGAATTTTCTGGAGTTAAGTTTCCATGGCCAAGATCGCCCCGCAATTGCCAATCGAAGTCGACAGTGAAACCGGTGTCTGGACCTCCGACGCCCTGCCGATGCTCTACGTGCCACGCCACTTTTTCGTCAATAACCACATGGGCATCGAGGAAGTGCTGGGCGCCGACGCCTATGCCGAGATCCTCTACAAGGCCGGCTACAAGTCCGCCTGGCACTGGTGCGAAAAAGAAGCTGAATGCCACGGCCTGGAAGGCGTCGCGGTGTTCGAGCACTACATGAAGCGCCTGTCGCAACGCGGCTGGGGCCTGTTCAAGATTCAGGACATCGACCTCGACAAAGGCACCGCCAGCGTCAAGCTCGAACACTCGGCGTTCGTCTACGTGTACGGCAAGGTCGGGCGCAAGGTCGACTACATGTTCACCGGCTGGTTTGCCGGCGCCATGGATCAGATTCTCGCCGCTCGCGGCAGCAAGATTCGTACGGTTGCCGAGCAAGTCTACGGTGGCTCCGAAGAAGGCCACGACGACGGCCTGTTCACCGTCAAGCCGTTGTAAGTCGAGGAACCCGCCATGGCTTTCGAAGCAATGTTCCAGCCAATTCAAATTGGCAAACTGACCATCCGCAACCGCGTGCTCAGCACCGCGCACGCCGAGGTCTACGCGACTGACGGTGGCATGACCACCGAGCGCTACGTCAAATACTACGAAGAGAAAGCCAAGGGCGGCATTGGCCTGGCGATCTGCGGCGGTTCGTCGGTGGTCGCCATCGACAGCCCGCAGCAATGGTGGAGTTCGGTGAACCTGTCCACCGACCGGATCATTCCGCACTTCCAGAATCTGGCCGACGCCATGCACAAGCACGGCGCCAAGATCATGATCCAGATTACCCACATGGGCCGACGCTCACGTTGGGACGGTTTTCACTGGCCGACCCTGATGTCGCCGTCGGGCATCCGTGAACCGGTGCACCGTGCGACCTGCAAGACCATTGAGCCGGAAGAAATCTGGCGGGTGATCGGCAACTACGCGCAAGCCGCGCGCCGCGCCAAGGCCGGTGGTCTGGACGGTGTCGAACTGTCGGCCGTGCACCAGCACATGATCGACCAGTTCTGGAGCCCGCGCGTCAACAAGCGTACTGACGAATGGGGTGGCAGCTTCGAAGGCCGGATGAAGTTTGGCCTGGAAGTACTGAAAGCCGTGCGTGCCGAGGTCGGTGACGACTTCTGCGTGGGCATGCGTATCTGCGGTGACGAGTTCCACCCGGACGGTCTGTCCCACGAAGACATGAAGCAGATCGCCAAGTATTACGACGATACCGGCATGCTCGATTTCATCGGCGTCGTCGGCTCGGGTTGCGACACCCACAACACCCTGGCCAACGTGATTCCGAACATGAGCTATCCGCCGGAGCCGTTCCTGCACCTGGCGGCCGGAATCAAGGAAGTGGTCAAGGTTCCGGTGCTGCATGCGCAGAACATCAAGGACCCGAACCAGGCCACACGCATCCTTGAAGGCGGTTACGTCGACATGGTCGGCATGACCCGCGCGCACATCGCCGACCCGCACCTGATCGCCAAGATCAAGATGGGCCAGGTCGACCAGATCAAACAGTGTGTCGGCGCCAACTACTGCATCGACCGTCAGTACCAAGGTCTGGACGTGCTGTGCATCCAGAACGCCGCGACGTCCCGTGAATACATGGGCGTGCCGCACATCATCGAGAAGTCCACCGGGCCGAAACGCAAGGTGGTGATCGTCGGTGCCGGCCCAGCCGGGATGGAAGCTGCGCGTGTGGCGGCCGAACGTGGCCACGACGTGACCCTGTTCGAGAAGAAAGAATTCATCGGCGGGCAGATCACCACGGCGTCGAAAGCGCCGCAGCGTGACCAGATCGCCGGGATCACCCGCTGGTTCCAACTGGAACTGGCGCGATTGAAAGTCGACCTGCGTCTGGGCACGGCGGCGGATGCCGACACCATCATGGACCTGCGTCCGGACATCGTGGTGCTGGCGGTCGGTGGTCACCCATACCTTGAGCAGAACGAACACTGGGGCGCCGCCGAAGGCTTGGTGGTCAGCAGCTGGGACGTGCTCGACGGCAAGGTCGCGCCGGGCAAGAACGTACTGGTCTACGACACCATTTGCGAGTTTACCGGCATGTCGGTCGCCGACTTCCTCGCCGACAAGGGCAGCCAGGTCGAGATCGTCACCGACGACATCAAACCGGGCGTGGCCATCGGCGGTACATCGTTCCCGACCTACTACCGCAGCATGTACCCGAAAGAAGTGATCATGACCGGCGACATGATGCTGGAGAAGGTCTACCGCGAAGGCGACAAACTCGTCGCGGTGCTGGAGAACGAATACACCGGCGCCAAAGAGGAGCGGGTGGTCGATCAGGTGGTGGTGGAGAACGGCGTGCGTCCGGATGAGGAAATCTACTACGCGCTCAAAGAGGGTTCGCGCAACAAGGGCCAGATCGACGTCGAAGCGCTGTTCGCGATCCAGCCGCAGCCATCGTTGAGCAGCACCGGTGACGGCTACTTGCTGTTCCGCATCGGCGACTGCGTGGCGCAGCGTAATACCCATGCTGCGATCTATGACGCGTTGCGGCTCTGCAAGGATTTTTAAAAGCTTGCACACGACCTGTGGGAGCGGGCTTGCCCGCGATAGCGGTGGGTCAGTCGATAAAAATGTGACTGACAGAATGCATTCGCGGGCAAGCCCGCTCCCACAGTGACCGAGTAAGGCATCTCGACCTGCAAGACTCTGCGGTCTTTGGGAGCTTCACCATGTTGAACACCCTTCTTCCAATCCTGTTGTTCGCAGCCCTGGCCCTTGCGGTGCTGGGCGCGTTGCGGCGGGTGGCCATGTGGCGTCGGGGCCGGGCCTCGAAGGTCGATCTGATCGGCGGCCTGTTCGCCATGCCCAAGCGTTACATGGTCGACCTGCACCACGTGGTGGCGCGGGACAAATACATCGCCAACACCCACGTCGCCACGGCCGGTGGTGCGGTGGCGTCGATCGTGCTGGCGATTCTGGTGCATGGTTTCGGCCTGCATAACCGCATCCTCGGCTATGCGTTGCTGCTGATGACGGCAGTGATGTTCGTCGGGGCAATCTTCGTTTATCGGCGTCGGCTCAACCCGCCGTCGCGGCTGTCGAAAGGCCCGTGGATGCGGTTGCCGAAAAGCCTGCTGGCGTTCTCGGCGTCGTTCTTTCTGGTGACCTTGCCGGTGGCCGGGATCCTCCCGGAGAACTTCGGCGGCTGGCTGCTCGCGGCGATTCTCGGGATCGGCGTTTTGTGGGGCGTGTCGGAATTGTTCTTCGGCATGACCTGGGGCGGGCCGATGAAGCACGCTTTCGCCGGTGCCCTGCACCTGGCCTGGCACCGTCGCGCCGAGCGCTTTGGCGGCGGTCGTTCCACTGGTTTGAAACCGCTGGATCTGAATGATCCCAGCGCGCCGCTCGGCGTGGAAAAACCCAAGGATTTCACCTGGAACCAGTTGCTCGGTTTTGACGCCTGCGTGCAGTGCGGCAAGTGCGAAGCCGCGTGCCCGGCCTTTGCTGCGGGCCAGCCGCTGAACCCGAAGAAGCTGATTCAGGATATGGTCGTCGGCCTGGCTGGCGGCACTGACGCGAAGTTTGCCGGTAGCCCTTATCCGGGCAAGCCAATCGGTGAACACAGCGGCAATCCGCATCAACCGATCGTCAACGGTCTGGTCGATGCCGAAACCTTGTGGTCGTGCACCACCTGCCGCGCCTGCGTCGAGGAGTGCCCGATGATGATCGAGCACGTCGACGCCATCGTCGACATGCGCCGCCACCTGACGCTGGAAAAAGGCGCGACCCCGAACAAGGGCGCCGAAGTCCTGGAAAACCTGATCGCCACCGACAACCCCGGCGGTTTCGCCCCGGGCGGGCGGATGAACTGGGCGGCGGATCTGAACCTCAATCTGCTCAGCGAGAAGAAGTCCACCGACGTGCTGTTCTGGGTCGGCGACGGTGCCTTCGACATGCGCAACCAGCGCACCTTGCGCGCGTTCGTCAAAGTGCTGAAAGCCGCGAAAATCGACTTCGCAGTGCTCGGCCTCGAAGAGCGCGACAGCGGCGACGTGGCCCGACGTCTCGGTGACGAAGCGACGTTCCAGTTACTCGCCAAACGCAATGTCCAGACCCTGGCCAAATACCGCTTCAACCGCATCGTCACCTGCGATCCGCACAGTTTCCATGTGCTGAAAAACGAGTACGGCGCGTTCGACGGCAACTACCTGGTGCAGCACCACAGCACCTACATGGCGGAAATCATTCAGGCCGGTGCGCTGAACCTTGGTCAGCACAAAGGCAACAGCGTGACCTACCACGACCCGTGCTACCTCGGTCGCTACAACGGCGAATACGAGGCGCCGCGTGAAGTGCTGCGCGCCCTCGGCATCGAGGTCAAAGAGATGCAACGTTCCGGCTTCCGCTCGCGCTGCTGCGGCGGTGGTGGCGGTGCGCCGATCACTGACATTCCGGGCAAGCAGCGGATTCCTGACATGCGCATGGAAGACATCCGCGAGACCGGCGCCGAGCTGGTGGCCGTGGGTTGTCCACAGTGTACGGCGATGCTCGAAGGCGTGGTCGAACCGCGTCCGCTGATCAAGGACATCGCCGAACTGGTGGCCGACGCGCTGCTTGAAGATGCCGCGCCAGACAAGCCTGCCACGCCGGCCAAACGTGAACCTGCGGAGGCCCACTGATGAGCGACATTATCCGCCGCGACCCACGCGCCGAATGGATTGCGCGTAACCGTTTGCACCCGCTGCACGCGGCCATGCAACCGGCGCAACACAGCTGGATGGGCCCCAACGGAATTATCCGCAAGAACCTGCACGGCATCGGTTTCATCGGCCCCAACGGCATCAAGCGTATCGACCGCAGCGGCGCGCAACAGGGCGGGGCGGTGAAACGCTCGGCCACGGTTGAAGTGCAACTGCCGCTGCATCAGGTACCGGCCCCGGCGTTCTACATCAGCGTGGTGCCGGACATGGTCGGCGGCCGCTTGAGCAGTCACGACCGCGACTTGCTGGGCCTGGCGCATCAACTGGCCGGCAGCGATGGCGCGGTGCTGGCGGTGGTATTCGCAGAGCACAAGGAAAACGCTTTCGCCACGGCGGGCGTTGACCGCTTGCTGGTGCTGGAAGGCGAAGAGTTCAGCGGTTATGCACCGGAGCAACGAATCCAGGGCCTGCGGGCTGTGGATAACCAGTTCAACCCGCGCCACTGGCTGCTGCCGGACAGCCGCAGCGGTGGCGGCGAACTGGGTCGGCGCTTTGCTGCTGCGCTGGGCGAACGCCCAGCCACACGGGTTTGGCAAGTCAAGGAACAGGAGTGCATCGGCCGCGCCGGTGCCGGCTTGCAGGATCTTGCCCGTCCGGTCGCTCGGCTGATTCTGGCCTCGGCCGAATGCGCCGAACCGGTCAGCGAAACCCGTCACGAAGCGCTGCCGGTGGAGTTATCCACACCTGTGGCGCGCAGCCTGTCGCGGATCGAAGATCTGGGCGCGGTGGCGGTGGACCCGGCGGCCATTCCGATGGCCGAAGCCGAGTTCATTTTCTCCGGCGGCAACGGGGTCAAGGACTGGGCCCTGTTTCACGAGACGGCGGCGGCGCTCGGCGCCACCGAAGGCGCCTCGCGGGTGGCCGTGGACGACGGCTTCATGACCCGCGACCGGCAGGTCGGCGCGTCCGGTACCTGGGTCACCGCACGGGTTTATGTGGCTGTGGGTATCTCCGGGGCGATCCAGCACCTGCAGGGCATCGGTGCCTGCGACAAGGTGGTGGCGATCAACCTCGACCCGGGATGCGACATGATCAAACGCGCCGACCTGTCGGTGATCGGCGAGAGCGCGGAGATTCTTCAAGCCTTGATCGCGGCGGTAGCGGCTTACCGCAACGACGCCAAGCGCGATGCGGCTTAAGGGAAGGACACAGTTATGAACACCAATGTCATCAGCCTGGTCTCCATCGGCGCCCACCCGACCTCGGGCCGGCCACGCCGTGCCGAACAGGACGCGCGCGCCGTGGAACTGGGCCTGCAACTGGCTGGGGATAACCTGCAAGTGCTGCACGCCGGGGACGTTGCCGAACCGGCGCTGCGCGCCTATCTGGGCATGGGACTCGCGCAGATGCACGTGCTGGAGCAACCCGCTGGCGCCGACGCGTTGCCGGCGCTGACCGCGTACCTGCGCGATGCCGGCGCCCAGGTGGTGCTGACCGGCACGCAGGCGGAAACCGGCGAAGGCTCGGGCATGTTGCCGTTCCTGCTCGCCGAAGGACTGGGCTGGCCGCTGGTGGTAGGACTGGCGCAGGTCGAATCGATCAGCGACGGCTCGGCGCTGGTGCTGCAAGCCTTGCCCCGTGGGCAGCGGCGGCGTCTCAAAGTGAAGCTGCCGTTTCTGGCGACTGTGGATAACGCCGCACCCAACCCACGGCAGAGCGCCTACGGCCCGGCGCGGCGCGGTGTGCTCAATGCCGAAGACGTGGAAGTGCTGGACGATGAACTGCTGGCGGTTGCTACGTTGCAACCGGCCAAGCCACGGCCGAAACGTCTGAAGGTGATCAAGGCCAAGAGCGGGGCAGACCGGATGAAAGCTGCCACCGCCAAAGCCAGTGGCGGCGGTGGACAAGTGCTCAAGGGTGTCACCGCGCAGGCCGGCGCTGAAGCGATCCTCAAACTACTGATCGAAGAAGGGGTTGTTCGCTGAAAAGCCCCTCACCCTAGCCCTCTCCCGGAGGGAGAGGGGACCGACCGAGTGGTATTGGCTAATTACATCGACCTGCGATTGCGCAGTGACCTTGGTCTGGCCAAGCCTGAGATCACAATGTTCGTTCAGGTCGGTGGAGTTTGAACAGGCGATGCGGTCGGCTCCCTCTCCCTTTGGGAGAGGGCTGGGGTGAGGGGTAGTGTTTACCCACAATCCCTGTTGGCGGATCTGTGGATAACGTGTTTGCCTTTGCCCGCACCCCACGCCAATCAAGCCTTACAGCGCTGCGATCAAAAAACAACCAGCCTAAGTCACGGATTTTCTGGACTTTTTCTCTTGGATAACTGAGCAAGTTGCCCCCATTCTCTGTTGGCGCTTCTGTGGATAAGATGTTCGCTATCCGCTGAGACCCATACCAACCGTGGCCTGCGAAGAATTGATCAAAAAACAATCAAATCAGCTGTTTCTGCGCAAAATTCCCACGCACCCCCCGATTTCACACACCCTCTAACGCTTTTCCACAGACAAGACAAAGTTACCCCCGATCTCTGTTGGCGCTTCTGTGGATAACGTGTTCGCCATCCTCTACAAGCCATGAAAACCGTGGCTTACAAAGACTTGATCAAAAAATAGCCAATGTGTCTGGCAAACCATCATTCTGGATAAGTCACGATTTTTCTTCACAAATCAGCCAGTTATTTTTCCAGTCAACCACAGTTACCCCCATTTGCTGTGGGTGCCTATGTGGATAACTTGTTCGCCAAACCCTGCAAGCCCCGCCGGCCATAGTCCAAACAGCAATTGATCAGATTTCATACAGTTCTAAGGCGTTGCCTTGACTTCGATTCCTGCGCTGTCTTCACTGCAATGGCACAAGGACAGCCGTCACTTATCCACATCTGGTTCTGGGAGAACGCATGATGGATAGCCGCCCACATCGCCATCCCCCCTCGCCACGCAAGCGCACGTTACGTCGTGCGGCCAATCAACGCGCTCGTCTGTAGCGACCTCCTGCTTTAACCGCTGTGCTGTCGCCGGGCTCGACCCGGAGGCCAGGTGCCCGTTCGCCCATTGATTGCAGGCAACCGCAGAGTTGCCCCATCTGCCTGAGAGAGGAACACCCTCATGACACGCATCGCAACGCCCATCAGTGAAATCAAGGAACACTATGACGTGATCGTTATCGGCTCCGGCTATGGCGGCGGCATTGCTGCGTCGCGCCTGTCCCGGGCCGGCAAGCAGGTGTGCCTGCTCGAACGCGGGCGGGAAATTCAGCCCGGCGAATACCCCAACACCATGATCGCCGCGACTGAAGAGCTGCAGGTGCATGACCCGGACGGCCACATTGGCTCGCGCACCGGCCTGTTCGATCTGCACGTGAATGCCCAGCAGAATGTGGTGGTGGGTTGTGGACTCGGCGGTACGTCGTTGATCAACGCCAACGTGGCACTGGAGCCTGAGCCCGGGGTGTTCGACGACCCGCGCTGGCCGCAAGCGGTACGCGAACACCGCGATACCTTGCTCAAGGACGGTTACGCCCGCGCCCGGGAAATGCTCAAACCGAATCCGTACCCGAACAGCGCACCGAACTTGCCCAAGCTCGACGCCAACAAAAAGTCGGCGGACTACCTCAAGCAAGGCGCGCATTTCTACAAGCCACCGATCAACGTGACCTTCGACAAACTGCCGAACAATCTCAACCACGTCGGCGTCGAACAACTGCCGTGCAACCAGTGCGGCGACTGTGTATCGGGCTGTAACAACAAGGCCAAGAACACCACGCTGATGAACTATCTGCCGGATGCCTGGAACCACGGCGCGGAGATTTTCTGCCAGGCCGAAGTGCGTCATCTGGAGCGCGACGGCGATGGCTGGATCGTGCACTTCCAGTACCTCGACAGCGGTCGCGAGAAATTCGACGCACCGACGCTGTTCGTGAAAGCCGACATCGTGGTGGTGTCTGCCGGCACCCTGGGTTCCACCGAGATTCTGTTGCGTTCGCGGGACAAAGGCCTGGTGATGTCCGGCCAGCTCGGTCAGAACATGAGCGGTAACGGTGACATTCTCGGCTTCGGCCACAACTGCGAGCAGACCATCAACGGCATCGGCTTCGGCGCGCATTCGGCCAAAGAGCTGCAACCGGTCGGCCCGTGCATCACCTCGGTCATCGACATGCGCACCGAAGGTGACTGGCGCAGCCGCATGGTCATCGAGGAGGGTTCGATCCCCGGCGCGCTCGGCCGGCCAATGGTGCCGGCGATGGCCGGGTTTGCCGAGATGATCGGCAAGGCCACCGACGACAGTTTCAGTGGCAAGCTTGGCTACAAGGAGCGCGAGGCCGAAAGTTTCCTGCGCGGCCCGTATTACGGCGCGCTGCACAACATGCAGACCTACCTGATCATGAGCCACGACAGTGGCCAGGGCCGGATGCTGCTCGACAACAAGGACCAGTTGCGCATCGACTGGCCGGGCGTCGGCGAGCAGGAAAACTTCAAGCTCGGCAACGAACGTCTATACCAGAGCACCAAGGCACTGGGCGGGGTCTGGGTCGAGAACCCGATCTGGACCCAGCTGCTCAAGCACAGCATCGTCTCGGTGCATCCGCTGGGCGGTTGCGTGATGGGTGAAGACGCGGCGCAAGGCGTGGTCAATCACAAGGGCCAGGTGTTCAGCGGCGCGGCCGGCACCGATGTCTACGCCAGTCTTTACGTGACGGACGGCGCGGTGATCCCGACCTCGCTGGCGGTCAATCCGCTGCTGACCATCTCCGCCGTGAGCGAGCGCAACATGGGCCTGCTCGCCGCTGACCGGGGTTGGCACATTGACTACACACTGCCCTCGGCACCGCGCAAACAGGTGGCCCCGCCGACCCTCGGCGTGCAGTTCACCGAAACCATGAAGGGCTATTTCTCCCGCGCTTTCACCGCCGCACAAAGCACCGATCTGAAAGTCTACGAAGCGGCGGCCAAACGCGGCGAGGCGGACAACTCGCCCATCGACTTCACCCTGACCATCACCGCCAACGACCTCAACCGGATGATCAAGGAGCCGCAACATGCCGCGACCATCGTCGGCACGGTCAACGCCCCGGCGCTGTCGTCGCAACCGCTGACCGCCAGCAACGGCGTGTTCAACCTGTTCGAACAGTTCGAGCAGCAGGTCGACACGCGGCACATGAAATACGACATGAAACTGACCGCCGAGGACGGCAGCGACTATTACTTCAGCGCCTTCAAAACCGTGCCGGAAGACAACGGCGTGCTGAATATCTGGCACGACACCAGCACCCTGTACGTGACGCTGTATCGCGGGTCGGACAAGTCGGGCGAGGTGATCGGCTCCGGGGTGATGCACATTCATCCGACCGATTTCGCCAAGCAGATGACCACCATGAAAGTGCTCAATGCGCGCAACGAGCGTGAGCGCATCGAAGGCCTGGCGCGCTTCGGCAAGTTTTTCGCCGGGATTCTCTGGGAGAGTTACGGCGGGGTGTTTGCCGGTGACAAATACTTCAACCCCGACGCGCCGCCACGCCTGAAACGGCCGCTGGATGCGCCAACCCCGGCGGTGCATTTCTTCCCCACCGAGGACGGCGTCGAACTGCGCCTGACCCGTTATCAGGCCGGCAGCAAAGGCCCGGTGATGCTGGTGCATGGCTTGGGTGTCGGTTCGAATATCTTTTCCACCGACACCATCCAGACCAACCTGCTGGAGTACTTGTGCAAGCACGACTATGACGTGTGGCTGCTGGATTTCCGGGTAAGCATTCTGTTGCCGGCGAGCAAGAAGGAATGGAACGGCGACCAGATCGCCCAGTACGACTTCAAGGCTGCCATCGCGCAGATTCAGCAAGAGACCCAGGCCAAAGACGTGCAATGCGTGGTGCATTGCTACGGTGCGACGACGTTCTTCATGTCGCTGTTGGCGGGGTTGCGAGGCGTGCGTTCGGTGGTCTGCTCGCAGATTGCCGCTGACACCGTGGTCGCCACGGCCACCGGGTTGAAGGCCGGCCTGCACTTGCCGGGGATGCTCGATGCGATCGGTATCAAATCGATGACCGCTTACGCCGACAGCAAGGAAAACTGGTTCAACCGCCTCTACGACAAAGCCCTCAACGGCTACGCGCGGATCGAAGCGCAGGGTTATTGCACCAACCCGGTGTGCCACCGCATCACCTTCATGTACGCCTCGTTGTACCGCCACGACACCCTTAACGAAACCCTGCACGACAACCTGCATGAACTGTTCGGCGAGTCGAACATCGAGACCTTCGAGCATTTGGCGCTGATCGTGCGCAAAGGGCATTTGGTGGATTTCAAGGGCAACGATGTGTATATGCCGCACTTCGAGCGGCTGACGATGCCGATCTGCTTTATCAGCGGCGCGGAGAACCAGTGTTATCTGCCGGAAAGCACCCTCAAGACCTACCAGCGCGTCTGCGCAGTCCACGGGCCGGAACGCTACAGCCGGCACGTAGTGCCAGGTTACGGCCACATCGACTGCATGTTCGGCAAGAACGCGGTGGTGGATGTGTACCCGCTCATCCTTGAACACCTGGAGAAAACGGCCCTCGGTTGATGAGGTTTTCCTGTGGCGAGGGAGCTTGCTCCCGCTGGGCTGCGAAGCGGCCCCAAAATCTGAGCGTGCGGTTTTCCTGAAACACCGCATTTGCCGGGTTTACGACGCTTCGCCGCCGAGCGGGAGCAAGTTCCCTCGCCACAAAAGCTCATCACACAGAGGGACTCTCCTAAGGTCTGCACAAGGAAATGGAAGACATGGACAGCTACATCCGCTGGTTTCAACGCTTCATCTGGCTCGGCATTGCGATGAACATGGTGTTCGCGATCCCGGCGCTGTTCGCGCCGGGGTTGCTGACATCGGTGGTCGGTCTGCCGCCGCAACTCTCCGACCCGTGGCTGGAAAACGCCGGGATGCTGCTGGTGGGCATCAGCGTGTTTTACATGCCGTCGGGCTTCAACGCGCCGCGCTATGTGGTGCATTCCTGGCTGTGCGTACTGACGCGGCTGATCGCCGTGGTGTTCTGGATTTACCTGATCAACACCAGCAGCCAAGGCTCGGTGTTCGTGCCGATGCTGCTGGGCGATCTGAGCTTTTTCCTGATCCTCGGCATTCTGCTGTACCTCGGCACCACGCCCGCGAACCGGCCATGGGCGCTGCTGTGCGATGGCTGTCGCGAGTGGCGTGCTGCCTGGGCGCGGCAATGGCAGAGCCACGCCTTCAAGGTCGGCACGCTGGTGGTTGTCGCGGTATTGGGGTTTATCGGTTACGAGACCTGGTACCAGATGCTGCGGGTTGTGCCGGAGCAGGAATACGCCTCCGACGAGGATCACTACAAATACGCCGCGATTGGCCTGGGTATCGAAGCGCGGATCCCGTATTACCTGTTCGCCGTACTGCCGCAGATGTGCCCGGAAAAACTGCCCAAGCCCGGCGGCTGGGAGGTCTTCGGCTTTCTCTATGAGAACGGCAAGGACCTGCCGATCGGCATGGCCAAGCGGCAGATCGGCTACCCGACCGTGGAACCGAACTGCGCGCTGTGTCACACCGGCTCCTACCGGGCCAATGCCAGCGACGTCGCGGTCAACGTGCCCAGCGCGCCGGCCAACACCCTGCAACTGCAAGCCTTTCAGTGGTTCGCCTACGATTGTGCCAGCGACCCGAAATTCACCACCGATGCAGTAATGGCGGCGATCAACGGCAAATTCCAGCTGGGTTTTTTCGAGAAGCTCTACAACCGCTACCTGATCATCCCGATGGCGAAAAGCGCTTTGCTCAAACAGAAGCAGGCCTACGCCTGGCAGAAGCTGCGGCCGCAACAGGGCCCGGGTCGCACCGACACCTTCAACCCGACGAAAATGGTGGTGTTCGGCTTCCCGGATGACTCGACCATCGGCACCGTCGACCTGCCGCAAGTCTGGAACCAGAAGCCGCGGGAATCGATGTACCTGCATTGGGACGGCAATAACAACAAGATCCACGAACGCAACTACGCCGCTGCAATGGCCGTGGGCGCGACCCCGGAATCGGTGCTGCCGCCGAGCTTCAACCGGGTGACCAACTGGCTGCTCGGGCACAAGGCGCCGGCGTGGCCGTGGGCACTGGATCAGGCCAAGGTCGCCCAGGGCAAACCAATCTGGGACGCCAATTGCGCCGCGTGCCACGACTTCGGTCGCGCCGACACCGGGCAAGTGACCACCAACATCGATCAGCTCGGCACCGATCCACATCGGCTGGACTCATTCACCACCGGTCTGGTGACGGCGTTCCACACCTTCAAGAAACCGCCGTTCGACTTCGGCGCTTATCGCAAGACCCAGAGCTACAGCAACACGCCGACCGATGGCATCTGGCTGCGCGCGCCGTACCTGCACAACGGTTCGGTGCCGACCCTGTGGGACTTGCTGCAACCGCCGGAAAAACGCCCGGTGGTGTTCATCACCGGCTCCGATGTCTACGACCCGGTCAACGTCGGTTTTGTCACCACGGGTGCCCAGGCCAAAGCCTCGGCGGACTTCAAATACGACACGCGGCTGGAGGGCAACCACAACAGCGGTCACCTGTATGGCACCACGCTGTCGGACGACGACAAGCGTGCGTTGATCGAATTCATGAAAACCCTGTGAACCCCTACGGATAGAGGATTACGCCATGTCAGCGGTCGGTCATCTGAAGCATGAGTACGACAAGGTAAAGGTGCGTTTGCACGGCCTGTTCACGCGAGTGGAAATGGCCTGGATGAAGCTCATCAGCGAACTGGAACCCGAGGAGTTCCAGGCCATCATCAAGTTGCTCCAGCGCGGCCACGATCAGGCGCAATACGTGCTGAAAAATGGCGAGCTGCCGGACGACGGACCGGCGGTGCCGTGGGAGTTGTCCCACGGTCTGTCGATCCTGCGCATCGGCAATGCCACGCCGTTGCCGCAATCGCCCGATCAATTGCAGACCAAGGTGCTCAAGGACGGCACGCTGCTGGGATGTCGCAAATGGGAACTGCTGGATCTGCTGTGGAGCGAGGCGCTGCTCAAGTGGATCGAAAACCTGCGCCATCACGCGACCTTCGGCACTGACCCGGCAATGGTGACCATGGATCGCGAAGTGACGCTGGCGATTGCCGGTGACTGGGGCACCGGGCCGTTCAACAGCCACGCGCCGGCGGTGTCGGTGGCCAACCAGATGCAACGGGCCAATGCCGATTTCACCATTCACCTGGGGGACGTTTATTACGCTGGCAGCCACTCCCAGGAAGACACCGACATGGCGGGCTGGCCGATGGGCACCCACGGCTCGTTCACCCTCAATTCCAACCACGAGATGTACAGCGGCGCCCACGGTTACTTCAAGGAACTGGCCGCGCGTTTTCCGGGGCAGCAGGGCACCAGCTACTTTGCCCTGATCAACGACGACTGGCTGATTGTCGGGCTGGACACCGCGTACGCTTCGGATGTCATGAACCTGTACATGGACGGCACCCTGAACAAACCGCAGATCGAGTGGATGAAGGGCTTGCCGAAACGCAAGAAACTCATGGTGCTCAGCCACCATCAGGGCTTCGACATCACCGGGCACCACAAGACCGCGCTGTATCAACCGGTGTGCGATGCGCTGGGGCGCGAGCCTGATTACTGGTATTGGGGGCATCTGCACAACGGCATCGTTTACGCCGCCCAGGGCGGACTGCATGCGCGTTGTGCCGGCCACGGAGCCATTCCCTATGGCACCACCAGCGAGCTGAACGGCCATTCGCGGGTGCTGTTTTCGGAGACGCAGGACGCGAACGATCCGGACTATCCGCTGCGGGTGCTGAATGGGTACGCGAAAATCCGGCTGGTGGGGGAGGAGATTTTTGAGGAGTTTATTGGGGAGGATGGCAGTTTGAGGTGGTCATCGAAGTGATGCGATGACAGTGATGACGCTATCGCTGGCAAGCCAGCTCCCACAGGTTTTGCGGTGTACACGGTATCTGTAAACACCATCGACCACTGTGGGAGCTGGCTTGCCAGCGATGCTTTTAGCCCTGAACAGGCACGCCTTTGAGGTACGGCGCCGGCTCGGCCCCGAGGTTGTTCAGCATCCGCTCGCTGTACCAGTCCACGAAGTTGACCACGCCAAACTCATAGGTCTTCGAGTACGGCCCCGGCTGATAAGCCGTGGAGTTGATCCCGCGCTGGTTTTCTTCGGCCAGACGCCGGTCCTGGTCGTTGGTCGCGTCCCACACCTGGCGCATGCGTTCGACGTCGTAATCCACGCCTTCGACGGCGTCCTTGTGCACCAGCCATTTGGTGGTAACCATGGTTTCCTGGGCGCTGATCGGCCACACGGTGAACACGATGATGTGGTCGCCCATGCAGTGGTTCCACGAGTGCGGCAGGTGCAGAATGCGCATCGAACCCAGGTCCGGATTCTTGATCCGGCCCATCAGCTTGGCGCAGCCCTGTTTGCCGTCCATGGTCATCGACACGGTGCCCTTGAGCAGCGGCATGCGCACGATGCGGTTGCGCAGGCCGAAACTGGCGTGGGCGTAAGGGATTTTCTCGGCTTCCCAGGCAGCAGCAGACGCGGCAACGTGATCCTTGAACGCCTGATCGGCGCGCGGGTCGGTGACGTCGTCCCATTCCAGCAGGGTTTTCAGCAATTCAGGGTGCGAGCCGCCGCAGTGGTAGCACTCGCGGTTGTTTTCCAGCACCAGTTTCCAGTTGGCCTTTTCCATCAAGGTGGTTTGCACTGCCACCTTGGTGTTCTCCATGTCGTACGGTTCCATGTAGTGGTTCAGCGTCGACAGGAAGTCATCGATGGCCGGCGGGTTTTCCGCCAGGCTGATGAAGATGTAGCCGCCGGCCGTCTTCACGTTCACCGGTTTGAGGCCGTACTGCTTCATGTCGAAGTCGGCGCCCATCTCGGTACCGGCGAACAGCAGGCGACCGTCCAGCTCGTAGGTCCATTGGTGGTAGTGGCAGACCAGTTTGGCAACCTTGCCCTTGTCGCTGGTGCACAGGCGCGAGCCTCGGTGGCGACAGACGTTGTGGAACGCATGCACCACACCCTCGGCGCCACGAATGACGATGATCGGGTTCTTGCCGATCTGCAGGGTGATGTAGTTGCCCTTGGCCGGGATCTCGCAGGTCATGCCGGCGATCAACCATTCCTTTTGGAAGATTTCCTGCATGTCGATATCGAACAGGCGTTCATCGTTATAGAACGGCTGCGGCAGCGAAAAAGTACGTTCGCGCTCCTGCAGCATCTGTGCGGTGGCCTTGCGTGCGGGTTCCAGCGGGTCGCCCAGGCTGATTTTTGCGGTGTCCATCAATGTGATCCTCAAGGCCATCTGCGTGGCCGGCGAAAGTGGCTGATCAGGGTTGCTACGCAAGGTGTAAAGAATTCGTCTTGGTGTGTGGCGAGTGTGGGGCCGGCGCTGCCCGGAACCTTATCCATGGGCGACATGGTGCAATCTGTTCCCGACGCGCAACCCCCGGTGGTTGGGGGCTGGTCGCGATAAGTATGCCGATGTCGCGGATAGGTAAACGGGCGGTTCACGCTATACGCAGAATCGCCACATGAAGGCCGACAGTCGGCCGTGGAGAACAGCATGTCCAACAGCTTCCTGAATCCGGTCACCACCCAGACCTGGGCCAATGGCCGACACATCGTCCGTTGCGTCAAAGTCATCCAGGAAACCTGGGACGTACGCACCTTCTGCTTCATGGCCGACCAGCCGATCCTGTTCTTCTTCAAGCCTGGGCAGTTTGTAACCCTGGAGCTGGAAATCGACGGTCAGCCGATCATGCGTTCGTACACCATCTCCAGTTCGCCGTCGGTGCCGTACAGCTTCTCGGTGACCATCAAGCGCGTGCCGGGCGGCAAGGTTTCCAACTGGTTGCACGACACCCTGCATGAAGGCCAGGAGCTGGCGGTGCACGGGCCGGTCGGGCTGTTCAATGCCATCGACTTCCCGAGCCCGAAAGTGCTGTATCTCAGCGGTGGTGTGGGGATCACCCCGTGCATGTCGATGGCGCGCTGGTTCTACGACACCAACGCCAATGTCGACATGACCTTTATCCACAGCGCCCGCTCGCCGAAAGACATCATTTATCACCGCGAGCTGGAGCACATGGCGTCGCGGATCGACAACTTCAGCCTGCACCTGATCTGCGAGAAACACGGGCTGGGCGAGCCGTGGGCCGGCTATCGCGGCTACCTCAATCACAAGATGCTGGAGCTGATGGTTCCCGACTTCCTTGAGCGCGAAGTGTTCTGCTGCGGCCCGACGCCGTACATGACCGCCGTCAAGCGCCTGCTCGAAGCCGCCGGCTACGACATGTCGCGTTATCACGAGGAATCCTTCGGTGCGACTCCTCCTGAAGCCCGCGCCGACGCGGTGGAGCAAGCCGAACAGGCCGCCGAGGCACCGGAAATCGATGCGGCGGATCTGCATCAGGTCGAGTTCACCGCCTCCGGCAAGAGCATTCGCGTGGCCCCGGGCGAAACCGTGCATGCAGCGGCGGCCAAGCTGGGCCTGATGATTCCGAAAGCTTGCGGCATGGGCATTTGCGGCACGTGCAAGGTGATGAAACTGGGCGGCGAAGTGGAGATGGAGCACAACGGCGGGATTACCGAGGACGACGAGGCCGAGGGGTACATTCTGTCGTGCTGCAGCGTGCCTAAAGGCGACGTCAGAATCGAATTCTGAGCCGGATCCCTGTAGGAGCTGCCGAAGGCTGCGATCTTTTGATCTTGATCTTAAAAGCAAGATCAAAAGATCGCAGCCTTCGGCAGCTCCTACAGGGGGATTCAATCCACGAACAAGTCAGGCATCAGGGTTGCATTACTGTCCGGTTCGAATCGGTAGTGATCGAATTCAGTCACGCCGTGCTCACGCAAAATTTCTTCGTCGATCAGCAGTCGTCCAGTGATCTGCCGCTGGCTGCTATTCAGAATCACGTGCGCCGCATCCGCCATGATCGAAGGCAGGCGCGCATGCTTGAACGACTCGCGGTTCCCCAGCTGAAACTCGATCGCCGCCGTGGCAATCATCGTCTGCGGCCACAGCGAATTGACGCTGATGCCGTAACTGGCGAATTCCTCGCTCATGCCCACCGTCAGCATGCTCATGCCGTACTTGGTCACGGTGTAAGGGCTGTACTGGGCGAACCATTTGCTCGCCAGATTCAGTGGCGGCGACAGGTTGAGGATGTGCCCGGCGGATTTCTTCAGATAGGGCAGGGCGGCCTGGCTGCACAGCAACACGGCGCGGGTGTTGATCTGGTGCATCAGGTCGAACCGCTTGAGTTCGATGTGTTGCACACCGGTCAACTTGATCGCCCCGGCATTGTTCACCAGCGCATCGATGCCACCGAAATGCGCGTTGGCCTGGGCCAGCGCACGGCGCACCGCGTCTTCATCACGTACATCCAGTTGCAGCGCCAAGGCGTTGCCGCCGGCCGCTTCGACTTCTGCGGCGACGCTGTGGATGGTGCCCGGCAATTTCGGATGGGCTTCGGCGCTCTTGGCCGCAATCACGATATTGGCCCCGTCCTTCGCGGCCCGCAGCGCAATCTCACGCCCGATGCCACGGCTGGCGCCGGTGATGAACAGGGTTTTGCCTTGTAGCGACATGCCGATGCTCCTGCTTGTTGTTATGTGAGCGGAGGGCTCGACAGACAATGTAGCCCAAGCAGCTGGCGCGATAGGGGCGGCGAAGTGAACTTGTGGCGAGGGAGCTTGCTCCCGCTCGGCTGCGCAGCAGTCGTAAACCCAGGCAATGCGGTTTGTCTGACGAACCGCCTACTCAGGTTTTGGGGGCTGCTACGCAGCCCAGCGGGAGCAAGCTCCCTCGCCACAGGGGAGCAACTCGTTACAGGCGTTCATTTGCCAAGGAATCAGGCGGACATCACTTCGCGGATATCGCGGGCCAGTTCGCGCACACGTTCTTCTTCGGTGTCCCACGAGCACATGAAACGCGCGCCGCCCTTGCCGATGAAGGTGTAGAAGCGCCAGTTCTTGGCGGTCAGCGCGGCGATGGCCGGTTCCGAGAGTTGCAGGAACACGCCGTTGGCCTGCACCGGGAACATCAGTTCCACACCCGGGATGTCGCTGACCAGCTCGGCCAGCAGTTGCGCGCAGTGGTTGGCGTGGCGGGCGTATTTGAGCCAGGCGTCGTTTTCGAGGATGCCGACCCACGGTGCCGAGAGGAAGCGCATTTTCGACGCCAGTTGCCCGGCCTGTTTGCAGCGGTAATCGAAGTCTTCGGCCAGTTTGTGGTTGAAGAACAGGATTGCCTCACCCACCGCCATGCCGTTTTTGGTGCCGCCGAAGCACAACACATCGACGCCGGCTTTCCAGGTCAGGTCGGCTGGCGAGCAGCCGAGGAACGCGCAGGCGTTGGAGAAGCGCGCGCCGTCCATGTGCAGGTGCAGGCCCAGTTCCTTGCAGGTGGCGCTGATGGCGCGGACTTCTTCCGGGGTATAGACGCTGCCGACTTCAGTGGCCTGGGTCAGGGTCACGACCCGTGGTTTCGGGTAGTGGATGTCCTGGCGCTTGAGCGCGACTTCGCGGATCGACTGCGGGGTGATCTTGCCGTTTTCGGTGCCGGCGATCAGCAGTTTCGAGCCGTTGGAGAAGAATTCCGGCGCGCCGCATTCGTCGGTTTCGACGTGGGCGGTTTCCGAGCAGATCACGCTGTGGTAACTCTGGCACAGCGACGACAGTGCGAGCGAGTTGGCGGCAGTGCCGTTGAACGCGAAGAACACCTCGCAGTCGGTTTCGAACAGCTTGCGGAAATGGTCGGCCGCACGTGCGGTCCATTCATCGTCGCCATAAGCGCGCTGGTGGCCGTGGTTGGCCTGTTCCATGGCGGCCCAGGCTTCGGGGCAGATGCCGGAGTAGTTGTCGCTGGCGAATTGTTGGCTCTTGTCGGTCATGGCCGGCTTCCGTGGTCGAGACTCTTGTGAAGGCTCGTGGTCAATGAGGGTGCGCACTTTACCGAAGATCTTCCGGGGAGCACACGGGATGTCACTGTCAGGAAATTACCAGTTTGTTACCCGATTATGCACGTGACTAAACGCGACGGCGCGCTGGATCTGCTCAAGTGGCTGGCGCTGCTGAGCATGCTGCTCGATCACCTGCGATATGTCGGGATCAGCGCCGATTGGCTGTATGTGCCGGGGCGCATGGCATTCCCGTGGTTCTGTCTGGCGATGGCGGCGAACCTGGCCCGGGCCGGTGCGCAGAAGACCGAGTGGCGTTATCTGGGCTGGTTGCTGCTGTTCAGTCTGGTCAGCGAGATTCCTTACCGCTTGTACATTCCCGATCCCGACACCTTGAACGTGATGCCCACTCTGGCGCTGGGGTTGCTGGTGGTGCGGGGCTGGCAGGATCGTACGGTGTTGTCGCGGCTTTTGGGCGCGGGCGCCTTGCTGCTGGCGGCGCTGTTTTCGCAGTGGCTGATGTTCGGCATATTTGGCGTGCTGTTGCCGCTGGCGCTGCTGTGGGTGATCCGTCGCCCCTGGTATTTCGGCCTGCTGCCGGGGCTGGTGTGTCTGGCGGGCAATCAGTGGCGGGTGCTGTATGAGGCGGCGCAGTTCGGCAACTACGTGGCGGTGTTTGGTATCGCGGCGTGTCTGATTGCGCCATTGCTCGGGATGTTCCTGTTGCGACATGCGCGACATCTCCAGTCACCGCCAATGCGACGCTGGGGCTATGCCCTCTATCCTGCACATTTCCTCCTGCTGCTACTTATCCGCCAAGTCGCCGCATAACCCTGTGGGAGCAGGCTTGCCAGCGATAGCGGTGGGTCAGCCGTCATCAATGCCAGATGTGCTATCGCCGTCGCTGGCAAGCCAGCTCCCACAGGGTTCTTCAGTGTTTTCGAGATCGAGTCTGGCAAGACCATTTCGAGCCATGTCGTAAACGCACCTTTGTGTGGCGTCCGTAGGCATCTGGGCTGTCTGCGCCGGCCATACCATCGCATCAAAGGGCACCTCCGCAAGCCGCGTGCCTGACCAAGACGAAATGGCGCACCGACGCCGCTGGGAGAGACGCGATGTTCAGCAAGCAAGACCAGATCCAGGGTTACGACGATGCACTGCTGGCGGCGATGAATGCCGAGGAGCAACGTCAGGAAGATCACATCGAGCTGATCGCGTCGGAGAACTACACCAGCAAACGCGTGATGCAAGCGCAAGGCAGCGGCCTGACCAACAAATACGCCGAAGGTTATCCGGGCAAGCGCTACTACGGTGGTTGCGAGCATGTGGATAAAGTCGAAGCGCTGGCCATCGAACGCGCCAAGCAACTGTTCGGTGCCGATTACGCCAACGTCCAGCCGCACTCCGGTTCCTCGGCCAACAGCGCCGTGTATCTGGCACTGATCCAGCCGGGCGACACCATTCTCGGTATGAGCCTCGCTCATGGCGGTCACCTGACCCACGGCGCGAAAGTCTCGTCCTCGGGCAAGCTGTACAACGCGGTGCAGTACGGGATCAACACCGACACCGGGCTGATCGATTACGACGAAGTTGAGCGTCTGGCCGTCGAGTGCAAGCCGAAGATGATCGTTGCCGGTTTCTCTGCTTATTCGAAGACGCTGGACTTCCCGCGCTTCCGCCAGATCGCCGACAAAGTGGGTGCGCTGCTGTTCGTCGACATGGCCCACGTTGCCGGTCTGGTCGCTGCTGGCCTGTACCCGAATCCGCTGCCGTACGCCGACGTGGTCACCACCACTACCCACAAGACCCTGCGCGGTCCACGTGGCGGGCTGATCCTGGCCAAGTCCAACGAAGAGATCGAGAAAAAGCTCAACGCCGCGGTATTCCCCGGCGCCCAAGGCGGCCCGCTGATGCACGTCATCGCCGGTAAAGCCGTGTGCTTCAAGGAAGCGCTGGAGCCAGGCTTCAAGGCCTATCAGCAGCAAGTGATCGACAACGCTCAGGCGATGGCCAGCGTGTTTATCAAACGTGGCTACGATGTAGTCTCCGGCGGTACCGACAACCACCTGTTCCTGGTCAGCCTGATCCGTCAGGGCCTGACCGGCAAAGATGCTGACGCTGCCCTCGGCCGTGCGCACATCACCGTCAACAAGAACGCCGTGCCGAACGACCCGCAGTCGCCGTTCGTGACCTCGGGCCTGCGTATCGGCACCCCGGCCGTCACCACCCGCGGCTTCAAGGTCGCCCAGTGCGAAGTGCTGGCCGGCTGGATCTGCGACATCCTCGACAACCTCGGTGACGCCGACGTTGAAGCGAATGTGGCCAAGAACGTCGCGGCACTGTGCGCCGACTACCCGGTTTATCGCTGAGCGGTTTGGAGTAAATGACTATGCAACGCTATTCGGGCTTCGGCCTCTTCAAACACTCCCTCAGCCACCACGAGAACTGGCAGCGCATGTGGCGCACGCCGACGCCGAAGAAGGTCTACGACGTGGTCATCGTCGGCGGTGGCGGGCACGGTCTGGCGACCGCCTACTACCTGGCGAAAGAGCACGGCATCACCAACGTCGCCGTGGTCGAGAAGGGCTGGCTGGGCGGCGGTAACACCGCGCGCAATACCACCATCGTGCGCTCCAACTACCTGTGGGACGAGTCGGCGCACCTGTACGAACACGCGATGAAACTGTGGGAAGGCCTGTCGCAGGATCTGAACTACAACGTGATGTTCTCCCAGCGCGGCGTCTACAACCTGTGCCACACCCTGCAGGACATTCGTGATTCCGAGCGTCGGGTCAGCGCCAACCGCCTCAACGGCGTTGACGGCGAACTGCTCAACGCCAAGCAAGTGGCCGACGAGATCCCGTACCTCGACTGCTCGAAAAACACCCGCTACCCGGTGATGGGCGCGACCGTGCAGCGTCGTGGTGGCGTCGCTCGTCACGATGCCGTGGCCTGGGGCTTTGCCCGTGCCGCCGACGCCTTGGGCGTGGATCTGATCCAGCAGACCGAAGTCATCGGTTTTCGCAAGGAAAACGGCGTGTGCATCGGCGTTGAAACCAACAAGGGTTTCATCGGCGCCAAACGCGTCGGCGTGGTCACCGCCGGTAACTCCGGACACATGGCCAAGCTCGCCGGTTTCCGTCTGCCGATCGAATCTCACCCGCTGCAAGCGCTGGTGTCCGAGCCGATCAAACCGATTATCGACAGCGTGATTATGTCCAACGCCGTGCACGGTTACATCAGCCAGTCCGACAAGGGCGACCTGGTGATCGGCGCCGGTATCGACGGCTACAACGGCTATGGCCAGCGCGGTTCGTACCCGGTGATCGAGCACACCATCCAGGCCATCGTCGAGATGTTCCCGGTGCTGTCGCGGGTGCGCATGAACCGCCAGTGGGGCGGCATCGTCGACACCACGCCGGACGCTTGCCCGATCATTTCGAAAACCCCGGTACCGAACATGTTCTTCAACTGCGGTTGGGGCACCGGCGGCTTCAAGGCCACACCTGGCTCGGGCAACGTGTTTGCCGCGAGTCTGGCCAAGGGTGAAATGCACCCATTGGCGGCACCGTTCTCCATCGACCGTTTCCACAACGGCGCACTCATCGACGAACACGGCGCTGCTGCCGTCGCCCACTAACAGGAGAAATCCCCATGTTGCATATCTTCTGTCCTCACTGCGGCGAACTGCGCTCCGAAGAGGAATTCCATGCATCCGGTCAGGCGCACATTCCGCGTCCGCTGGATCCGAACGCCTGCACCGATGAAGAGTGGGGCGACTACATGTTCTTCCGCGACAACCCGCGCGGTCTGCACCATGAGCTGTGGGATCACGTCGCCGGTTGCCGCCAGTACTTCAACGTCACTCGCGACACCGTGACCTACGAGATTCTCGAAACCTACAAGATCGGCACCAAGCCGCAATTCACCGACAAGGCTGATTCGGCGAAAACAGCCACGACGGCGCTGGGAGAGAAGGTATGAGCCAGACCAATCGCCTGTCCAACGGTGGACGGATCGACCGCAACAAAGTGCTGAGCTTCACCTTCAACGGTCAGAGCTACAAAGGCTTCGAGGGCGACTCCCTGGCCTCGGCACTGATCGCCAACGGCGTCGACATCATCGGCCGCAGCTTCAAGTATTCGCGTCCTCGCGGGATCTTCGCCGCCGGTGCCGAAGAGCCGAACGCCGTGCTGCAGATCGGGGCCACCGAAGCCACGCAGATTCCCAACGTGCGCGCCACGCAACAGGCGCTGTACCAAGGCCTGGTCGCCACCAGCACCAACGGCTGGCCGAGCGTCAACAACGACATGATGGGCATTCTCGGCAAGGTCGGCGGCAAGCTGATGCCGCCGGGTTTCTACTACAAAACCTTCATGTA
Organism: Pseudomonas sp. SCPG-7; assembly: GCF_002156405.1. Classification (NCBI taxonomy): domain Bacteria; kingdom Pseudomonadati; phylum Pseudomonadota; class Gammaproteobacteria; order Pseudomonadales; family Pseudomonadaceae; genus Pseudomonas; species Pseudomonas sp. SCPG-7. The sequence continues at coordinate 165,168 of NZ_MVOO01000008.1, read as the reverse complement.
CCCGCAATCGTTCTGGATGACGTACGAGAAGTACATTCGCAAGGCTGCCGGTCTGGGCCGTTCGCCGACCGAAGTCGATCCGGACACCTACGACTACATGAACCAGCACTGCGACGTGCTGATCGTCGGCGCCGGCCCTGCCGGTCTCGCCGCGGCCCTGGCGGCTGCGCGCAGTGGTGCGCGGGTGATTCTCGCCGATGAGCAGGAAGAGTTCGGCGGCAGCCTGCTCGATTCTCGCGAAAGCCTCGACGGCAAACCGGCGATCGAGTGGGTGGCCAGCGTCATCGCTGAACTGAAGAACACTCCGGACGTGCTGCTGTTGCCGCGCGCCACGGTCAACGGCTACCACGACCACAACTTCCTGACCATTCACGAACGCCTCACCGATCACCTCGGTGACCGTGCGCCTATCGGCCAGGTGCGTCAGCGCATTCACCGCGTCCGCGCCAAGCGTGTGGTGCTGGCGACCGGCGCCCACGAGCGTCCGCTGGTCTACGGCAACAACGACGTGCCGGGCAACATGCTCGCCGGTGCGGTCTCGACTTACGTGCGCCGTTACGGTGTGGCACCGGGCAAGAAGCTGGTGCTGACCACCAACAACGATCACGCCTACCGCGTGGCGCTGGACTGGCTCGACGCCAGTCTGCAAGTGGTGGCCATTGCTGATGCACGGAGCAATCCGCGTGGTGCACTGGTAGAAGAAGCCCGTGCCAAAGGCATTCGCATCCTCACCGGCAGCGCCGTGATCGAGGCCCGTGGCAGCAAGCGCGTCACCGCTGCCCGCGTTGCCGCGATTGACGTCAAAGCGCACACCGTGACCAGCCCGGGCGAATGGCTCGACTGCGACGTGATCGCCAGTTCCGGCGGTTACAGCCCTGTCGTGCACCTGGCTTCGCACCTCGGTGGCAAGCCGATTTGGCGTGAAGACATCCTCGGTTTCGTACCGGGCGAAGCACCGCAGAAGCGTGTGTGCGTCGGCGGCATCAACGGCGTTTACGGCCTCGGAGATTCGCTGGCCGATGGTTTCGAAGGTGGCGCACGCGCTGCCAGTGAAGCCGGTTTCGCGGTGGTCGAAGGCACGCTGCCAAAAGCGCTGAGCCGTCTCGAAGAAGCGACCCTGGCGCTGTTCCAGGTGCCGCACGAGAAGGGCACTTCGCGGGCGCCGAAACAATTCGTCGACCTGCAGAACGACGTCACCGCCGCCGCCATCGAACTGGCGACCCGCGAAGGTTTCGAGTCGGTCGAACATGTCAAACGCTACACCGCGCTGGGTTTCGGCACCGATCAGGGCAAGCTCGGCAACGTCAACGGCCTGGCCATCGCTGCCCGCTCGCTGAACGTGACCATCCCGCAGATGGGCACCACGATGTTCCGCCCGAACTACACGCCGGTAACGTTCGGCGCGGTAGCCGGTCGTCACTGTGGGCATATCTTCGAGCCGGTACGCTACACCGCGTTGCATCAATGGCACCTGAAAAACGGCGCCGAGTTCGAAGACGTCGGCCAGTGGAAACGTCCATGGTACTTCCCGAAAAACGGTGAAGACATGCACGCCGCAGTGAAGCGCGAATGCAAAGCCGTGCGCGACAGCGTCGGCCTGCTCGACGCTTCGACCCTGGGCAAAATCGACATTCAAGGCCCGGATGCCCGTGAGTTCCTCAACCGCGTGTACACCAACGCCTGGACCAAGCTCGACGTGGGCAAGGCGCGTTACGGCCTGATGTGCAAAGAAGACGGCATGGTCTTCGACGACGGCGTGACGGCCTGCCTGGCCGACAACCATTTCGTCATGACCACCACCACTGGCGGCGCCGCGCGCGTGCTGCAATGGCTGGAGCTGTACCACCAGACCGAATGGCCTGAGATGAAGGTCTACTTCACCTCGGTCACCGACCACTGGGCGACCATGACCCTGTCCGGGCCGAACAGCCGCAAGCTGCTCAGTGCCGTGACCGACATCGACCTGGCCAACGAAGCGTTCCCGTTCATGACCTGGAAAGAGGGTCTGGTCGGCGGTGTGCCGGCGCGGGTGTTCCGTATCTCGTTTACCGGTGAACTGTCGTACGAAGTCAACGTCCAGGCCGACTACGCGATGGGCGTGCTGGAGAAAATCGTCGAGGCCGGCAAACAGTACAACCTGACTCCGTACGGCACCGAGACCATGCACGTCCTGCGGGCCGAGAAGGGTTTCATCATCGTCGGTCAGGACACCGACGGCTCGATGACTCCGGACGACCTGAACATGGGCTGGTGCGTCGGTCGCACCAAACCGTTCTCGTGGATCGGCCAGCGCGGCATGAACCGTGAAGATTGCGTGAAGGATCAGCGTAAACAACTGGTGGGTCTGAAGCCGATCGACCCGAACGTCTGGCTGCCGGAAGGTGCGCAACTGGTGTTCAACACCAAGCAGGCGATCCCGATGACCATGGTCGGCCACGTGACCTCCAGCTACGCGCACAACTCCCTCGGCTATTCGTTTGCCATGGGTGTGGTCAAGGGCGGTCTGAAGCGCATGGGCGAGCGGGTGTTTGCACCGCTGGCTGATGGCAGCGTGATCGAGGCGGAGATTGTTTCTTCGGTGTTCTTCGATCCGAAGGGTGATCGGCAGAACATCTGACAGCTTCGAACCCTGTGGTGTGGCGGATATCGCCTTCGCGAGCAGGCTCGCTCCCACAGGTTTCGGGTTGTTAATGGAATTTGTGTCAGGCATCAGTCCCCTGTGGGAGCGAGCTTGCTCGCGAAGGCGGCAGTGCAGCCACCACAAGGACCGGACCAACAGAATTGAGATAGGTGCTTTATGACCACAGCCAACGTGTACCAACAACGCCCGACCACCGGGGCCAAGGCCGAGTCGTCGCTGCACCATGCCGACCTCGCCAGCCTGGTCGGCAAGGGTCGCAAGAACGCCGGCGTCATCGTGCGTGAAAAGAAACTCCTCGGTCACCTGACCATTCGTGGCGATGGCCACGATGCAGCCTTCGCCGCCGGCGTGCACAAGGCCCTCGGCATTGAGTTGCCGGGCGCCCTGAGCGTCATCGTCAAAGGCGAAACCAGCCTGCAATGGATGGGCCCGGACGAGTGGCTGCTGATCGTACCAAGCGGTGAAGAGTTCGCCGCCGAGCAGAAACTGCGCGAAGCGCTGGGCGATCTGCACATCGCGATCGTCAACGTCAGCGGCGGCCAGCAGGTGCTCGAACTGAGCGGGCCGAACGTGCGTCAGGTGCTGATGAAATCCACCAGCTATGACGTGCACCCGAACAATTTTCCGGTCGGCAAAGCGGTGGGCACGGTGTTCGCCAAGTCGCAGCTGATGATTCGCCACACCGCCGAAGACACCTGGGAACTGCTGATCCGCCGTAGCTTCTCGGATTACTGGTGGTTGTGGTTGCAGGATGCTTCGGCCGAGTACGGGCTGAGCGTGCAGGCGTAACACTAAGTGGTTGCCGCGATTGCTTCTTGTGGCGAGGGAGCTTGCTCCCGCTCCGCTGCGAAGCAGTCGCAAAAACCTGCGAGCGCATTCTTTCTGGAAGAACGCGGTTGCTGATTTTTGGGTCGCTTCGCAACCCAGCGGGAGCAAGCTCCCTCGCCACAGAACTCATTCGCCACAGAGTTCACTCTGCTCACAGATGTTGAAACAGGAGTCACCGCACCATGAGCCGCGCCCCAGACACATGGATTCTGACCGCCGACTGCCCCAGCGTGCTCGGCACGGTGGACGCGGTGACGCGTTTTCTGTTCGAGCAGGGTTGCTACGTCACCGAGCACCATTCGTTCGATGACCGGCTCTCGGGCCGCTTCTTCATTCGCGTGGAATTCCGTCAGCCCGAGGGTTTCGACGAGCAGTCCTTCCGCGCCGGCCTCGCCGAGCGTGGTCAGGCGTTTGGCATGGTCTTCGAGCTGACTGCGCCGAACTACCGGCCGAAAGTGGTGATCATGGTCTCCAAGGCCGATCACTGCCTCAACGATTTGCTCTACCGCCAGCGCATCGGCCAGTTGTCGATGGACGTGGCGGCGGTGGTGTCCAACCACCCGGATCTCAAGCCGCTGGCCGACTGGCACCAGATTCCCTACTACCATTTCCCCCTCGACCCCAACGACAAGCCGTCGCAGGAGCGTCAGGTGTGGCAGGTGATCGAAGAGTCCGGCGCCGAACTGGTGATCCTCGCCCGCTACATGCAGGTGCTGTCACCGGAGTTGTGCCGCAAGCTCGATGGCAAGGCGATCAACATCCATCACTCGTTGCTGCCAGGGTTCAAGGGTGCCAAGCCGTATCACCAGGCCTACAACAAGGGCGTGAAGCTGGTCGGTGCGACGGCGCATTACATCAACAACGACCTCGATGAAGGGCCGATCATTGCCCAGGGCGTCGAGGCGGTGGATCACAGTCATTACCCGGAAGATTTGATCGCCAAGGGGCGTGATATCGAGGGCCTGACTTTGGCCCGGGCCGTGGGTTATCACATCGAAAGAAGGGTGTTTTTGAACGCCAACAGAACTGTCGTTCTTTAGATCGCCATCGCTGGCAAGCCAGCTCCCACAGGGATTTGTGTCGTACACAATTTTTGAGTTCCACCCGAAACCTGTGGGAGCTGGCTTGCCAGCGATGAGGCCATAACAGGCAACACAACAATCAGCATCTGTACCCGAGCACTTAACGCGCTGCCTGCCTGGGCAACGCGGTTCCATAAAAACAACAGCGAGGTGAAAGCATGTCTGGCAATCGTGGTGTGGTGTATCTCGGCGCTGGCAAGGTCGAAGTACAGAAAATCGACTATCCGAAAATGCAGGACCCGCGTGGCAGGAAGATCGAGCACGGGGTGATTCTGCGTGTGGTGTCCACCAACATTTGTGGCTCCGACCAGCACATGGTGCGCGGCCGGACCACGGCGCAGACCGGTCTGGTGCTGGGCCATGAAATCACTGGCGAAGTGATCGAGAAGGGTTCCGACGTCGAGAACCTGAAAATCGGCGACCTGGTCTCCGTACCGTTCAACGTGGCTTGCGGGCGCTGCCGCTCCTGCAAGGAGCAACACACCGGCGTCTGCCTGACTGTCAACCCGGCCCGCGCCGGCGGTGCTTACGGTTATGTCGACATGGGCGACTGGACCGGCGGCCAGGCTGAATACGTGCTGGTGCCGTACGCCGACTTCAACTTGCTGAAACTGCCGGATCGCGACAAGGCCATGGAGAAAATCCGCGACCTGACCTGCCTCTCCGACATTCTGCCGACCGGCTATCACGGTGCGGTGACGGCGGGCGTCGGCCCGGGCAGCACCGTGTACATCGCGGGCGCCGGCCCGGTCGGTCTGGCCGCTGCGGCCTCGGCGCGCTTGCTGGGCGCGGCGGTGGTGATCATCGGCGACGTCAACACCATCCGCCTGGCGCACGCCAAGGCTCAGGGTTTTGAAGTGGTCGACCTGTCCAAGGACACGCCGCTGCACGAGCAGATCGCCGCACTGCTGGGCGAACCGGAAGTCGATTGCGCGGTGGACTGCGTGGGCTTCGAAGCGCGCGGCCACGGGCATGACGGGGTGAAAGCCGAAGCGCCGGCCACCGTGCTCAACTCGCTGATGGGCGTGGTGCGCGTGGCGGGCAAGATCGGTATTCCGGGCCTGTACGTGACCGAAGATCCGGGTGCCGTGGACGCCGCCGCAAAAATGGGCAGCCTGAGCATCCGCTTCGGTCTGGGCTGGGCCAAATCCCACAGCTTCCACACCGGCCAGACCCCGGTGATGAAGTACAACCGCCAGCTGATGCAGGCGATCATGTGGGACCGCATCAACATCGCCGAAGTGGTGGGTGTGCAAGTCATCAGCCTCGACCAGGCGCCGGAAGGTTACGGCGAGTTTGATGCCGGTGTGCCGAAGAAGTTTGTGATCGATCCGCATCGGCTATTCAGTGCGGCGTAAGTTTCAGGCAATGCAAAACGGCGACCTCAAGGTCGCCGTTTTTTATGGGGATGAGCACTAAACCTGTGGCGAGGGAGCTTGCTCCCGTTCGGCGGCGAAGCCGTCGTAAAATTCATACATGCGGCGTCTCAGGAAAATTACCCACTCAAGATTTGGGCCGTTTCGCAGCCCAGCGGGAGCAAGCTCCCTCGCCACAAAGGTTTGTGGGCCAGAGTCAGAGGGCTGCCAAAGCGCCTTGGTAAAGCACCGGACCGGTCGGCTGTCCGGTCGGCGAACCACCTTTCGGCTCCAGACTCACCGCCAGCGCAATCGGCTGGCCGATCAAGGCTTTCTGCGCCGCGCTCAGTTCAACCTTGCCTTTGCCGCCTGCAGGAATCACCCCCAGCGAAATCGGCTTGCCATCGGCGGGTATCGCCCACAGTTCCAGGCTGCGATCAGGCCCGACTGCCGCCAATGTCAGCGGTTCGACTTGCAGATAGTCCGCATGCGTCTCGACCTTCAGCGCCGGTTGCGCGTCGGCACTCAGCAGGGTGGCGCGATAGCGGGCGTCGTCGCGGTTGTACAGGGAACCGAGGAACACCAGCACCACGATCGAACACAGCGCGGCGCTGACCCGCAGCCAGTTCCAGAACGGACGTTTTTCCGGGACGTGCAGTACTTGCGGTTCGATGCGCGCAGTGATGCCTTGCCACACCCGATCCGGCACCGGTTGCTCTGGAACCGCGTCGGTCAGGCTGGCAAGGCTTTCCTGCCAGTGAGCGAGTTCTGTGCGCAGTGCTGCATCGTCCAGCAGCAATTGTTCAAAGCGCCGACGCGCCGCCGACGACATCAGGCCGATGGCGTAATCGGCAGCGAGGGCGCGGCGCAGGGCAGGGGTCTGGTAGTTCATGATTCAAGGCACCTGCGCAGACGTTCCATGCCACGGCGAATCCACGATTTCACCGAACCCAGCGGCGCGGCCAGGTGTTCGGCGAGTTCCGAGCAGGACAGGCCCTGAAAGTAGGCGACGCTGATCGACTGGCGCTGCATGCCGTCGAGGGTGTCGAGGCAACGGTGCAACGCGCTGGCTTCGCGGCTGCTGTTCAACAGGTCGTGGGCCGAAGGGCCTTCGTCCGGCAGGGTGGCCTGTTCGAAGTCGGTCAGCGGCCGGTCACGCTGTTTGCGTAACTGGTCGATGGCCTGGTGGCGAGTGATGTTGATCATCCAGGTCAGCGGCGCCGACAAATGGGCTTCGTAGCGCGAGGCGTTGTTCCAGATGCGCACGAAGCTTTCCTGCAGCACGTCCTCGGCCAGATCTGCCCGGCCCATGAAACGCAAGGCGACACCGTGCAAGCGCGGGCCGACGCTGCGGTAGAGGGTTTCGAATGCACGCCGATCGCCCAGTGAGCACTGGGCCAACAACTGGCGCAACTGATCGGGGTCGGCGGTGGAAATGAAGGTTCTCCAGGCAATGGGCGGACGACGAGGGCGCTGCTCGGGCTGTTCACAGGCTAGTTCAGCGACAGCGCTTGTGCCATTCATCTCGGGTTATCCACGGTTTCACGTTTTATATACGTGGCTATCCTGAAAATGGATGCGTCGGCGAGGAACATGCCAGCGCAAACCCGGTCAAATCGGCAGTTTTGCCGCCCCTAGACGGGCGGTTACCACAGTGCAAGAGGATGTATGAATGAAGATTTCACGCGGTATGGCCTTGGCTTCACTGATGACCCTTGCAGCGAGCCCGGTGTTTGCCGGTTTCAGCTTGAACGATGTCGCCGGTGCAGTCTCGGGTATGCAAGGGGGTGACAAGGCTGCCGCCGCTGCACCGACTTCGGAAACCGCTGGATTGCTGAGTGCCTTGAGTGCGCTGAACGTCACGCCCCAGCAAGCTGTAGGGGGAACCAGTGCGATGTTGGGCCTGGCCAAGAACCAATTGAGCAGCACCGATTATTCGCAGTTGGCCAAAGAAGTGCCGGGCATCGACAAACTGTCGGGCGGTAGCGGCAATCTGGCGGCATTGAGCGGGTTGCTGGGCTCGTCGGGCAAGTCAGCCGGGTTGGAAAATGCGCTGGGCAACGTCAAGACCACCAGCGACCTGAACAACGCTTTCAGTGCGCTGGGCATGGACAGCGGCATGGTTGGCCAGTTTGCCCCGGTGATCCTGCAATACCTGGGTCAACAGGGTGTTGGCGGTTCGCTGTTGAGCAGTCTGGGCAACATCTGGGGCGCCGGCAGCGGCAGCTGATTCAGCCGCGCTCACCGCGCAGTTCGCTGATGCGCTGATCCTTCTCGGTCCAGAGCTGGTTGACCCAGTTCTGGACCTGCTGGCGAAACTGCGGATCGTTCTCGTAATCGCCCTGCGACAGCGCCGGGTCGAGTTCGCGGGTCTGGATGTCGACGATCACCCGCGGCACGCTGCCGCTGATCAGATCCCAGAACCCCGGAATGTTCTCCTGTGGATAAACCACGGTCACGTCGAGCAATGCATCCAGCTGCTCCCCCATCGCCGCCAGCACAAACGCCACGCCACCGGCCTTGGGTTTGAGCAGGTGCCTGAATGGTGAGTGCTGCTGCGCACTTTTCGCCGCGGTGTAGCGAGTACCTTCCAGATAATTCACGACCGTTACCGGCTGGCGCTTGAACAGCTCGCAGGCCTGTTTGGTGATTTCCAGATCCTTGCCCGCCAGCTCCGGATGCTTCGCCAGAAACGCCTTGCTGTAGCGCTTCATGAACGGGTAATCCAGCGCCCACCACGCCAGACCAAGGAACGGCACCCAGATCAGCTCTTTCTTGAGGAAGAACTTGAAGAACGGCGTGCGCCGGTTGAGGGTCTGGATCAGCGCCGGAATGTCGACCCACGACTGGTGGTTGCTGACCACCAGATACGAGGTGTCACCGCGCAGGTCTGCGCCGCCGCGAATGTCCCACTGAGTGGGGATGCACAGACGAAAGATCAGTTTGTCGATTTCCGCCCAGGTCTCGGCAATCCACATCACCGCCCACGAGGCGTAATCGCGCCAGCGCCCTGGCGCAATCAGTTTGAGCAGGGCAAAGACCATCAACGGCCCGATCAGGATCAGGGTGTTGAGCAATAGCAGCAGGGTGACGAAACAGCCGGTGAGCAGGCGGCGCATAAGCAACTCTATGAAGGCGGATGGGCGCGCCATGATAAGTGGCTTCGGGCGACAGGCCAAATCGGCGGTGACGAATGTTTCACTTTTGGGCGGCTATGCTGGAGCCAATTAGTGAGGCTTGTGCTGGCCCCATCGCTGGCAAGCCAGCTCCCACAAGGATCTCCAGTGCATGTGATTTCCGCGAATGGCAGAGAAACCTGTGGGAGCTGGCTTGCCAGCGATGCGATATCAAGGGCGAACGAATTCCTTGATGGCTGTCTAAAATCTCGCGTCTGACGCCCTCATTTTCCAAGGAAGCCCTCTACGTGAAATCCCTCCTTGCACTGTTTGCCCTCGTCGCCCTGCCGGTCATGGCCGCCGAACCGACCCTGTACGGGCGTTATGAATACATCGCGCTGCCGGAAATCGGTGGTGAGGTGCTCAAGGCCAAGATGGACACCGGCGCGCTGACCGCCTCGCTGTCGGCCAAGGACATTGAGACCTTCACCCGCGACGGTGAAAACTGGGTGCGCTTCCGCCTCGGCACCAAGGACGCCAGCAACAAAGTGTACGAGCACAAGATCGCGCGGATCAGCAAGATCAAGAGCCGCTCGGACGAAGAGGACGAGGGCGACAGCACTGAAGTCGCCAAACGCCCGGTGGTCGATCTTGAACTGTGCCTGGGCAACGTCAAGCGTACCGTTGAGGTCAACCTGACCGACCGCAGCAACTTCAACTACCCGCTGCTGATCGGTGCCAAGGCCTTGCGCGAGTTTGGCGCCGCAGTGAACCCGGCGCGGCGTTTCACCGCCGACAAGCCAGACTGCTGAGTGGTCTCATTGACGTAAGGTCAGGCTTGGGGCACCGTTCGCGCACTTAACCCATGGGCTCGGACGCCATGCCTCATATCCTGATTGTCGAAGACGAAGCGGCGATTGCCGACACGCTGATTTTTGCCCTGCAGGGCGAGGGGTTCACGACCACGTGGCTGAGCCTTGGCGCCGCGGCGCTGGAGCATCAACGGCAGACCCCGGCCGACTTGATCATTCTCGATATCGGCCTGCCGGACATCAGCGGTTTCGAAACCTGCAAGCAGCTGCGGCGCTTCAGTGAAGTGCCGGTGCTGTTCCTCAGCGCCCGGGACGCCGAGATCGACCGGGTGGTAGGGCTGGAAATCGGCGCCGACGATTACGTGGTCAAGCCGTTCAGCCCGCGTGAGGTCGCCGCGCGGGTCCGGGCGATTCTCAAACGCATGGCGCCGCGTCCTGCGGTTGAAGCGTCCTCGACGCTGTTTCGCATCGATGCCGAGCGTGTGCAGATCGTCTATCGGGGACAGCCGTTGAGCCTGACCCGCCATGAATTTCGCCTGTTGCAATGTCTGCTCGAACAACCGCAGCGGGTGTTCAGCCGCGAGCAACTGCTCGACGCGCTGGGGGTTGCTGCCGACGCCGGCTACGAGCGCAGCATCGACAGCCACATCAAAAGCGTGCGCGCCAAATTGCGTCTGGTGCGGGCCGACGCCGAGCCGATCCAGACTCATCGTGGCCTCGGCTACAGCTACAGCCCGGGGCACAGCTGATGTCGCTGGGGCTGCGGATTTTTCTGGTGTATGTGCTGTTTATCGGCCTGACCGGTTACTTCGTGCTCAACACGGTGATGGAAGAAATCCGCCCCGGTGTGCGTCAGTCCACCGAAGAAACCCTGGTCGATACCGCCAACCTGATGGCGGAGATTTTGCGTGATGATTTCAAGGCCGGCACGCTCAGCGAGAACCGCTGGCCCGAGTTGTTGCGTGCCTACGGCGAACGCCAGCCGCAGGCGACCATCTGGGGGTTGCCGAAAAATCAGGTCAACCATCGCATCTACGTCACCGACGCCAAAGGCATCGTGGTCCTGGATTCCAGTGGCGTGGCGGTCGGGCAGGATTACTCGCGCTGGAACGACGTCTACCTGACTTTGCGTGGTGAGTACGGCGCTCGTTCGAGCCGCAGCGATCCGAATGATGCGAACTCCTCGGTGATGCACGTCGGCGCGCCGATCCGCGACAACGGCAAAATCATCGGCGTGGTCACCGTGGCCAAACCCAATAGCTCCTTGCAGCCTTACGTCGATCGCACCGAGCGGCGTTTGCTGTTTTACGGGGCCGGGCTGATCGGCCTCGGCCTGCTGTTCGGTGCCTTGCTGTCGTGGTGGCTGAGCCGTGCGCTGCACCGTTTGACCGGTTACGCCAAAGCGGTCAGTGAGGGGCGCCGGGTGGAGGTGCCGCATTACCGTGGCGGTGAACTGGAGCAACTGGCGACGGCGGTGGAGCAGATGCGCACCCAACTGGAAGGCAAGGCTTACGTCGAACGCTACGTGCACACGCTGACCCATGAATTGAAGAGTCCGCTGGCGGCCATTCGCGGTGCCGCGGAGTTGCTGCAGGATGAAATGCCAGCGATTCAGCGCCTGCGCTTTGTCGGCAACATCGACAGTGAAAGCGCGCGGATGCAGCAGTTGATCGAGCGCCTGTTGAATCTGGCTCAGGTGGAACAGCGCCAGGGTCTCGAGGAGCGCGTGGCGGTGCCGCTGGCGGCGCTGATCGATGAATTATTGCGCGCGCAGGCAGCGCGGATCGAAGGCCGGCGGCTCACGATCGAGCAGACCATTGCGCCGGATCTGCTGCTGATCGGCGAGCCGTTTCTGCTGCGTCAGGCGCTGGGCAATCTGCTGGACAATGCACTGGATTTCACCCCGATCGCCGGGTTGCTGCGTTTCAGTGCCGAACGTGTCGGGGAACAGGTCGAGTTGCGCGTGTTCAACGAAGCTGCCCCGATTCCCGATTACGCCTTGCCGCGCTTGAGTGAGCGGTTTTATTCGTTGCCGCGTCCGGACAGTGGGCGCAAGAGCACCGGGTTGGGGCTGAACTTTGTTGAAGAGGTGGTGAAGTTGCATGGTGGGTCGATGCAGATTCGCAATGTCGAGGGCGGTGTGGAAGTGACATTGCGCCTGCCTTGAGACCCTAAAAAGATCGCAGCCTTCGGCAGCTCCTACAGGGGAACGCAATCCCAAGGAGCTGCCGAAGGCTGCGATCTTTTGATCTTTCCACACAATCTCCATATTCCCCCCACATTCCCCTCATACATCAACAGCAGACTCTGCCCATCCAAACAGGGAGAGTCCCATGAACAAAAATTTGACCATAAAGCTCGGGGCCATTGCCCTGTTGATCCTGCTGTTGCTGATCCCGCTGCTGATGATTGACGGCATCATCGACGACCGCCAGCAACTGCGCGACGGCGTGCTCGAAGACATCGCCCGCAGTTCCAGCTACAGCCAGCAACTGAGCGGGCCGGTGATGGTGGTGCCGTATCGCAAGGTGGTACGCACCTGGAAGACCAACGAGAAAACCAATCAGCGCTATGAAGAGCTCGGCGAGGAACGCGGTCGTTTGTACTTTCTGCCGGAGCGCTTCGAGCTCGACGGCCAGGTGCAGACCGAGCTGCGCGCCCGGGGCATTTACCAAGCGCGATTGTTCCATGCTGACAATCGCATCAACGGGCATTTCTCCTTGCCGGCGCAGTTAGGCATCAAAGAAGACTTTGCCGATTACCAGTTCGACGCGCCGTTTCTGGCGGTGGGCATCAGTGATATTCGCGGCATTGAAAACGCGCTGAAACTGGAACTCGACGGCCAGCGTCTGGACTTTGTGCCTGGCACCCAGGTGGGCTGGCTCGGCGAAGGCGTGCGGGTCATGTTGCCGACACTGGACACCCGTAACGCCACGGAGCTGACCTTCGGTTTCGACCTGCGCCTGCAGGGCACCGGTTCGCTGCAGGTGTTGCCGGTAGGCAAGGCCAGCCGCGTCAGCCTGGCGGCGAACTGGCGGCACCCCAGCTTCATCGGCAACTTCCTGCCGGGCAAACGCGAGATCAGTGATCAGGGTTTCAGCGCCGATTGGCAGACCTCGTTTTTCTCCACCAACCTGCAAGAAGCGATGAATCGCTGTGTGATGGGCAATGATTGCGAGGCGTTCAACGGGCGCAGTTTTGGCGTGAGTTTCATCGACCCGGTGGATCAGTACCTGAAGAGTGACCGTGCGATCAAATATGCGTTGTTGTTTATTGTCCTGACCTTCGCCGGTTTCTTCCTGTTCGAAGTGCTCAAGAGCCTCGCGGTGCACCCGGTGCAATACGCATTGGTCGGGGTGGCGCTGGCGTTCTTCTACCTGTTGTTGCTGTCGCTGTCGGAGCACATCGGCTTTGCTTTGGCCTATCTGCTGTCGGCCAGTGGTTGTGTGTTGTTGATCGGATTTTATGTCTGTCACGTGCTGCACAGCGTGCGCCACGGCCTGAGTTTTTCCGCGGGATTGGCAGCGTTGTATGGTCTGCTGTATGGCCTGCTGAGCGCCGAGGACTATGCGCTGCTGATGGGTTCGCTGTTGCTGTTCGGCTTGCTCGGGGTGTTCATGGTGCTGACGCGCAAACTCGATTGGTACGGGATCGGGCAAAAACCGGCCAAGCCGCTGGCGTTTGATGTGGAGGCGATGCAATGAGCGGGTTGGGATTGCGTGAAGATCAGCGAGAGGTGGAGGTTTTGGTGACGCTGATTGTTGCAGCACTGCCGCCGCAACCCAGGTGGTGCCATCGCTGGCAAGCCAGCTCCCACAGGATTTGTGCTGAAACAGAGGGTTCTGTCATACCCAAATCCATTGTGGGAGCTGGCTTGCCAGCGATGAGGCCAGAACAGGTTCCGCCGATTTAAGGCTTGGGCAGGGTAGCGACCATGGACGGTCGCTGACTCACTTCAAAGAACCAGTTGGCCAGTTGTGGATTGGCGCTGCGCCAGTCCAGATCCGGATGACGCAGATCGATGTAACCCAATGCGCACGCCACGCTGATGGCGGCCACGTCGAAATGGCTGGTCAGCTCGGCGATGGCGTCACTTTCCAGATAGGCCAGGGCGCGGCGGATCTTCTCGCGCTGGGCATCGAGCCATTCGTCCCAGTGCTTTTCCGGGGCGCGCAATACCAGTTCGTAACGCACCATCACCGAGGCATCCATGATCCCGTCGGCCAGCGAGGCCAGGGTCAGACGGCGCCAGCGGGCCGCGCCGTCGCGGGGGATCAGCGGGTTGCCGACATGCTGCTGGTCGAGGTATTCGAGGATCACGCGGCTGTCATGGATGACGCTGCCGTCGGCCAGACGCAGGGCCGGGATCTTGCCCAGCGGATTGTCGGCGTTGAGCGCTGCGTCCGGGCTGACCGGGCTGAGCACGCAGTCTTGCAGAGCGACGCGATCCTGCTGGCCGGTCTCATGCAGCAGCACCATCACTTTGCGCACGAACGGGGAGAGCGTGTTGTGGAACAGGGTCATGCAGGGGGCGGACATTGGCAAACCTCGGTGGTCATCGAAGAACAGCAGGTTAGCCTAGCTACAACCACTGTGGCTGGCGAGGAATTGATGGTGTTCGTGAGATCGCCATCGCTGGCAAGCCAGCTCCCACAGTTTTTGCAGCGAACACAAATTTCAGATTCAGCATTAACCCCCGTGGGAGCTGGCTTGCCAGCGATGAGGCCATCACCGACAACACAAAAACTACCTGCGCTGCAACAAACCTCTAATGGCCAGATACGCCGGAACGCCCAGCCCGATCCAGCTCAACGCATCCCAGATTCCATCGCCCAACAACGCCGCAAACAACCCCGCCGCACTCAGCAGCGCAATCACCAGCGGCGTGCTGAAGACCTTCCAGAAATTGTTCTGACGCGGCTTCATGCGGCAGCCTCCACCGTCACCGGTTTTGCCGCTTTACGCCGCACCACCCACAGATACACGCCACTGCCAAGGACGATGATGGTCAGCACGTCGAGGGTCGCCCAGAGGATTTTCATCGGCATGCCGCCGTAGTCACCGAAGTGCAATGGCTGCGACAGGCCCATGGCGTCCATGTACCACGGGCGCTCGGCCACGGCGGTGACCTGCAGGGTGCCGGCGTCGATCAGCACCGGCGTCAGCAGGTGCGAGGTCAGGTGCGTGCCGCCCTTCATGAACACCGCGTAATGATGCTCGCTGGAAAAACGCGTACCGGGGAAGGCGATGAAGTCCGGGTTCATCCCCGGTGCCACGTCCCGGGCGATGTCGAGCAGGCGGGTGGCCGGGGCCAGTCGGGTCAACGGCGGGGCATCGCGGTAGGGCGCGACCATGGCGGTCAGCGAGTCATTGCGCCACGCGGCGATGATCAGATCGGCACAGGCGCTGATCACTCCGGTGACACCGACCACCAGCGCCCAGGTCAGCGTAACCACGCCGATCAGGTTGTGCAGGTCGAGCCAGCGCAGCCGGGAGGACTTGTCCTGGCGCACGGTGCCGAACTGCAAACGGCGCATGAACGGCAGGTACAACACAGTTCCCGAAATGATCGCGACCACGAACAGCAGACCCATGAACGCCAGCAGCAACTTGCCCGGCAGGCCGGCGAACATGTCCACATGCAGGCGCAGGATGAACAACATCAGGCCTCCGTTGGCCGACGGGGTTTCCAGCACTTCACCGGTGCGCGCATCGAGCATGAACGTGTGCGAAGAATTCGGCTCGGTACCGGCGGTTTTCGCCATGATGGTCAGCACGGCGTTGGGCTCGTCGTCCTCGAAACCGAAGTACTGCACCACTTCGCCGGGACGATGTTGTTCTGCCGCCTCGACCAGTTGCGCCAGGTTCAGGCGCGGGGTGTCGGCGGGCATTTCGCGCACTTGCGGGGCATCGCCGAGCAGGTGCTCGATCTCGTGATGGAAAATCAGCGGCAGACCGGTCAGTGCCAACAGCAGCAAAAACACGGTGCAGATCAGGCTGGTCCAGGTGTGGATGAACGACCAGCGGCGAATTGTTTTACTTTTCATTTCATGACCTTCAAAAACACCGAAGCCGTCCACGGGGGACGGCCTGGTGACAGGACCTGTTCAGCTCACGCGCTTACCACTTGTAGGTGGCGCTGGCGACGACGCTGCGCTGGTCGCCGTAGTAGCAATAGAAGCCGTCGCAGGTGGAGATGTAGTCCTTGTCGAACAGGTTGGTGGCATTGACCGCGACCGATGCGCCTTTGAGGCTGTTGTCCAGGCGACCGAGATCGTAGTGCACAGAGGCATCGAACACGGTGTAAGCATTGGCCTTGCCCAGCCAAGTGTTGCCCTGATCGCCGTAGGTGTTGCCGGTGTAACGCACGCCACCGCCGATACCGAAGCCGTCGAGTACGCCGTTGTGCCAGGTGTAATCGGTCCACAGCGAGGCCTGTTGGTTCGGCATCAGCTGCAGGCGGTTGCCTTTGTAGTCGCCTTTCTGCACTTCGGACTTGGCCAGGGTGTAGGCGGCAATCACTTTCAGGTTATCGGTGACGTCCGAGGTCGCCTCCAGTTCCAGGCCTTTGACTTTCACTTCGCCGGTCTGGCTGGTGATCGGGGTGTTGCCGACGGTGGTGGTGACTGCGACGTTTTTCTGCGTCAGGTCATACACGGCGGCGGTCAGCAGGGTCTTGCTGCCCGGTGGCTGGTACTTGACGCCCATTTCCCACTGCTTGCCTTCGGTCGGCTTCAGCGAACCGGTGGAGGAGGCGTCGGCGCCGGTGGTGGGCTGGAAGGATTCGGCGTAGGAAATGTACGGGACGAAGCCTGAGTCGAACACGTAGCTGAGCGCTGCGTTACCACTGAAGTTCTTGTCGCGCTGGGTGTTGGTCGCATCGGCCTTGTTGAAGAACGTGGTGCCGGTGTGGACCCAGTCTTCACGACCGCCCAGCGTCAGGCGCCATTGGTCGAGGGCCATCTGGTCCTGCACGTAGAGGCCGGTCTGGTAGGTCTTCTGGTCGTAGTCGTAATACGCGGTCGAGCGATCCGGACGGACGATCGGCTGGCCGTAGATCGGCTTCAGCACGTTGGTTTTCAGACCGTCACCGTAGATCGACAGGTAGTTGGTGTTGCTGCGTTGGTGATCCAGCCCCAACAGCACGGTGTGGCGAATGTCACCGGTGGCGAAGTCGGCCTGGAAGTTGTTGTCCACCGCGAACTGGCTGATGTCTTCGTCAACGCTGGTGCTGGTGCGCCCGACGTTGCCTTGATCGTCCACCTGGGTGTACGGGTAAGAACCGACGGTCAGGGCCTGGAACGACAGATCCGACTTGGTGTAACGCAGGTTCTGCTTGAACTGCCAGACATCGTTCAGCCGGTGTTCAAACGCATAACCGAGCGCGTAGTAAGTGCGGTCGTAGTATTCCCAATTCGGGTCGCCGAGGTTTTTGTGGTGCGAGACGCTACCGAACGGCATGTCGATCTTGGTGCCCTGCACCGGCAGGAACTGGCTGGTAATGCCGGTATCGTCGCGGGTGAACTGGCTCAGCAGGGTGAGTTTGGTGTCGTCGTCGATGTTCCAGGTCAGGCTCGGCGCGATGTTGTAGCGCTTGTTTTCGATGTGATCGACTTGCGTGTCGCTGTCACGCACCACACCGCTGATGCCGTAGAGAAACTGGCCGGCGTCGTCGATCTTGCCGGTGCTGGCGAAGTTGATCTGGCGATGGTTGTCGCTGCCGTACTGCAACTGGATTTCGCTGCTGGCGTCGCTGCTCGGGCGCCTGCTGACCATGTCCAGCAGGCCGCCCGGCGGGGTCTGGCCGTAGACGGAAGAGGCCGGGCCGCGCAGCAGGGCAAGGCGATCGAGGTTCCAGGTTTCCTGTTTCGGGTTGGCGTACACGCCTTTGGGCAGTGGCAGGCCATCGAGGAACTGGGTCGGCTCGAAGCCACGCACGCGCAGCCAGTCGGCGCGGGTGTCGCTGCCGTAGCTGCTGGCGGTAATGCCCGGCATATAACGCACGGCGTCATCGAGGCTGTGCACGCTGCGGTCGTCCATTTGCTGACGGGTCGCGACCGAGATCGAGCGCGGTGCTTCGACCAGCGCGGTGTCGGTCTTGGTGCCGGCGGCGGTGCGGGTGGCGGTGTAGCCTTCGACCGGGCCCCAGGCCGTTTCCAGGTTTTCCACGCCGATCACGGCGGTTTCCGGCAGCGCCAGTGTCCCTTCAGGCACGGCAGCCAGGCTGTAGGTACCAGTGCTGCTTTGTTCCAGTTGCAGACCGGTGCCTTGCAGCGCCGCGCGCAGAGCGCCGGCGGCGTCGTATTGCCCGTTGACCGGCGCCGAGGTCTTGCCCGCCGCCAGCGACGGATTGAGCGACAGCGCGAGGCCACCCTGGCTGGCGATCTGGTTCAACGTGGTCGACAGCGGCACCGCCGGCAGGTTGTAGGTACGCACGTTGGACGCCTGTTCAGCGGCGAGCAACGGGTTGCTGATCAGCGGCGCGCTGAGGGCAATGGCAACGGCCAGCAGACTGGGGCGCAACAAGGTGTCTAGCGAACGGGACATGCGAAGGCTCCTGAATGGAAATATTTCTCAATTGCCTGTGTGCCGGACGAGAATTGAAAAGTGATAGGGCTGGATGAAAATAATGTCGATTAACTGGGAGTGGGGCAGCCGATTCGCGTGGCAACATTGGTTTTGTGCAGTTGCGGGCGGCCTCATCGCTGGCAAGCCAGCTCCCACAGGTTCAGCGCAGCTCACAGAATTGGTATTCAACATCGATCTCTGTGGGAGCTGGCTTGCCAGCGATGGCGGCCGCTCGGGCACCAGATAAATCAGGGTTTTGTATCTGCTTTGGCCACCGTGACCCAATACGGCGTGTGCTGCTCGATCTGCACCGGCAGGGTCGGCAGCAGGGCGCTCAAGGCCTTGTCGGTGTCGTGCAGCGGGAAACTGCCGGTGATGCGCAGGTCAGCGACTTCCGGCGCCACGCCCAGATGCCCGCGCCGGTAGCGTCCAAGCTCACGCACCAGATCTTCCAATCGAGCGTTGTCCACCACCAGCATGCCGCGGGTCCAGGCATCGGCGCCTGGCGTGAGCGCAGCGACCGCGTCGAGGCCGTTATTGCGGATCAGTACTTGCTGGCCTTCGCGCAGGATCTGTTCTTCAGGATGGCTTTGCGGATGCGCCGCCACCGCCGATTGCAGGACGCTCAGACGCGTGCCCTGGTCTTCACGCTTGACCAGAAACCGTGTCCCCAATGCGCGCATGCTGCCTTCGCGGGTTTCGACGATGAACGGCCGCGCATCACCGTGACCGGTCTCGACCATGATCTCGCCTTCCTGCAATACGATCAGCCGCTGCCTGGCATCGAAGCGCACATCCACCGCGCTGTGGGTGTTGAGATTGAGCATGGTGCCATCGGCCAGGCGTACCGTGCGCTGTTCGCCGGTGGCGGTGCGTTGATCGGCAAGCCAGTAATCCAGCGGCAAATACCGATCACCGGCAAACAGCGCCAGACCGATCACCGCCACCACGCTGGCCAATCCGCTGCCGAGCTTGCGCACGCGCCGCCGAATGCCTTCGCGCGATTGCAGTAACGCAGCGCGGGCCGGGCCGTTGGCGACGTTGAAGCGCTGATCGAGCATGCCCAGTTGGCGCCAGGCGCGGGCGTGTTCTTCATGGGCCGCATGCCATTTGGCGAACTCCTCGCGCTCCAGCGGACTGCCGGAATCCAGCGACAATTGCCAGGCAATCGCCGCGTCCAGCACCTGGGCCGAGACCGGTTTGGAGCTGGCCGGATTCATGTCGGCTCACCGTAGAGGGCGATGTAGCACTGGCGAATGCCTTGCGCGAGGTATTGCCGCACGCGCGGCACCGAGACGCCGAGCTTCGCGGCGATTTCGGCGTGGCCGAGGCCGTCGAGGCGGTTATAAAGGAAAGCGGCGCGGGCCTTGGTCGACAGTTTGCCGAGCAGTCGGTCGATGGCCTTGAGGTCTTCCAGGATCAACTGCTGTTCCTCCACCGAAGGTTGTTCGCCTTCGGGGATCAGCATCAATTCGGCGAGATAGGCCTGTTCCAGCGCGGCGCGACGGAAGTAGTCGAACAACAGGCCCTTGGCGATCGCCACCAGAAACGCCCGGGGTTCGCGCGGGGTCAGCAGTTGATCGCGACCGAGCAGGCGCACGAAGGTGTCCTGGCTCAGGTCTTCGGCCCGTTGCGGGCAAGCTACATTGCGCCGCAGCCAGCTCAGCAGCCAACCGCGATGGTCGCGATACAACGCACCGACGATTTCACTGTGAGGGCTTGGGACTGACGACACCAGACGCACCGATTGGGAAATGTTAACCAACGAGAATTGTTCGCGATTCTCGCAGAGGTGGGAATGGTTAGCAATTGGCCACTGGTCGGGTGAAGTTAACGGTGAGCCCTGTAGGAGCTGCCGCAGGCTGCGATCTGTTGATCTTGCTTTAACAACAAGATCAAAAGATCGCAGCCTGCGGCAGCTCCTACAGGGGGATATGGTTCGGCCGAAAATCTAGAAGGAGGGCGCCTGCTGACGGCGTTTCCATTGAATCAAGCGCTGCTGCAGATTCAACGGACTATGAATCTGCTGCTGCCGCGCCCGGCTGAACAGGATCAACGCCAGCTCCGCCGTGGCCAGCGCATCGGCACTCGCGTTGTGCCGCTCGAACACCTCAAGCCTGAACCAGTCGATCCATTCATCCAGCCCGGCCTCGCGAATATTCGCCTGCGGGCACAACAGCGGCGCCATGTCCGCGACATCCAGAAACACGTTCTGCAGCTTGTAGCCCAAGTGCTCCTTCAGGGCGCGTCCGAGCATGTGCTGATCGAAGGGCGCATGAAACGCCAGCACCGGACTGTCGCCGATAAACTCCATGAGCTCCAGCAGCGCTTCGGCCGGGTCGCTGCCGGCGGCAATCGCGTTCGGCCCCAGGCCATGAATCAACACACTGGGGCTGAGCTTCAGCTCCCGGCATTGAAGGGTGCGTTCGAACTGCTGGCTGAAGTCGATTGCGCCGTCCTCGATGACCACTGCACCGATCGACAGCACGCGATCCTTGTTCAGGTTCAGCCCGGTGGATTCCAGATCGAGCACCACCCAGCGCTGCTCGCGCAGGCTGCATTCTTTCAGTTCGCCAATGGTCGGCAGTTTTGCCAGGCGCTGTTGCAGGTCTGCCGACAGCAGTGGGCTGGCCGGCCGCAGCCACGAAAACAGGCTCATAACTGATACCGCAAGGCCAGGCTGCTTTGCAGGCGCTGGGCCTGGCGCAGGGATTCACGCAGGATGCGCCGGTCCAGATGATTGAGGCTGTCCGGGTCGACGCGGTTGGACCAGGGCAGATTCTCACGGGTCTGGATCTGATGCTGCTGCATGCGCGTCTGTTGGATGAAGTGATAAGCCTCTTCATAAGCCGCGCCGTCGAGCCGTTCGATGACTTGTTTTTCGACCAGCTGACGCAAGCGTTCGAGGGTGTTGTTGGTTTCGATGCCATGCGCCAGCGCCAACAGGCGTGCACCGTCGACGAAGGGCGTCAGGCCCTGGACCTTGAGATCTAGAGTGGCTTTCTCGCCGTTTTTGCGCGCCAGCACAAACTCGCGGAAACGCCCCACGGGCGGGCGATTGCGTAGCGCGTTCTCGGCCATCATGCGCTGGAACAAACGGTTGTCGCCGACCTGATCGAGAATCCCGCGGCGCAGTTGCGCACAGCCTTTCTCGTCACCCCAGACCACCCGCAGGTCGAAATAGATGCTCGAACCGAGCAGGTTCTCCGGCGTCGCCTCGCGAATGAACGCTGCAAAGCGTCGCGCCCATTCTGCCCGGGACAGGCACAGCTCGGGGTTGCCGGCCATGATGTTGCCTTTGCACAGGCTGAAGCCGCACTGCGCCAGGCTCTGGTTGATCTGCTGGGCGATCGGCAGCAGCTTGCCGCGAATCTCCGCCGCCTGCGCCGCGTCCCGTGCTTCGAAGAGAATGCCGTTGTCCTGATCGGTGTGCAGCGTCTGTTCGCGCCGGCCCTCACTGCCGAAACACAACCAACTGAACGGCACGCCGGGGTCGCCTTTTTCGGCGAGGGTCAGTTCGATCACCCGGCACACGGTGTGGTCGTTGAGCAGGGTGATGATGTGAGTGATCTGCGTCGAAGACGCACCGTGAGCCAGCATGCGTTCGACCAGTTGGCCGATCTCGCCGCGCAGACTCACCAGTTGCTCGATGCGCTGGGCGCTGCGGATGGTCCGGGCCAGATGCACCAGATCGACCCGTTGCAGGGAGAACAGATCGCGCTCGGAGACCACGCCGCACAAGCGCTGATCCTTGACCAGACAGACGTGGGCGATGTGCCGTTCGGTCATGGCGATCGCCGCGTCGAAGGCGCTGTGATCGGGCGACAGAAAGAACGGCGAGCAGGTCATGTGGCGCTCGATGGCTTCGCTGAAATCACCGTTGCCATTGGCGACCACTTCGCGCAGATCGCGCAGGGTGAAGATCCCCAACGGCGCCTTGTGTTCATCCACTGCGACGATGCTGCCGACTTGTTGCTCGTGCATCAGCTTCACTGCTTCGCGCAGTGGTGTGTCGGGGCTGCAGGTCACCGGATGGCGCATCGCCAATTCGCCGAGGCGGGTGTTGAGCGAATACTGGGTTCCGAGGGTTTCCACGGCTTTCTGCTGGACTTGCTGGTTGACCTGGTCGAGCAGGCTGCTGACCCCGCGCAAAGCGAAATCGCGGAAGCTGCTGGACAGGGCGAACAGCTTGATGAACGCCGGTTTGTTCAGTTGCAGGCAGAAGGTGTCTTCGCCGGCCAGGTGTTCGGTGCGGGTCGCCCGTTCGCCAATCAGTGCGGCCAGCGGAAAGCATTCGCCGGTGGTGATCTCGAAGGTGGTTTCGGTGCCGGGCCGGGTGATGTGCTGACGCTCGCCGATCACGCGGCCCTGTTTGACGATGTAGAAATATTCGACCGGCCCGTCGGCAGGTTTGATGATGCTTTCGCCCTGGCCATAGAAGCGCAGCTGACATTGCTCCACCAGAAAAGCCAGGTGGGCGTGTTCCATCTGATTGAAAGGCGGGAAGCGCTGGAGGAATTGCAGGGTGCCCTGAATGTTCTGCAACACCGCGGTCTTCCCTGCCTGGGTGAAGGCGTCCGCTTTACTCATAACCATTACCGCAGTCTTTTTTGAATTGTTGTTGTCGGATCGTTGCAGCCATGGTCGGCCCCTGCGTGCAGGGTGCCCATTGGACGTAAGTCTAGGTTGGGGTTGCCGTTCGGCACATTTGGGAAGAACCCTACAAAAACAGTCGGAAATTCTCGCGTCAGCCTCTTGGAAAAAAATCCGACGAAGTGCACATTGAAGCTGTGCTTAGCGATGTCTGACGACTGTGCCAGGTGACTGAATTGAAAACGTAGAGAGTGCCATGTCCGACCACGATATTTTGAGCGACGCCGAGCGTGAAGCGCTCAGCGCTGTCATGCTCGAACCCGACTTGCCGCCGCAGCGTGTGCTGATCGTCGATGACGACAAGGACGCCCGGGAGCTGTTGTCGGAGATTCTCGCGTTGGACGGTATTCACTGCATGACCGCCGCCAGCGGTGAAACCGCACTGAAGATGCTCGCGGAAAAACCCTCGATTGGTCTGGTGATCACGGATCTGCGCATGGGCAACGTCGATGGTCTGGACTTGATCCGCCAGGTACGCGAATCGGTGCGGGCAGCGATGCCGATCATCATTGTTTCCGGCGATGCCGATGTAAAAGACGCGATTGCCGCGATGCATCTGAGCGTGGTGGATTTCCTGCTCAAGCCGATTGATACGGCCAAGTTGCTGGGCCTGGTCAAACACGAATTGGGCATCGAACCGTAAATCGTGTTTAGCCGCTACCCTTGTGGCGAGGGAGCTTGCTCCCGCTGGGCTGCGAAGCGGCCCCAAACCCTGCATCCACATTAATCCTGACACATCGCATTCGCTGAATTTACGACGGCTGCGCCGCCGAGCGGGAGCAAGCTCCCTCGCCACAGGGATTACTGCCTGCTTGGGGTTTCAGCCCAAACAAAAAAGCCCTGATCGCAAGATCAGGGCTTTTTCATGTCCGGCAGTCAGCGCAAGTTACAGGCCATTGGCCTTCTTGAACTCGCGACGACGACGGTGCAGGACCGGCTCGGTGTAGCCGTTCGGCTGTTTGGTGCCTTCGATCACCAGTTCGACCGCCGCCTGGAAGGCGATATTGCTGTCGAAGTTCGGTGCCAGCGGACGGTACAGCGGGTCGTTGGCGTTCTGCCGGTCAACCACCGGCGCCATGCGCTTGAGGCTTTCCATCACTTGCGCCTCGGTGACGATACCGTGGCGCAGCCAGTTGGCGATGTGCTGGCTGGAGATCCGCAGCGTTGCACGGTCTTCCATCAGGCCGACGTCATTGATGTCCGGCACCTTCGAGCAACCCACGCCCTGGTCGATCCAGCGCACCACGTAACCGAGAATGCCCTGGGCGTTGTTGTCCAGTTCGTTCTTGATCTGCTCCGGCGTCCAGCTCGGGTTGACCGCCAGCGGAATGGTCAGGATGTCGTCCACCGAAGCGCGGGCACGCTTGGCCAGTTCGGCCTGACGGGCGAACACGTCAACCTTGTGGTAGTGCAGCGCGTGCAGCGCAGCAGCGGTCGGCGACGGTACCCAGGCGGTGTTGGCGCCGGCCAGCGGGTGAGCGATTTTCTGTTCGAGCATCGCTGCCATCAGGTCGGGCATCGCCCACATGCCTTTACCGATTTGCGCACGACCTTGCAGGCCGGTGCTCAGACCGATATCGACGTTCCAGTTCTCGTAGGCGCCGATCCACTTTTCGGTCTTCATGTCGGCCTTGCGCACCATCGGGCCGGCTTCCATGGAGGTGTGGATTTCGTCACCGGTGCGATCGAGGAAGCCGGTATTGATGAACACCACGCGCTCGCTGGCCGCCTTGATGCAGGCCTTAAGGTTGACCGTGGTGCGGCGCTCCTCGTCCATGATCCCGACTTTCAGGGTGTTGCGGGCAAGGCCCAGCACGTCTTCGATGCGACCGAACAGCTCGTTGGTGAACGCCGCTTCTTCCGGGCCATGCATCTTCGGTTTAACGATGTAGACCGAGCCGGTGCGAGTGTTCTTGCGCGAGGTGTTGCCGTTGAGGTTGTGCATCGCCGCCAGACAGGTCACCAGACCATCGAGGATGCCTTCCGGCACTTCGTTGCCATCCTTATCGAGGATCGCATCGATGGTCATCAGGTGACCGACGTTACGCACGAACAACAGCGAGCGACCGTGCAGGGTCAGTTCACTGCCATCGACCTTGGTGTAGGTGCGATCCGGGTTCATGGTGCGGGTGAAGGTCTGGCCGCCCTTGGCGACTTCTTCGGACAGGTCGCCCTTCATCAGGCCGAGCCAGTTGCGGTAGATCACCACTTTGTCGTCGGCATCGACGGCGGCCACGGAGTCTTCGCAGTCCATGATGGTGGTCAGTGCCGCTTCCATCAGGATGTCTTTGACGCCGGCGGCGTCGGTCTGGCCGACCGGGGTGCTGGCGTCGATCTGGATTTCGAAATGCAGGCCGTGGTTTTTCAGCAGGATCGCGATCGGGGCATTGGCATCGCCCTGGAAACCGATCAGCTGAGCATCGTCGCGCAGACCGGTGTTGCTGCCGCCCTTGAGGGAGACCAGCAGTTTGCCGTCAGCGATCTTGTAACCGGTGGAGTCGACATGAGAGCCGGCAGCCAGTGGCGCCGCTTCGTCGAGGAACGCACGGGCAAAGGCGATGACTTTGTCGCCACGCACCTTGTTGTAGCCTTTGCCTTTTTCCGCGCCACCGTCTTCGCTGATCGCGTCGGTGCCATACAGAGCGTCGTACAGCGAACCCCAGCGGGCGTTCGAGGCATTGAGGGCGAAGCGGGCGTTCATCACCGGCACCACGAGTTGCGGGCCGGCGGTGCGGGCGATTTCATCATCGACGTTTTGCGTCGTTGCCTGGAAATCAGCCGCTTCTGGCAGCAGATAACCGATTTCTTGCAGGAAGGCTTTATAGGCCACGGCGTCGTGCGCCTGGCCGGCGTGTTCCTGATGCCAGGCATCAAGACGAGCCTGGAAGTCATCGCGTTTGGCGAGTAGGGCTTTGTTCTTCGGCGCCAGGTCATGAATGACCTTGTCGGCACCTTCCCAGAATTTTTCGGCGGTGAGGCCGGTACCGGGAATGGCTTCGTTGTTCACGAAGTCGAACAGGACTTTGGCGACCTGCAGGCCACCGACTTGAACGTGTTCAGTCATTGCTTGCCTCACTCTGCTCAGCTATTTCGCTTTTCAGCTCTTCAATTTAACAATGAAGCCTCTGGCCATTTAAACCACAAACCTTCCGACCAGTACATGCCATTGCTGGCGGCTGGGCTGGGACCAATCAACGGCTTGGGGGCCTTGCTGACGGGGCTTTCAGGATTGCGAACGTGCCTTGGGCAGACATCGATCCAGCGTTATGTAGTGCGCGCTGCGGCATACTACAGGATGAGTTGCGCTTGTGAAAATCAGACTATTTACGTCGTTCTGCGACCTCATGACGCATTGCGGTCACGTCGCGGAACGGGATGTTCTCAAAAAACCAGCAGATTGTTCCAGTTAAATATAAAAAGTTGTACACATAAATGCTGTGCAGCTCCCATTCAGCTTCGTTGCGCCTGCATTTGTGGCGAGGGAGCTTGCTCCCGCTCGGGTGCAAAGCACCCGCAAAAGCTATTACTGACTGGAGAGGGCGTCCTGCGGCCGCCAGCGGGAGCAAGCTCCCTCGCCACAGGTGTTGTTCACTTGAGCATGGCGGCTGAATGTCGGTGCTTGCCTATACTTGCCTTTCTATAACAAAAGTCATGACAAGAGGGCTGCGCCATGGACCATCTCGTACTCACTGTGTTTGCCCCGGACAAGCCCGGGCAGGTCGAGCGCATCGCCCAATGCATCGCCGAGCATGGCGGTAACTGGCTGGAAAGCCGCATGTCACGGATGGCCGGGCAGTTCGCCGGGATTCTGCGGGTGGGCGTGCCGGCGGAGGCTTACGACGAATTAGTCGATTCCCTACAAGCATTGTCGGCGCAGGGCATTCGCGTGCTGATTGCCGAGAGCGGCATCGAGCAGTCCTGTACCTGGAAACCGATCGCCATGGAGCTGGTGGGCAACGACCGTCCGGGCATCGTGCGCGACATCACCCGTTTGCTCAGTGAGCAGGGGGTGAACCTCGAACGGCTGGTGACCGAAGTGCGCCCGGCACCGATGAGCAGCGAGCCGTTATTCCACGCCGAAGCAATTCTCGCGGTGCCGCTGACCCTGTCGCTGGACGTGCTGCAATCGCGCCTGGAAACCCTGGCCGATGATCTGATGGTCGAACTGGTGTTACGCACAGACGTTTAAGCACCGCCAGGGTTATCCAGTTTTAACGTGCACCTGCCTGTGGATAACCTGTAGAGACCGGGCGCAACGCCACGCAGGCTGTGGCTTGCCGGGAACTGATCAAAAAACCGCCAGCATTCAGTGACTTGCGCACAAACGGCGGGGATCACGCTGTGGATAACCTTGGGAAGGAACGTTGCAGGCCACGAGAATCGTGGCCTGCAAAGCTTTGTGCGTTTTTTGATCAGCTGCGCCGACGCAGACTGATCACCGCATCGACGCTATAAACGGCCAGACCTGCCCAGATAAAGATGAACGCGATCAGCGTGCTCGACGACAGATGCTCACCAAACAGCAACACCGCCTGCAGCAGCACCAGCGTTGGTGCCAGGTATTGCAGGAAGCCGATGGTGGTGTAAGGCAGGTGGCGCGTGGCAGCGTTGAAGCACACCAGCGGCACCAGTGTCACCGGGCCGGCGGCTACCAGCCACCAGGCTTGCGAGGTGGTCCAGAATTCGGGTTGTGCACTGGTCGCGGTCTGGTTGAACAACAGCCAGGCAATAGCGATCGGCACCAGCATCCAGGTTTCCACTACCAGCCCCGGCAAGGCTTTGACCGGCGCCTGTTTGCGGATCAAACCGTAAAAACCAAAGGTCAGCGCCAGCACCAGCGACACCCACGGCAGACTACCGACCTGCCACACTTGCTGCGCCACGCCGATGGCCGCCAGCCCCACGGCGATCCACTGCATGCGCCGCAGGCGTTCGCCGAGAATCAGCATCCCCAACAGCACGTTGACCAGCGGGTTGATGTAGTAACCGAGACTCGCTTCGAGCATGCGTCCGTTGTTCACCGACCACACGTAGGTCAGCCAGTTGGCCGCGATCAAGGTACCGCTCAGGGCCAGAATCGCCAGGCGTTTGGGGTTGTCGAGCAATTCACGCAACCAGCCCGGATGCTTCCACACCATCAGCAACAGGGCGCCGAACAGCGCCGACCACAGCACCCGGTGAATGATGATCTCGACAGCGGGTACTTCGGCGATGGCTTTGAAGTAGATCGGGAACAGGCCCCAGATGATGTAGGCACTCAGGCCCAGAATGTACCCGCGACGCGGGTTGGCGGCTTGCATGCAGAATCCTTGCTTAGGCAGCTAACAAAGGAGGGATTGTAAGGAGGTTGTATAGATGTGTCGTGTCAGAAAGCGAAAAGATCGCAGCCTTCGGCAGCTCCTGCAGGGGAATGCGATCCATGTAGGAGCTGCCGAAGGCTGCGATCTTTTGATCTTGAATTCAGAACAACTTCAAAGGTTCTTCGTTGAGCGCCGACAGTTGCTCACGCAGCGCCAACACCTGATCGCCCCAATACCGTTCGGTGCCGAACCACGGAAAGCTGTGCGGAAACGCCGGGTCGTCCCAGCGCCGCGCCAGCCACGCGCTGTAGTGCATCAGCCGCAGGGCGCGCAGCGGTTCGATCAGCGCCAGTTCGCGCGGATCGAAGTCGTGGAATTCGTTGTAGCCGTCCATCAGTTCCGAGAGCTGGCCGAGGCATTCCTGACGATCGCCCGCCAGCATCATCCAGATGTCCTGCACGGCCGGGCCCATGCGGCAGTCGTCGAGGTCGACGATGTGGAACATTTCATCGCGGCACATCATGTTGCCGGGGTGACAGTCGCCGTGCATGCGGATGTTCTGGTGCGGCGTGGCGGCGTAGACGTCTTCGACACGCTTGAGCAAGTCGCGGGCCACAGACTCGTAGGCTGGCAGGAGGCTCTTGGGGATGAAGTTGCCTTCAAGCAATGTTGCCAGCGAGGCATGGCCGAAGTTCTGCACGCCGAGTGCTTCACGGTGTTCGAACGGCTTGGTGGCGCCGACCGCATGAATGCGCCCGAGCAACTGGCCGAGGCGATACAACTGATCGAGATTGCCCGGCTCCGGCGCACGCCCGCCGCGACGGGGGAACAGGGTGAAACGGAAACCGGCATGCTCGTGCAGGGTCTGGCCATTGTGGATCAGCGGCGCCACCACCGGGATTTCGACGTCGGCCAGTTCGAAGGTGAACTGGTGTTCTTCGAGGATGGCTTCGTTGGTCCAGCGTTGCGGACGGTAGAACTTGGCGATCAGCGGTTCGGAGTCTTCGATGCCGACCTGATAGACGCGGTTTTCGTAGCTGTTGAGCGCGAGAATGCGCGCATCGCTGAGGAAACCGATGCTTTCGACGGCATCGAGCACGAGATCGGGTGTAAGGGTTTCAAACGGGTGGGCCATGCTGACTCCTGCGCGCAGCAGGCTGCCGCGTCCGGCCCAGCATGGTAGCGCAGATGGCTGCGGGGGAGTGGGTTGGTGTCTGGGAGGACGCTATCGCTGGCAAGCCAGCTCCCACAAAGTCTTGCACTATTTTCAAATCAGCGCAGAACCTGTGGGAGCTGGCTTGCCAGCGATTAGGGCCTGTCAGGCGCCGACGATTCCACCGTCCTCACGGGTAATCGCCATCACCGATGAACGCGGCTTGCCATTGGGCAGATGCTCGGGGAAGGTCGAACCACCGTTCTCGCCCGGGTGCTGAATCCCGACAAACAGGGTCTTCTGGTCCGGCGAGAAGCTGATCCCGGTGACTTCGCAACCAATCGGCCCGACCATGAAGCGGCGAATCTCGCCGGTCTTGGGGTCGGCACAGAGCATCTGGTTGTTGCCCATCCCGGCAAAGTCGCCGGCATTGCTTGAGTCGCCGTCAGTCAGAATCCACAGCCGCCCGGCCTTGTCGAAGCCCAGCCCGTCCGGGCTGTTGAACATGTTCTGCGAGGTGATGTTCGACGAACCGCCCTTCGGCGTACCGGCATGGACGCCTGGATTGCCGGCGACCACAAACAGATCCCAGGCGAAGGTCTTCGAGGCGTGATCGTCGCGGTCGGTGCGCCAGCGCAGGATCTGCCCGTAGACGTTTTTCGCGCGCGGGTTCGGCCCGCCCACCGGCTGCCCGTCTTCGCCGCGTTTGGCGTTGTTGGTCAGGGTGCAATAGACCTGGCCGTCCTTCGGGCTGACCACAATCCATTCCGGGCGGTCCATGCGCGTGGCGCCGACCACGCTGGCGGCGAGGCGGGCGTGGATCAGCACTTCGGCCTGATCGGCGAAACCGCTGCTGGCGTCGATGCCGTTCTTGCCATGGGTCAGTTCGATCCACTGGCCCTGGCCTTTCGGATGATCCGGGTTGCCGTCACCGGCATCGAATTTCGCCACGTACAAAGTGCCGTGGTCGAGGATGTTGCGGTTGGCCTTGGCGTTGCGGTGGTTGATGCGGTCGCGGCTGACGAATTTGTAGATGAACTCGCCACGTTCGTCGTCGCCCATGTACACCACGGCGCGGCCGTCGTCGGTCTCGGCCAGCGCGGCGTTTTCATGTTTGAAGCGACCCAGCGCGGTACGTTTGACCGGGGTCGATTGCGGATCGAACGGATCGATCTCGACCACCCAGCCGTGACGGTTGAGCTCGTTGGGGTTCTTGGCCATGTCGAAGCGTGGATCGAACGGATGCCAGTTGATCTCGCGGCTGGCCGCCGACACACCGTAGCGCTTCTGCGCCGGGTCGAACTGCTGCTGGGCGTTGCTGCTGCCGAAGCAGTCGGTGAAGTTCTCTTCGCAGGTCAGGTAGGTGCCCCACGGTGTTTTGCCGTTGGCGCAGTTCTGGAAGGTGCCGAGGACTTTCTTGCCGTGCTTGTCGGCGGCAGTCTTCATCAACTCGTGGCCGGCCGCCGGGCCGCTGATGCGCAGCGGCGAGTTGCCGTGAATGCGGCGGTTGTAGCGCGAGCCCTGAACGAACTGCCATTGGCCGTTCTTGCGCTGCACTTCGATCACCGACACACCTTCGCAGGCCAGCGCCTTGCGCACGTCTTCGGCCGATTGCGGCATGCCGCCGTGCGGGTAGAGGTAGCGGTAGTTGGTGTATTCGTTGTTGATCGCCATCAACGCGCGGTTTCGGTCGTCGGGGAATTCGAACAGGCTCATGCCGTCGTTATTGTCGCCGAACTGCACTTCCTGGGCCGCGGCGGTGCCATTGCCGCTCGGATCGAACGCCGGGCCGTTCTTGTGCAACGGTTGGCCCCAACTGATCAGCACCGAGGACTTGTAGCCCTTGGGCAGGCTGATGACGTCGGTGGTCGCGGCGGGAATGCTCTCGAAACCCAGCAGGCGACTGTTGCCAGCGCTGACACCAGCGGCCAGCGCGCTGCGGCTGAGCAGGTTGCCGCCGAGAAACATGGCGGCGCCGCACAGCGCACCGGCGCTGATGAAACCGCGACGGCTGAGGCCGACCATCTTTTCCAGATCTGTGGATTGGTTTTCTTCTAATAGGCTCACATCAGGCTCCCTGCTTGGTTTTGGCAGCAACCTTAATGGGAGGCGATGAAGTTTTTGTTGCAGAAAGTCCGTTACAGCGGCGTGCCGATCAGCACATTGGACGGCGAGAACTGCACCTGCACCGGTTGCCCGACGCTGAGCCCGCGAGTGCGAAGCAGCAACGGCTCAGCCAGAGCGCAGAGCGTCTGGCCGTTGGGCAGGGCGACGCGCACTTCGCTGGGGCCGTCTTCGGCATCGAGAATGGCTTCGAGGGTGCCTTTGAGAAGATTGTGTCCAGATGTTGCCGCTTGATCCGCCGCCAACAATTCAAGCCAGCCGGCCTTGATCAATGCCACCACTTCAGTGCCCGGTTGCAGTTCCAGATGCACGGTGCTGTCGTGGGTGATCTGTGCATTGATCCACAGGCCTTCAGCCAGTTCGAGGCGGATCAAGTCATTGCGGCCCTGACCTTCGATGCTCACGACTTTGCCGTGCAGTTGATTGCGGGCGCTGGTTCTGAGCATCAATCGCCCAAGCAGATCCAGATCGCTGGCGTCCTCAGCGGCCTCCAGCACCTGTGCCTGTAAAGCTTGCAGCTTTTGATACAGACGCAACACCCGTTCGCCTTCGCTGGACAATCTGGCGCCGCCGCCGCCCTTGCCGCCGACCGCACGTTCCACCAGCGGTTTCTGCGCCAGGTTGTTCAGCTCATCAATCGCATCCCATGCCGCTTTGTAACTCAAACCGGCGCTTTTTGCGGCGCGGGTGATCGAGCCCTGTTCGGCAATGTGTTGCAGCAGGGCGATGCGCTGCGGACGGCGGACGATGTGCTGGGATAACAGAGACGGCATGGACATGGAGGGGGGCTTTTCACGATGGCGGTGGAAAGTGAAGTTGGCGGCTTGAGCCACAAGAGTCAAGCCACACACTGTCCTCCCACAAGGGGATTGTGCTGACTTCAATTCCCTGGTTTTGGTGTGCGCGCCAGGCAATACACGTCAACCCGCGCTGCGCCTGCATTTTTTAGCAGTCGCGCCAATGCCTGGGCCGTGGCGCCGGTGGTCAGCACGTCATCGACCAATGCGAAGTGCCGACCTTTCACCTCGGTGTCAGGGTTCAGCGCGAAGGCATCACGCAAATTGCGCTTGCGCGCTTTGGCGTCGAGATCCTGCTGGGCGCTGGTGTCGTGGACCCGCCGTAGCGCCTGTTCCTCAAAAGGCAGATCCAGCTGTTGGCTTAACCATCGCCCGAGCATCGCCGCTTGATTGAACCCGCGTTGGCGCAGTCGTTTGCTCGCCAATGGCACCGGCACCAACGCGTCGGGTCGTGGCAATCCCTCATCGAAGCGATGTTGCAGGTATTGTCCGGCAACGTCGGCGAGCAGGTGACCAAACGGCCATTTCGCCTTGTGTTTAAAGCGTGTGATCAGACTGTCCACCGGGAAGTCATAGCGCCACGGCACGACCACCTGTTCGAATGCCGGGGGCTCTAGCAGGCATTCGCTGCAGGTCAGGCCGGCGGCCGGCATCGGCAACGCGCACGTCTGGCACTGGTCGCCGAGCCAGGGCAGCTCGGTTTCGCAGGCGACGCACATTGGCAATTCTGCTTCTGCGGGCTCATCGCACAACAAGCAGGTATGTACGTTTTTTAAACAGATGTAAACCTGTTGTGCGTATCGTGGTTGACAGCGCATGACTCTTCCTTAAATATGCCGAACATCCGTGTCGCGCCTGTGGGTATTCCGTTCCCGCAGCCGCCAGCCAAGCATAACCAAGGAACTGCCCATGAGCGCCAGCACCTCTGCCACCCTGCGTCACGACTGGTCTTTAGCCGAAGTCAAAGCGCTCTTCGTACAGCCATTCAACGACTTGCTGTTCCAGGCGCAGACGGTGCACCGCGCACATTTCAACGCCAACCGCGTGCAGGTTTCGACCCTGCTGTCGATCAAGACCGGTGCCTGCCCGGAAGACTGCAAGTACTGCCCGCAGTCCGGTCACTACAACACCGGCCTGGAAAAAGAAAAGCTGATGGAAGTGCAGAAAGTCCTCGAGGAGGCTGCCCGCGCCAAAGCCATCGGCTCCACGCGTTTCTGCATGGGCGCGGCGTGGAAGCACCCGTCCGCCAAAGACATGCCGTACGTGCTGAAGATGGTCGAAGGCGTGAAAGCCATGGGTCTGGAAACCTGCATGACCCTTGGGCGTCTCGATCAGGAGCAGACCGAAGCGCTGGCCAAGGCTGGCCTGGATTACTACAACCACAACCTCGACACCTCGCCGGAGTTCTACGGCAGCATCATCACCACCCGCACTTACAGCGAGCGCCTGCAGACCCTGGCCTACGTGCGTGAGTCGGGGATGAAGATCTGCTCCGGCGGCATTCTCGGCATGGGCGAGTCGCTGGACGACCGCGCCAACCTGCTGATCCAGTTGGCTAACCTGCCGGAGCATCCGGAGTCGGTGCCGATCAACATGCTGGTGAAAGTGGCCGGTACGCCGCTGGAAAACGCCGACGACGTCGATCCGTTCGATTTCATCCGCATGCTCGCCGTGGCGCGCATCCTCATGCCGCAATCCCACGTGCGCCTGTCCGCCGGCCGCGAAGCGATGAACGAGCAGATGCAGGCGTTGGCATTCTTTGCCGGTGCCAACTCGATTTTTTACGGCGACAAACTGCTGACCACTGCCAACCCGCAGGCTGACAAGGACATGCAACTGTTCGCGCGTCTGGGTATTCAGCCAGAAGCCCGTGAAGAGCATGCCGATGAAGTGCATCAGGCCGCGATCGAGCAGGCGCTGGTGGAGCAGAAGAGCAGCGAGCAGTTCTATAACGCTGCCATCTAAGTTTTTTGATGCGATGCAAAACACTGTGGGAGCTGGCTTGCCAGCGATAGCGGAGTGGCTGTCGACATCTATGTTGAATGTGCCACCGTCATCGCTGGCAAGCCAGCTCCCACAGGGTCTGTGTCCGTCTTGATTCATCTGATCTGACTGTCGAGGCCTGCATGTCTTTCGATCTCGCCGCACGCCTTGCTGCCCGCCGTGCCGAAAATCTCTATCGCCAGCGTCCGTTGCTCGAGTCCCCGCAGGGGCCTGAAGTGGTAGTCGACGGGCAGCCGTTGCTGGCGTTCTGCAATAACGACTACCTTGGTCTGGCCAATCACCCGCAGGTGATCGAAGCCTGGCGCGCCGGTGCCGAGCGCTGGGGCGTGGGCGGCGGCGCGTCGCATCTGGTGATCGGTCACAGCGGTCCGCATCACGCCCTGGAAGAAGCCCTCGCCGATCTCACTGGCCGGCCACGTGCTTTGCTGTTCACCACTGGCTACATGGCCAACCTCGGTGCGGTCACGGCACTGGTCGGGCAGGGCGATACGGTGCTGGAAGATCGCCTCAATCACGCCTCGTTGCTGGATGCCGGTCTGTTGTCCGGCGCGCGTTTCAATCGTTATCTGCACAACGACGCCGACAGCCTGGCCAAGCGTCTGGAGAAAGCCACCGGCAACACGCTGGTGGTCACCGACGGCGTGTTCAGCATGGACGGCGACATTGCCGATCTGCCCGCGCTGGCCCGGGAAGCCAAGGCCAGGGGCGCGTGGCTGATGGTTGATGATGCCCATGGCTTCGGCCCGCTCGGCGCGAATGGTGGCGGAATCGTCGAGCATTTCGGCCTGAGTCAGGACGATGTGCCGGTGCTGGTCGGCACCCTCGGCAAGGCGTTCGGCACGGCGGGTGCTTTTGTCGCCGGCAGTGAGGAGCTGATCGAAAGCCTGATCCAGTTCGCCCGGCCCTACATCTACACCACCAGCCAGCCACCGGCGCTGGCCTGCGCAACGCTGAAAAGTCTGGAATTACTGCGCACGGAACACTGGCGTCGTGAACATTTGCAAACGCTGATCCGCCAGTTCCGCCACGGCGCCGAGCAAATCGGTCTGCAATTGATGGACAGCTTCACCCCGATCCAGCCGATCCTGATCGGCGATGCCGGTCGCGCCGTGCGCCTGTCGCAGATGCTGCGCGAGCGCGGCTTGATGGTCACGGCAATCCGTCCGCCGACCGTCCCGGCGGGCAGCGCACGTCTGCGCGTGACCCTGACCGCTGCCCACAGCGAGGCGCAGGTGCAGCTATTGTTGGAAGGACTGGCCGATTGCTTTGCCCAACTGTCGCCGGAGCCAAGCCATGCGTGATCGTCTGATTCTGCTGCCGGGCTGGGGCCTTGGTATTTCGCCGCTGGAGCCTTTGACCGCAGCGTTACAGGGACTCGACGAGCATCTGTATGTCGAGATCGAGCCGTTGCCCGAGCTTGATTCGAGCGACTTGCAGGAGTGGCTCGACGATCTCGATGAACGTACTCCTCAGGATGTGTGGCTGGGCGGCTGGTCGCTGGGCGGCATGCTTGCCTCTGAGTTGGCAGCACGGCGCGGCGAGCATTGCTGCGGTCTGCTGACGCTGGCGAGCAATCCTTCTTTCGTGGCCCACGAGCATTGGCCGAGTGCGATGCCGGGCGAGACGTTCGATGCATTTCTCGGCGGCTGCCAGGCCGATCCGCGGCTGACCCTCAAACGGTTCTCGTTGCTGTGTGCCCAGGGCGCGCAAGAGCCGCGCGGCTTGTCGCGGTTGATGCTGGGCGGCGCGCCGAATACGGCCCCCGAAAACTTGTTGGCCGGGCTGGAACTGCTCGCCCAACTGGATACCCGGGAAGCGTTGCAGGCGTTTCGCGGCCCGCAGTTGCACCTGTTCGCCGGGCAGGACGGCCTGGTGCCGGCGGAAGCGGCGGGGGCGTTGTTCGCGCTGTTGCCGGATATCGAAATTGGTCTGATCGAACAGGCCAGTCATGCGTTTCTTCTGGAAGACCCCCATGGCGTGGCGGGTGCGATCCAGGCTTTTCTACACGAGTGCGGTGATGACTGATTTGTCTCTTGTTGCGCTGCCCGGCGGCTTGCCCGACAAGCGCCAGGTCGCGGCCTCTTTCTCCCGTGCGGCGGCCAGCTACGACAGTGTTGCCGAATTGCAGCGTGACGTCGGCTCACAGTTGCTGCAGCGGTTGCCGGAAGATTTTCTGCCGTCACGCTGGCTGGATCTTGGCTGTGGCACCGGCTATTTCACTCGCGCATTGGCCGAGCGATATGTCGAGGGGCAGGGGCTGGCACTGGATATCGCCGAGGGCATGCTCGGTCACGCACGGCCACTGGGCGGCGCGCAGCATTTCATCGCGGGTGATGCGGAGCGTCTGCCATTGCAGGATTCGACCTGCGAGCTGATCTTCTCCAGCCTCGCGGTGCAGTGGTGTGCGGACTTCGAATCGGTGCTCAGCGAAGCTTTTCGTGTGCTCAAGCCGGGCGGGATTTTCGCGTTTGCTAGTCTTTGTGTCGGGACGTTGTACGAATTGCGCGACAGTTGGCGGCAGGTCGATGGGCTGGTGCACGTCAACCGCTTCCGCGAATTCGCCCGGTATGAGCAGTTGTGCGCCGCCAGTGGCTTGCGTTCGGTGAGTCTGCAGAATCAGGCGCATGTGCTGCACTACCCGGATGTGCGCAACCTGACCCACGAACTCAAGGCGCTCGGTGCGCACAATCTGAACCCCGGGCGGCCGGGCGGTTTGACCGGGCGGGCGCGGATCCTCGGCCTGATCGAGGCGTACGAACAGTTCCGTCAGCCGCAGGGATTGCCAGCGACTTACCAGGTGGTTTACGCGGTGTTGGAGAAACCCTTATGAGCGCAGCCTATTTCATCACCGGGACTGACACCGATGTCGGCAAGACCACTGTGGCAGCCGGATTGCTGCATGCTGCGCGCTCGGCGGGGCTGAGTACGGCGGCGGGCAAACCGGTGGCTTCGGGGTGCGAGGTAACCGCCAAGGGCTTGCGCAATGCGGACGCGCTGGCGTTGTTGGCTGAATGTTCGGTGTCGCTGACTTATCAACAGGTCAATCCGGTCGCGTTCGAGCCGGCCATCGCGCCACATCTGGCGGCGCGCGAGGCGGGTGTCGCGCTGACCGTGCAATCGCTGTTGGCGCCGATGCGCGAAATTCTGGCGCTGAATGCCGATTTCACCTTGATTGAGGGGGCCGGTGGCTGGCGGGTACCGTTGGCGGATCAGGACAATCTGTCGGATCTGGCCATCGCGTTGAAGCTGCCGGTGATTCTGGTGGTAGGCGTGCGCCTGGGCTGTATCAGTCATGCCTTGCTGACGGCCGAGGCAATTGCCCGCGATGGCCTGCAGCTGGCCGGTTGGGTGGCCAATATCATCGATCCGAAAACCTCGCGTCTGGAGGAAAATCTGGCGACGCTGGCCGAGCGGCTTCCAGCGCCTTGTCTGGGGCGGGTACCGAAACTGAAGTCGCTGAGTGCCGAGGCAGTGGCTGATCATCTGCAACTTGATCTGCTGGATTAATGTTTTTGGCTATGACAAGGCACTGTGCCATCAGTATTTTTGACGGGTGTTTTTCTGGCGCCTCTGCTTCAATGGCAGCCATTGATCCTTCCCAAGGATGAGAACTCCCATGGAAATCTCCGGTAACACAGCTTTTTATGCGGGTTTGAGCACGATTCAGACTGGTCAGAACCGTGTCGATCAGGCGGCCAGCCAGATCGCCAACAACACCATCGAGCGTTCGGTCACCAGCCAGTCGTCCGAGGCGCAGGTCGATCGTCTGCGCGGTATCGACCGCAGTCAGCAAATGGATCCGGGCAGCGCCATGGCCGAGATGGCCCAGGGCAAGTTTCAGGTGGAGCTGGGCACCAAGGTCGCCAAGGCTTCCGATGAAATGCTCGGTACGATCATCGATACGTTTGCCTGACTTTTCATCCTCACCGTTTGCCGAACGCCGCGCCCTGTCGCGGCGTTTTTCGTCGTAAGTCCTTCTCCCTCAACTAATCTTTTTTCATTGCCCGTGACGCTTTGCAGTTCATGGCGGTTTGCCGTGTCCGGCATTTGAAAAAAGTCATGACGAACGGCAAAAGATCGACGCTTGACAAGATTTCGGCGTAAACGTATGTTTCAAACAACTGTTTGACCGTCATAACAAATCAACACGGTCGTTCATTCCCGGTTACATCAGCAGAGGTTTATCGCTATGCCTGACTACAAGGCCCCCTTGCGTGATATTCGCTTCGTTCGTGACGAACTGCTCGGCTACGAAGCGCACTATCAGAGCCTTCCAGCTTGCTCCGAAGCAACGCCGGACATGGTTGACGCCATTCTTGAAGAAGGCGCCAAGTTTTGTGAGCAGGTACTGGCACCGCTGAACCGCGTGGGCGACCTCGAAGGCTGCACCTGGAGCGAGTCCGGTGTGAAAACCCCGACTGGCTTTAAAGAGGCCTACAAGCAATTCGTCGAAGGCGGCTGGCCAAGCCTGGCGCACGACGTCGAGCACGGCGGTCAGGGCCTGCCGGAGTCGCTGGGTCTAGCTGTGAGCGAAATGGTCGGTGAAGCCAACTGGTCGTGGGGCATGTACCCGGGCTTGTCGCACGGCGCGATGAACACCATCTCCGAGCACGGCACCCCTGAGCAGCAAGAAGCCTATTTGACCAAACTGGTTTCCGGCGAGTGGACCGGCACCATGTGCCTGACCGAACCGCACTGTGGCACCGACCTGGGCATGCTGCGCACCAAGGCCGAGCCTCAGGCCGATGGTTCCTACAAGGTTTCCGGGACCAAGATCTTCATCTCGGCCGGTGAACACGACATGGCCGACAACATCGTCCACATCGTACTGGCCCGCCTGCCGGACGCACCGGCTGGCACCAAAGGCATTTCCCTGTTCATCGTTCCAAAATTCCTGCCGAACGCCGATGGCACCATCGGTGCGCGTAACGCAGTGAGCTGCGGCTCGCTGGAACACAAGATGGGTATCCACGGTAACGCCACTTGCGTGATGAACTTCGACGGCGCCACCGGTTTCCTGATCGGCCCGGCGAACAAAGGCCTGAACTGCATGTTCACCTTCATGAACACCGCACGTCTGGGTACCGCGCTGCAAGGCCTGGCCCACGCCGAAATCGGCTTCCAGGGCGGCCTGAAATATGCTCGCGATCGTCTGCAAATGCGCTCCCTGACTGGCCCGAAAGCGCCGGACAAGGCCGCTGACCCGATCATCGTGCACCCTGACGTACGTCGCATGCTGCTGACCATGAAGGCCTTCGCCGAAGGCAACCGCGCGATGGTGTACTTCACCGCCAAACAGGTCGACATCGTCAAGTACGGCGTCGACGAAGAAGAGAAGAAGAAGGCCGACGCACTGCTGGCGTTCATGACGCCGATCGCCAAGGCGTTCATGACCGAAGTCGGTTTCGAAGCCGCCAACCACGGTGTGCAGATCTACGGTGGTCACGGTTTCATCGCCGAGTGGGGCATGGAGCAGAACGTTCGCGACAGCCGCATTTCGATGCTGTACGAAGGCACCACCGGTATCCAGGCACTCGACCTGCTGGGCCGTAAAGTGCTGATGACTCAAGGCGAGGCTCTGAAAGGCTTCACCAAGATCGTTCACAAGTTCTGCCAGAACAACGAAGGCAACGAAGCCGTCAAAGAATTCGTTGCACCGCTGGCTGCACTGAACAAGGAATGGGGCGAGCTGACCATGAAGGTCGGTATGGCAGCCATGAAAGACCGTGAAGAAGTCGGCGCGGCCTCCGTGGACTACCTGATGTACTCCGGTTACGCCTGCCTGGCCTACTTCTGGGCTGACATGGCGCGCCTGGCTGCTGAAAAACTGGCTGCCGGCACCACCGACGAGGCGTTCTACACCGCCAAGCTGCAAACCGCGCGCTTCTACTTCCAGCGCATCCTGCCACGTACCCGTACCCACGTGGCCACCATGCTGTCGGGCGCCAATAACCTGATGGACATGAAAGAAGAAGACTTCGCACTGGGCTACTAAGCCTCAACGCGGTCTGACCAAACCGCTGCTCCTCCGGGGGCAGCGGTTTTTTTGTTGCTGAATCGCTCAGCAACCCGGCTTTTCTGCCGTTAAAGAGACTGCCTGTGATCTGGATCACATTGTGTGTGCTTAACTGGCCACATTGCAGGCACAATGCCATCTCTTTGATATGACGGGTCGGAGCTTTACCCTTGCCGCGTTCTTCCGCTGTACGTTTCAGTCATTTCCTGCCTTCACTGCTGTTATTGCTCGCGGGGTTGGCGGCTGCGTACGTCAAAGACCTCAATGTGTTCTTCACTTCGCTGTTCAACGTGCTGCCGACCCTGGTGCTGCTGTTGGGCGGCGCTTACTGTGCGGTTTACCGACGTCAGCGCGAACTGTTTCTGATGCTCACGGTGTACATCGCCTACTTTCTGCTCGACACCCAGACTGACTATTACCGCGATAACGGCAAAGTGCGCGAAGACGCCGCGGTGGTGTTTCATCTGGTCTGTCTGCTGTTGCCGCTGTTGTTCGGCCTGTTCGCCGCGTGGCAAGAGCGCACCCATCTGTTTCAGGACATGGTCGCGCGGTTCGCCGTGCTGCTGGCCTTTGGCAGCGTCGCCCTCGGTCTTGAGCAAAGTTATCCCCAGGCGTTGCTGATGTGGCTCTCGGAAATCCGCTGGCCTGCGCTGCACGGCGCCTGGATGAGCCTGATCCAGATGTCCTATCCGGTGTTTCTCTCGGCGTTCCTGCTGCTGGCCTGGCAATACTGGCGCAACCCGCGCCCGTTGCATGCGGCGCAACTGGTCGGCTTGCTCGGGTTGTTCTGGATGCTGCCGAAAACCTTCATCCTGCCGTTCACCCTGAACATCATGTGCAGTCAGGTGATGCTGATGATTGCCGCCGCCGTGGCGCATGAGGCCTACCAAATGGCCTTTCGCGATGAGCTCACTGGTTTGCCGGGGCGGCGCGCGCTTAATGAGCGCATGCAGCGCCTGGGTCGCAATTATGTGTTGGCGATGAGCGACGTCGATCACTTCAAGAAATTCAACGACACTCACGGTCATGACGTTGGTGATCAGGTGCTGCGCCTGGTCGCGAGCAAACTGTCGAAAATCAGCGGTGGCGGTAGGGCATATCGCTATGGCGGTGAGGAATTCGCCTTGGTGTTTGCGGGCAAAACCCTTGAGGAATGCATGCCGCACCTGGAAGTGATCCGCGAGTCGATTGCTTCCTACAACATTCAGCTGCGTAATCAGGAAAACCGTCCGCAAGATGACCAGCAAGGTCGCCAGCGGCGTGGCGGCAGCGGTGCTTCCAGTGTCTCGGTCACGGTCAGTATCGGTGTTGCCGAACGCGTCGAGCAGCGAACGCCGGAAGAAGTCCTCAAGTCTGCCGACCAGGCGTTGTACAGCGCCAAGGGCGCCGGGCGTAACTGCGTCATGGCGTTCGGTCAGAACCGTCGCGGCGCGGTGCGCATGGACAGCGCCGCGGGCTGAGTCAAGCCACACGCCATCGCTCAAAAGCCCGCTGATTGCGGGCTTTGTTTTATCGCTGAATGCTAGTGACCAAAAATAACAAATCAGTCACCGGTTGACCCTATGTGTCGCAAAAGTTGTTGAGGTACACTCGGCCTCAACGAAAACACTCTTCCACGAATCACCTGTTTAGATCTTGCGAGGTTTGCCATGGCTGACTACAAAGCGCCGCTGCGCGATATGCGCTTCGTCCTCAATGAAGTATTCGAAGTCGCCAAACTCTGGGCCGAACTGCCGGCCTTGGCCGAGACTGTCGATGCAGAAACCGTAGAAGCCATTCTCGAAGAAGCCGGCAAGGTCACCAGCAAAAGCATCGCCCCCCTGAGCCGCGCAGCCGACGAAGAAGGCTGCCACTGGAAGGACGGTGCCGTCAGCACCCCGGCCGGTTTCCCACAGGCCTATCAGACTTACGCTGAAGGCGGCTGGGTCGGTGTCGGTGGCGATCCGGCCTACGGCGGCATGGGCATGCCCAAGGCTGTTTCGGCTCAAGTAGAAGAGATGGTCAACTCCGCCAGCCTGTCGTTCGGTCTGTACCCGATGCTGACCGCCGGTGCCTGCCTGTCGATCAACGCCCACGCCAGCGAAGAGCTGAAGGCCGCCTACCTGCCGAACATGTACGCCGGCATCTGGGCCGGTTCCATGTGCCTGACCGAGCCGCACGCCGGCACCGACCTGGGCATCATCCGCACCAAGGCCGAACCGCAGGCCGACGGTTCCTACAAGGTCAGCGGCACCAAGATCTTCATCACCGGCGGTGAGCACGATCTCACCGAGAACATCATCCACCTGGTGCTGGCGAAATTGCCGGACGCCCCGGCTGGTCCGAAAGGCATTTCGCTGTTCCTGGTGCCGAAGTTCATGGTCAATGCCGATGGCAGTCTGGGCGCACGCAATCCGGCGAACTGTGGCTCGATCGAACACAAGATGGGCATCCAGGCATCCGCGACCTGCGTGATGAACTTCGACGAAGCCGTGGGTTATCTGGTCGGCGAGCCGAACAAGGGCCTGGCGGCGATGTTCACCATGATGAACTACGAACGTCTGGGCGTCGGCATTCAAGGCTTGGCCAGCGGCGAGCGCTCTTATCAGAACGCCGTCGAATACGCGCGCGATCGTCTGCAGAGCCGTTCGCCGACCGGCGCGCAGAACAAGGACAAGGTTGCCGACCCGATCATCGTCCACCCTGACGTGCGTCGCATGCTGCTGACCATGAAAGCCTCGAACGAGGGCGGTCGCGCCTTCTCCACTTACGTGGCGATGCAACTCGACACCGCCAAATTCAGCGAAGACGCCACCACCCGCAAGCGCGCAGAAGATCTGGTCGCGTTGCTGACCCCGGTGGCAAAGGCATTCCTCACTGACCTAGGCCTGGAAACCACCGTTCACGGCCAGCAGATTTTCGGCGGCCACGGCTACATCCGCGAGTGGGGCCAGGAGCAACTGGTGCGTGACGTGCGCATCACACAGATCTACGAAGGCACCAACGGCATTCAGGCACTGGACCTGGTCGGGCGCAAGATCGTCGGCAGCGGCGGCGCGTTCTACAAGCTGTTCGCTGACGAGATCCGCCACTTCACCGCGACCGCCAGCGCTGACCTCGGCGAATTCACCAAGCCGCTGAACGACGCCGTGAGCACCCTCGACGAATTGACTGCGTGGCTGCTGGATCGGGCGAAAACCAATCCGAACGAAATCGGCGCAGCCTCGGTCGAATATCTGCAAGCGTTCGGCTACACCGCTTATGCCTACATGTGGGCACTGATGGCGAAAGCCGCGCTGGGCAAAGAAGCGCAGGACGATTTCTACGCCAGCAAACTGGGCACCGCACGCTTCTATTTCGCTCGTCTGCTGCCGCGTATCCACTCGTTGAGCGCATCGGTGAAGGCGGGCAGCGAGTCGCTGTTCCTGCTGAACGCTGAACAGTTCTGATGATGTAACGTCATGTAAGCATTCTCTTACATGACGTGCTGCTGTTCTCCCATAGGCGTAGATTGGATCCACAGCTAATCTACAACTCATGGACGTCGCGCAGGAAGCGCAAAGCAACAACACGGACACGTAGGATTCTGCCAGGGTGGCGGAGTGAAATGGATGTCAGGGAAACAGTCTGCAAAGCCCCGCTTCGGCGGGGTTTTCTTTTATCTGAAGAAAAGTTTTCAGGGCAGCGGATCCAGTGGTGGCGCGGCTTTCAGCGGTTTGTCTTCACGCTGAATCACCTCTTCCAGCAACGTGCGCAGCAACGCCAGAGACGCCTGTTGGCGCTGAACATCGCGACACACCAGGCCAACCTGCAGGGGCACCCGTGGCTCGCTCAGCGGTTTCCACAGCAGATCCTGATCGTCGTATTCCTTCTGTGAGCGCCCGGGCAGCACCGTCGCCAGTTTGGTGTGCGGCAAACTGTCGAGAATCCCCAGCATATTGTTCAGCTCGGCCTGCACTTGCGGGCGTCGCCCCAGGCTGGTCAGTTGCGCCTGCCAGATCTGCCGGATCTGAAACTCTTCGCCCAGCAGCAACATCGGCAATTCCGCTGCCTGTCGCATCGAAACCTTTTTGAATTCACGCAGCGGATGATCCGCCGGGATCACCAGCGTCAGCTCATCTTCATACAGCATTACGCCATGCAGACCGGGTTGCCGCGGTGGCAGGTAGCTGATGCCGATATCCAGCGAGCCGTTGAGCAGGCGGCGCTCGATCTCCAGACCGGTTAGCTCGTAAATCTGCACCACCAGATGCGGCTGCGCCTTGCGTACCCGCTCGAGCATTTGCGGGACGAGGCTGGTGTGCACGGTTTGCAGTACACCGATCGCCAAGGTGCGCAAGGCCTGGCCCTTGAAATTGCCCAATGCCTCGCGCGCGCGCTGCAATCCATCGAGCAGTGGTAGCGCGTGGTTGTACAGAGTGTGCGCGGCGAGGGTCGGCAGCAGGCGTTTGCTGCTACGTTCGAACAGGGTGACGTCGAGGTTCTGCTCGAGCTGGCGGATCTGTTGCGAGAGCGCCGGTTGCGAGATCGACAGACGCTCAGCGGCCCGGCCCACATGGC
Organism: Pseudomonas sp. SCPG-7; assembly: GCF_002156405.1. Classification (NCBI taxonomy): domain Bacteria; kingdom Pseudomonadati; phylum Pseudomonadota; class Gammaproteobacteria; order Pseudomonadales; family Pseudomonadaceae; genus Pseudomonas; species Pseudomonas sp. SCPG-7. The sequence goes on along the minus strand of NZ_MVOO01000008.1, from coordinate 120,180 downwards.
CTTCTTCGTAGACCGCGACGAAATAACGCAGTTGTTTGAAATCCATAAGTAATGCTTATCGAAAATGCTGGTAAATCGAAATGGCTCGAAGCCCGCTGTGAGCCTAGTCTAACCGCAATCACAAGGCTTACAGGGCCAGAAAGCGCGATGAATAGCGTTTGCTTCGACAGTGTTTGCATAGGCAGTTCAAAAAACCTCAAACGAGGTTTCTTTCAATGAATCTGTTCAGTTTGCGGCGCCAGGCGCCGAGTCTTGATGACCTCGCGTTCGAGCCCAATCCCGCCGGGGCAGGCGACAGTCTGAATGCCGAGCGCTTGATGCCCAGCGTCGAGCGCCCGCTGCAGGTGTTCGTTCGTGGTCAGGGTTCCTGGCTGTGGGACAGTCATGATCGCGCCTACCTCGACTTCTCCCAGGCCGGCGGTGCCAACAGTCTGGGGCACAGCCCTTCGGCGCTGGTCAAAGCGATTGCCAGTCAGGCTCAGGCACTGATCAATCCCGGTTTCAATCTGCACAATCGCGGCATGCTCAACCTTGCCGAACGTTTGTGTGCCAGCACTTCCAGCGACCAGGCTTACTTGCTCAACAGTGGCAGCGAGGCCTGTGAAGCGGCAATCAAACTGGCGCGCAAATGGGGTCAGCTGCATCGTGGTGGGGCGTCGCGAATCATCGTGGCGAAACAAGGCTGTCACGGCCGTAGTCTGGCGACGATTTCCGCGTCAGACAGTTGCAACCTGCACAACCGTTTCGCTCCGCTGCTGCCAGGTTTCGATCTGGTGCCATTCAACGACTTGCCGGCGCTGCACGCGGCTGTCGATGCGCAAACCGTGGCGATCATGCTCGAGCCGATTCAGAGCGATGCCGGGGTGATTCCGGCCACTGAGCATTACCTCAAAGGCGTTGAACGGCTGTGCCGCGAACTGGGCATTCTGCTGATCCTCGACGAAGTGCAGACCGGTATCGGCCGCTGCGGCAGTTTGCTCGCCGAGCAATCCTACGGTGTGCGCGCCGATATTGTCGTACTCGGCAAGGGCCTGGGTGGTGGTGTGCCGCTGGCAGCGCTGTTGGCCCGAGGCAAGGCCTGCTGCTTTGATGCGGGTGAACTGGGCGGCACTCATCACGGCAATGCACTGATGACCGCAGCCGGTCTGGTGGTGCTCGACAGCGTGCAGGACCGGGCATTTCTCGAACAGGTCAAAGATCACGGTCAGCACTTGCGCGAGGGACTTGCGCGCCTGGCGCACCGTTACGGCCATGGCGAACTGCGTGGTCAAGGACTGTTCTGGGGACTGAGCCTGTCAGAGGATTGCGCCGATGCCGTAGTCAGTGCCGCCCTGCACGAAGGCCTGCTGCTCAACGCGCCGCAAGCCGATTGCCTGCGTTTCACCCCGGCACTCACCGTCAGCAAGGCCAACATCGACGAAATGCTCCTGCGCCTGGCCCGCGCTTTCTCGCGGGTGCGCACCGCGCAACTGCAATGCCGCAAAGGGATTGCCGTCTGAACTGAAGTTTCCTGCCCGATTTCAAGAACCGTCTCGCGGTATAACGCACGCCTCACGCCTGATTCTTTTGGCGTGGGGCGTTTTTTTATGCCCGATAGTGGCGATCAAATGGCGTTTGCACTGAACCCTGACGAACGGCGCAGGTCGATTAGCTTGTATGGCTCAAGTGAGCCAACCCCCAATCAGGAGCTGACCCATGGACTTCATTCGTATCATCATCGCCATTCTGTTGCCGCCACTGGGTGTGTTTCTGCAGGTCGGGTTCGGTGGGGCGTTCTGGCTGAACATTCTGCTGACGCTGTGTGGTTATATCCCGGGGATCGTGCATGCGGTGTACATCATCGCCAAGCGCTGAGTTCAGTGGCGCGCGATAGATTGCTATCGCGGGCAAGCCCACAGTGTTTTCGGTAGGTCACACATTTTGTGTACACCAAAAGAACCTGTGGGAGCGGGCTTGCCCGCGATGGGGGCGGCGCCATTTTGAAAGAAGTGCGGTATTTAGTCCGCCAACTCCATCACTCGTCGATAAAACCTCCACTCCTGCTCCAGTGCATGCGCCTGATTCACCGCCCGGCGAAAACCATGGCGCTCTTCTGCGTAATAATGCGCCTCGACCGGGATGCCATTGCGTTCCAGCGCCGTGACCATGTCGCGGGTCTGTTGCGGCACCACCACGGCATCCAGCTCACCCTGAAAGAAAATCACCGGTACCCGGATGTTGCTCGCGTGCAGCAATGGCGTGCGTGCGGCGTAGCGCTCGGCGTCCTGTTGGGGATCGCCGATCAGCCAGTCGAGATAATCGCCTTCGAACTTGTGGGTCGCGCGGGCCAGTGCCACCGGGTCGCTGACGCCGTAGAGGCTGGCGCCAGCGCGGAACACCTGGTGAAACGCCAGCGCACACAACGTGGTGTAACCCCCGGCGCTGCCGCCGCGGATAAACGCGCGCTCGCCGTCGATCAGTCCTTGTCTGGCCAGATACGCCACCACCGCACAGGCGTCCTCGACGTCTACCTCGCCCCAGCTCAGATGCAACGCTTGACGGTATTCGCGGCCATAACCGCTGCTGCCGCGGTAGTTGAGGTCGGCGACAGCAAAACCGCGTTGCGTCCAGTACTGGATGCGCGGGTCGAGCATCGGGTAGCAGGCCGAGGTCGGGCCGCCGTGGATGAACACCACCAGTGGTGGCTGTGCTTCGTCGTTCATTGCCGGATAAAAGAACCCATGAGCCTCACCGCTGCCGCTCGGGTAGCGCAACGTCTGCGGACGACTGATGCGCTCCGCCGGCAGTGGCGCAATACCACCGGCCAGCACGTTCACTTCGCGGCTGGAACGATCAATGGCAATCACCGCCGAGGGGCTGATTGGCGAGGCGGCGATGCAATAGATGAGTTGCTGATCCAGCGCCAGGTGCCGGAAACGACTGTAGTCGCCGGTGAAGTCGTCGCCGTCGAGCGCCAGGCGACCAAAACCGCCCTCGGTCCAGCTCGCCAGAAACGAATCGCCCACCGGCAACCAGGTGCAGCCACCCATTTGCCAAGGGGCGGGCGCATGATCGGCCTCGGCGCAGGGCAGTCGCTGCAAACCGTCGGACGTTTCGCCCCACGGCTGCCAGAAACCGCCGCGATCAGTCAGGCACAACAAGCGTCCTTTCGCGTCGAACCGCGGTTGCTGGATCGACTCTTCAAGGTCAGCCCCCGCCACGCAACGCGGTGCGCCAAAGCCACCCTCAGCCAGACGCTCGGCCACCATCAATCGCGTGGATGTCCAAGGCTGATGCGGCCGACTCCACTCGATCCAGGCCAATCGCGAACCGTCCGGGCTGATCACCGGTGCTGCATAAAAATCCGCACCTTCAGCCAGCAAATGCCGGGTGCCGTCGGCCAGATCAATCGCTACCAGCCGATGCTGGTCGCGCAGTTCCTCAACCGCCAGCACCTGGCCGAAAGCACAATGCAGATCGCCATAACGACACCCGCCAGAAGTCAGCACCTCGGGCGCGCCATCCAGCGTCTGCCGATACAACTGCTGATCCGCCTCATTGACGAAAACCACCCCGTCTGGCGTCAGACAAAACGCGCCACCGCCATATTCGTACACCCGGCTACGCACGCTGAAGCCATTCGGCGTCAGACATTTCGCCACGCCGTCGCGCCAGTGCCAGATCCGGCACGCGGCGTCTTCGGGGCGATATTCATTCCAGAACAAACCGTGAACGCCAAGTTGCAGTTCGGCGAAGTCCATTCCGGCGGCGACGGCCTGGGTGGCGCTGAAAGGCTCAGCCCTTGGCGATGAGGCGTGAGTTTCGTTCATTACGGAAGGCCAGTTGTTCGATGGTCTGGGTGGCGGTCTCGGCTTCTTCGCGGGCCTTGAGAATCACGCCGTGATGGTCGGACTTGCTGCACACCGGATCGGCGTTACTCGCGTCCCCCGTGAGCATGAACGCCTGACAGCGGCAGCCGCCGAAGTCCTGTTCCTTCTCGTCGCAGGAGCGGCATGGCTCGGGCATCCAGTCGTAACCGCGAAAGCGGTTGAAGCCGAGCGAGTCGTACCAGATATGCTGCATGCTGTGGTCGCGCACGTTGGGAAATTGTACCGGCAGCTGTCGGGCGCCATGACAGGGCAGGGCGGTGCCGTCCGGGGTAACCGTCAGAAAGATGCTGCCCCAGCCGTTCATGCAGGCTTTCGGGCGTTCTTCGTAGTAGTCCGGGGTGACGAAAATCAGCTTGCACGGATGCCCTTCGGCTTCCAGTTTGGCGCGGTATTCGTTGGTGATGCGTTCGGCGCGCACCAACTGTTCCTTGGTCGGCAGCAGGCCGACACGGTTGAGCTGCGCCCAGCCGTAGAACTGGCAGGTGGCGAGCTCGACGAAGTCCGCTTCGAGCGCGATGCACAGCTCGATAATACGGTCGATCTTGTCGATGTTGTGCCGATGGGTGACAAAGTTCAGCACCATCGGATAGCCGTGGGCCTTCACCGCACGAGCCATCTCCAGCTTCTGCGCGAAAGCCTTTTTCGAGCCGGCGAGCAGGTTGTTCACCTGCTCGTCGCTGGCCTGGAAACTGATCTGGATGTGATCGAGGCCGGCCTTCTTGAAGTCACTGATCTTCTGTTCGGTCAAGCCGATGCCGGAAGTGATCAGGTTGGTGTAGAAACCCAACTGCCGCGCTTCACGGATCAGTTCGGCGAGGTCCTGGCGCACCAGCGGCTCACCACCGGAAAAACCCAGTTGCGCCGCGCCCATCTCCCGCGCTTCGCGGAAGACCTTGATCCACTGCTCGGTGCTCAGCTCTTTGCCCTGCTCGGCGAAATCCAGCGGATTGGAGCAGTACGGGCATTGCAGGGGGCAGCGGTAGGTCAGCTCGGCGAGCAGCCACAGCGGCAGGCCGACTTCAGGTTTTGGCGGTACTTGCACCGATGCCTCAGGCAAGTTCGATCCAGTGCTGCGCACGGGCAACCTCCATGAATTGCTCGATGTCGTCACCGAGTTCGGGTACGCCGGGGAACTGCTCATCGAGTTTGGCGATGATCGCTGCGACATCGCGCTCACCGTCGATCAAACCGCCGATCAGCGCGGCGCTGTCGTTGAGCTTGATCATGCCCTCGGGGTAGAGCAGCACGTGGCCTTTTTGCGCCGGTTCGTACTGGAAGCGGTAGCCGGGACGCCAGGTCGGGATCTTGCTGCGATCGAAACTCATAAGGTGATTCCTTTGTGCCAGACCCGTTGTTCAGTGACGCTGTGGTACGGCGGGCGGTTCAGTTCGTAAGCCATGCTCATGGCATCGAGCATGCTCCAAAGAATGTCCAGTTTGAACTGGAGAATTTCCAGCATGCGCTCCTGACCCTCGCGGGTCTTGTAGTGCTCGAGCGTGATCGCCAGACCATGCTCGACATCGCGCCGCGCCTGACCGAGGCGGGTGCGGAAATATTCGTAACCGGCCGGGTCGATCCACGGGTAATGCTGCGGCCAGCTGTCGAGGCGCGACTGGTGGATCTGCGGCGCGAACAGCTCGGTCAACGAGCTGCTGGCGGCTTCCTGCCAACTGGCGCGGCGGGCGAAGTTGACGTAGGCATCGACAGCGAAACGCACGCCGGGCAGCACCAGCTCCTGGGAACGCAACTGATCCGGATCGAGGCCGACCGCTTGCCCGAGGCGCAGCCAGGCTTCAATCCCGCCGTCTTCACCGGGGGCGCCGTCGTGGTCGAGCAGGCGCTGAATCCACTCGCGACGGACCTCGCGATCCGGGCAGTTGGCAAGGATCGCCGCGTCTTTCAGGGGGATGTTCACCTGATAGTAGAAGCGGTTGGCGACCCAGCCCTGAATCTGCTCGCGGGTGGCACGCCCTTCATACATCGCCACGTGGTACGGGTGGTAGATGTGGTAGTAGACGCCTTTGGCGCGCAGTGCGGCTTCGAATTCGCTGGGGGACAGCGGGGTGTCGGTCATTGCGGTTCTCCGGGGAACAACCGTTAAAATCTTGGGTGTCTGGTCGGACGTCATCGCTGGCAAGCCAGCTCCTACAGTTTTTGTGTACGCCACAGAACCCTGTGGGAGCTGGCTTGCCAGCGATGGAGCCATCCGCTACAGCACAATACTCATGCCATCGAACGCCACTTCAACATTACGCCGCGCCAACTCCGCGCGCTCCGGCGAATCCTCATCGAGAATCGGGTTGGTGTTGTTGATGTGGATAAGCACTTTGCGTTGCTCAGGCAACTGCTCCAGCACTTCGAGCATGCCGCCGGGGCCGTTCTGTGCCAGGTGGCCCATTTCACGACCGGTGCGGGTGCCGACGCCACGGCGCTGCATTTCATCGTCATCCCACAGCGTGCCGTCCACCAGCAGGCAGTCGCTGCCGGCCATGATTTCCAGCAGCGGCGCGTCGACCTTGCCCAGGCCCGGGGCGTAGAACAGTTTGCCGCCGGTGTTGAGGTCTTCGACGATCAGCCCGATGTTGTCGCCCGGGTGCGGGTCGAAACGGTGCGGCGAATACGGCGGTGCGGCGCTGCGCAACGGCAGCGGAGTGAAGCGCAGGTTCGGGCAGGCAGCGACGGTGAAGCTCTGGTCGAGTTCGATGCGGTTCCAGTTCAACCCGCCGTTCCAGTGGGTGAGCATCTTGAACAGCGGGAAACCGGTGCTCAAATCTTCGTGAACCATGTCTGTGCACCAGACCTGATGCGGGCAGCCTTCGCGCAGGCTGAGCAGGCCGGTGGTGTGGTCGATCTGGCTGTCCATCAGGATGATCGCGCTGATCCCGGTGTCACGCAGGGCTCGGCCCGGTTGCATTGGAGCGAAGCTCTGCAGTTGCGCGCGGATGTCCGGCGAAGCGTTGCACAGCACCCAGTTCACGCCGTCGTCGGAAATCGCGATGGACGACTGGGTGCGGGCCTTGGCATTCAGGCTGCCGTCGCGAAAGCCTGCGCAATTGACGCAGTTGCAGTTCCACTGCGGAAATCCGCCACCGGCGGCCGAACCCAGAATCTGGACGAACATGAACGCTCCCATCTTTCAACGCTGAAAATAAAACGCCCCGGCGAGCCGAGGCGTTGCACTGCAAGTCTGCGTAGGCAGAACTCAGCGGCTGGCGAAGTACATGGTGACTTCGAAGCCGATACGCAGGTCGGTGTAAGCCGGTTTTGTCCAGGACATGGGTGTCTCCTTCAGGGTGGGTGGGATAGCGCTGTCCATAGTTATAGTCCACGGCAGCGCAGGGATGTTCCAAATAGTTAGGCTGCTATGTTACTCAAAATTTCAACGGTATTGCCCGTGAATCTTTGAGAAAGCTCCTTGCAGCCTTGGTAATGATCATTTTGTCGCTTGCCACGGTGCGCCGGGTGACGGTGCGCTGGCCAGGCAGTGCCAGCCGCCCTCGGCGTTGAGCAAGCGCTGCGCTGCCGCCAGCAATGCCGAGCGTTGCAGTTGACCAATGGCCGTGTGCAGTTGTGCCAGATAATCCGACGAGTGGCCCGCGAGTTTGGCCTGCCACAGCAACTCGGCGGCGTCTTTTCCGGACAGCTGACGCTCATCGAACTGATCGGCGAGTGACTGGCGTTGCTGGGTGAAATGCACGTCGTCGAGGTTTTCGATCAGCGCAGGAATGTCTTTGAGGAACTGCTGGATATGGCCGAGCAGCTCAACGGGCGCAGTCTCTGGCGACTGCACACCGAACAGCAATCCACTCTGACCATGTACCTGTCGCAAGGCACTGAACACCGCGTAGCCCAATTGCAATTCGACTCGCAGGCGCTGATAGAACGGGGTCTGGCACAGCTGCGCGAGCAGTCGCCAGGCGGCTTCGTCAGCGATTTCGTGGCCTGCGGCCGGGCAGAACAGCAGCAGTGCATGCTCGCTGGAAGCGGTGTCGATGCGGCTCCACAAATGTTGCGTATTGATCGTCGGCACTGTCGGCAGTTGATTGTCCGGTGTACCGGGGATGCGGCTCAGGGCCAGACCCATGGCCGATTGCGTCTGTGCGTTAAGGCCAACGGCCAATCCGTCCCAGCGCGAAGTTGTCCACAGCTGTCTGGCGTCGTTCGACTCGACGGCCGATGGCAGGCAATGTTCAGGCAACGCCTTGAGCAGCTGACGGATTGGTATCAACGGCGCTTCCGGCCCTGCGTTGGCTGAATCGGCGTCAATTTGCGTCAGACATTTCAGCGCGTGTTCCAGGACACCGGGCATCGGCTCCTGCAGTCCCGTCAGTTTCAGCAGCCACTGAGTGCCGCTGGCACTGAACGCGATTTCGACGCCGGCCTGCCGTGCATCTTCCTGAGTTTCCTGCAGACTGCGTTGCAGCTTGCCTTGCAGATCGACGCCAGCCTGCGCTGCGGTTTGCCAACGCAAGTAGATCGCGCCGTGATCAGTGTGGTCCGGCAGCGCCTGACTGAACTGCATCGGTGAACGCTCACGCCGCCCGCGCGAGCGATCCTGAGCGAAAGTGCGCAATCCACGATGGGCGCTGGTCTGGCCGCGGATCAGCCCGGCGTTGGCCAGCGGTTCGCTGGAACCGAGGAATGGGTTGGCGGCAGGCCGATGCCAATGCGCGCTGAAGTTATCCACAACACCGATGTCGCGCAGGATGTGTTTGAGCACAACGACGCCGTTTTCCGACAAGCCGTGTGCAAGCTGTTCGCTGTCGCGGCGCGCCAGATGCAGTGCGCCACTGACTTGCTGCTGGCGTTCCAGCAATTTGGCGTATTCCTCGCGCAACGCTGCCCAGTCCCGTTGCGCGGCAAAGAAGCTCAACCAGTCCAGAAACTGTTCACGAATGGCGCTGAAGGATTCGGCTGGGGCGGTGAATTGCAGGTCCAGCAACGCTTGCCCGGCGAACTGATACAGCGGCACCGCTTTCAAACCGTCCGCGAGGCGTTGTTGCTGCAAATGGGCGAGCAAACCGCCGGACTTGGCGCTGTTCAGCCAATGGCAGAGAAACGCCAGCGCTTCGGCGGACGAGTCGGGCAACGCTTCGAAAGCGAACAACAGATGGCTGCTTCGCTCGCCGACCTGTTGATAACTGTTCACCGCCAAAGGCAGGGTCGCTGCCTGTTCGACCTTATCCCCAACCGGCAGCGCGGCGGCAAACTGCTGCGCCAGTACGCGCAATTCTTCAATGCTCTGCGGTCCGACCAGGCTCAGGGTCATTTGTCCGCTGCGATAAAACTGCTGATGGAAATACTTCAGCGCCTTTTGAAAGGCTGGTAACTCAACTTTCAGGCTGTCGCGATTCCCCGCATGAAATCCGCGCAGCGGATGTGTTGCCGGCAAACCGTCGTACAACGCCAGTTCCTGCTGAGCTGTGGGATCTTGCGACCACGCGACAAATTCCGCGTCCAGTACTTCCCGTTCGCGCAATTGATCGTCCGGATTCATACGCGGCTGGGCGAGCATGTCTGACAGACGCTCAAGCCCGGCACTGAAGGCCGAGGTCGGCAGTTCGAAGAAGAAGTCGGTGGTGCGTTCGCGGGTGCTGGCGTTCACTTGGCCACCGTGACTTTGCACGTAGGCCATCAACGCCTGACTCGCAGGAAAACGCTCGGTACCGAGAAACAGCAAATGCTCAAGAAAATGCGCCAGCCCCGGCCACTCGAGTGGCACGTCATGGCTACCGGCAGCCACCCGCAATGCAGCGGCACTGCGCTTCAAACCGGGCACCTGACGCAGGGTCAAGCGCAAGCCGTTGGCCAGGGTTTCAGTGTGGGGGCGGGGGTGAGTCGGCGCAGGCATGGGCACTTCCATAACAGTGAAGTGCCCATGCTAGCGGATTGCGTAGGGTCAGCGCTTGTTCAACGCGTGGTAAAGCTCGGGGCGACGGTCGTTGAGGTAGCGGTTGGCGGCGCGGGAATCGGCCATCAACTGCCGATCCAGCTCACCGACGATCAACGCTTCATCGAGGCCGGCCTGGGCGATACGGCTGCCGTCCGGCGCAGCGATGCTGCTTTGCCCGCAATAGTGGATCTCGCCTTCCTGTCCGCAGTAATTGGCGTACGCCACGTAGCATTGGTTTTCGAAGGCGCGGGAACGCACGGTGACGTCGGCGACGAAATCGAACGGAATCATGTTCGCCGTCGGCACCAGAATCAGCTCGGCACCGGCCAGCGCCAAACGCCGCGCATTCTCCGGAAACTCCAGGTCGTAGCAGATCAGGAAACCGATTTTCCAGCCGTTGAGTTCGACGATGGGAAAATCATCATCCCCCGGGCTGAACATCGACCGATCCAGATCGCCGAACAGGTGGGTCTTGCGGTAATTGCACAGGCGCTCGCCGTGCGCGTCGATCAACTGCACGGCGTTGTAGATCTGCCCGTCGGCCGTGCGCTCGGGGTACCCGTAAGCGATCGCCAGCCCGGCGGCTTTGGCGATTCGACCGATCTGTTGCGCCCATTCGCCGTTGTAGACCTCGGCCAAGGTGCTGACCGCTTCCTTGCCGATGTTGTAGCCGCTCAGAAACATTTCCGGCAGCACCAGCAGGTCGGCACCCTTGGCCTCCATCGCCAGTTGCTGCAGGCGATGCAGGTTGGCGGCGGGTTCCAGGGGCAGCGGTTGACATTGGTAAAGGGCTACACGCATCGGGGATTCCTCTTACTCGGGCAGGGCGATAGGGCCGATGTCTTTGAACACATCACCCGGGCCCGGGTTCTCTTTATGTGTCGAACCGCCGAAGTGTTTCATGATGCCCCACACCGCGTTGAGTGAAGTCTGCACCGCGCCTTCGACCCACGCCGGGGTCCACGACACGTCGTCACCGGCGATGAAAATCCCCCGCTGCTCCGCCGGCATGTCGTCCTGCATGAAGTGCGCGTACATCCGCTGGTTGTAGCGATAGTGGCCGGGCAGGGCGCCTTTGAATGCACCGAGGAAGTACGGGTCGGCTTCCCACGACACGGTGATCGGATCGCCGATGATCCGCGCGGCGATATCGACTTTCGGGTAAATCTTCTTCAGCGCGTTCAACGCCAGTTCCACACGTTTTTCCACAGGGTGCGGCAGCATCTTCAGTGCGTCGCTCATCCACGAGTACGACAGACAGATCACGCCGGGCTTGTCGTCACCGTTGTCGAACAGATAAGTGCCACGGGTCAGGCGATCGGTGAGGGTCATGCTCATCAGGTCGCGGCCGGTTTCCGGATCCTTGTCCTTCCAGAATGGGCGGTCGACCATCACGAAGGTCTTCGACGACTGCATGTAGCGCGTGCGATCCAGCGCCATCCACATCTTCTGCGAGAACAGGGTTTCGTCGCATTCGATCTGGGTGGTCAGCAGCCAGCTCTGGCAGGTGGTCAGCACGGCGGCGTATTCGCGGGTGTCGCCGTTGTTGTCGGTGACAGCGAAACGGCCGTCCGGCGCGTGGGCGATTTTCTTCACGCCGGAGCGCGGCGCGCCACGGTGCAGGGATTTCAGGCTGGTGCCTTGCGGCCAGTGCACGCAGCGCTCCGGCACATGGCGCCAGATGCCTTGCGGCACTTGCTCCACACCGCCCACCACCAGGTGCTGGTGATCGTCGCAGTTGGTCATCACCACGCGAAAAATTTCCAGCATCGAGTTGGGGAAGTCCGAATCCCAGCCGCCCGTGCCGAAACCGACCTGACCGAACACTTCGCGGTGATGAAACGACAGTTTGGCGAAGGCCTTGGAGGTGGCCACGAAGTCGTAGAACGTGCGGTCGTCCCACAGCGGCACGAGTTTGTTCCACAGTTCTTTGAGGCGTGGCACATCGCGGTCACGGATGGCTTGCTGGATATCAGCGAACTGCGAGCCCGCCTCCAGCGCATCTGCCCAGGCGTCAGCCACTTCCTGGAACAGTGCAGGAAGATCCTTCAGGCTTTGTGCGTAATGGGTTTTGCCTTCCAGATCGATCACCGTGCTGCCGGAGGCTGGCGTCAGCGGGTTCGGGAACGGTTTGGTCTCAAGCCCGAGCTTGTCGACGTAGTGGTAGAACGCCGTGGAGGACACCGGGAAACGCATGCCGCCCAGTTCCGCGACGATGCCGTCGGTACCGTTGAACGCCTGCGAACGCAGGCGTCCACCGAGCTTCGAAGCTTCGTATACCACCGGTTTCAGGCCGAGCTTCATCAGCTCGTACGCGGCCACCAGACCAGCGATACCGGCACCGACAATTGCCACTTCAGCGCCATGGTGGTGTTCAGGAATGCTGCCGAGACCGGCCGGGTGTTCGATCCAGTCGTCAAACGCGAACGGAAAGTCCGGGCCGAAAATGGTGACGGGTTTCTTACCGTCTGCAGGATGGCGATTGTTCTTGTTCATGGCTGACCCTGTTGGCGACCCGACGCAAGACGCGCGTCTGAGTATAGGAAAAGATGCCAGCCATTTTAGGGAGCGTAGAACACGTTAATAAGACGCAATATGTCGTCGTTTTGCCATTTAACTGATCAATATGACGATGGGTGACTGCATACCGACCAGGTGTAGAAGAGAACCTGCTCGCGAAGAGTCCCTCTCAGCCAACACATTTAAACCGGCTGCCCCCGATCGATCTTGCTACTCAAAATGATCGACGTCGTCGTCTTCTCCACCCCATCCACACTGCCAATCTGATCCAGCAACTGATCCAGCTGCTCCGGCGAGTCCGTGCGCAACCACGCCACATAATCAAATTCGCCACTCACCGCACATAGCTGCTGCACCTGCGCCATCGCGCTCAGCCGGCGCAACACTTCCTTGCCGGAACGCGGCTGCACCTTGATCCCGACATACGCCTGCAACCCGCCATCGACCACGCGCTGCCCCAGACGCACGCCATAACCGGTGATCACCTTGGCCTTTTCCAGCCGCGCCAACCGCGAAGTCACGGTGGTGCGCGCAATGCCCAGCTGCCGGGCAAGCATCGCCACGCTTTCGCGGGCGTTGATTTGCAGGGCGGCGATCAGCTGGCGGTCGATTTCGTCGAGGGCGGGGGGGCGGGTGTCTGGCAAAGGGGCGGCTCCTTAGAACGCGGTTCTTGGAGAGAGCATGTTACAGGCTCAACCGACGGGACGCTTGTGGGCGGTAATCGAATGTCTGGTCAATGGGGCGCGAAGAGCGGAAACGAAAAATCCGCGTAACTTCGCGGATTTCTATGCGCTGGATTGACCGTTATCTGGCCATTCTGCGTAAGGCTTGATCGATAAGTTCGATCTGGAAGCGGTATCGAAGATTCACTCGTTTGAGCAGTACCGCTCCTATGGAAAGACCGAGTACCAAGGCAATGATCATCAATAGGGCGCTATTACCCCAGTTCCCGTTCACAGGTCCGGCCAATAAGGTCTTACTGATCCAGGGAAAACCGCCGAATTTTTCCGCGCAGACGTAGGCCGTTCCCAGCAGAGCAAGGGCTGCAGCTTTTTCTCCAAAAAACAGGGCGACACGCGCTTCTGCTCGATTGATTCTGAGTTCGAGCCAATACTTCGCATCCAGAAGTGCCACTTCCGAATGAGGTTGAAGCGAATCCACTAATGCATTCTCGTGTCTGAAATCGGCAATCATGCTTTTCAAGGTGATGGTCTCCCATCGGAAGAGCGCATAGATCAGTGCCAACATGGGGGTAAGCAGTGACAGCAAAGTGGATATTGTCGAGAAGAGCACAAGATAGAGAGCCAGATACTTGGCCCCTTCCGGCAGCGGAGCCTGCGATGTATGCCAGTAGGCCATGCAGGCAGCGACGGCCATCCCGCCACCGCCGATAACGAGACACCAATTGGCAAATTTCTCCGCATTCAATTCGAGCCTGCTACGCCTTGCAGATGCCTTCAGCGGTCTGCATGTACTCAAGTGTTCAAGAACTTTGATGGTGTCGCCGATGTGTATTTCTGGAAGTTCCTTTTCCATTACGCTCATTGCGTGCTCCCTTGCGATTTGATTTTACCCATGTCCCGCATGCACCATTCACGTCCAGGTGGATGGGTTCGACTGATTGTATGACGAGCTACAAAAACAAAAGGCCTACGCCATTAAGCATAAGCCTTTGATTGTTTGGTGGGCCCACACGGACTTGAACCATTATGTGGTGCGTGAATTGTTCGTCCGAATACTGTCCGTCCGGTCTTGATCGTGTCAATCGTCAGTAGACACTGAGGAATGCTGGCGTTCATTGATTGCCGTGTAATATTTGTATAAATACAACCCGAGTGTTGTATTTATACGACTCCCTATCATTCCATCCTTTAGAGATGGGCTGAGCGGACTTAGGGAGAGATTGAGCCTGTGCGGTTGGCTACCCCTGCAGCGTACTGAGCCGATCCTAGCCCCTGTTGGGATGGTTGTTTTGACTACGCCCACCAGGCTTCATGCGGAGCGCTTTTGGATCAGATTCAGCAGCAATTGGCCATCGGGCATGGGAGACATCGTGCGCAAGAAGACGACATTTTTCTGTACCGCTTTCTTGATCTCCGCAGCCGAAATCGGCTTATCCAAGATGGTGAAATCCATCAGTCGCTGAAAATGGCACTCTTCGAGATAGCCGTGATGCTCACGTTTTTCAGTTTCGCCAGTACCTTGGCCGAAGGCGACGATCCCCTTGCCATTTTCGTACAAGAAGACCACGTCACCTTTCTTTATACGGTCAATGTTGTACTTCCAAGGGGCATAAAAAGCTGCTGCGCTACCCTCGCTCAGCATACGGTCATGGTCTTCCAATGAGTGACGCTTGTTCGTATTCAGAAGGTGGAAGCTCGACGGTTCGAGTAACTCGATGTCTACTGCCGCCTGCTCTTTGTCATCAAGCTTCAGAGCAGCCTTGGCAGCTTCAACCCCCTTCTCTAGCAGTTTCAGCATTGTCTCCTGGCGACTCAGATCGAGCTGATCAGCCAGACCTTCGATAAATGAGTAGAGCTCCTTGGGCATGCGGATAGATGCGGACGCCAGGTCACTCTTCGTCTTTGCGGCGTTTTCGATGAGCGAAATAATGTCGTTCATGGGATAGATCTCCTGTCAGATGCTAAGAAGCATCCCATAGCGATAAAATAAAAGCAATTATTGCTTCTTTATAAAAGCACCAAAAGAATCTCGAAAAATGTAACCCAGTGCTCAGCGTTCATGCACGCTTAAACACGCTTACCAGTGAGCCTTCCATCGGACAAGTGATCCTGGGTGGGGCCAAACGGCAGCCAACCGCTTTCTATAGGTGTATATTCATACAGTAATTCGTATGCTATGCCCTGCGGGGGACGCTAGGCATAACGCTGAAAAGGTGCTTACATCAATGCTTAATGTCATGTCGCCACCAGCAAGGATGAGGATTTAATTTGGCCACTCTTACGGATAAAGAAATCGAAGCCCTGAAAATCGAGAATTTCATTTTTCACGTGGTGCATCATCGAGCCGATGATCCGATCCTTTTTGACGACACCCCCTTAAGCACCTTCGAGCCGTTCTTCATTGACCGCATCAAAGAAACCCTCAAGGGCAATAAATTCTCTTTCGCTGAAATATCTCAAGTACAGGCCAAATTGAATAGTTGGGAAAAGGGCGAGTCGAATTTTGTCGATATCTCCAAGAGCTTGGCGCGGCAATTTCATCGCCTTGGTGATAAACGGATGAAGTCAGGCGTGTTGATTGTAATTGGTTTAATTACAGGGGCTAAAAGGTTTTATTCCTTAATCAAGTACGACTCTGAAAAAGTCGTGACATTTGAAACTAAGGGCGCCCAGGCAATACTTCAGGCAGTTACTAACAACTTTACTGAATCACCAAAAGCGTTGCAGAAATCAGCTCTTATTGATTTGGATTCCAAAGACTCAGAAGTAGTGATCATTGATAAAATGAGCCGCTCAGGAATCAGTGATTTCTTCAAAGAATTCCTGGGAGTAGAGCGCCTCCGGAACTCAAAGGAAATGACGGTAGATTTGGTTAAGGCAATCAAAAAAACTGTAAGGACACACCTGGGTGATCTGCCGCCTGCTATCACATCGAAGGTCGCTGAGAAAGTCGTTGAGATTGCGAAAAAGCGTAAAGACTTTGAAGTCGACGAATTCTTCACAGATTTTTTTGGCATCAATGGCCAAGATAAAATCCGGGCGACCTTTGACAAAGAATTGGAAAGCCTAAATTTGACTGGTGAGGTGTTCTCCTATGATGAGGAAGAGCTACCTACCAATGAGGCAAAGAAATACGTAACAAGTGAAGGCATAACCATCAATATGCCTGCGCGTGCAAAGGGAAGCTTAACTATTGAAAATGGAAAGGATGAAACTGTTATTACTATTCGTACAAGTCGCTTGCGTGAATCATGAAACAGCTAGCGCTGGAACTTCGCAGCTTCTTTGAGCGACTTACGGCGTCAGGTGGTTCTGCGCAGGTTGAAACTACGCATATTTTTCGAATTGATGAAGTAAGCGTTACATCTTCCGGGTTTGTTCGAGAATTGAAAGATCTTGCCCAGCGTGTTTGTTCTGTGGGCATCGGAAAGATGGAGCTTTTTGGAGAAGTTTCCGACAGCATCGAGATCAAAGATTTCGATTTGGAGGATGTGGAAAATGACAGACTGACAGTCATCTTGGAGAAGCCAACGGATGATGGCTGGTGTTATTTCCTAACTTTAAAAGGTTTCGAAAACTGGTTGAGGTCAAACCAATTTTCAGCACAGAACTCACAGAAAATGTGCGTGTGGGTTGCAGGTGAAACCTTTGAATTTTCCACTCATCAGTTCCTAGTGAAAGAAATGGGTGGAGATAAAAATTTACCGACCGCCACTCAACATCCTGAAAAACCTTGGAAAATGGTACGGGATCTTACCCACTCCCTTACCCCTCCGTCGCTTGAGCCATGGCTGCTGACTGCTGAGCCAATTGCTGAAAGCGAACCTTTTACAGCCTGGAAACGCGTGGCGGTGGAAAAGCTTTCCTTTTGCTTGCCAGCCGAGATTCGCAAGGAAGATGATGAGACTCATGTAATATTTCGAGGCGGGCGCTCACTCCCCATAGCTATAGACCAGCCTATTAACTGGGCTGATATCAATTTTGAGACGCTTCACGACACCTGCCAGTGGATCTACTCCACCCCTAGGGAGTGTGAAACGAAATTCCAACTTTTCAACAACCACATTGCTATCAACTGGAACAGTGGAACGACGTGGCCCTCTGGCTCAACGCCACTCTTAAAAAATAGCCTCTCGGGGGCCAAGGAAGCGTTCGCCTTTCATCTCCAGGATCAAAGCAAGGAGGCTGTCAAAAGCTTAGGGGATCTGCGCAAGGGTTTGCAGGACGAGGTTAATAAGACACAAACTGCGACAAGGGATTTAATATCAGCTCTCTGGCGTGATTTCGCGGTGGCGGGTGTTGTTTTAGCTCTCAAGACTCCGATAGCGACTGCAGGCGTGGCCGATACAGCTACCACGATTCTGTATCTCGGTGTCTCTGCACTTCTCATATTGAGCATAGTTATCAACACTCTATCAACCTTGCGTTTTAACAGTCTTGCTGACAGCAGTAGAGAAGGGTGGCGGAAGAAGATCTACAACTTTATGTCTGCCGACGACTGGAAGCGCTTGGTTGAAAAACCTATATCGTCCGGACGCACCGTTTACTGGCTTGCTTGGACTGTATGCTTCTGTCTATACGCAGCCATTGTCCACTACTTCCTATCGCTTGCGGCACCTAGCTTCGTGGCGAACCACGTCGATTATTATTTTTTCTGCGCGTGGAGTTACATCACAGCCTTTCCTTTATAAAAATATAAATAAAGCTACGGCTGAATCTTTATGGTGCCGTGTTACTACACAGATATTTAGAAACTATTCCAGGAGCCATCAAGGGGTTGCCTCAACATCAGAAGATAGCCTGGCTGAAGTTGGGGGCTATAGTCATTATTGGTCGCATTCCGTTGCTCAGCGTAATGTACCCAGATAGGGCCATTAAGCCCAAAAACGATGGTTAATGTCCCGTATTGGGAACATTAACGCTGCGAGTCATAGCCACGTACACCATCGCACGGCCCTAGGACGGCAATTAATTCTCTGATTCGCGGGCCTCATGGCGAGCCCAGCGCAAGGTAGCTATCGACATGAATTGCCTAATCGCCAGCGCTCCCCGTTCATTTCTGGCTTTCGAGCCAGGTAGGGTCAGTGCCGCCTCTACCTTGGCACGACTCGCTTCGTACATTGCAAATGCGTTGAACTCAGAATCAAGCAGCACCAAGAGCACTGTATCGAAGGGTTGTCGTAAATCAATTGCACCCATACGTCCCGTAATCTTTTGCGGGTTCAGGATACAGCGGCCCTTGATCTGGATTCTCGCGACGCCATCTTCCAGCGCCTCTGTAGCGTCGTAACCTGCCTGCCTTGCAGGATGTAGTAACAGGCCGAGCCTAGCAGCAGCTTCGTACTCTGCGACCTCGCCGGTCACGCCCAGCGGCTTGCCGGTCAGGCGATAGAATCTACGCGCAAGCACCTTGTCTTCTTTCAAGATATCTAGGATTTCATCCTGGATCAATGCAGCCCGCTGAGGTTCGTCGTAATTACCGAGCTCAGTCATCCGCAAATGCCTCAAGCGCAGCGAGCAGCTTGGCAAGCTCAGCCAGGTTGGGTGCGGTCACGATGTCATATTCTCCCCGACTACTCAGCCGATATACCTCTCGAGCCTTTTTGACCCGTTCCAGTAGAGGAACAACAATGCCTGACGCTCTTTCAAGAAATTCGTTAATGTCTGCCCGTGTTTGAGGGATCTTGTAGCCTTTTGCCGCGCTTGTGATGATGACGTCCGCATCCCGAAGCTTGGCAATGCCACTGGAACGAATTCTCTGGCCGTTGACCTCTCCCAGTCCGCTGTCTTTTAGATGGGCCATGATCTCCGTAGTCAGCACGTAATCCTTGGTGACGAATTCGCTTTGAAATCTTAAGAACCGCAGGATACTCAATTGCAGGCGCTCATCCTCATCAGGATGTTCACCAGCCCGCTCGCTAAAACGATCAGCTTGGCGGATAGCTTCTTGGTGTACCTGGTAGTCTGCATACCCAGATTCATCCGTCGGCGGTGGCAGAAGAGACTGGTACTTGGATGGCCACTCAAGCATTCCAAGAGTCAGACTGCGAAGGATTTTCTTGTAGGCAAGAACTGCTTCTTCCGATGCTTTCTCTTCGTAGATCTGAGCGACTGAGCCAGCAAAAAAGTCTGCGACCTGAACCAATACGTTGTCCTTGCTGGCCATCGTCTGGAAGGCATCCTTATCGCCAAAGAGGTCGTCCACGAATCGTTCTGCAACGTAGCTTTTGAGGCTCTCCTGAAATTCCTGGCCACCATGCTCGTCTACGATCATCTGGAGGTCAGGGTATGTGCGGAACAAACGTTCATAGAGCAACCCGTTCACGTATTTTATGAACGAGGTCTTGATACGGAGCCCGCCGTCTTTGTGAATTCGGGATTTATCAACGACGGTGAAATAGAGCTTGAATGGCAGCTCAGCTAGCTCGTTGAGGATTCGGACACGGCGATCTGAATCCTTCGGCTTCAGATTGCTGGATTTGATCTCGCCTGTTTGAAAATGACGCATGCGGAGTGCTTCAGCTTGGGCATAAGCAGCTTCCAGGTCTTTCTCTGCCACCAGAATGGAGCACACGACGAAGAAGCCCGAGCTTCCTCCCTTTGACGTATCAAGGTCGGAATTCCCGGACTCATCCACGAAGGCATAGGTTCTGTCCATGAGCTTGCTCCATCAACAACGTGCTGAGCGCAGTGGGTCGCCCAATGGCAAGGTGGCGAACTTAGTTCGTCGCAGTGGTAGTGCCTGGAGCGGGGCCTTCACTGAACGTGTAGTTGATGACCACGTCATTTCGGATCAAAACGTCGAGCGTTTTCTGAGTGCCCGTAGTCGTCACCTTCATGGTGACCACGTAGCTCTGGGCATGGGCTGAGCCATTGGTGTAGGTGTAGATCCACTTCTCGTCGGTCTCGCTGACTGCGCTCTTAGCGTAGGGCTCACCAAATAGCGACTTCAACTCAGCAGTCGTAGTTTTGCCTTTGGTGATGCTCGCTACACTAGCCGACGGAAAGTCTCGACCTGCGGTGTAGTGGGATGTGGCGCAACCGCCGAGCGCGACACACATCCCAATGACTGCGATGAGCTTTTTCATATCTATCCTTGATCGGAGAAAGCTCCAAATCTAGCTGGCATCGAGGCTAAAAGCCATCACCACCTTGATCACCTGCGCTCGCGCTTGTCGACAGCTCATAGCACACCATCCTGCACTGGGGCTGCAGCGTTGTTCGCCCTCGAGATCATCTCGGCATAAGGTGTCCTAATCGGCACATTAAGCCCTTAAACAAGGATTAATGTGCCGTTTTGGGATCACTACGCCAGCATTTATTCGGTGGGAAGCGCAAGGCTTGTGATGAAGCTAATCGCCATTAAAACGCACATACCAACCAACAGCGGGATTGAACCAAATTTCTCTAGAACAAGTGCTGCTGCTACAGGGCCTGCAGCCTGGGCGATCAGCATGGGGCGAGCCAACAGCCCCATGCGTGTTCCGTAGCCATCAGCGCCGAATAGAGCCAAGGGTAATGTTCCGCGAGCAATGGTCAGAATTCCATTACCTGCTCCGTAAAGCGCCAGGGCTACGAAGGCTAGCCACGGGATGGCCGGTAAAAGTAGGGCAATACCCACACCGCATAGCAGGATGGCGATACGAGCCGACCAGGTAGGGTGCAGGTTTCTCCCAATCGAATACTCAGCAAGGCGTGCCACGACTTGAGATGGCCCAATCATCATTCCTATGGCTAATGCCGTTGAGGTTGCGATGCCAAGCAGTTTCAGCACATCAAGTAGATGGACTGAAACGGAGGAAATCACCAGGGATTGGAATGTCAGTAGCGCTGCCAGCAGGATGAATATGCGATTGGTTAATTTGCTGGCAGTTGCAGTGGACTGGATACTTGCAAGAGGTGCAGATTCATCTGGGGGGCCTTTCTCGCTGGGAATTGCCAGAAGATGGATTGGTAGACCAACTACCAGATGCGTTGCAGCTAAGGCAAAGCAGCTGTACCTCCACCCGATCTGGTGCTCTAGGCCTGCGATCAGTGGCCAGCCTAAGGTGCTGGCAAACCCACCTAGCAAGGTTAGACCAGTCATCGAGGCACGTGCATGGTCGCCAAGTAGTCGTCCGAGTGTCGAAAACGCTGCGTCATAAAGACCAGCAGCCATGCCCGCGCCGATCAGCGTCCATGCTAGGTAATAAACGGCTAAGTTACTGGCTAAGCCCATCAACAGCATACCCATCGCCAAAAATAACGAGCTAGCTGCCAACACGGGGCGTCCCCCACTTCGGTCGATCCATCGTCCCACCATGGGCGAGCAAGCTCCTGCGACCAGCAGTCCCCAAGACAATCCAATTACTACGCTCGTAACTGACCATCCTGTTTCTTTGGTGATTGGTGTCGCAAGAACTGCTGGCAGGTAATAGGTCGAACTCCAAGCGAGGATTTGTGCGATGCCTAATGCCCACACAAGCCTGAGTCGGTTGATAGGTTGCTGGCTGCTTTCTAGGTTTTTCACTAGCTACGGGCTCTTGTGTTTTTCAAACGTAAGCTGCTCAGTTTTGCGTTACAAGCGTGGGGGCGGCTTCCAAATTACGAACTCGCTTTAGCAAATACGGGAGTATGTGTTCTGCATCAGGCCCCACGCCTCGTAGGGTTGCAGAGGCGAAGTTGCGTTGTTTGGGCAAGCCTACAAAGTACAAGCCTGGGACATGAACTGCTCGCCCGTCGCGTTGCGCCACTCGTCCCTGCTCATCCATTACTGGAAGGCCTTGGAGAAATGGCAGGTTCGGACGAAAGCCAGTGGCAAAAACGAGGCTATCAACGGTTTCATGCTGACCTTCGGCCCAAATCACGCCTGTTGAAGTGACCTCGGAGAACATTGCTGCTTGATTGAAGTATCCGGATCTCAGAGCCTTTCTGTACGTGCCGTCGTCCAGTACAGGCGTGCTTTGATCGTTTAGCCACTTAGTTTTCTCTAGGCCTGTCCATTTCAACCAAGTATGAAAATCTGCTCCTAATATCCGTTGTGGCGCGAATCGAATCGCCTCTCGCGTGGCCAGAGTCACTGTTGCAACGTTGGATAAGTCGTAAGCGATTTGTACAGCGGAGTTAGCAGCGCCAACTACGACGATGCGTTGCCCACTAAATGCTTCTGCATTCCGATAATGAGCACTGTGAAGCTGAGTGCCGCTGAAGTTTTTGAGCCCAGGGATATCGGGTACGTAGGGACGACTGAAGGCTCCTGAAGCCACGACAACTGCTCTCGCCGAAAAGCATTGTCCGTTCGTGGCAGTGATCCGAAATCCTTCGCCTTCCTGACATACGTTTGCGACCCTAATCCCTTGGAGAATAGGTAGCCGGAAGAAGTCGGCATACCGCTCCAGGTAACGCACGACTTCATCTCTAGTAGGGTAGTGGCCTGCTGCTCCAGGGAAAGGAAGCCCCGGAAGAGAGGAATATGCTGCTGGTGAGAACAATTCAAGGCTGTCGTAGTAATTACGCCAGTTCCCCCCAGGCAGCGGTTGCCCATCGAAAATAAGGAAATTGAGGCCTTGCTGCTTCAGGTGCCAACCGCTAGCCAGCCCTGCTTGGCCAGCACCAATGACAACAACATCAAACATCTGATTTTTTGCGTTCATGTATGCGCACTCATGCACGTTTTTATACAAAAAAGGATCAGTCTTTTTTGCCTGGACAGCACAACGGGGCGATGCTTTTGGTGTGGAGGAGGATGGCTTCTAGACGCTTGATAATGGCTGGGCCGTCCACTTCATAGAACATCTGGCGCCCTACCTTAGCAGCTCGAACAATCCCTGCTTCCAGTAGCACCTGAAGATGACGAGATACAACCGAACGCTCCTGAGGCAGCTCAGCCGCAATTTCAGTTACATCAGCGCGACCTAATAGCATGACTCGCTTCAGCACGGCGATTCGCGGTGGCTCACACAGGGCCTTGAAGAATGCGCCGTCCAACGATTCGATGGCGGCCTCAATGGCTTGGGTTCGGGTTAGTGATGTAGTCATAAAGGAACTATATGTGCATGTATGTGCACATGTAAAGGCTAGGTCGAAACTGGACACTACCTCCCAGGCTATCGGATGGGCAGACTATCAGCCATTGTCGAATGGTAACGCCTTGCACATGTAGCAAGCCGAGCCAGGGCAAAGCCCCATGAACTGCTCCGTCTGAGAAATCAGAGGCGGCGCAGAGACTCGTTGATTTACTGCATAGCCCTGCTGCTCGAAAAAGCTTGACGCAGTTGTTGTCAGCAAATGAAATCGAGCGATTCCCTGCTCGGCAGCTATCACTTCAATGACCCGAAGCACCGCGATACCGACCCCCTTCGATCTGTATGTCGACACTACGACCAGAGAACGCAACAACCCGTCCGTACCATGCGTTTCGAATCCTCCCCATGCGACCGTCTCACTGTCCAGTGTGAACTCAAAAAAGGTTCGGCCTGGAAGATCAATGTCGTCTGCTGGAAGATCAGCAGATTTCAGCGCATCGCGAAAGCTCTGCCACTGTCCTCCGGCTATTTCCTTTGCCTGAATCATCATCTTCCCCTCCAACCTCTCATCTCGTTTATGCCGACACGCATGGAACGTTAGGGCGCATACCGAAGCAGCAAACATCATATTCGCTTTACCGGATATCTGCCAAAGCGTATATTCGATTTTCCATATGCGTCGAGTTCAACCATGAGCCCTGCTATCAAAGTGCTTTTCGTGTGCGTTGCCAACTCGGCCCGCTCCCTGCTTGCAGAGGCTTTGCTGCGGCACACCGACCCGCGCTTCGAGGCCTTCAGCGCAGGATCTGAACCGTCTGAGGTTGATCTGCGCACGACTCAAGCATTGGAGGCAGTTGGAGTCGATGCAACGGGCCTGCGCAGCAAGTCCATCAGCGAGTTTCAAGCTGGCCGATTCGATTACGTAATCACTCTTTGTGATAAATCCGCAAGCGAGTGCCTACCAATACCCAATGCAGGTGAAGTCATTGCCTGGGATTTTCCTGACCCAGTAACTAGCGATGATCCTGGCGCATTTCGCCACACGCTCCACGACATCCACGAGCGCATCAAGCTCTTCGTTTTGGTCAAGACCAAACACCTGGAGGATCTATGACAGAACCCTTGAACCCCACCACCTTATTCAAGTGCCTGGCGGATGACACCCGAGCCAAAATTTCCCTGCTTGTCGTGAGTGAAGGTGAGCTGTGTGTATGCGAGCTGACGGCAGCACTTGACCTGAGTCAGCCGAAGATTTCTCGTCATTTGGCGCTGCTGCGCTCCGCCGGTTTGCTGTTGGATCGTCGCCAAGGCCAATGGGTGTACTACCGACTGAATCCTGATTTGCCCGCGTGGGTGACTGCAGTTTTGAAGGAAGTAGTAGACGCCAATCAGCAATGGCTGGAAACCGAGGCTAAGCGCCTCTGCGCCATGAACGACCGTCCGATCAACCAAGCCGTGTGTAGCTGATTCACGCCCAACCGGATTAATGAAATGCTGATTGCCGTATTGATCTTTATCGCCACCATCGTCCTTGTCATCTGGCAGCCCAAGGGGCTTGGGGTTGGCTGGAGTGCGATGTTCGGTGCCATCGTGGCGTTGCTGGCAGGTGTCGTTACCCTTGCCGACATACCAGAGGTTTGGCGCATTGTCTGGAATGCCACTGGGACTTTCATCGCGGTCATCATCATTAGTCTGCTGCTTGATGAGGCAGGTTTTTTCAAGTGGGCTGCGCTGCATGTGGCCCGATGGGGAGGCGGGAGCACCCGCAAGCTGTTCGCATTTATCGTCCTGCTGGGCGCAGCTGTGTCGGCCCTGTTCGCCAATGACGGAGCAGCATTGATCCTCACACCCATTGTGATCGCGATGTTGCTGGCGTTGCGTTTTTCTCCTGCTGCTACGTTGGCATTCGTCATGGCAGCCGGTTTTATCGCGGATACGGCGAGCTTACCGCTGGTGGTTTCCAACCTGGTCAACATCGTCTCTGCCGACTACTTCGATATCGGCTTCAACGAATATGCCTCGATCATGGTGCCGGTAAACATCGTCAGCGTGGCGGCGACATTAGCCATGTTGCTGTGGTTTTTCCGCAAAGATTTACCAAAGACCTATGACCTCAACCAACTGGACAATCCGGACGAAGCAATCCACGACCGGGCCACTTTTGTAGCCGGCTGGTGGGTGTTGGCACTACTCCTGATCGGCTTCTTTGTCATTGAGCCATTGGGGGTGCCAATCAGCGCCATTGCAGCGGTCTGTGCATTCATTCTTTACGTCATCGCGGCTCGTGGTCACGCCATCAATACAAGCAAGGTGCTCAAAGAGGCGCCATGGCAGGTGGTGATTTTTTCTTTGGGTATGTACCTGGTTGTTTATGGCCTGAAGAACGCCGGTCTGACCGACCACATCGCGCAGATCCTGAACGTGTTCGCCGGTTATGGCGTTTGGGGCGCGTCCCTTGGTACAGGGCTGCTAACAGCGTTGCTGTCTTCGATCATGAACAACATGCCCACCGTTTTGGTAGGCGCCTTATCCATTCATGCCGCCGAAGTCGATGGTGTTGTCCAGCAAGCGATGGTTTACGCCAACATCATCGGCTGCGACCTGGGCCCGAAGATCACCCCAATTGGGAGCTTGGCAACTCTGTTGTGGCTGCACGTGCTCGCCCGGAAAAATATAACGATCAGCTGGGGTTACTACTTCAAGACCGGGATCGTGCTGACCGTGCCCATCCTCGTCGCCACATTGTCCGCCCTGGCACTGCGCCTCAGTTTTTGAATCAAGGAATCGTCTGATGAAAGTCTTGTTCATGTGCACCCACAACAGCTGCCGCAGCATTCTGTCCGAAGCGCTTTTCAACCACTTGGCGTCCGAGGGTGTAGAAGCCGTCAGCTCAGGAAGCTTTCCCAGTGGCAGGGTGAATCAACGGGCATTGCAAACGCTGGAGGCGGCGGGTATCTCCACGGCGGGCTTGAGCAGCAAGGCTTCGGATGCTTTTGAAGCCTCACCTCCAGACATCGTGATCACTGTCTGTGACCGGGCAGCGGGTGAGGCATGCCCAATCTTCTTTGGGCCAGCTTTGAAGGCGCATTGGGGTCTGGCCGACCCGTCTGACGCTAGCGGTTCGGAAGCCGAGATCACCGCAGCTTTTGAAACCACACTCGCCAAAATTCACGAGCGCGTGAGCGCATTTCTTGCGCTGCCACTGAAGACCATCAGCGCTGAACAGTTGAAAGCTGAACTGAACCGCATCGGTTCGCTTTAAAGATCAACCGAGGCGGTGCCCAACCTGGCGCCGCCGTAGGAGTTTTTATGCAAGACACATTGCCGAACGTACACGCCGACCTGATCGACATTCCTTCGCTGGAGCAACTGTCGCCTCGTACGCCTTCGCTCCATAAACCTCGCATTCTTCTGCTGTATGGATCAACGCGAGAGCGCTCATTCAGCCGGTTAGTCACGCAAGAGGCTGCACGCCTGCTGAATGAGTTTGGTGCTGAAACCAAGATCTTTGACCCATCGGGTCTGCCGCTTCCGGATGACGCTCCCGATACACATCCCAAGGTCGCTGAGCTGCGCGAGCTGATGCAATGGTCTGAGGGACAGGTGTGGTGCTCCCCTGAGCGTCACGGCTCCATGAGTGCAGTATTCAAAGCCCAAATTGACTGGGTTCCGCTGGCGATTGGCGCTGTACGACCTACGCAAGGCAAAACCCTTGCTGTGATGCAGGTCTGCGGCGGCTCGCAATCTTTCAACGTGGTCAATCAGCTGCGCGTACTGGGTCGATGGATGCGGATGTTCACCATCCCAAACCAATCTTCGGTGGCCAAGGCGTTCACCGAGTTCGACGAGGTAGGCCGCATGAAGCCGTCCTCGTACTACGACCGACTGGTGGATGTGATGGAAGAGCTAATGAAGTTCACGCTGCTGTTGCGGGGTCGCCAGGACTACTTGGTTGATCGCTACTCCGAGCGTAAAGAGTCCGCTGAAGAGCTGTCCAAGCGCGTCAACCAGCGCTCCATTTAACGTCACCGCGAGGAAACTGTATGAGTCAGATAACGATCTACCACAACCCGCAATGTGGCACCTCTCGCAACACCTTGGAGCTGATCCGCAACAGCGGAGAAGAGCCGACTGTTATCGAGTACCTACAGACCCCACCTGACCGCACCACGCTTGTCAGGTTGATCAAGGATATGGGTATCGAGGTGCGGGCCCTGCTTCGTATCAAAGGCACTCCCTACGAGGAGCTGGGACTCGGTGATACGTCACTTACTGATGATCAGCTCATCGATGCCATGATGGCTCACCCCATCCTGATCAATCGCCCCATCGTCGTGACGCCTTTGGGGACGCGTTTGTGTCGTCCGTCAGAAGCTGTGCTCGATTTGTTACCGCAAGAACAGCGTGGGAGTTTCGCCAAAGAGGACGGCCAAGTGGTCATTGATGAGAATGGCCGCAGGGTTTAAACCGATGTAAAGCAGATGGGCCTGGAGGGATGCTGGTGAATCAAATCTCGAAATTTGATGTAGTGGTCATTGGCGGTGGCCAATCCGCGCTCACCGTAGCCTATTTTTTGAGGCGTACAGGCCTTTCCTACGTATTACTCGACGCCGAGTCAGCACCGGGAGGGGCCTGGCGGCATGGGTGGGACTCTCTGAGACTATTCTCGCCGTCTGCTTGGAGCTCAATTGCCGGCTGGCCCATGCCAGCAGTACCCGAGGGGACTCCTGGGCGGGACGATGTTGTCGACTATCTAACTCAGTACGAGCGCCGATATGACTTCCCCATCATCCGTTCCACGCGGGTGACCCATGTCGAGAACATCGAAGGCGGGTTGCGCGTTTTTTCCGGGGATACTTACTGGGATGCTAAAGCGGTCATCAGTGCAACAGGCACATGGAGCAGTCCGGTCATTCCAACCTATCCAGGGCAGGAGCTTTTCGAGGGGCAGCAAATCCATTCCGCCCATTACGTGGGGCCGAGAGAGTTCGAAGGGAAGGCAGTGCTTGTCGTTGGCGGTGGTAACTCGGGTGCCCAGATTTACGCCGAAGTTTCAAAGGTGGCTCACGCAACCTGGGTGACTCAGCAATCGCCAAAATATCTTCCAGATGAGGTCGATGGCCGCGTCCTGTTCGAGCGGGCCACTGCTAGATTGAAGGCGCAACAAGATGGGATTGAGCCTCAACAGCCCGTTGGAGGGCTGGGAGACATTGTAATGGTGCCACCGATAAAGGAAGCTCGCGAGCGCGGCGTGCTGAACACGGTGCGGCCATTTACGCATTTCACCTCAACAGGTGTTGTATGGCCATCGGGGGCCGAGACGAAGATCGATGCCGTCATCTGGTGTACTGGATTTTCTCCAGCGCTCGACCACCTGAGCAACCTGGGTATCGTTGGCGATGACGGCAAAGTCGCCGTGAATGAAAACCGGAGTGTTGCTTCACCTAAACTGTGGCTGGTGGGCTACGGCGATTGGACGGGGCTTGCCTCTGCAACATTGATCGGAGTGACACGCACCGCTCGAGATGTAGTCAACCAAGTCCAAAGCTATCTCAAAAGCGAACTCTGATCGCTCGCGACGCAAATCGAGTGCGCCTACTGTGATGCGACTT
Source organism: Pseudomonas sp. SCPG-7 (assembly GCF_002156405.1). NCBI lineage: Bacteria > Pseudomonadati > Pseudomonadota > Gammaproteobacteria > Pseudomonadales > Pseudomonadaceae > Pseudomonas > Pseudomonas sp. SCPG-7. The sequence goes on along the minus strand of NZ_MVOO01000008.1, from coordinate 91,599 downwards.
CAAGCTCAGGAAAGAGAATAGGCTCCAGTGGAGGAGTTGTCTGGCACAGCCCGAACCGCCAGTAACCGACGTCGTGCCATTTCCCGAGCTTGAAGCCTACCTCCGGATATGTCCCGATATGGACGAATCCCAGCGACTCGTGCAGACCCACACTGCCTTCATTGGGTTGAGCAATTCCGGCGTAAGCTGCGCGAAAGCACTGTTTTTCAAGGATCGGAAGCAAAGTCTCATAGAGCTCACGGCCAACGCCCTGTCGGCGAGCCGATTCAGCTATGTAAACCGTCACGTCCACCGCCCACCGGTAGGCCGGACGTGCGCGGTGCTGGCTGGCATAGGCGTAGCCCTTGATCTCCCCACCTTCTTCGGCCACCAAGTAGGGATAAATCTGAAGCGTTGTCGCTATTCGCTGAGCGATTTCTTCAGCGCTTGGCGGGATCTCTTCAAACGAGATCGCCGTTGCTGAAACGATGGGGGCGTAAATGCGCTGGATGGCTACAGCATCTGCCACCACTGCCGTACGGATTTTCATACCCATTGCAGTCATCCGTGATTCCAAAACACGAACATTACCTTTTTCGGCCACCTCTTGATAAGACTGGTATATGACGGTAGCGGTTTTTTTGGGGGGCCACAGAGCCTCAGCGTTGGCGAGGCTCTGTGGTTATTTCCAGGCAAGCTTACCGAGTAAGATTAACCGTGACAGGGGCAGGGAGAGCGCTGCGGCGCAGAATTAGCACGCCGCCAATTGCCGCTAGAGTCGAGCCAATCAGCACCCCGACTTTCACTTCATCGATCAAATGAGCCGAGCCCGCGAATGCCAAATTGCCTATGAACAGGCTCATGGTGAAGCCAATGCCACACAACAGCGCCACACCGTAAAGCTGTGCCCAATTGCTGCCTTCTGGCAGCTTGGCCAAGCCCATTCTGATGGCCAGAGCCGCGAGCAGGAAAATACCTACCTGCTTACCAACCAACAGACCCAGCGCTACTCCGAGCGGAACCGGATCGACCAGGTTTTCCATGGAGATACCGGCCAGTGAAACGCCCGCGTTGGCAAAGCCAAAAATTGGCACCACTGCAAACGCTACCCACGAGTGCAACCGCTCTTCTAAGAACAGCAGTGGAGATCGTGCCTCTTCCTCGGCTTTACCTAATGGGATGCACAGAGCTACAGCGACACCTGCCAAGGTGGCATGGACGCCGGACTGCAGTACGAAGAACCACAACACCCCACCAACAAGAAGATATGGAAAGAGTCGCCTAGCTCCCAGTCGATTCATTGCGACCAAGATTACCAGGGTTGCGAGCGATGCCAGCAACATCGGCATGGAAAGCCCCGAGGTGTAGAAAAAAGCGATGATGAGCACTGCGCCCAAATCGTCGATGATTGCCAGGGCGGCTAGAAAAACTTTCAGAGAAGTGGGGACTCGTTTGCCAAGCAGGGATAAGACCCCCAGGGCAAATGCTATATCGGTGGCGGCTGGAATCGCCCATCCTTTCAGAGTTTCGGAATTTCCCCAGTTGACTGCGATGTAGATCAGCGCAGGGACAACCATACCGCCAACGGCACCAAAGCCTGGCAGTGCACGTTGGCCCCATGTAGATAGTCCGCCCGCTAGGACTTCTCTTTTGATCTCTAATCCGACCATTAAGAAGAAAATTGCCATCAGACCGTCGTTGACCCAATGCTCAACCGACAGGCCTAACCAGACGCTGTGCAGTGCAGAGAAGTAGCTTTGGGAAAGAGGCGAATTAGCCACAATCAACGCCGCTAGGGCGGCGCCCATCAAGACAAGACCGCCGGCGGACTCCGACGACAGGAAACGAGCCAAAATTGCGGCGGCCCTAGGAGTTTCCACGGGGATCTTATGGTCTTTCATCACTGTCCTTGCACTTAAAACTAGATTGAGTATTTTAACAGCCGCGCCATATCTTTAACGACTCACCAAACAATCTGAAACAGTTGTAGCGAAGGGCCAGGAACGTTTCTTTCCGCGATAGATGCGGCAGTCCGGGTGTATTGACGTGCAAAATTAAAGACCGAAAACTCAGGGTTGGGGCAATCAATGGCGCCGAAGGAAAGAAGAGCAAAACCAGTTGTCTTCACCAGCGGTGCTGTAATTGGAGCCTTAGGTGGTCTGATCGGGTTGGGCGGTGCTGAGTTCAGGCTGCCTTTGCTCATTGGTCTGTTTGGCTTTGGCGCCTTGGAGGCAATCATCCTCAACAAGGCTATGAGCTTGGTGGTGGTTGCCTCAGCCTTACCGTTTCGCGCTTTCAGTGTCCCCTATTCACAGGTTTTCGAGCGTTGGGACATCATTGTTACGCTGCTGACGGGAAGCCTCGCCGGCGCATGGCTCGGAGCTGGATGGGCTACCCAGCTCAAAAGCAAAACGCTATACCGCGTTCTGGCTGTCCTGCTTGTTGGTATCGCCGCAGCTTTGCTGCTCGGACATGAGGCGAGCACCTCGGGTATCCCGTTACTTCATGGAGTAGCCCTGGCTATCACGGGAGTCGCGGCAGGGTTCGGAATAGGCGTGGTTGCTGCTTTGATGGGGGTCGCAGGTGGTGAGCTTCTGATACCGACAATCGTTCTGCTTTTTGGGGCTGACGTTAAACTCGCTGGCAGTCTCTCCCTTGCTGTGAGCCTGCCTACGATGATAGTAGGGTTTACACGCTACAGTCGTGACCAGAGCTTTTCCATCATACGAGCTCAACGCCCCTTCATCCTTATAATGGCTCTCGGCTCTATCTTGGGGACTTTCATTGGAGGTCAGTTGCTCGGGTTGATTCCGACGACATATTTGCTTCCCTTGCTCGCAGCCATCCTTCTCGTCTCCTCTGTAAAGGTTTGGCGTCATGGCTGACTTCTGTCAGGGCTTCTTGGCGATGACTAATAGGCCAGCGATGATGAGACCGGCCCCGGCAATCATGCGCAGAGTGATAACTTCTCGAAGCACCAGTCCGGCTAGCAACATCGCAACGACTACGCTGCCCTTGTCGATCAAGGCAACCGTGGCAACATCCCCTACCTTTAGCGCTTTGTAATAAAATATCCAGGATAATGCTGTGGTGACACCTGACAGCCCAAGCCAAGACAGGTTTCGGCTAGTGACGCTCGCAACCTCATGCGTAGGAACGGCCCAAGCAGCAAATATAAGGACGAAAGCACACACAAATAGCGTGCGGATTGTCAGACCGAGTTCGCCTGAAATCCCGGCGAGTCCCATCTTGGCAATTACAGAAGTGAACCCGGCAAAAAACATTGAGACAAAGGCATACGCCATCCATTTTTCCATGCGCACAATTCACCTAAGCAGTTGATGAGTAGTGCGCTGAGGTGGTGATTATCCCCACCTCAGCGCTGTAGGCTGGCTCGCTTTCTATTTTGGAACGTACGCAGCTACCGATTTGCGAATCTCTTCCCGCGCTTCATCTGCACTACCCCAGCGGCCCATCTTCACCCACTTACCCGGCTCCAATGCTTTGTAGTTTTCGAAGAAGTGCTGGATCTGCGCGAGGAGTAATGCAGGGAGGTCTGAGCACTCCTTAACGCCGCTGTACATAGAGCTGAGTTTTTCATGAGGCACAGCGATCACCTTGGCATCCGCTCCAGCTTCGTCAGTCATGTACATCACACCAACCGGGCGACTGCGGATGACAACGCCAGGTGATACCGGGTAAGGACAAATCACCAGAACGTCGAGAGGATCGCCGTCATCGCTCAGCGTATTTGGAATGAACCCGTAGTTGGCCGGGTAGAACATCGGCGTGCTGAGGAAGCGGTCAACGAAGATCTGTCCGCTTGGCTTGTCCACCTCGTACTTGATCGGCGAGTGGTTTGCAGGAATCTCGATAACGGTGAAGAAGTCATCGGGAATCGCGTTACCAGCTGGAATGTCCGTGTAGCTCATGCTCATATCTCCAAGCGTCTATGAAAGGCAAAGGCCGCTGACTTTTTTGCCAACGGATACACGTGATTCGATTTTTTACGCTGACCAACCAACAGATTTACTGGCTATACGACAAATAACCTTCTGATCGCATCCAAGTCAGCCCAAGGTTGCGAAAATTGCGAGCTGACCTCAGCACAGCCAAAGCCATGGGCGAATGGTTGATTACTCAATGTCTCGGGCTGTTGCGCCGCGCACTTTCGACAAATGACAATGCCGCTTTGGATTCTCCATCTCTTGTTCCATTCGACTAGCTTCTCGGACGGGGTCATTACTTCTCTCTCGCGTCAATCTGCTTGGCCTCAAATCGGTGGGTATCACCGCACAAATGCATCATGTCCTGCATAAATGGCACGGCTTCCCAGGTGCTCTTCTATCCGCAGAAACTGATTGTATTTTTCGACCCGCTCCCCCCGGCATGGAGCTCCTGTCTTGAGATGGCCAGTCCCCATCGCGACAGTCAGATCAGCGATGAAGCTGTCCACCGTCTCACCGCTACGATGAGAAACCATCGCCCCCCAATTTGCCCCATAGGCCATTTCGATGGCGGCTTTGGTCTCAGTCAGGGTTCCGATTTGATTGGGTTTGATCAGTACGGCATTGGCGACGTTTTCTGTGATGCCTCGCTGAATCCGTTCGACATTGGTGACAAATAGGTCATCTCCAACCAACTCGATCCGGTCACCCAGCGCAGTATTCAATAGCTTCCAGCCCGACCAATCGTCTTCCGCGAGGCCATCTTCCAGTACCGCAATCGGGTACTTGTCGACCCAGGAGGAATAGAGGCTAATCAGCTCTTGGGCATCGACCTTACGACCTTCCGAACGCAGATGGTAAAGACCGTTTTCATAGAAACCGCTGGATGCTGGATCGATAGCGATCTCGATCTGAGATCCAGGGGCGTAACCGGCCCTTTCAATTGCCTTGATGATCAGCTCAATGGCATCTGAGTTTTTCTTGAGCGTCGGAGCAAAGCCGCCTTCATCTCCGACCGCAGTTGAGTAGCCGGCGTCCTTAAGCACCACTTTCAGCTCGTGGTACACCTCAGCGCCCCAACGAAAGGCTTCCTTGAAACTGCCAGCCCCTGTAGGTGCAATCATGAATTCCTGAAAGTCAGGGCCTTGCCAGTTGGCGTGAACACCGCCATTGAGAATATTGAACATTGGGACGGGCATTCTTGCTGCTTGCTCGCCGCCCAGATATTGGAACAAGGGCAAGTTCAGCGCAGAAGCCGCCGCTCTGGCAACGGCGAGGCTCACGCCCAAGATCGCGTTTCCTCCAAGCCTGGATTTATCAGAGGTTCCATCCAGCTTAATCATCAGATGATCAATCTGTTCCTGGTCAGCCGCATCCAGGCCTCTCAAAGACTCAAGTATTTCGGTATTTACATTGCTAACGGCCTTCAAAACTCCTTTGCCGGAATACCGCTGTATATCTTGGTCACGCAACTCAACTGCTTCGTGAGCGCCTGTAGAGGCACCGGACGGTACTGAAGCCCGGCCCATGGCGCCGCACTCCAAGGTGACGTCGACTTCAACGGTAGGGTTGCCGCGTGAATCGAGAATTTCACGTGCATGAATGGCCTGGATTTGCGTTTTCATAGATCTTCTCCAAGTAACGATTCGGGAACGTCATTAACGATGTGAAACCGTTGAGAGGCCTCTATGTCGGACGTCAGCTTTCCCTGAGTATCCTGAACAGCTGGACTGTCGACACCGCAATGGCGGGAACCAAGAACCCTCCAATAATTAGTTCAGGAACCTCTCCCACCAAGGGCATGAACTGCCCTCCCTTTGCCATCTGGAAGAGCTCCAGCATCTGGTTTGACGCAACCATCACGGAGCAGCAGTACGCAGTCTGGGCTTGTAGCCTGGCCCGCCTTTGATTGAGCAGATGAAAGGTCAGCAATGACACGCCAATGCTAACGATGAACAGCACGGCGAATTCATAAACGGATCCTGTAAAAAACCTGCCCATCACAAGCCCAAATACGATGCTCGGCATCACTGCGCTCATGTGGTCTCCCATTTCTCTAGAGTGGTTTTGATGAGCCGACGTCGGTGAGCTCCAATTCGCAAGCTCATTTTTGGATTGCCCACCACCGTCGCGCTCGTAACGTTCAACGTTGGTGTGCTCTCAGCTCGTAGCCAGGTACACAGGTCTGGGCCAAATCGGCCTTACAGGATTTCTCACTGGGCATACGCATCGTCACCAAGGCGCCCTCAAGCTGGGTTACGACGTACCAGCCATCACTCGATACGCGCTGGCTACCTGCGATGCCCGCAAGAAAAAGTGACCAAAAAACCAGGCCCACGATGAGGTGCCTATTGTCACGGGCCCAGTTAGCAGGAGCTGGCTGTGGACGGAGGTTATAAACTCGATACATGGCGCTCATCCTTTTTTGTTGGTTGTCCAAAACGGGATTTTTTAGTTTTTCGCCTGGCCCACTCGACCGTACTCGATGGGTAATTTGATATAGCTCAGCGAAAACGATTCTTGAGCCAATGCTTCCAGCAACCTATCGCACACAGGTTCATCAGCGGATATCGTCACCGTGACGGGATGATCTGCACCACTCAGGAAATGTGCGGTGTGCAATTGTCCCAGATGGTCTAGACCCTCAGTACCGCTCACCAGAGTTGCACCCAGTACACCTTGTCGCTTGGCGAAGTCGACCAGCCACTCCCCCAGTGGGAGGTGCTGGTAGTTGGTACTCTGTTCAGTGAAAAACGTCAGTTGAAAGCCGTTCATAGCAACATCCTCTAGTGTTGGGAGAGCGACCAGCGCTTCGGTCAGCCTATTTCTTCAACCTAAATTACGAAGCGTCACTGAGCGGTAACTCGCATAAGAGGAGAACTGCCCGCACTTTGCGTAGCTCATCGGCGTGCTCGCGCAGGAAGGTGCGCAGCTTGCTCTCTGTATCCAGCAATTCCAGGCACTGGGGATGACGCATATCACCGAGCTCCGGGTGATGGTGGGAAATGCGATGGCCCGGCAAATAGCCTGCGGATATCGGCTTCAGCATGACTTGCTCAATCTTGGCTTTTTGGGCCACTTTAAGTAGGTGCTGGGCAAGCGCGGGCGCACTCAGGTGATGCCAGAAATTAGTTACTCGAGCCCTGCTAGCACCAGGAAAATAGAGCTGCAAAGCTGTCAGGCGATCTTGGTGATGTTCGGTCATTTCTCTTCCCCCATAAGAGTCACTTTCCGCTCGCTGGCGGATTCACTTTGAGCATGAAATTGCTTGATATCAGAGAGCCGGATTTCCTCCGGAAGAGGACGGTGATGCTTGCTGTGGCCGACGCGCTGGGCGTGATAGATCCCGGTGTGTCCGGATACGAGGTAACTTGCGATACAGGCAATGGCTGCAAGCGGAGCAATTTCGGGCCCGAAGAGCTCCATGGCCATAACGATGGTTGCCAGTGGCGTATTAGCTGCACCGGCAAAGACGGCGACAAAGCCGATACCAGCCAGCATGCCGAAGGGAAGGTGCAAGAGGGGAGCCAGCGCATTCCCCAAGGTGGCACCGATGTAAAACAGCGGTGTCACTTCACCGCCTTTGAATCCAGTGCCCAAGGAGACAACGGTGAACACCATCTTTCCGAGCCAATCCCAAGGGGCCATTGGCATTTGAAAGGATTGGACGATGCTCGGAATGCCTAGCCCGATGTACTTATCAACGTCGATGTAATGGTTACTACCGAGCGCCCACACTGCGACTGCGATCAGCAGGCCGCCGGCGAAGGGTCTTAATGGTGAATAGGTGATAAGCCGCTTAACGAAGGCTCCGAGCTTGTGGGTCGCTGTCGCGAATAGCAGGCCGGTAAGACCAAAGACAATCCCAGCTGCCACCACAGCCATGACGCTCCACAGCTGCACCGGAACCACTTCGCCAATGACGTAATGCGTGTGAACCACTCCCCAGGCTTGCCCCACCTGGTCAGCAACGATTGCGGCAACCACACAAGGGAACAGCGCGTCGTAACGCATACGTCCAATGGCCAATACTTCAAGTCCGAACAAAGCTCCCGCGAGAGGTGTGCCGAAGACGGACGCAAAGCCAGCACTGATACCGGCCATGAGAATCACCCGACGATCTTCGCGGCGTAGCCTGAAGATATGCGTCAGTTGATCGGCAAGAGCACCGCCCATTTGCACAGCCGTACCCTCACGTCCCACAGATGCACCGAAGAGATGGGAAACCACGGTTCCGATTAGCACCATCGGCACCATGCGCAAAGGCACGATCTTCTTAGGATCATGGATTTCATCGATGATCAGGTTGTTTCCGGCATCAACGGGTTTGCCTATCAAGTGATATGCAAGTCCCACAGCAAAGCCAGCCACTGGCAGGAGCCAGATCACCCAGGGATGGGCTTCTCGCCACTGGGTGGCATGATCCAAAGATAGGAGGAATAACGCAGAAGCAGAACCTGCCAACAAGGCTACAAGACCTGCAAGCGCAAGCCATTTCGCTATATAGGGCAGTAAGTCGAGTTGTTCAGGTCGTCGAAATTTAGACATTTGGCCAGCCACAAAAAAGTAAGTGGGCCTGACCAAAAAGGGGATTCTGAGCGCGAACGCCTACAGACCTGGTTTGATCAGGTTTCTGTAGGCATCATCAGCTGCTACGGGCGCAGCGGTTGGTTAATGGAGGAATGCCATCTCCAATGAATCGATCTTAGCTAGCCGCGATGAAAATGTAAAATCTTGTTACGGATTCCGCAGGCTTGGTCAGGGAAAATGCTGTGTCGGTGGGCATTTCCCTGAAGGACATCGACGTAGCTCACCCTAAATCTTTAGCAGGTTTTGGTTGGTTTGACTCAATCTCACCCTGGCCGACAAAGCCCATCTCAATGGGTGACTTGATGTAGAACAGGCTAATCTGCTCTGCCTCTAATCTCTGAAAAAGACTGTCGCACTCGTCCTCTGTAATGGCGAGCTGAATTTCCACCGGCTCATCAGCCATCTCAAAAAAATGTGCGGAATGTAATTTGCCTGTATGCCCGAAACCTTCAATGCCTGTTGAAAGAGTCGCACCCCGAAGCCCCAGATCTTTCGCCAGGTCGACAACCCAATCCCCCAACATTTTTCCTTTATAACGGCGATTTTGTTGAGTAAAGAAAACGACCAGAAAGCCTTTCATGATTAGCACCTCAGCTTGAGCTCAAATATTGATATGTCAGCAGTCCGAGCGCAGTCATAACCAGCGATCCCGTGACATGTATGCCTATGGCTCCCAACGCCCAGAAAATCCTACCTTCCTGAATCAGCGTCAGCGTTTCTGCGGAAAACGTAGAGAAGGTTGTAAGACCACCGCAAAAGCCAGTCATGATCAGGAGGCGCCACTCCTGGTTGATCGACGGATTCGAAGCAAAGAATGCCAGCGCCAGACCGATGATGTACCCACCGACAAGATTGGCTATGACTGTTCCAGGAGGAATTGTCGGGAACAGAGCATTCAGGCGCATGCCTAATCCCCAGCGTATCCAAGCGCCGAGGGAAGCTCCTACGGCTATCGCAAACAGTGATTTCAGCATCGCTTCAATCCCTACCAATAAATTGCGATAGAACTGGGAACCCACGAAAGCTTGGTATGCAGAAAAATATGAGATGGGGAGTCATGTCCTGTCCTCGATTGGGACAGGGAGCGCACCTACGCACCCTGTCCAGGGTTCACGTAGGCATCATCAGCACGGAGGCGGTTTAAGGAGGAATGCCATCTCCTGTTCTGATCCTATAGCAACAGCGCCAATGGCATCAAGAGCAGCTGCATGCGAGCGATCTGAAGGCTCTGTCGGCTAGCAAGATGGCTGATCAATCATCCAGGTACGGGCCGACCCTTTGCACAACTAGCTCAGTTGGCGCGTCTACATCGATTTAACCGATACCACATCCACATACTTGTACTTTTTCCTAGCAGCCTTCACAGCCTCTTGCTCAGCGAGCAACGAGCTCAACGTGTCGGCCTCGTGGATAAACTCATGCATCTTCCCCTCGAATTCGTTCCCAACTCGAAGCGTGACCTTCAGCCTAGGCGTAAATGATTTTGTCACTTTCTTCTTCGCTGCTGGAGCGACCACCGGTTTGGCCAGCACAACTTCTTCCACAGGCTCCGGCACTAGCGGGGTAGAAACTTGCTCCTCTGGCTGAGGTGTGCCGAAAAGGGCATGACGCATTTCTTCTTCGGTTAATTCAGAGTTCATAGAGCATCTCAAGGGGACGCGTTTCGCTGGGCAAGTTGTAATAGGGTTGTTGCTGACTGGTGTTCGGGGAGCCTGCACGGACGTTAAATCCCCAATTCTATTTCAATACAAGAGCCTCGCAAGGCTCGCGAAAGCTGCGCCTTTGGCAGCAGTGTAATGAGTCCATCAACTAAGTCGCTGGCGTGACGAGCGTATAGCGTGACTGTGCCAAAATCCGGCGTTCGACCTGGCACGATGGCACCTACCCGCTGCTGAGCAATTTTCAGTATGCTCAAGACGTCCTGACTCACCTGATTGATGGACAGGTGCTCAACCAATGGTCTTGGCGGAGGCGCGGCGCGGCTCCACATTTCTATGACCGCTTGGAGGAGTCCGTCTGAGCCAAGATGCTCGAGGGCCATTTCCCATAGCTGACCTTCCTGCACCATATCCAGGCGAGCCCTAGTCATAACGGAGTTCCAGCAAAATGAGGCTCTTTCTTGATTGCGAGTTCACCAAGCTCTCAGCCACAGCGAAGCTGATATCACTCGCACTGGTAGCTGAAAATGGACGCGAATTCTACGTGGAATTGCTCGACACATGGCGAGAGGAAGATTGCAGCGACTTCGTCATAGAGATCGTTCTTCCGCAGCTCTGGGGCGGTGGCAATGCACAACCCATTATCAGGGCAAGAACTGCACTGCTCGATTACCTAGCCTCGTTCGACGAAGTCCTGGAGATTGTCACAGACGCTCCACAGTACGACTGGGAGCTTTTCTGCGAACTCGCATATGACAATGGTACATGGCCAAGGAACGTTCGGAATTACCCCACCGATGCAACCACTCTAGATGCCTCAAGTGACGGGGCTCCGCTTCCGCATCACGCTCTTCTTGACGCCCGTATCATCGCTAGCATGTTCACCGAAAGCGATCTGAAGAAAGGGTAATGAAGTCCTAAGAGGCCAAGGTGAGCTAAAGCTGTCTTTCACAGCAAACCTTCCTGAGGCATTTTCAACCTGGTGCTGGTCATTCAAAAATCAGGCCTGTTCGGACTTGCTGGTCAAATACCTACGAATAGTAGTTTTAGACAGACCCAACGCTTCCGATATCTCAGTCACTGACACTCCCTCACTGTTCAGGCGATTTGCCTCTGCGGCTTTCTGCGCTGCTCCGGATCGCGCCGGTCGACCAGGAGGAAGCTTCCCTGCACTTACCAACGACTCCATCTCAATATCTACGCTGTCCTTTTTTATCCTATTTAGTTGCTTATTCAGACGCTTCAGCCCCTCCCTAAGCGGCTCGTTGGACTGTAGACACGTCGCCATGAGAATCAATGAGGCCGGCTCAACCTCAAGCAGCGCTGCGAGACGAATGAGCACATCAATCGTGATGTTCACCTCCCCACGCTCAATCCGGCCCCAATAGGAACGGTCAATAGTGATCAGGTTTTCTTGCGTAAGACCTTTTTTTCTACGCAGTGCTCGCACCACTACAGCTAGGGCTTCTGCGGCCTCCATGACATTTCCCCACGCAAATCGAGGATAAGGCCATATTGCGACGCACCATAACACGGGCTATGATCCGTATTACGGCGCTATCAGCGTTTTTGAGGCCTGCTTTTCGATGCATATACATCCGTAAGCGGAGCTAAGCACCTTGCTTGCGGCAGCCATCTGCTCGAGTGCGAGCGACAACAAGCGGGATTGAATTGTCAATTTCCCGGTTATTAATGAAAGGAAGCCCTATGGCTAGCGTCGAAGAACCCGACTTCATGAATGCGCCACGGACACCACTTGAGGGCCTGTCGAGCACCTCTGCAGCTCGAGCTTTAGCAGTCGAACGCTTTCCTAAAAAGCCTTACTGCCTAGTCCGCGACTGGACAATATTTCGCATTGAAGTCACCCGCGACGAACTCTTCAAATGTCATGCAGCGGGCCAGCTCCCGATGATCCTGTTTGCTCACAACGTGGCCGAGGACAGCCAAGGCCGTTTCGAACGCGGCGATTGGGTTCGTTCAAGCATGTGCACCGGTCTCCACGACGGTGTTGCGTTCGAGACCAGAAACTCTGTTTACGTATTGATTGGCCCTGGTCATGAACAGCTCGCAAGCCTGAAAGACGTTTTCTCCCTCTTCTAACCTGCGCTCTGTATCGGAGCCCCTTCAGGCCAAGGACATACGATGTTTAGAACACACGACGCCGACATGCTGGGCCTACCGGGCATGTTCGGTGAGGGTCAATACCAATGGCAACAGGTATCCAAAGTGCTTCGTAATCACTGGTATCACGTAACTGTCCAAGCCATGTACGAGGACAGAACTTCAGAGGCGGTTCTGATGATCGACAGCGAACCACGGCTTCAGCAACTGCTGATTGCCCAGGACTCGGAGACGATCATCACAGAGGTGCAAGTTGTCACACCTGCCCACATGAATGGCACGGGAGTTTGGCGCATGGAGAAGCTGACCAAAGTGACGCTTGGTGAAGACCAAAACGAGTGTGTTGTGTGCCTGCTAGAGGTGGAGACCGGCTCCAAATACCACAGCTCTCACCAACCTAGCTTCAACACTGATGTGCTGAGCAACCTTCGTCCGATCTATCACGCAAACATGATTCGTACAGCCTGAGATTTACCAAGATTTCTGCACGATACCAGCACAGATGGTTGCGTGTGGAATTCCTGGTTACGCCGTATATACCGCCAACGGAGTGCAACAATGCTGAACATGATTGGCTTGGATTTTTATGGGAAGCGCCACACAGAATTCGACCTAATACGAATCAAAAAAGCTCAGGCGCAAGGCTTCGATAGACCGATCACAGCGTATCTTTGCAGCGCCTCCATCAAAGCCCGAACGGGCATAGGCGTAGTGTTTGGTCACAACCGTAAAGACCAGTATGGGCGGTTCGGCGACGGCCATTTGATCCGCACTTCTGATGTGATCAAAGTCGAGCGTGAAGGCAGGTTTTGGGTGATGACGACGGAGAATAGTCGTTACGTCTTGGCGACGTTCCAGAGGGGTAATGGACGTGCAAGCCTGCGTGAGTTTCTGCGGCTTTCACGGGGGATGCACCATTTCACCCCGCAAGTGTTGCAGTAATGGTCGTGTTTATCCTGGCCATGAAGCCCCATGAACAATCATAAGGTGGGGTTATGATCGTGAAGGCCGGAGAAGTCATCTGCATATCATCCGGCATTTTCGAAGGGTACGCCCGCGCAGGGCCATTTGTCGCAACGCAGGACTTCGACCTAGACTCATTCGTTGCAGAGACAATGAAGCCGTTCACTGAGAAATGGGAGGTGTCGAGCATGTTTAGGGATATCCCCAGGATGCTTTTCGAAATCGGATTCATCACCGAGTTGCCCTGTCGAAAGATCTATTTGGGGGCTATGGGCGAGGTCGACATCCGGGAAGAAAAGGAAGACTTCTGAAGTCTGGATGGATTCGGGGGTGCTCACCCCCGGTGGCATCGCGGCGGACAAGGCACTAAAGCTGTGAAAGCTTCCCGAACCCAGGGCCACTGATTTTAAGTGGCCCTGGCTCTGTCGATGCTTCAGCCAATTATTACGCCGTCAAGTTAAGTAAATCTAAACCACCAAATTGCTAGTGCGTTGATGATGAAAGCGATGGCCCCATGGGGCCCCGCAAAGTTAAGTCGTTGCGCGGTTAGACCGACAGGTACTCGTCCACCGATTTGACGGTGGCATAGCCGAACTCAAAGGCTGCCATCATCGTTGCATGTGCATGAGCGGCTGGAACGTTTACACCACCAAATGTGAGATCCAAAGTGGCGCAGGCATCGTGCAGCACAGTAACCGGATAACCCATATCCACCGCCGCACGTACTACTGCGTCGATGCACATGTGGCTCATCGCGCCTATGACTACGATTTCCTGAACATCAGCGGCTTCCAACTGCTGCTTCAGATCAGTTTCCCTGAAGGCGTTGATGTGTTTTTTTACGATTACAGGTTCATTACCTTGTGGAGCTACATCTGGTTGAATTTCCGCACCAGTGGATCCCTTTGCAAAGATCGGAGCACCTTCAGCGGACTCATGTCGTATGTGGAAAACAGGAAATCCCTTATCACGGGAGTGGCTGATCACCCGGATAGCATTCTCGACAGCGGTGTCGATGCCGGTCAAAGGCAGCTTGCCAGTGGGCAGGTATTCGTTTTGCAGATCAACTACTACAAGGCCACGTTTCATGAACGATCTCCGGTCAAATTATCCGAGCATAGGGATTGGTGGTGAAGGCTCAGGTCGGCAGGTAGAGCACCTGCCTTATTCCGAACCTAAAAGGTTTGAGTCAGAACTCCAGTGAAGCGCCGTCTTCCGGAATATCGACCCGGCTCTCGATACCTTGCTTCTTGACGTATGTGCGCAGCTCTTCACGACTCAGGGACATGTGGTTAATTGCATCCATGTGCACTGCGACGATTTTCGCGTCCTTCGCAGCCTTTGAGGCGCGTAAAACGTCTTCCTCGCCCATGATGATCGATCCCGTATAGCCGGTCATCATTGCTTTCCCAGCATTCAGTACGATGACTTCGGGATGATATTTCTCAATGGTCTGGTCGACCTCTTTACGCCAGACAGTGTCACCGGCTAGATAAAGGGTCTTGTAGCCTGTAGCTTGAAAAACGACGCCCATTGCTTCGCCAAGAGGCTTCGCTAAAGCGGGTACTGCATACATTTCGTCGGTGCCATGCTGACCACCGGTCTTGGTGATTTTGACGCCGCCGAATTCAGCTTCGTCAGTCAGTACGCGCACATTCCTGAAACCTTGGGAGCGAATTAACTTCGCATCGTCCTCATGCTGCGTGAACAGAGGGATGTCTTTCGGCAGTGCTTTTTGTGCGGCATCGTCCCAGTGGTCAAGATGCGTATGAGTGACGATGACGGCGTCAACACCAGAGATCACTTTTTCGGGCGACTCGGTCAGATCAACCAATGGATTGCGAAGGTTGCTCCGATAGGTATTTTCAAATCCTGGATACGCTCCCTTCTTGGCAAGCATCGGGTCGATCAGGAAGGTGGTGCCGCCGTAGGAGATTTTTACGGTGGCGTTACGAATTTCCTGCAAACCCACTTTATGAGATGCATCAGACGGCTTCGGCGTAGTTGTTTCCGCGAATGCCGTGGTGGCCCCTGCCGCGCAAGCAATGCTAAGGACGAGGGGAAGAGCTTTGAAGTTCATGGGGTGAATCCTGTTAATACATTGATGCCTCAATTCTTGCTCAATGCAATAAAGGTCAACAGTGGCCTGAATGACATATTTCGATATAATCGGGCCAAACGATCAGCCTTGTCCGCGAGTCCACGGGATCAGTTGCTTATACCGCCCACGCGATGCATCACCGTTGACCGTTGCTCATATATTCCTGTGCGCGC
Source organism: Pseudomonas sp. SCPG-7 (assembly GCF_002156405.1). Classification (NCBI taxonomy): domain Bacteria; kingdom Pseudomonadati; phylum Pseudomonadota; class Gammaproteobacteria; order Pseudomonadales; family Pseudomonadaceae; genus Pseudomonas; species Pseudomonas sp. SCPG-7. The sequence continues at coordinate 76,067 of NZ_MVOO01000008.1, read as the reverse complement.
TCGATGCAAGCCACACAGCTACCTCGAGGATCACTGATGCAATCCATACGTGTTGCTGTTCTGGCTTTTGACGGCGTCAGCCTGTTCCATCTTTCCGTGCCGGGAATGGTGCTGGGGACGGCGCAGTCCGCACCTGGTGAACCTCAGTATGAGGTCAATTACTTCGCAGAGACGCCGGGTATGGTTACTAGCGACCAAGGTCTCGACTTAGCGGTTGCTCAAGGCCTGGAGCTGATGGAGGCCTCTGATGTAATCGTCATTCCAGCGTGGGCTGATCCATCGGTCGCTGCATCTGCGCAACTTGTGAACGCGCTGCAGCTCGCCCACACGCAGGGTAAGCTCATCGTAGGGCTGTGCTTGGGCGCGTTTGTGCTAGGGGATGCAGGGCTACTGGATGGGAGAGAAGCAACCACTCACTGGGCAGGCCGAGAAAAGTTTGCCCAACGTTTTCCCGCCGTTCGTTTCAGACCCGACGTGCTTTATGTTAGTGATGGCAATATCATAACCTCTGCAGGAACCGTAGCGGCTATCGACTGTTGCCTTCACCTGGTACGCCAGAGACTCGGCGCTGGGGTGGCGAATCGCACCGCGAAGATGCTGGTGACGCCGCCGCACAGGCAGGGCGGCCAAGCTCAGTACGTGGAGCATCCTGTGCCACAACTGTCCAGCGAGACTCATCTGTCTGATGTTCTAACGTGGGCCCGTGTGAACCTTTCGAGTGATCTGTCGCTCGACGTGCTGGCGGACAGGGCGAGAATGAGTCGGCGCACATTTACTCGGCGATTCAGGGAAGCCACCGGAAGCACATTCTCAAAATGGTTAAACGCCCAGCGCGTTGTCAGGGCGCAAGAGCTGTTGGAGACGACTGACTTGCCTATTGAGTGTGTGGCGGGTGAGGCAGGGTTCGGAACGCCCTTATCTTTGAGGCAGCAATTCGGCGTTCATCTTGGCACGTCGCCGTCTGAATATCGGCGTACGTTTTTTCGTGAGATGAGTCCGGGCCGAAAAGCAGACGGAAGTGGGCCCACTGCCGAGTCATTTACTGAGTCTCAGGCAAAAGTTTACTGATGCGCATGAGCTCAGGCTGCATTATCCCTGACAACAGCGCGCAGCGCCTGCAGGGGATGCTAGACGGTCACACCATCTTGCCGTTTCACTTGGCTTCGGCAAGAATATCTGTCAGCCAATAACCGGCCAGGGGCACGAGCGGCGCCCAAGACTGCTTGTAGATCACCTCTGAAGTACCGGCGTTTTTTGTCTCATGCCCATAAGTACCAGACATGCCGCAGCACCCGCTCGCTTGAACCTGTAAATTCAGTCCCATGCGCTCATAGACTTGCTGCCAAAGGCCAATGCTGTTTGGCTCATTTGTCTTTTCAGTGCAGTGGGGAAGGAAGTAATACAGGGCAGCATCTTTGACGCTTTGAGTCTGTGGAAGCGCTCCGGCGAGCCACTCCTGAGGTAGTAATACGATGGGGACTTTGTCGCCCAGGGTCGACGGTTTGAGGTTGAAGCTTACGGCGAAGGGTTCTTCCGAGTCAGTCTCCACTTTGGCTTTATCGAGGAGCCTGACGTACCCGCAGCCTTGAGTGTTTGTCATTTGAGTGAGCTGGACTTCAGTCCGATGCGTACGACCTACGTCCTTAGCCGCGAGACCGTTATCCCGACCAAGCGGATCGGTATGGCTCGTTGGCGAGAAGGCTTGTTCGCTTTTCTGCTGAAGAACGCCAACAGCAACCTTAAATATTTCAACTTGCCGCTGAACCGAGTGATCGAACTGGGTACGCAGGTTGAGATGTAGAAACAAACAAGGCCGCAACTGCGGCCTTGTTCTATTCAGGGTGTCACTCGTGTGAGTGTCCGTGTGCAGCGGACTCGGAGGTTTCTCCTTTCTCACCACCGCCGCATGCCGTCATCAGGCCGAAGAAGCAGATCAGGAGCATCGAACGAAACAGGGTGGTTGGGATTTTCATGGAAGGACTCTTCAAAATTTGGATGAAATAAATGGTCTGGTGCTGGCTGAGCGCTGAATTATCGGCAGCAGGACAGCCATCGCTGTTTTGAATTACTGTTTGACGCTCAAGTAATCGCCGTTGGTTTTAAGTGCAATGGTCACGTCGTTGTTGCTGCGATTACGCCAAAACCAACCATGGGTGCCGTCAAAAATGGCCGTAAATTCACCCTTGTCACTTTTGACCTGCTTGCCCTTGCTGTAGCTGTGGAAGTAACCCTTCTCGCCGTTGTAGGGTTCGCCATGGGTATCGAAGTTCACAGGCCCACCAACCGCAGTCCATTCGTAGCTAACAGACTTGCCCTTCAAGACTTCGAGCTTTATTTCCGTCCCTTCACCTGGCTTGAGCGTGACGCTCATTTGATTCGTCTTCAAAGCTGAAGTTGGCGTGGGTGCCGGCTGAGCAACAGGTTTCGCAACAGGCTGGACTTGCGCGACCTGCATAGCTGGAGCTGGAGCTGATGCTTGCGGCGGAGTTGCATCCGCCAAAGCCTCTTGGGCCAGGATGATCTTCAGTTCGCCCATCTGGGTTAGCCCTAATGCTCGGCCCACACCTGTTGGATCAACGGCGTATTCCGAAGGCATGACAACAGTCACCAGCAGACCGACAGCAGTCAGCAGTGCAATGACAGTCGAGCGCACCAGTTTGCGAGTGCTTGGCAATTCATTAACAGTTGGAAGCGGAGTATTAAACATGGTCAGAATTCCTTACGCGGAGAGAAACAGGCCGGTGATTTGGTAACCCATTAGCAGAAACCCGGCACTCATCATGGCGACGTTGGCGGTATAGGCGTGGCGCCAAAAACCACCAGTGCGACGCCAGTACCCCATCAGGATGAGAATCGCGCTGAGGGCCAGTAATTGACCGATCTCAACGCCAACATTGAAGGCGATCAGGTTCGGAATCAGGCCATCAGGCGAGATCTCGTACTCCTGGATCTTCGTCGCCAGACCAAAACCGTGGAGCAAGCCGAAGATCAGCGTGGCCACTTTGGTGTTGGGTTGGAAACCGAACCAGCGCTGGAATGCGCCCAGGTTGTCGAGCGCCTTGTACACCACCGAGAAGCCAATGATGGCGTCGATGATGTACGAGCTGATGCTGACCTCTGTAAGTACGCCAAGCAGCAGCGTGACCGAGTGTCCCACCGCAAACAGCGTGACGTAGAGGCCCACGTCTTTCAGGCGGTAGAGGAAGAAGATTACTCCGAACAGGAACAGCAAGTGATCGTAGCCCGTCATCATGTGCTTGGCGCCCATATAGATGAACGGCAACAACATGATTCCGGTGCTTTCTTGGATGAAACCCTTGTCACCTTCAGCGACGGCATGCGCCATCGCTTCGGGCATGCCGAAGAAAAGTGCCGCCAAAAACAAAAACAACAGTAATAGCGGGCGATGCGAGGGCGCAGAGAATGCGCCAACACCGCTCATTGAGTACGAATGCATGAATTAATCCTACGTTGCAGTGATCGTGGGCCGCATTGCGGCCATGGTCAGGATGCGAACGCAGGACGGGGTGGACGCTCGATCAAAAATATCGGCGGCAGCGGAACAGAGTGTCGAAGCGCATCGACCCGGATGGCTAGCATAGGGGATGTCGCCAGCATCAACGCGGCAGTGAGTTGCGGCGTCTCGTGCTGATGATCAGGGGTCAATGGCGAATGGTAGTGATCTGAAAGACTTGAATAGCTGGATGAGGCCTCTTCGCCGTGGGAATGATTGGCGTCTTGTGTGATCTCCCAGGCTGGCTGTGTCGACGTCACTGATACCGAATAGGTATGCCCGGCCCAAGCCACCAACATAGCGAGAGCAAGCGCGATTACCACCGTTATTGTCAGTGTCCTGCTGAACATGGAGTTCGGTTTTCTACCTGTTGAATGGGGCTTTCTTACGTTTGACTATATCCTCCTAGGGGGGATAGGATGCCAGCATAATTCATTGAAGCCTGAGCCTCAAGTCATGAGTGAACACGAACAAGAACACAGCCATCCCCACACTCACCAAAGTCATGAGGCAATCATCAAGCGCCTCAAGCGGGCGGACGGTCATTTGCGAGGCATCATCACCATGATCGAAGAGGGGCGCCAATGCGTGGACATCGCACAGCAGTTGCATGCTGTAGAAAAAGCGGTGTGCCAAGCCAAGCGGACGCTCATCCAGGATCACATTGATCACTGTCTAGAGGACACCGTTTCGGCACTGGGTAATGGCGAGCGCGCACCGTTGGAAGCGTTCAAACAAATCACCAAATACCTCTAGGTTAAACATGCCAAACTTCGCTGAACTGCTACAACAAGGCGGGGCTCACGCCTGGTTGTATTTCCCGAGTGCTATCTTGCTCGGAGCCTTGCATGGCCTGGAACCTGGTCATTCAAAAACTATGATGGCGGCCTTCATTGTGGCCATCCGTGGCTCCGTCAAACAGGCAGTTTTGTTGGGCTTGGCCGCGACGCTGTCGCACACCGCAGTGGTGTGGTTGGTCGCCATCGGCGGCATGTACTTGGGCAAAGGCCTGGATGCCCAAACCACGGAGCCGTATTTCCAGCTAGCCTCTTCTGCACTGATCATCGTGATTGCGCTGTGGATGCTGTGGCGGACTTGGCGTGGCGAGCAAATGTTCAAGTTCGAGCAAGGTGGCGATCAACACGATGGCGAGCATGATCATGGGCATCATGATGAGACTCACCGTATTGACACTGGCCATGGCCGCGTTGAGCTTTCGATATTCGAAGAAGGCATACCACCGCATTGGCGTGTGAAGACATTGGCCGGCCACGCATGGACAGCCTCAGATGTCCGCTTGGTAACTACTCGCCCGGACGGTAGCACCCAATCGTTCTCTTTCGTTGAGCGCGAAGGCTTCCTGGAGTCGACGGTCGATATTCCCGAACCACACGAGTTCAGTGCTCGCTTGAGTTTGGGTCATGCAGGTCACTCCCATGACTATGATCTGGAATACCTAGAGCATGATCACGGACATGCCCATTCCGAATTGGAAGGCCTGGAGTTGTCGATTGATGGCTATCAGGATGCGCATGAACGTGCGCATGCCAACGATATCCGTAAGCGTTTTACTAACCGCGAGGTCACGACGGGCCAGATCATAATGTTTGGCCTGACTGGAGGACTAATTCCCTGTCCTGCCGCCATCACAGTTTTGTTGCTTTGTCTTCAGGTCAAAGAAATTGCGCTGGGAGGCATGCTCGTCCTGTGCTTCAGCATAGGATTGGCGCTCACATTGGTCATCGTCGGAGCGGCGGCGGCAATTGGCGCTAAGCAGGCTTCCAGCCGCTGGCCGTGGCTAGGCACAGTAGCTCGTCGAGCACCGTATCTGTCCAGTGTCCTAATCATCGGTGTTGGTCTGTACGTAGGTTTCCATGGCTGGATCGGCCTGAACGCATAAGGGCGATGTCCAAGTGTTTGAGCTCACCAGCTACGTCGGTCTTTTCCTGGCGGCATTCGGCGCCGCTACGCTGCTACCAATGCAGTCTGAAGCGGTACTGGTTGGAATGTTGCTTTCCGATCAGTACGTCACCTCAATACTTTTGGCGGTCGCTACTTTCGGCAACGTGCTTGGGTCTGCATTGAACTGGGTGCTGGGCCGCTCCGTTGAACGGTTCCGCCACAAGCGATGGTTCCCTGTGAGCGAGGATAAGCTGGAGAAAGGCCAGCTGTTCTATCTTCGCTATGGGCGCTGGTCTTTACTGCTGAGCTGGGTGCCAATCATTGGGGATCCGCTGACTGTCGTCGCCGGCGTGATGCGAGAGCCTTTTTGGAGTTTTCTGCTGATCGTAACTTTGGCCAAGGGTGTGCGCTATCTTGTGCTGACCGTCGTAACAATGGGGTGGGCATGATAGCTGCTCATGCGTTTCTTCGCTCCTCACTTGAGGGACGAAGCAGTAGCCTGGATCTGATCAAGTGGCTTGCAATGATGACCATGGTTATTGATCACTTACGATTGGTGTGGCCGGAGATGAGCAATCTGTTCATCCCAGGGCGCCTTTCCTTTCCTCTCTTCTGTGTGGCCATTGCTGCCAACGTGGCGCGTTCCAAACCAGGTGAATTGCTGACACCTTCGAACGGTCGATATCTTACGCTGATACTATTGTTCGCCGTTATTTCAGAAGTGCCATATCGCTACATCAGTAACTCGGGCTCATTCAACGTCCTGGTTACCTTAGCGTTAGGATTGTTGATTGCATGGGGATGGCAATATCGCACTCTTTTGAGCTGTGTTATGGCGCTGATTGCCGCAGCTATTGCCTACATCCTAGACGACCCACTGATGTATGGGCTTTATGGAGCACTGGTTCCAGCGGCAGTTCTCCTCGCAATCAAAAAACCCGGTGTTCTTTGGTTGTTGCCTGCTGCTTTATGCCTATTGATCAATACCCGGAGCAGCATAGTAGCCAGGGCGTTGGACTTTGAAGTCTATTCACTGATGGCATTGAGTACCGCGTTCGTCGCCCCCTTGATAGGGCTTTGGCTATTGCGTCAGAGCTTTACCTTCAAAGTCTGGCCAGTGCGGCAATGGGGATATTGGTTCTATCCAGGGCACCTTACCCTACTACTGGCTCTACAGCGCGCAATATAGCTAGCGATACTCTCATTAGGGATAAATAGGGCCAGGATGTACCTGCCCTGTTCTGCGTGTGGGCCAGCGTTGCGGTTTATTTTACTATTTGGGAATAGCTAAGCTGGTTGAAAACATATCGAGAGTTAAAGTGAGGTGCATTACCTACAGCAAATAATTGCGAAGATGTAATCTCGGCGCAATCACCTGGATATCTTGGTTTTGCTAAGCTGGCTTCATTATCCAATGAGGCTTTCCAATATGAAAATTTACAAAGTATGTATGCTGATAACCGCTTTTTTCATCTCATCCCTTGCCCTGGCTGAGGGAGGAGGAGATCGGACATTTGAAAGAATGATGCAAGCGAGTCAGCAGGCCATGAAAAATCATGCTGAAAAGAACACTCAAGGCCAATCCATCTCGTTAAAGAAAAATAGCTCGGGCAAAGAAGAGTGATTTTAGATAGGACTTAATAAACCTGTCATCAGTTTTGATAACGGATTTTCACGTAATTGAATTGCGTATGTTCAAGCGCCTCCTCTTGACGTTCCATGACTGTTGCGTGTAGCTCGTTGAGGTCTGATCAAATGAAAAGTTTTAAGGTGCTCTTTATTGCAGCGATTTTTGCCTATTCATCAACCATACTTGCTGAAAGTAGCGGAGATGACGCGTTTGATAAGAAAATGCTTGATAACAGTGTCGCTATGGATCTATATGCCGCTAGCAAGGGAAAGATTGCACCAATAGTGAGGCAATATAACTATGGAATGAAAATTGATATGGTTAAAGTTGTCAGCGTGGTAAAAGCCGCTAAAGCTTGCGGGCCCACGCCAGCTGCCATGACGTATGAGGATTCACAAGGCGAGCTTAACACGCTTAGATATATGGTTTATGGTGACTGCAAAGCTCATGGTGGTTGAGACGCTCAACATCAAAAGTTAATAGTTTTAGTTTATTTCGGTAAAATGTATCCCTGACGGGCTAATAACCCGATTAGGGCAAAAATCAAAACTCTTTCGTTTTCATAGCAAATGACAGGGGCCTCACGGCCCCCCCCCGTGTATCCCCAGCTGACATACCACGCCTTCTGTATTTAATCGGGACGTCGGATCACGGGCAAAATCGATGAAGACCTTCCTCACAAATTCTCCCAATACCCCATGCCGGCTCCCCAAAAATATTATTGCCTGAGTTACTTGCTACTGCAGCCTGCCTATTACCGGCTACGGCTACTAGGCCATGACTAACTATTGGAAAGTCGCACAATATTAACAAAGACGCTGCAAGCTAACCCTGACTGATAATTAAGATGAGGCCTTGGAAGTATAAACCGGGAACGTTTAGATACGTAACTGGATGGTCATGGCAGAATTCGGACTATCTTAGTGCTCCAGCAAAGCGACTAAAACCGCGCTAAAGCGCAGAGTTCGTTTGTGTGGTCGGATACTTGATTTATCAGGAACTGATGAGTAGAGAAATAACGACAATGCCTCATGGCTAAGAGAAGTATTTATCCTCGGCAAGGATGGGAGAACGAAAAAAAGACGCCCCGAAGGACGCCTGAAATATCACCTTAAAGGAGCCACATAAGGTGAATGGTACAGCATAAGGACAACGCTGAGTCATAGACCTACAACCATTGGCCTACGTAGAGCTAACCGGATGCGCCAGTTAAACTCTATAACTCATGGTAATTATAATGAAATGAAGTTAACGAGAAGATGATTCCAAGCTTACATTTTTGACATTTTTAATTATGACTGCTTTGTGATACAACCCTCCCGATAAATCCAAGATCTAAAATATACGTGCAGAGGTAAGGGGGTAGATAAAGAAGCCAGCTCAGTTCTCCTGAAGACCCTACAGTCATAAAATGCGTAGTTGACAACTTAACTGTTCGTATCCATTAAATTGGATACACTAGATCAGGCGGGCAGTAGTAGCCTGACTCGACTGCACCACTGGAAAATCGAGGAAAAATAGTGTGTAGCCATCAGTGGAAGTATCTACACTAGCCTTACCCTGATGCAGGCTCATAATTGATCTGACGATAGCTAACCCAAGTCCGGTTCCCCCTTGGCTTCTAGCGCGCCCTTTATCTGCACGGTAAAACCGCTCGAATAGTCTAGGAAGGTGTTCACTGGATATGCTGACACCTGGATTGCCGACCCCTAATCGTACAGAGTCCTGCAGCACCTCAATTTTAAGCTGTATAGTTTCATTCTTTATACAATAACGAATCGCATTAGAAAGTAAATTTGAAACTGCTCGCTGGATCATTAACCGGTTTCCCCTGACCTCCCCTTCCCCTGTTAGTACAATCCTCAATCCTTTCTCTTCCGCAGGATAACTGAACAAATCCATAATTTGCACAACTTCATTGTGTAGCTTTACTGTTTCAAAGTGAATTGACGAAGCAGGATGACTAACATGAGCAATGAAAAGCATGTCAGATACAATGCGTGTGACCCGCTCCAACTCCTCAGTGCAGCTTTCCAATACTTCCTTGTACTCTGGCAGGTCTCGTTCCCGCGATAAAGTTACCTGGGCCTTGCCCATAAGGTTTGTAATAGGCGTGCGCAGTTCATGCGCCAGATCGTCTGAAAACTGCGAAAGCTGTTGAACTCCTCCATCTAGGCGATTCAACATCGAATTGATACCGTTGGCGAGTTCGCGTAGCTCAAAAGGTAGATTAGCGACAGGGAGACGTTGCTCAAGGTTCTCAGTCGATATCCGGGAAGCTACTCGCAAAAAATTTGTTAGAGGTTTCAGCCCCCTGCGGACGGTCAGCCATGCTAAGGCAAATATGAATAACAAGAGAAACGGAGCAGCGATTAGGGCTCGCCTCATCAGCGAGTTTAAAAGCTCCGTATTTGCCGATTGATCCATAGTTAAATATGTAAAAACCTGAGCATCATTTTCCAGTCTCATAATTTGTGAAGCGCTGAGCATAGGGCGCCCGGATTGATCTTGCCATTCATGGTAGGTAATTGAGGGTGTAGCGGAAAATCTATGCAGTTCAAGAGTGCTTGGCTTAGGCCCAATTGTGAAGATAGGCTCATTTAAAGTAGTAGCATCAAATATACTGACAAATAGATTATTGTGCCCCATGGCGAGGTCAATTAGCGTGTGAGCATTTGGCTTGACTTCTTCAACGCTTTTTATATCTGATAAATTATGGGCAACACTATTCATTTTAGCTTCAAGCGCGGATGTTGCAATTTGATCGAGCCCTTTGGCGACAAATTGATACCCAAAAAAACAAACAGCCAGTACCAAAAGTGTGCTCATGGCTCCGACTTTCAACCCTAACTGAGTTGCAAGACTATCTCGACTCATGAGCGATCCTCTAATACATATCCCACTCCGCGAATTGTGTGAATGAGTTTGTTTTCAAATGGGTCGTCAACTTTGGCTCGTAGACGGCGAATAGACACCTCAATAACGTTCGTGTCACAGTCAAAGTTTACATCCCACACTAGAGATATAATTTGAGATCGAGTCATTACCTGACCGCTTCTACTTAATAGCAAATGTAAAAGTGAAAACTCTTTTGTCGAGAGATCAATGCGCGTAGTGCCACGATAGGCTCTACGTCGGCCCAGGTCGAGTTCAAGATCAGCCACTTTCATTGTGGCCTCTTCAATTCTCTCCTGGCCACGACGAAGCATTGAACGAACACGAGCGAGAAGTTCTGGAAATTCAAAAGGTTTAATTAAATAGTCATCAGCTCCGGCATCGAGACCTTTAACCTTGTCTACTAGGCGCCCCCTCGCCGTAAGCATCATGATTTTTACCTGGCTCGTTTTACGAATTAGTCCCAAAACGCCCCACCCATCAACACCTGGAAGGTTCACGTCGAGAATAACCAGGGAGTATAGGTTATTATTGAACATATGCAGCGCATCAATGCCATTAGCAGCATGGTCTACAATATACCCACTTTCAGTTAAGCCTTGCTGTATATACTCAGCTGTCTTAATTTCGTCTTCAACGACTAATATACGCATATCGACCAATTACCCGACAATAAAAGATTTATTTGAACACGAAATGTGCAATCAAAGATCCCTATCAAAGAGGTTGTGAAAATACTGTAAATCGTAACTGTGACATATCGACGCACCCCGCTCAGCGGTTCAATCTAATAGTTTTTACGATTAAGTAGTCTTCGCTATTCTTGCACCGGTTATAGCAAATAAATTAGCTGTTTCTGAATCCTACAGAATTGTAATTTAAGCGTCACCTTCCTGATATTTGCTGCCCGTTAACATTAGATGCGAATAGGCCAGCTTTAAGCAATCCGGCTTTACTTGACTCGTAAGGCCAGATAGAGAGCGCCCAATGGCTTGGCGAGCGACTTACGTTATTAGGAAAGAAGATGACGAAAACCACTAGCTTCAAACTTCGCCGGAACATCACGCTTTTGGTTTCCTGTTTTTTAGGAAGTCAAGCCTGGGCGGTTGAACAGCTTAATATAAGCACCGATCAGATGAAGACGATGGGAATCCAGACAGCACCAGTTCTTAGTAACTCTGGAGATCTAAAAAATCGTTACCCTGCTCAGGTGGTCGTACCTCCCGGCGCAGAACAGATCGTTACGTCACCGATGCAGGCTATGGTTTCGCAGCTTCTCGTCTCGGAATTTCAGGTTGTAACAAAAGGTGACCCGGTGGTGCGGTTGACAGGCCCCGCCATGAGCCAATTGCAGCTTGAATTGCTACAGGCTTCATCTCGAGCAAGCCTCGCTAGAAAAGCCTACAACCGCGAAAATACTCTCTTTGAAGAGGGCATTATTCCTCAACGGAGGGCGCAAGAAGCGGAGGCAGCCTTACGTGAGGCTGAGGCAACGCTATCACAGGTGCGCTCAGAACTTTCACTTGCAGGTCTCTCGAAGTCTGACACCGATAAAATTATAAAGTCGGGTTCGCCTTCGGACGGAATTATTTTGGCGGCGGCTCAAGACGGTATTGTCACGTCTATCTCGGTGAAGCCCGGCCAGAGAGTTGATGCTGCTACAGCTTTATTGAATATCGCCCAAGTCAAGGTTCTGTGGGTAGATATACAGGCCACTTCAACGGCTGCGCAAAATATAAGCTTAGGTACTATTGTAAATGTTGTAGGTAAAGATGTATCAGGGAAAATTAAAAGCATCAGCCCCATTATAGCGTCGGGCAATCAGTTTGTAATAATGCGAGCAGAAATAGAGAACGTTCAAGGTAAGCTGAGGCCTGGTGAGTATATTTCAGTCGATATTCCAGTAGCATCTTCAGGAAATACTTGGGATCTACCATTGTCCGCTATCGCTCGCAATAAGGCAGACTCAGTCGTATTTGTGAAAACTGAGCAGGGCTTTTCAGTCCGCCCTGTCGAAGTTATGGCCAGTACAGGCCAATACGTGCGAATTGAAGGTGACTTTCAACCACGAGACCAAGTAGCTATCAGTGGTGTGATTGCGCTGAAAGGCGCCTGGCTTGCTGAAGGGGAAGCAGAATGATTTTGAACAAGCTCATTCAATTTTCTCTGGCCCAACGATTATTTATAATTTTGGTTACGGTTTTGATTTCTGCTGCGGGTTGGTATGCCTATCGCGGCCTGCCGATTGATGCGTTTCCAGACGTTGCAAGCACTCAAGTTAAAATTATTATGAAAGCCCCCGGCATGACGCCGGAAGAGGTAGAGAGTCGTATCGCAGTACCCGTCGAAGTTGAGATGCTTGGCATTCCGAACACCAAAACACTTCGATCAGTGACGAAATATGGTCTGGTAGACGTCACCATCGATTTTCAGGATGGCATCGACATTTTCTGGGCTCGCCAACAGGTTGCTGAGCGACTCGGAAATCTGTCGGACAGTTTACCGGAGGGTATTTCCGGTGGCATGGCTCCTATCACTACCCCGTTAGGGGAAATGTTCATGTTTACGGTCGACGGAGACTCTTTATCGCTGGTAGAACGCCGAAGCTTGTTGGACTGGGTAATTAGGCCGGCGCTGCGGACAGTGCCTGGAGTTGCCGATGTCAACTCCCTGGGTGGTTTGGTGCGCACTTTTGAGGTGCTTCCTGACCCTATGAAGATGGCAGCCAATAAAATAACCCTGGAGCAACTATCGAATGCTCTAAGTATAAATAATCGGAACGATGGTGCAGGACGTTTGGCCGAAGGCGATGAAGTATTATTGGTGCGAAGTGAGGGTAGCATTAACTCGCTTGACGATCTAAAAAATATAGTGGTGAGTGCGACGACCGGAACTCCGGTTCGAGTTAGCGACATTGCGAGAGTACAGATCGGAACGCTCACACGCTATGGCGTAGTAACTCAGAATGGCACCAATGAAGCAGTGCAAGGATTGGTACTAGGCCTTGCTGGTTCAAATGCGCGTGAGGTGGTTAAAGGCGTGCAGGACAAATTGGCAGAGTTAGCACCTACCTTACCTGCAGGGATATCGATTACGAGTTTCTATGACCGCTCGTCTCTGGTAGATAAAGCTGTCGGTGCTGTTTTCAAAGCTTTACTTGAAGCAACCGTACTCGTCATCATTCTACTTGCACTATTTTTGGGGAACATTCGTGCGGCTTTGACCGTTGCGCTCGTGCTGCCACTTGCGGCGCTGATTACTTTCATCCTTATGCGACTATTTAATATGTCTGCCAACCTTATGAGCTTGGGGGGGTTAGCAATTGCAATCGGGATGCTGGTCGACGCGGCAGTGGTCGTTGTTGAAAACATCGTGCAGCGACTGGCTACCGATGAGTCTCGTGGAAAAGTTCCAAGGCTTCATCTCATATTCCGAGCCGTTCGAGAAGTCGCTGTTCCTGTAACTTCTGGTATCTTGATCATCATTACTGTTTTCCTCCCTCTAATGACCCTACAAGGCCTTGAGGGCAAGTTTTTCGTCCCTGTAGCGCTGACGATTGCTTTTGCACTGGCAGGGTCGTTGCTGCTTTCCTTAACTGTTATACCTGTGCTTTCATCTTATTTTTTAAAAGAGGTAAAGCATGAAGATCCTTGGTTGGCGAGAAAGCTTCTAGGGCTCTATAACCCGATTTTGAGTTGGGGCATGCAGAAGCAAAAAGTAGTGTTTGTTGGTGCTGCAGTTATGCTTTTAGCCGCTGGGATTGTGTACACACAAGTCGGTAAAACCTTTATGCCTACAATGGATGAAGGGGACTTGATCGTGGGTATAGAGAAATTGCCATCCATCAGTCTCGAGCAAACTGCCGAGCTGGATAAAAAGATTCAAATGGCGTTGATGACGGCTATACCAGAGATAAAAGGAGTTGTAGCTCGCGCTGGCTCTGATGAGATTGGTTTGGATCCTATGGGTCTCAATCAGACTGACACCTATTTGCTGCTCAAGCCAAAAGACCAGTGGCGCATGAGCTCTAAGGAAGATTTGCTGAATGAGATTCGTAAAGTTCTAGATAATTTACCTGGTATCGAATACAGCTTTACTCAGCCTATCGAAATGCGTGTATCTGAAATGATTATTGGTGTTCGGGGCGACTTGGCCGTGAAGGTATATGGCCCAGACCTTGGCACACTCAATAAGCTCGGAACCCAAATTGAAGAATTACTGAAGACAATCAACGGTAGCCAGGACGTTTATACGGTTCAAAATGACGGTGTCCAATACTTGCGAGTCGAAATTGACCGATTGCAAGCAGGTCGATTAGGACTTGATGTTGAAACCATTCAAAACATACTTAGAGTTCAGATTGAAGGTAAGCAAGCTGGCATTGTGATCGAGGGCAATCAGCGTACGCCGATCTTGATTCGTGCTGATAAAAGTGTTCGTACCTCACCGGCGGAGTTCGATGCTTTGATTATCACTACACCTTCAGGAATGTCTGTTCCTCTGCGCGATGTCGCCAAGTTAGTTCGTGCGGACGGCCCCGTTAAAATTGACCGTGAAATGGGTAGCCGATATGGCGTAGTAATTGCGAACGTGAGTAACAGGGATCTGGTAGGTTTTGTTGAGGAGGCCAAGGCTTCGGTTGCCAAAAATATCGAATTACCCAAAGGTTACACAATTACTTGGGGTGGGCAGTTCGAGAATCAACAGCGCGCTGCTGCGAGATTATCTATTGTGGTTCCAGTCGCACTTGGCTTGATTTTCGTGCTGCTGTTTTCGACATTTGGATCCGTCAGACAGGCTCTGCTTATTCTTAGCAATATTCCTTTTGCACTTGTAGGCGGTATCGTTGCCCTTTGGGTTACTGGCGAATATCTGTCAGTGCCAGCTTCAGTCGGCTTCATCGCACTGTTAGGTATCGCGGTACTCAACGGGATCGTCTTGGTCAGCTATTTCAATCAGCTCTATCATGAAGGGATGGCTATTAAAGACGTAGTCATCCAAGGTTCAAGGCGCCGGTTAAGACCAGTCCTCATGACTGCTTCTATTACTGCTTTTGGACTGGTTCCACTTCTATTTGCAACGGGCCCTGGCTCAGAAATTCAACGCCCTTTGGCTATTGTAGTGATAGGCGGCTTGATCACTGTTACGGCATTGACACTTCTCCTCTTACCGATACTGTATTTGCGTTTTGCTCATTCGAAAAAGGAGAGCTCCAATGCCTAACTTGCGAATTACTCTACTTTTGCCGCTAAGTCTTGAAGAGAAGGTTTCTGACTATTTTCTTTGTGATCCTAGCATCGGAGTCTTTACGAGCAGGGTGGTTTCAGTACATGGACTATCCAACTCCATGTTGAACTCTGCGGAGCAGGTTATGGGAAGCGCTAAAGAAACGGAAATCGTTGTCGTGGTAGACGAGGAACGCTTCGAACTCTGGATTAGTGAATTTGAGAGGCTTTTCACTAGCTCGGGTATTCGCTATTGGTCGACCCCTATTTACCGTTCGGGAGTTCTGGTGTGATGGAAAAGTTATTACTTCTAGTATTACTACTGGGTGCCAGTGGAGCGGCTCAGCCTCAGTCTTTTGAAATGCCATTGCCACCTGCTCAAATTTTACCAGCAAGCATTGCGACAAAGCTATTGGATGCAGATCCACGAGTAGAGTCAGCCCGGGCCAGTCTGGATGCGGCTATACAGGAGGCGGGGATTATTAAAAGATCTCCTTACGAATGGATAGTTAACGGTACCTCTCAGCAGCGTCGTGTCCAGGGGGGGCCTAACTATAACGAGTGGACGGCTGGAGTAGAGCGCACCATACGGCTCCCTGGAAAGTCTAGTGCTGACTCGGATATCAGTACCGCAACCCTTGAAATTGCGGAGGCTAGTTATGGTGAAGCTAGGCATGAAGCCGCCCGTGAACTGATGTTAGCTTGGCTTGATTGGCAAGCTGCTGAGGAGGCCCGAGATATTGCGGCGAGAGGAGTAGAGTCGGCTAAAGATAGCCTGGCAGCAGTGCAGAAACGCAACAGAGCGGGGGACGCATCTACGCTTGACGTGAATATCGCTAA
The DNA here is from genome assembly GCF_002156405.1 of Pseudomonas sp. SCPG-7. NCBI lineage: Bacteria > Pseudomonadati > Pseudomonadota > Gammaproteobacteria > Pseudomonadales > Pseudomonadaceae > Pseudomonas > Pseudomonas sp. SCPG-7. Next base: position 60,061 of record NZ_MVOO01000008.1, on the reverse strand, counting down.
GGCAGAGCTCTCCGATCAATTACGCTCGGGTAATGATGCAAAGGTGAAGGCAACTACGACTTGGATTGCGCTTACCACCAAGTTTCCTGGCGTTGAGCGAGCGCGAGTCGCTCTGCCGGCTCCCGTAAAAGTTACTGGAAATGATGAGTCCTGGACGGCGAGAATTATTGAGCAAAGCGATGAGCTGAGGCGCACCATCGCAACTGCAAGGCGCGCTGAAGGTTTGTCCGGACGTGCCCGGGCGGATAAAATACCCGACCCCACATTTGGCGTATTTACGAACTCTGAGCAGGGTAACAGAGAGCGTATCTATGGCGTCAGCGTGAGTATGCCAATACCTAGCCGGTCACGTAGTGCGCGTTATGCTCAAGCGTTGGCGCAGGAAGACGCTACTAGGCACGATTCAGCGCTTGTTAAGCGACAACTTACGACCTTGATTACACAAAATCTGGCGTTGGCTGAAGGCGCCTTTGAAAGCTATCTGCTTGCCAAGGACGGAGCTCAGGAGATGGAAACGAACAAGAGCCAGACTCAACGAGCGTATGAGTTGGGGGAGGCGGATCTTCAATCATTGCTTTTAGCCCGCCGCCAATCCGTTTCGGCAGCCACAACGGCCCTAGAGGCACAAGTAGAGACGTTAAAGACAAACTTATCCCTCCTGATTGATGCCCACTGGATCTGGGATCTCGATCACAGTTGAGCCACCATTCCGGCAGCGCAATCAGCTGCCGGAATTCTTTCAAATTTGTAATTCTTCAATCATCTTGAGGTTATGTTTGTAGGTCAGAATGAGTGGCGGTCATTGCAATCACCATTATAAAAAAGGCCGTCATCATAAGAAACTGCCAAATCTTCGGAGCAGACATGACTAGGATAACCAAGATCTCAACAGGCGTATTAGCGGCAATAGCTGGGTTTAGCTCAGTCGCCTATAGTGCAGAGAAGTCAGAAGGTTTTGTTGAAGGTAGTAAATTTACCGTTACCAGCAGAACATTCTATTTCAACAGGGATAATCGTAATGGTGAAACTGCACCAGGGGGGGGCGGGATATTCTGAGGCGACTGCTCAAGCATTCATTGCGAAATTCAATTCTGGTTACACCCAAGGGACGATTGGTTTCGGACTAGATGCTTTCGCCATGATCGGCTTGAAATTGGACACTGGTGGCGGACGCAATGGTGGGCGAAGTTCGTTTGATGTTCTTCCAGTTGACAGTAACGGGGATGCCCGTGATGAGTACACTAAAATTGGAGGCGCCGCGAAGATTCGCGCCTTTGATACGGAGCTCAAAGTAGGCGACGTGTTTCCTACCAGCCCAGTAGTGTATTACGGTGATTCGCGTCTACTTCCTGAGTCTTTTAGAGGTACTATATTTTCCAATAACAGCATCAAAGGCCTGACATTGCAAGGTGGCCGGCTCCATTCTATGAGTCAGCCTGTATCAAGCGATATGAGGGATGGTTTTGCGACCTTCTACGCAGGCCCTGTAAACTCACCAGGAATGAGCTATTTCGGTGGTGACTACGTTCTAAATGAGAACGTAAGTTTCGCGTTGCATGCTGGCCAACTTCAGGATGTATGGAATCAAACGTATTTCGGTACGAACCTCAGCTACGCTCTCACAGATAATCTCGCGTTGATCGGTGGTTTTAATTACTATCGTGCAGTTGACGAAGGCAAGAAGTTATTAGGTGAATTTGATACCAATATTTGGAGCGGGCGTTTTGGTGTTCAGTTTGGTGGCCACACACTCGCCTTAACCCACCAACGAAACAATGGCGAAAACGACTTCGACTATTTACGACAATCCGACTCTGTTTTCTTGGACAACTCAATACAATATAGTGATTTCAACGCCCCCAAGGAAAAATCTTGGATGCTGCGTTTTGATCTGAGCATGAAGTCGTACGGGGTTCCTGGACTCAGCTTTATGACGCGTTATGGCCGAGGTAGTGATATTGACTACTCGAGTGCGAATAGTGTCTACATGCGCCGTGATGCCGAGGGCAGTCCGCTCGTGAATCAAAAGAGGTGGGAGCGCGACATCGAAGCAAAATATGTAGTTCAAACTGGAAAAATGAAAGATATGTCATTCCGCATACGCCAGTCTAATACACGCGCGACTCAATTTGAGTCTGACCTGGATGAGTTTAGGCTAATTGTAGAATACCCTCTTGTTTCTTTGTAAGCGGGCTAGACGTAAACGGAACAAAATTTGATTGTGAACTTGGCCTTGATCTAATTTGCACGTCGCTATTTTTATAGATTTTTAGCTATGAATGTTTGCGTGCAAGTTTGATTGGGGGCTGATTGATCTTTCAGCCGTCTAGATCACTGTTAAAGCTAGCGCCCTTTGGGCGCTTTCTAATTCAAATCTTGTGGTTTAAGGCAAATTCAAACTAAAGGGTGTGGGTTACGACATGAAGACTATTAAGATTTCAGTTTTTATCGCGCTTGCTTTTGCGTCGCAATTTATTAATGCGCAAACGCAATCGAAGACAGACGTTGAAAGGGTTGAGCGCGCCAACAAGGTTGCGCTCGAGAATTATGCCAGCAAAGTCGGCGAACCAGTTCCTGAAGTTAAGGATTATGTGTATGGCATGAAGCTAGACGTTGCCAAGACTATACATGTTTCCCCACCAGTAAAATATTGTGGAAATGTCGATAGCTATATGAGTTATCAGGACTCTCAAGGAAAGCTTCACTCCATTCGATATATCCTGCAGGGCGACTGTCCCCAAAAGCGTTAACGCAATTTTTTACCATGACCCCTCGGCTACGCTTCACTGCCTATTTCGCCGTTATCAGCCTCCATCGCAAATCCTTTCATGGCATGTGGTAGGCCGAGGGTTAGCGGACTGCTCATATGCACGCCGACAGTGCGTTTCTATCGGCTCGCCATATACCGGTTGGCGCTAGTTTGAATTCGAGCATGGAGACGTGAGTTCTCGGCCTTACTGATCCCCCCTAAACACATTCCCCTCTAATTTGATCCTCCCCTACCATCAAATAGACCGTACAAAGAGTAGCACCATTCGCTTGATGCCAATGCTTACTGCCATGTCCGCTGCGTCGAAGCTGATGACGGCCAGTTAAGCCAGCACCAGGCTAGAAGGCTTGCATGCAGCGGGAAGCGGTTTCGTATGTGGTGCTCAACATGATTGGAGGCCTGCCTCGCAACAAGCGCGTCCTTTCGTTTGGTCAAAATTGTGTAGGTTCCTCCGTTCAAGAATAAGCGTGTGTCATTTCTCCGTGTCTACGACAACCGACTTTGCCGGTATAGCACGCACTTTTCGTTTCGCGCCTACCAGGGCTAACGTTTCCAGCAATGCAAGTCGCCGGTAGTGCCGAGCGATGTAGCGGGTACAAAAGAAAATCAAAAAAAACTGTTTCAATCGGGTGAGGTTCATGATCCCCCAAAGCCTCTCGCTTACCTATTTTCTGATCATCATCCAGTTGTATGTGACAGCTCTTGTCGATGCATCACTAAATTTTGCTCTGGACTCGAAGGCTTGAGAACTCTTCGCTCCATCAGCGTGGCCACCGACGATGTAGATCATCAATCACATACGGGTGTTCATGCCTTTCTGCGTTGGTGTCGTCAACATGGGCACGATTGTCTGATAGTTCATCATGAGTGTGCTCGACGATTTCTCGATCATGAGCTGGTCGCCAGATGAGGCTACTCATGATAAGCGAGCCTGCTGCCAAGACCGCTAGCGCAATGAACGATGCGGCCAGGCCGTAGTGTGCTCCCAACCATCCCGCCAGAGGGTAAGTGATTAACCAGCAGGCATGGGATAAGGCGAACTGGGCAGCAAATAATGCTGGACGATCCTCAGCATGTGCTGAGCGACGCAAGATGCGACCGCTAGGAGTCTGGGCAAGGGAGTAGCCAACCCCAAGCACCAACCATAGTGGTAGAAGCAAGTTATAAGTGGTGACGTTAATGCCAACCGCTAAACCCGCGACCAATATCCCTCCGCCGAACAGCATGGCAGTTCGGTCTTTGATGTTTTTCAGCAGCCTGGGCAAGACCAAGGCTGACACCATCGACCCTCCCCCAAACGCTGCCAGGGCCAAAGCAGTGGAACTCTGAGGCAGAGCGAAGCGCGACTGCACCAGAACTACTGTATTGACGATCACCATGGCGCTAGCGGCAGCTACCGTAAGATTGAGCGCCAACAGTCCCCGTAACCGGGGCGTAGCTAGGAATATGCGCATACCACGGGTGGTTCGTTCATAAATGCTGCGTCGTGGTACCTGTTTCGCTTTGGGTAGCAGCACCGTAGCGACTAGAGCCGCAGAAGCAAGGAAACCAATGACCGTACCCGCGAACAGATTATGAAAGCTGATCACGGTCAGCAGTGCAGCGGCGAGCATCGGACTGGCAACACTTTCGAGATCGTAGGCCAGACGCGATAGTGACAAGGCACGGGTGTAGTCATCCTCATCCGGCAGGATGTCTGGAATGGTCGCCTGGAACGTCGGAGTGAACGCTGCCGAAGCGGACTGAAGGACGAAAATCAGCACGTAGATTTGCCAGATTTCCGTTACAAACGGCAGTGCAAGTGCGACCAGTGCTCGCACAAGATCCAGTGAAACCAGCATTGCCCGACGCGGTAGACGTTCTGCAAAAGCCGCTGCAATCGGTGCAACGCCGATGTATGCCGTCATCTTGATTGCTAACGCCGTACCTAGGACGGCGCCGGCTTGGGCTCCTGCGAGGTCGAACGCCAGTAGTCCTAATGCGACAGTGGCAAGACCAGTCCCCACAAGCGCAATCACTTGTGCGAGAAAGAGGTGGCGGTAGGTTCGATTGGCTAAGATTTTCAGCATGAGAAATCTCACATAAGGACACACGCGCCCAGTTGGTTGCCGAGCTTTTCTCGAATTAACAAAGCGACGAGTTGTTCGCTTATCGAGGATTCGTATCCCCCTGGGGGGGATATGAAGTCATCCTAAACTAGAGCCGGCATTAGCTCAAGAAGCAGCCGATCAGTCGCTCATCGAATATTTGCGAAATCAAGCAGGATGCGCTTGCTCGGTGAAGGCACTTAGCCATACGCTGCCGGGCGTGAGACCTCTCACGGATATAAAAATATGAGCAAGGAGCAGACCCTGATGAAGCTGTCCGCCATTTTGATCGCCGCTTTACTTTCGATTACGTCCGTTGCTGCCTTCTCGCACAGCGGCGGTACTGATTCAAAAGGTTGCCATCGAAACCATAAAACCAACGACTACCACTGCCATTAAATGGCAAAAGCCCAGCGTCAGGCTGGGCTTTGGTGTGAGCTGGTCACTTCAGATCTGAAGGGGCCTGGGTGTCTGACGGACGCTGTTTAATCCGCTCGTGATAGCTAGCGCAACAGATGTACTGCTAGACCAGCGAGCGCACAGGCCATCAGTACCTGAATGACGCCGCGCTTGAAGCGGAACAATGCTATTGCCGCTGCGATGGCGATTACTGCTGAAGGCCAGTCGAGGTTGCCGCTGAAGCCTTTCGGCCAAAGCACGTGATACCCGAAGAAGCACGCCAGATTGAGGATCACCCCAACTACGGCGGCGGTGATGGCGGTAAGCGGTGCAGTGAACTTGAGTTCGTTGTGGGTCGACTCAACCAGAGGGCCACCCGCAAGGATGAACAGGAACGAAGGTAAGAAGGTGAACCAGGTCACCAGGGCAGCTGCGACAGCTCCGGCCAGAAACACCTGATCAGCCCCGAACACTTGCGAGACATAGGCCCCGACGAAGCCGACGAAAGCCACCACCATGATCAGCGGCCCTGGCGTGGTTTCCCCCAGCGCAAGGCCGTCGATCATCTGTGTCGGGGTTAGCCAGCCATAGTGACCGACTGCGCCTTGATAGACATACGGCAGTACGGCATAAGCCCCGCCGAAGGTCAGCAATGCAGCTTTGGTAAAGAACCAGCTCATCTGGGTCAGGGTTCCTTCCCACCCAAAGAGCGCGGTCAAAACACCCATCGGCAAAGCCCATAGCACGGCACTAATCAGTGCGAGTGAGGCCAATTTCAACCAGCTGAACCGAGCATGTTCGGGGGACGGCGTGTCGTCATCGATTAAGGCCGGGCCGAAGGATTTTTTGGCGGCGCTATGGCCACCGGCTCTGAATTTTTCGGGTGCCATTCGCCCCCCGAAATAGCCAATCAACGCTGCCCCTAAGACGATCAGCGGGAACGGAACATTGAATGCAAAGATGGCGGCAAATGAAGCCGCTGCTATCGCCCACAGCCAATTATTCTTCAGTGCCCGAGAGCCGATTCTATGCGCCGCCTGCACCACGATGGCCGTCACGGCGGGCTTGATGCCGTAGAAAAGTCCGGCTACCACGGGTACTTCGCCGAACGCGATGTACATCCACGACAGCGCGATCAGGATGAATAGTGAGGGCAGCACAAACAGCGCGCCGGCGACCACGCCTCCCCACGTTCGATGCATCAGCCAACCAATGTAAGTCGCCAGTTGCTGAGCCTCGGGCCCTGGCAACAACATGCAGTAATTGAGGGCATGTAGAAATCTGCGTTCTGAAATCCAGCGTCGCCGCTCCACCAACTCCTGATGCATGATCGAGATCTGGCCCGCAGGCCCGCCGAAGCTAATGAAACCGAGCTTCAACCAGAACCAGAACGCCTCACGCAGACTAATCTGTTCAGGCCTCAACGGATTCGCTTCAACCTCTGGTGCCATAACTTTACTCATTGGGTTGCTCCTCTTTCACAAACCCGGCGAGCAGGCCGTCGAAGATGGCGCTCGCGGCAGCCAGAAGTTGGTCGTCGTCGGAAATGGTCTCTCGCAGCCCAGCAAGCACCCGCTCAATCCCGGCAGCCTCCACCGGCTGAATATCGCCAACATCGAGGTAATGCACAAGGGCAGCAATGCGACCTAGACCTTGTATCTGGATTTGAAAACTGGCCTGTAGGGTTTCAAAGGTGACGCGGTTACCAACATGGCTGAAGGTTGCGTCATCAAAATCAAACCCCAAGGCGTTGACTGGGCAGTCCTGTGGAGTGTTCAGCCAGACGATCTGAGCTTGCGGGTCGATGAAGCGGCGGATCAACCAGGCACAGGCGAGCCGGTCGACCCAGGGACGTTTACGCGTTGCCCAGATACGGCCCTGATAATCGCTGAGATTGAGTACCGATATCGGTTGATTACTGCTGTGCGGCTCATCCGGCGACAGGGCTCTACTGACTGCCGTCTCTAACTCCTGTAGAGCCGCATCAATCTGGTGCTTTGGTTCACCTGGGAAGTAATCGATGCTCGCTATCTGATCGTAGGCTTTGCGCAGCTTGCGGATTTGTTTGGTCGTCGCCAGCGCATTTTCAGCATTCAACTGCTCACGGCAGCCTTCGATCTCTCCACCAAGTTTGGTGTAGTCATCCTTGCGGTCGAAAAACTCGATAAAGCGCTCACCGTTGGGATCAACTACAGGCAGGAGGTAGGCGGTGCCATTGATGGCCAATATGTCTCGTTCGACAGAAGTCAGAGCTTCGCGGCAAGCGCTGGTATCAGGGAGCAGGTAAACACCGTCACGGAGTACAGCGGCACCTGAAGCTTTCAAGGCACGCCAGGCTCGCATGCGCTCGGTGGCGTTGGCGGTGGGTAAGCCAAGGATCAATGCGAGCCAATTTTTCATGTAGGAATATCTACTCGATATGTAGTAATCGCTACGCTACTCCTTGCTGCAAGGCTTGGGAAGCGGTGCTCAACAAAAGCAGTTGTTCAGAGGGCATTCGGAAGAAGGAACAGACACGCAGACTTGCGGTGGTCATTGCGAGCGAAGCCAAGCTTCCATTTTTTGCAACCTTCCTCTACGTAAAAGCACCGGTTTCCCTAAATCCAACATCACCAACAATCCCTGCCTTTCGCATGTTGAAGGGAACCAATCAGCGATTTCGACGTTGCAGCGTTTGGCGTCACCTACCGCCCACTTAATAATCATGTCTGCTGCGGCACGGTAGTGATCCGCCATGAACAGCCTTTTGCCGTCTTCTGACCAGCCTCTCATCGCAAGCTCGTCGGTTACGTCGATGAGTCCAGCGTCTCCAAAGAAATCGGTCGTATCTGGATAATGAATACCTGCCAAGGACACCTTGGCCACGCCGGATTTTCGGTCGAAGTAAGACAGGAAATGCCATCCTCCCGTTGTACTACCTGGATCTGGAAAATTGATCGCAGCTTTGCCAGTGATGTAGTGCGTGCGGGAAACGCGTTTGAGATCAAAATCGAAAAGCGGCTGGTTCATGGGAGTGTTTTGAGCCGGGCCAGCCCCTGTTTGATATGACCAGCGTTCTCACCAATTGTGTAAAGCGCACCACGGACGTTGTCGCCGACTTCCGCATGTCCCTGGGCTTCCACCTGGAGGGTCAGCTCCATGAGCGCAGCCTCAAGGGCCAGCTGGTTTTGGTACATCCTTTCCAGCACATCTGATAGCGAGTATTCACTGGGCATCTACATGGACTCCTTGATGTCGACCCAGCATAGCTCGATGATGAGTCAGCAAGTGTCTTGCGGGTATAGGCATACCCTGAGAGCACCTTATGAGCGTCCCGTCCCTAAGTAGTCTCAAGGTGTTTGATTTGCAAGCTAGAACAGCAAGAAGCCCGAAGGACAGAGATGCCCGCTAGACACTTGGTCGGTTTTTATTGACCCGCCGTACCGGATTTATCAGAGGCCGGGCCTCCATTGAAGCTAAAATCGGTGGTGCCGTTGGTGATCCATTCGACCAGCTTTTCCTTGTGAGTGTAAGCCACCACTCCACGTTTTTGAGTCGGATCGAATCTTAAGACGCGCCATATACCGAAATCGGGGCCGAAGTCGATGAACACGGGTTTGGAAACCCACCAGCGAGCAAAAAGCTTGCTGCGGGAATGCCAGCTAAATGAAGCCAGTCCATTCTCCGACACTTTCGACAAACCCATTCTGAAGTTGTACCTGTCGAACTCAGTCCGCGTGCCATCGATCACCCAGATCATATTTTGATAGTAGTTTTGCCTCGCGATTACCTCTTCAGGATGTATCGTCGATCTCTGAAACTCAATAACCATCCCTGAAGGCGTTCGGACATCTGCTATATGTCTCTCCCCTGAGGACGCTTGCAACACAACTTCCTGCCACTCGGTTGGGAACATATTCTTCCAATCGCGATGCCATGCCGTTTCCGTTTCCCACCACGGATCGCAATTGTCCAAACGTTTATGAGCCCAATGCCAGACGACATGGTTCCCGCATTTAGCGACAGTCTGGGAACCACAAAAACTGCAAACACCACGTGCTTTTGGAGTGGCCTCTACACGAGCGCCTTCAAGCAATGAGTATTTCATTTTCTTCCTTGATGATAAAAATGAGGGGCGGTAGCTCTTAACTTCCTAGTTGTCAGTACCTTGTGACCCACAGGACGAAAGACAAATATCTGAACACGGTAGTCGTCGTGTCGCTCTGGCCTCTTTCAACAATTGCTCAGCGTACATAGCCGGATCATCATCTGGCAGCGGGTAGCCTGCAGCAGATAGAGCTTCGGCGCGCTCTTCAATGAGCAGACGCTCGGGATCGCGAACCGTTTGGTAGGCTCTGCCTGGTACGCGTCGAGTCGTGTCCATTCTCGGCTCCCCAGAAGGCTGATGGCTAAGAGCGACTAAATTACTTTTAGAACGATAACAGAACGCTCTGAATAGCGATGCTCCGCTGCGAGTCACGAGGGAGGGTGCGTTACGATCTATGTTTCACAGAGACGCAAACACCAAGCAAGCGGAGCGCGCAGGCGTGAGGGATGCGAGCCCGCAGGGTCGAGACACGCCTTGGCGGGGCTCGATTTACGGCAGCCTGACGCCGCAGGCGGCACGCCATCAACGCCAACAAGAGGTAACTCAAATGCCCGACGATGAACTCCGCGAACTGGAAGCCAAGAGACGAAAGGCTTTGTGGATGCTTGCGAACACATCTCCTGGCGATTCGAAGGCGTTCGATGCCTTATCCATCCTTGATGACCTTGACCTTCAAGAACGGAAATACTTCCCCAATGCTGACAAGACACTTGAGCTCAACCAGCTTCGGGATTGTGTCACGGTGCAGCATCACCACTCCGGAATCGACATCATTTTGGAGCAGACTATCCCCCAGCCCTGGAGGGAGCGCTTCAATCAGGCGAGTATCGGGTCGACCAGATTGTTAGATGGGCCTTACGCTGCGGACTGGTATAAATTCCTGGCTTGTTGGGAATCAGAGATGCAGCACCTCGAGGCACACAGAACTGCCAGAAGTAAGCCCAAGCTGGATTGATGCAGACGGAGAATAGACGTGGAACGAGACAGCGATGACACCGTGTATTGCGACATCCAAATGCCGGTGGCTCAAGGGCGTGAGCTATTGGCGTTAGTGAATGCCCTGCGAGAGTCGAAAGCTCATCCAAGTCTCGACAGAGTTTTTGAACACATGCAGGACGAGCTCAGCACCTCAATCGACATCGTTAAGAATCCGCCATCGTGGGGCCCATGGGGGCCGACGCATAACTGAGCCTTTAGTCGGCTATCCTTTCCATTCAGACGAGCAAACGCTGACTGGGAGCATGGAAGACTCAAAAAACGTCGCTCCGGCGCCCTATAACGGGGCGAAAATAACGGCAAAATACACTTTAAGTGGGTGATTGCCATATGCCATACTCGGTTATCAACGATTTTTCGCCCAGCTTGGCCACCTCCCTGATGGAGGTTTTAGTCGCTATGGTAACGACTAGCAGGAGAAGAGCCTTAATGGCGTTCCTGAGAAGCGGAGCTGTGACGGGGCTGCCGTTTGCCGAGTTCTGAGGCTGCTTGTTTATTGAACCTTGGGGGCTTTCGCCAAGTCTGAACTATAGTCGTAAAGCCGCTTGTCGGCTGACGGCAGGTACTGCTTGTGAAGCTTGGTGAACGAGCTCGATAATCCGCACCGCTTTTGCTAGCGAGGCAGTATTACGTTTTTTTCCATTGAAAGCAGTGGTCGCGCATTGGAATTCGTTGATGCACCGTGGAACAAAATTCTTAGAGGATGGAGCTATGACTCTTGAGCGTATGATCGAAGAGGCCCGTAACCGTAACGGTTCTCATGAAGCCAGCCTAAAGGCGGCTCGTGATCGCATGGCCGCGACTAACCACCGTCTGGCACGTGAATTCGCTAAACAAGAAGTCACTGCGACGCTGCTTGCCAAGACCTGCAGCCTCTAATAAATCCCTTCATCCGAAAGCAGCCTAATGGGCTGCTTTTTTTTGCGCGATCACAATGACTCCATACCTCATCACCAGCTTCGAAGAGGCGACGATGGCAGCGTTGATTCATGAGCCATACGGCTATGATCACGCTGACATCTTCAAAAAACCTCAGATCAAGTACATCTATAACTACTTGAAGTCCTTCATGCCCGAGATTCCGAAGGGTAAGAAGACGGTAGGAAGCATCCTGCTTGAGCACGAATACATCGACCGAGACTTCCTCGAGGACTACTCGCGTTTTTACCTGGGGCGTTTCGGCAACGATGGCTACAAGTGCGCTCGGCTTCACTTCTTCAGTTGCGATCTGACTCACAAGCGGCTCGACGCTCTACTGGCGGGTGACGTGGGAGAAATGTTAGATGATGCTGAGGATGACAATGCTGTAAAAACTCTAGAGCAACTCCAGTCGCACTACCTCGGTTTCATGGTTATCAAACCTCTCACCAGGACATTCGTGGGGAAAACCTGCCTTCGTGTCAGTGGTGACCGAGGTGTGGGCAAGAAGAAAATTGACAAGCCTTATGATGTGAATCTCTTTGGCATCAAGCTGACAATCGACTCAATTGCATTCCAAGAACAGGACAAGGTGGTTGCCGCGTGTGCTACCACCGCCATTTGGACAGCGTTGCACAGTTCGCCTGGTCGTAGTGTTAAGGACATTAAATCCTGCAGTGAGATCACCACCGCCGCCCTGAATTTTGTGGACGGTTCCAGTAATGGATTCCCAAATAAAGAGCTTACCAATAAGCAGATCCAGCGAACGCTTGATATTGAGGGGCTGCGATATCACAACAATAGCCTTGAGGAATCAACTCCTGAATCTTTCCGAGAGTCCCTCGTTGCTCACATTAATAGCAACCTGCCCGTCATTTTGACGGGAAAAGTATACGGCGTGGAACCCAACGAAGCTGGTGAGTACGTCAAAGCTGGGCACGCAATTACCGCCCTTGGTTATGACTTCCGGGGTGATTCGAAATGGGTATACGTTCATGACGACCGACTCGGGCCGTACGCACGAGCAGAAATGGTCATGCTTGACGAATTTTTCGGGGAATCCACTCCTGAGGCCGTAAAAGGTCGTTGGGGGCTGGCGATGTCCATTCGAGAACCGGATGCCACTAACTGGGTGGCTCCCCATGAGATTATTGTTCCAGATATCTCGATCATCCCGGCAGATAGAAAGACGCGCATCGACTTCAAGTTCGCTCATGGCACAGCAGAGCGTATTCGTGATCAGGTATTGGGATACCTGGAAGATGAAATGTGTCCTCTGCTTGAGATCCCGGTTCCTTCGGTCAGGTACGAGATCAAACTGGCATCGATTGCTCAAGCGCGAGACGATGTCCGTAAACATTACACCCACCGCAAGGTCAATGACGTGTTGGGTACTTACACCCTCGATGAAGAGAGAATGATTCGCTGGCGTAAGGAAAAACTCAGTTTCTTGACTGGCAGCCTCGCACGCTTACAGTGGCAAATTGATGTCTACTGGGATTCCGAGTGTGCTTTCCAGGTGTTCTTGGATGCGACTGACATTCCCTTGGGCAACGCTGTATCTGGCATTTACATTCATGACCCAATTTATGCAGATGCGATGCTGGCCGGCTTCAAGGGGCAGGAGAGCCAGATCGCCGGTCTAGATGATCAGCACTTCTTCCCGGCGTTCACCAGGGCTGTGAAGCAGCGCCGAGATGACTACGAAAGTCATCTCAATAGCATGTATGGGACATTGCGTGCGCCCAACCACATTAAAGAGAACGAGGTCTCGCGGAACGGAAAAGGCACCAACAAGACCGCGAAAAAATTCTGGGATCCGCAACAAATCCGTTTGGTTGATGTTCACGAGGCCTACAAGAAAGTGGCCGATTCAGTGGCTAACGACCCATCCTCTGAGAGTAAGCTTATCTGGGCCATAGGTAAGGACGGCGTGTTATTCGTCGCTGAGGACATTCCAAAACCTGATGAGCTCGGTCACCCAAGTATGACTGGGATGCAGGCCGCTCGGATTGCGGGAGAAATACGGCCAAAGGCTGGCTATTGGGAGGTCAACTTCTTCTCTGGAAGGTACAGCGGTGATTACGCCGATATAGAGAAGACTCAGTTTCTTACAAACGCCGTGTACAAAATTCAGTCACTCTTCCCGTATGACAAGTTTGAAGCTTTTTACCCTTATGCCCCTTCCTCCCAAGGTCTGGTTTCGCCTGATCTAGCGGCACAGGGAGGCGGTGACGATACGGCGGAACCCGCTGCTGTGCTCGCTTAATCCGAATAAACCCGGCTTCAGGGCATCGCCCTCGGTCGGGTTCACTCCTATCAAGCTGTTCACCGCACTGGTGAATGCCCTTTTCTCAGCCTGCATCCAATCTGGGCGTTTATCCCTTCAGAAAGCCAGTGCCAGACTCACGTTTGACTTTTCAATGGATCAGAATGTGCGAGCTACAGGCACTGTCCAGGGAGGAACTGATCTCTGCATACCGCAAGCGGAGCGCGCAGGCGTGCGGGATGAAAGCCCGAAGGGCCGAGACGCAGGCTTTGCCAAGGCTCGGTTCACGACAGCCGCTACCCGCAGGGGCACGCCGTGACCGAAAACTCAGGGTCATCAGAGCTCCGCATTCCATGCATCCATAGCCTCGCTCACAGCCGCGTACCACTGGAGATCATCGAGCTGTAGGGCATTCGCGATTTGCCTGTTGGTATTGCCGTCGACCCAAGTCGGGAGACTCTCCATGGCCTCTCTGAACAGACTGGCTGTAGCGACAGCGAATCGCCCCGTACTTGTAGACTGGAGGCACACGTAGCGCACAGCAGCGCCACTATGGAGCCGACGCCAAGCCACCACCTCAATACAGTCCTGCAGCTCTACAGGGGCCTCAGCAGCGGGGTAAGCCTTCTGCCCCACCTCGTTCTCTGCCACAGGTTGGAATGGCCTGCTTGGCTTTCCTGGCTGGTGGACAAGGTGCTGCAACTGCTCGCGTGCCGCGATTATCTGATCTCGGAGTTCTTCGGGATCGATGGACATTCCGCCCTCTGGTGTCACCTTGAGGGTCTTCAAGGAGTTCGCCGCTAGGATGAACTCGCGTTCACGCGCTTTCTCACGCTCGGGGCGGCGGTCGGGGCGGATGACGCTCCAAAGCGTTGTGAGCAACTTCAATGAATTCTCCTACCTGAGGCATTGGGCGCGGATCCCGCGATCATACAAGCAAGGTAAGGCGCCTGAAGCGAAAGCCCTGCCCACAATATTGTAGGGCTAACAACCTGTTTGGTATTCAAACCGAGAAGCCCACACAGAGGGTGTCACTTCGGTTCGGGCGAGCTACCCCCTGCTGCATGATGTCATGCGTGCTTAGGATCAAGGCCAGCCGCTTAGATCGTGAGACGGCTGTGTAAAGCATGCTTCGTTCCACAAATTCGCTTTGACTCAGAGTGCAAAGGATCGACGTCTCGTACTCGCTGCCTTGCGCCTTATGAATGGATATGGCGTAGGCAAGTTTCATTCCCAGCCCGAACAAGTCCATCCTGGAGAGGGTCACTTCGAGCCCATTGAAGAAAAACACACCTGAAGTCTGGCCATCGATTGACGTAATGCCAGTCATGATCCCGGTGTTGCCGTTGAACAGATTATGCTCGTAGCTATTCTGAGTGACGATGACGGGGTCGTTAACGCGCAGCCAGTATTTGCCCATCCAGATACCCTGCGTCTCGTCTGTATGCTGGAGGGCGCTTTGCAGGTGTTTGTTTATCTTGTGCCCGGAATCCGGCATGCGATCAGACATGTGTGGCGTCAGGATCTGAGCGTCAGGGATGATCTGCTTGATCTTCGCGAGGTGTGTCAGCATGTCCTGCGTGTTTGTGCAGGGGATCAGATAAACCCCATCGCTCTCGCCATTCCAGAATGGCAAGGTGTCCAGGTGACCAGATCTAATCTTCATGGCGATGTTCTGAAGATGACTGTTGCCGGTAGACCTGTGAACCTTGATCAGGTGGGTCGACGGTATCGCCTTCGATTTGGCCAGTGCATGGAAGAAGATTCCATAACCAACCGGAGATAGCTGACCGGTATCGCCTACTAGCAAGAGAGACAGTTCTTTCTTCGCAAAGGCATTCAGCAGTTTCAGCATCAAGGCGATGTCTACCATGCTGGATTCATCGATAATTACCAGAGGGTCGCCTCCAGTGCTGAGCCCTGAGCTTGCAGTGCTGATTTTGATCAAGAAACTGTGGATCGTGTAGGTGTCTCGGCCAACAGACTCCTTGGCCCGCTCCTTGGCTTTTCCGCTCAGTGCTAAGACATGCACAGGGCGGTGCTGAGAGGCTATATCAACGATGGCTTTCAGCACCGTTGTCTTGCCCGTACCGCCAAATCCAGTCAGCGTGCTGATGCGATTAGTAAGCGCCATCAGCACTGCGCTTTTCTGGTCTCGGGTGAGTGAGTGTCCAGGCACGCTCTTACCGTGTGCGCAGTAATCTTCAATCGCTTGCTCCAGTTCCTGCGGAGAACCGTGAAGCAATGAGGCCTGAGCGGACAGTAGACTCGCGACTCGCTGCTCGAGTTTACTTTCGACAAGGGCCGCTCCCAGTGGCTGGATAAGCGTCGTCCCTTGATACTTCTTAACGCATACAGCACGCCTTTGTAGGGCGCATTCGATAGCTTGGTCTACCAGTCTGGCGGATGGAAGCTTCTGCATCAGGGCGGCTTTTAGCTCTTCTATTTCGTATGCGGTATGGCCCTGATCCAAGCGCACATAGAGCAAATTCTCCACAAGGCCGGCCAGCCTGCGTGGGTCATCACGAGGTATGCCTAGCTTGGCTGCTGCGGCGTCTACGATTTTCCACATGTTTGGGTGGATGCCTTGAAACGCAATGAGGCTGTACGGATTAAGCTTCAGGCGCTCTACCGTATCCGTCTGGCAAACCTTGAGAACGCTTTTGGCGAGCCCAGGATCGAAGTCGTGCTCCATGAGAAATTCAATTGTTGAAATCTCATCCTGCAGTGTCCTCCAGGCATCCACGACCTTTTGGGCGAGATCAGGATTAATCAGTTCCGCCAGGTGGCTGACTCTGCCTGCAGTCAATGCCTGAGCAAGGTTTTCTGCGCCAAATGCCCTGACCAGTTTCGAGACTTTCGCTTTGCCGAATGACAGCCCGCGAAATGCAGGATGCTTTATCAGCAATCTTTCCACATATGCCGCTATGGGCAGGTTTACGATGTGACAGCTTTCGATCAGAACGAAATCCCTGTACTGATCGTGCCCTGTGATCGAGCCTTTGAACTGCCAGCACTCACCGGGCTGAGGTATGCGCGTGATGATTTTATAGCTGGCTCTGCATGTGTAAATTTTATTTTGGCCAATGATGCGTCCGGAGAAGACTGCCCCGCCAAAACTGCCTGGCTTCACCGAACTTACCTGGATTATGCTCGACAGATTGGTCATAGGATAAATGACCGCCCGGAGTCGATCATCAAGTCCTGCTGGCTACTGATTTCCTGTGCAGATGTCCGAAGCAACCGCAGCTCGGCAGAGAGTCGCTCAACTTGCTCGCGGAGCAGTTCGTTCTCCTTCGACTTTTGCTCAAGCATTACTCGCAACCGATTCGCTTCGCGACTTTTCGAATCCGCCATATCAATCGCCAGAGACTCAGGATCTTTGGCCGCAACAAACTCACTGCCTATGCGGCGAATGTCCTTCGCGATGACCTGTTCCAGAGTCTGGCCCTCGGAGCAAAAGACCTTCTTTGCGCTTTCAGAAAACCACTGCCTACGATTACCACATTCATCAGCTATTTTGCTGAAGTTGACGGCGCCAAACTGATTCACAGGAAACTTTTTTCCAGCCTGTTCAAGCTGCAGCACATAGTCCCTGTAGCGGTCGTACGGAGAGCGCTTTTGATCACTGGTCGCCATGCGCGCTTCCTTTAGCCTTCATCCAAAGGACGAAAGGTTCGACAAGCTCTTTTGGGACAAGACCCTCCCTAGGTTCAAGGTCGTCAAAACTGCAGCAAATCTTTTTAGCCTGCATGTCAACTGTAAACATCCCATCACTTGCATCGAGCACCAACTTGAGGGCCCGGCAGGTTTTGTCAAACTTCGCCATGAATCCTTGATCCACATGCGTTGTGTCCGGCAGGGTTACTGGCTGAGCACCATGGCTACGAAGGGCTGAGCGCAGAGCTTCGACCTCCTTCCTCAGTTTCTCTGTCTCAGCTTGAAGTTGGTCTGCTCGCTGAACGGCCAGCTTTCCGACAAGCTTGTCCTTCTTGGACTCCATGTTTCCAGCAGCATCCCAGTGCTTGAAGAATATTGGCCCGAGCAGAGTCCAATAGTCAGTGCTCTGTACCAAGGTTCTGTAGCCAATCTTCTTTTCGTTTACAGGAAGCCCATCGTTGTAAAGTTCGGCGCAGAATCTTGAGTAAGGCGTAACCCCATCGAATGATGCTTTTCCTACGAAAGACTTCAGCTTAGGTATTACTTCGTCTTTAATTCGGGAAATTCTATAGTCGCGGTTCAGCTTTTGAGAGCCTGCAAAGCGGTTTTGGCCCTTTTTCGCACCTTTGCTCATGCAGGAACACCTCTTGGGCTCGAAATTAGCTTCAGGATTGCAGTAGGTCGTTCCAAGGCCATGGGCTTACTCATTGCATCATTCAAATCATGCAGTGAAAGACCCAGAACTTCACACGTAGACCGAATCAGGCCCCTAAATTCATCGATCAACGTGAATCCTGTAGGAGCTTCTTGCAGCATGCGGTTAAAGTCTCCAGTGAATGCAAGGAGCTTGTTTCTTGCCACTTTAACCTGCGTGTCTAACTGTGGAGTGAAATACTCCGCATGCGACTTGGCTTCTGCAGTGCGAGCAATCAGGTTGGAAAGCGAGTCTTTCTTGAGCTCTAAGCGCTCCAGGTGCTCTGAGACGATTTCAGGTTTTTCTACCAGGAAGCTTTCACGCGTTTTGATTTCGTTATGCATTTGCTCGAGGCAGTGAGCAGTAACGCTCCATGAAATGATCTCTGCGGCGAGGAATTTGCGACGATTGGCTTTTGGCACAAGGCTTTCAGGCGATGCTCCATTCCTTTTAGACTCAGCGATATAGGCCTCCAGCTCGCTACACTCGTCAGTTAGCACACGAATGTGACCGTATATCCTTGGCAGGTGGTCGACAGTTTTGACCGAGTAATAGCAGCCCCCGCACGGCATACTTATCCCAGGAATGGCACCCAGGTCTTTAACGACGTCCGCTGGGCAGCGATTACCAAATGGGCAGATATGAGTGGGCATGAAGGCCAGCGAGTCGATGGGGCGCTGCCTTGTCTCCCTGACACCCGAAACCACATCATCCTTGGTCTCACGGTCAAATGAGATCGCACCGAAGTCAATCAGAGACTTCTCCTTGTCTCGCCGGAAAGCCTGCTGAAGCTTCGATGCAACGTCTTCTGCTTTGATGTTAGACATTGCTGGGCGGTCAACTAGCCATCCATGCTCAATACTCAATTTTTGATACTGGGCAACCGATTTTAGGTATGCAGGGTCAACTTTTGCGTAATACATTACATGTTCATCACTGGCATGGCCGGTAATAAATGCGCCGATGATGTGTGGCGGCAAAATTGGGATGTATTCAGATACAACTGATACTCGGCAGGAGTGCGGGGTATGTTCGATTAGTTTGCAGGCCTGTCCCTCAAGTTTGATCACGGTGAGATAGTCGTGAGGATCATCAATAGATTCCAGATCCCCCACAGCCTCTGGCATTGCGTTCGTCGCCTCAATGCCCAGCTGAAACCTGCAGAACAAGTCAAAAGAATAAATTAGCCTTTTGAAATATTTCGCATAGGCCTCCGGAGTCAGCACGCCAGGACTTGTTCCCTTCGGAAATAGCGTGATGATTTTGCCATGCTCATTTTCTTCATGGTAGTCATACCAGGTTTCGACATCCATTGCGGGATCGTTAAACCAAGGGATCATGGCTTTTTGACGATCCAGCAGTTCAATTACCGTCTTCGAAACAGTAGCGTCCCAGGGGCCGTTTACTTTGTCAGTGTTGATGCGTAACTTGCAAAGCGCAGGCAGGGGTCTTGAACGATCAATTCGCATATCATAGGTTCGCCTCTCTAGCCAACGTATGTGAATACTACGAACCCCTGTCTCCAGTGCGATGATATTATGTCTGATGTAATTGAGCTGAGGATAGAACACCCACTTCCCTTCGCGTTCAACCGAGTGTTCAATAATTGGCACGACGAACCTTGGAAGAAGTCGCAGCGCCTCATACTTCATGGGGCGATTATCTTCGGATTTAGGCTGCGAAGCGTCAAATGATGGGTTCCGGTAGAACACAATTGGAACGTACCCAAGTTTTTCAGTTTGAACGATTTTTTGGGTGTTGTTCCAGTCCTTTGTTTCAATATCAGCCCTGAATTGCTTGTCGAATAGGTTTATTTGTTCGTGATATACCCTTTCGGCTAGGTGAGTTGTGAAAGACTCTATCGCGTAGCAGTATTGGAGAAGGTATGGGAAATGCTCAGAATGAAATGCAGGCTTATTAGAGCTATTCCTTCTTCGCACGATGGGGAAATCGAGCTCAAGTATGGGGCAAACAAAACCAGAAAGTTTCTCGTCGGCGCTCGAGTGAGCCGTCAAGTAGTTGAAAAAGCTGGTGATGTGGTACATGATCTGCTGGATCGTTGAGTTTGACCTGCCTCTGCGAAGAAAAGTGAGGAAGCCTATGTATCCATCGCCCTCCATGTGCGTCCGATTAAGCTCACTTGGATGAGGAGGAAGCAATCCCGTGGCAGTAGGGTATTCGCCAAACAACCAGGTATTCAGAACTGAGAAGCTCTTGCTGTAAGCGTCGAAAGACTTAATACCCCGAGACTTTTGTAAGCCGGTGTATTTGTCCTGATATTTCAACCACGACTCGACACTTTCCTTGTGCTCATCAGGATAGTCATATTCGCCAGAGGCCAGAGCTTTTCTACTGGCGTGCAAATCATTTTTAGGGCGGACGGCGACCTGGCTACATCTGTCAGAATACAGCCTCTGAACATAGTTCCAAAACGCGGCTGGGGCGATGGGGTACTGGAACCAGTCAACGTCATTTCTTCGCGTTAAGACCAGGTGGTCGGCGAGGTCAGCGATGTCATCTGGATTGATGTCTTCGATTCTATGCCAGTCTGTGCAACGAATCATGCGCCAAGCGTACCATCCAAAGTTTTTGACGGCACTAGGCTTCATTACGGAGGTAATGTCCGGAATGTCTTCGTAGGGAACATGCGAGACAAACGGTTTGCTCACAAATGCAAGCACCTCGGTATAGGATGCTGCAGCAAACTCATAGAAGTTGGTTCCTTCGTCCTGATTGTGAACCGTGGGCTTCCTAAGGTCAGCCGGGAGCAGGACAGCTCGCTCCTGCCAGAGAAAGTGAAGAATTAAGACGCAGTCTTTACTCAGCCTCTCCAAGGAAGACTTGTTGAGCCAGTCAATAGAGGCCTTCGGAACGACCTGCTTCGCAATTTCTATCGGCGCAGTCTTTTTCGTGCAAGCTAAAGCATTACGCACCCACACTTCATCATAAATAGGTGCATTCGACACGTTCAGGTGGTCATCAAACAGGCGCACGATGGACGCGTTGTAATATTCGTTACGAGCGCCGCTTGTTACCTTACTTGGAGAGATATAGTTCGTGCCAAACAGCTCTTTGCAGACGCAAGCCTTGGCTTTCGTGATCGCCTCTTTAATGGAGCTATCAAGAGGCGCTCCAGTTTTGATAATCTGAATATCCTTAGTCAGGTTAATCATGTTGCGTCCCTTGAATGCGATTCGCCTCGTCCTTCAATACTTCGAGCTGGCGCAGATAAAACTCCTCGCGAATTGTGGTAAAGGAGGCATCGCCTCTTTGCATGACGTACTGGTTAGCATGTTGAATGTATGCTTCGATGATGTCGGTGTCGTGCTTCGCGTACTTCATCGTGGATGTAACGCTGGCATGGCCCATCAGGATCTTCACGTAGGTAATGGGTAGACCAGGAAGGGTTTGACCAGGAACTGGCATGTAATTAAGCGTGTAGGTTCCGTACATATGCCTCAGAGAGTGAGTGCTGATGCCTGTGACGTCCGGCAAGCCTGCCTTCAAAGAGTATTTCTTGAAGGTTTTGTCACGGCTGCTCCTGTCGCTTGCGAAGAAGGGCCTGCCGTCAGAGTTCTGAAACAAGAAATCATGTCCAACGCTAGAGTTGTATTCTAGGGTCAGGTACTTCTCAAGGCTCTCCCAGAATATTTTAGCGAATGGTTCAATCATGAAGGTGACCTCGGTCTCCCGACCTTTCCAGGAGAGAAGCTTATGCTCTTCTTCAGTAATACCAGGCGCTTTCCTCGCAAAGGGGTCGCGTAGGAACACTGCAAAATCGTCATCGTCGATGTCGGACATTCGAACTTGTAGCGCCTCGCTTGTACGCGAACCTGTCGCGGCAAGTAGGGCATATAGCGTCATATCCCTGTAAAATGTCGTGGACTTTGCAGGCTTGGCCTGTCTGAGAAAGTCGATGGATCGTTCTATAGGGAATGGAAGGATCTTGAACGGCTGCTTGTCGTGCTTGCTGTTCCTACGCCCTGCTTTAGCAAACAGCTTATCTCTCTTGCGTTTAGGCAAAACTGAGTTCAGCGAGCCACGAATGACTGCTGCCATCCATGAATTAGCTTTTTGGGCCGAAACCTCATATTGACTTCGATATTCGGCCTTGCTCGAGCAGAACCGACTGAACAGATGGTCAGGTGCTGTCATGTTTTTTGACTCGGCTACCTCAAGAAACCATCGAATAGACGACTCTATTGATTCCGCGATTGAGTTTTGACCGGTTAGCCGTGTCTTCCCTAGGCTATGGGCCAGCGTCTTCGCTATCGGGTTCGTGGCGTCCGTACCGAAGAGGAGATAAACCTGGTAGCTGTAGATGACGGTCTCGATAGTGACCTCGACATCTGCAGGAAATTGGGTTTTCGTCGCCTCATATACGTAGTCGATGAAGCGGCCAACGTGCTCCGAGTAGAGCTTATCGGTGTTTCCTGCGTAGCCCTTACGTGCCAGCCACGTCGTGTAGTCGGTGAACGGTTTGAACTCGCGTGCCTCGTCGGGCATGCCAGGGTCGAGATGAAGCAGGATGTAGTTAGCCTCGCTCGTAACGGGCGCTTCGACCAAGATGAAGTTTTTCATGAGCTCTTATTCCAAATACCACACCCTATTAGCTTTGGGTGTCGCACTTGCCTTTGTCAAGGAAAAAGGCTCAAGTGGGTGAATCAGGCCAACGCAGAAAGCTCCGTCAGCATGGCCGTTGGCCGTCTGCGGAGTGCGCTAAGTGCTTGATTGTAAGGGGAGATGGGGCCACCGGCGGGAATCGAACCCGCGACCCACCGATTATGAGTCGGTTGCTCTAACCAATTGAGCTACAGTGGCGCTGAGAAGGTGCAAAGCTATCAAAAATCAGGTTCAAATGCCACACCAACATTCGTACCACATAAGAACCGTGGACCAAAGGATTATGAGTCCTCTGCTCTAACCAACTGAGCTATAGGCCCTCAGTAGGTCGCGGATTATAACGACGGTTTCTCGGCTGTGCTATCCGAATAATCCGATACGGTTACACGAAGAAACGTTGCGGCGAATTCTTCCGGGGGCAGTGGCAGGCTGACGATGTAGCCCTGGATCTGTTCGCAGCCCTCAGCCGCCAGGAATTGTTGTTGCGCCTGGGTTTCCACGCCTTCGGCAATCACGGTGAATTGCATGCTTCGGCCCAGTGCGATGATCGCCCGCACAATCGCCGCGTCGTGCGGGTCGTCGGGCAGCCCGCGAACAAAAGACTGGTCAATCTTGAGGATGTCCAGCGGCAGGCGTTTGAGGTAACTGAGCGAAGAATAACCGGTACCGAAGTCGTCGATCGCCAGTTGTACACCCAGGTGTTTGAGCTGGTGCAGCACCGCCAAGGCCTCTTCGGCCTGACTCATGATGAAGTTTTCGGTAATTTCCAGTTGCAGTAAATCCGGCTGCAAACGGTTGTCCCTGAGCAGTTGTTCGATACGCCCGAGCAGATTCGGCTGGCGCAGTTGCGCGCCGGCGAGATTGACTGACAGCGGGCCGAGGCTGTCGTAGATCTGATTCCACTCGAACATCTGCCGGCAGGCGGTCTCGAGCACCCAATCACCGATCTGCAAGATCATGCCGTTCTCTTCGGCCAGCGGGATGAAGTGCTCGGGCGGCACTTCGCCGAAGGTCGGGTGGCGCCAGCGGATCAGTGCTTCGGCGCCGACCAGGCGATGGTCGTCGAGGCTGATTTTCGGTTGGTAGTAGAGGAACAACTCTTCGCGTTCGATGGCCCGGCGCAGTTCGTGTTCCAGTGCCACGCGTTCGCTGGCTTGGGCGGTGAGATCGCGGGTGTAGCTTTCGACGCGGTTGCGGCCCTTGGCTTTGGAGCGGTACATCGCGGCGTCGGCGTTTTTCACCAGGGTGGCAACGTCGCAGCCATCCCGTGGGTAGAGGCTGGTGCCGATGCTGGCGCTGATGAAAAACTCGTGCTCACCGGCCTGAAACGGTGCGCCAAAGCAGTTGAGCAGTTTGATAGCGATATTGTCGGCATCACTGGCTTGTTGCAGGCCCGGCAGCAGGATAATGAATTCATCCCCGCCCAGTCGGGCGACGGTGTCGATATCGCGCAATTGCTCCTTCAGGCGTACGGCAATGCCTTTGAGCAACAGGTCGCCAACCGGGTGCCCGAGGCTGTCGTTGATGTGTTTGAAACGGTCGAGATCGAGAAACAGCACAGCGCCCTGACCGCCATTTTCCTGCTGACTGTTCAGCGCGGTGAGCAGGCGACTTTCGAACAGGGTGCGATTCGGCAGGCCGGTGAGTGGGTCGTGGTGCGCTTGATAGTCGAGTTTGGCTTGTGCGTGTTTGAGGCTGGAGATGTCAGCAAACACCGCGACGAAGTGGGTGATGAATTTGTCGCGGTTGCGCACGGCGCTAATGGTCAGCCAGCTCGGGTACAGCTCGCCGTTCTTGCGCCGGTTGGAAATCTCGCCTTGCCAGTGACCCTCGTCGGTCAATTGGTGCCACATCGCCGCGTAAAACGCGCTGTCATGCAGTCCCGAGGCGAGCAGGCGCGGGGTGTGGCCGAGGGCTTCGCTTTCGCTGTAGCCGGTAATTTCGGTGAACGCACGGTTCACCGCGCTGATGTGCTGCTGGGTGTCGGTGATCAGCACGCCCTCGGCGGTGCTCTCGAAAACGGTGGCGGCCTGTTGCAGCTTTTCCTGCATCAGATGGCGTTCGGTGATGTCCCGGGCGATGGTCAGCATGCAGTCTTCTTCGCCGATCGGCAGCGGTCGGCTGGACACTTCGCACAGGCGGATCTGCCCGTCGCTGCGGCGGATATGGCAGGTGAAGTCGCGCACGAAGCCGTCGCGGTGCAGCAGGTCGAGCATCTGCTTGCGTTCGTTGAGGTTGACCCAGATCCCCAGGTCCAGCGCCGAGCGATCCACCGACATCGCGCTATTGAATCCGGTGATGCGGCTGAAGCCTTCGTTGACTTCCAGCAGCAGGCCATCGCTCTGACGCGACAGCAGCAAGCCGTCCGGTGAGGCATGAAAAGCCTTGGCGAACTTCTCTTCGGAGGTTTGCAGTTGTTGTTGGGTTTCCTTGAGCTGAGTGATGTCGCGCACCACCACCACCAGCGCTGGAGTGGTGTCGAGGTCGAAGGGTTCGGCGGAGATCAGGCCGGTGAATACCTGGCCGTTGTTGCGGCGAAAGGGCATCTCCAGGTTGCGGATGCTGCCGGCCTGCAAGCGCTGGAGCAGTCCTGGCCCGACCCCGGGAATGCCCCAGATGTTGAGTTCCGTGGCGGTCTGGCCTATGACTTCTTCGGCCTTCAAGCCGATCTGTTCTTCAAAGGCTTCGTTGACCTCCAACAGGCAGCCATCGGACAGCCTCGCGATGACCAGAATGTCCGGGCATTGCTGGAACACTGAAGCGAACTTCTGCTCCGACAGCCGCAATGCTTCTTCTGTCCGTTTGGTCTCGCTGATGTCGATCATCAGCCCGCGCATCACCGGCTCATGGCCGTGCTCGATCAGGCTGACAATATCGCGCACCCACAGGCAGCGCCCGTCTGCGGTAATCACCCGATAATCGAGGGTGTGATCGCGCCCTTCGCGCACCGCCTCATCGCAGATGGCCTGGGCACGCGTCAGGTCGGCGGGGTGGATGATGTTGCGCCAGAAACCCGGAATCAGCCAGTGCGCCTGTGGATAACCGAGCAGATCCTCGGCATGCGGCGACACATAGCTGTAGGTGAAGTCGCTCATGCGCGCTTCCCAGGCGATGGCCGACAGGCTCTCCACCAGTCCGCGGTAGTGGTATTCGCTGCTGCGCAATTCCTGTTCGAGGTCGACGCGGCGGGCAATTTCCGAACTCAGGCGGCGATTGATGCGAATGACCACGGCCAGGATGATCATCAGCAATAACAGGCCCGGCAGGCCGTAAATCAGCAAATCCGACCAGAATGTCCGATGATCGAGGACATTGCCGACCCAATGTTCCTGAATGCTGCTGATTTCCTCCGGGCTCATGTCCGCCAGGACCTTGTCCAGAATGCCCACCAGCATTTTGTTGTCACGGGGCACGCCCATGGCCAACTGGTAGCGATACGGGGTTTCGCCGCTTACGTACAAGCCGTCGAGCTTGAGCTGGCGCAGGCTCCAGACGCTGGAGGCGAGATCGCCGACGACCGCATCTACTTCATCGGTAGCCAGGGCCTGCAAGGCCGAGCTGACATTGGGCATGGCCACCAGATTCAGGTCCGGATGGTGGGTGCGCAGGAGTTCGTGGGGGGCGTAGTTTTCCACCACGGCGATCTTCAGTCCGTACAGGTCTTCGATTTTGCGCGGTTGCGCGCCGCCGATATGGGCGAGGATCACGATCGGGAAATCGAGATAAGGGCGAGTAAACGACAGATAGTTCTGGCGCTCGGGCGTGGACATGATCCCAGGCAGCAGATCGATCTTGCCGGTTTTCACCTGCGCCAGGACCTCAGTCCAGCTCGACGGCTCGACCGGAGTGAGTTTGACGGCCAGGCGCTGGCGGATCACGTCGATGTAATCAGCGGCCAGGCCTTGATAGCGATTCTGTTCATCGCGGAACTCGAACGGCGGCCACGAGGCGTCGACACCCAGGCGCAAGTCCGGGTGAGCCGCGAGCCAGCTACGTTCTTCATCGGTCAGAGTCAGCGCGTTAGCCGTTGCGGTCCAGATCATCAGTGACAGCAAGAAAAGCACGGGCGCCAGTCTGGGCATAACCGTCTCGTTAGGGCACGGGATTGATTGTTTCGAGTGTAGACGGGGTATGCGGGGGAGGGGCGGTGCGAGGGATTTAATCTGCCGTATAAACAAAACCCCCGGCCTGGGCCGGGGGTTCTGGTATCACTCGTCGAGGAAGGAGCGCAGATGCTCGCTTCGCGTCGGGTGGCGCAGCTTGCGCAGCGCCTTGGCTTCGATCTGACGGATCCGCTCGCGCGTTACGTCAAACTGTTTGCCCACTTCTTCGAGTGTGTGGTCGGTGTTCATGTCGATACCGAAGCGCATGCGCAGTACTTTGGCTTCACGGGCAGTGAGGCCGGACAGCACTTCGCGGGTTGCTTCTTTCAGGCTTTCAACGGTTGCCACATCGATTGGCGACTGCATGGTCGAGTCTTCGATGAAGTCACCCAGATGAGAGTCTTCGTCATCACCGATCGGGGTTTCCATGGAGATCGGCTCTTTAGCGATCTTCAACACCTTGCGGATCTTGTCCTCAGGCATTTCCATGCGTTCGCCCAGCTCTTCCGGAGTCGGTTCGCGACCCATTTCCTGCAACATCTGGCGGGAAATGCGGTTGAGCTTGTTGATCGTCTCGATCATGTGCACCGGAATACGGATGGTGCGAGCCTGGTCGGCGATCGAGCGAGTGATCGCCTGACGGATCCACCAGGTGGCATAAGTCGAGAACTTGTAACCACGACGGTATTCGAACTTGTCCACCGCTTTCATCAGACCGATGTTGCCTTCCTGGATCAGATCGAGGAATTGCAGGCCGCGGTTGGTGTACTTCTTGGCGATCGAGATCACCAGACGCAAGTTCGCTTCAACCATCTCTTTCTTCGCGCGGCGGGCCTTGGCCTCACCGATCGACATGCGACGGTTGATATCCTTGATTTCAGCGATGGTCAGACCGGTCTCGGTTTCCAGCGCGATCAGCTTCTGCTGGCAACGGATGATGTCTGGCTGCACGCGACCAATGGCTTCGGCGTATTTGCTCTTGCCTTTGGCCAGGGCGTCGGACCAGCTTTCGTCGACTTCATTGCCCGGGAACTGACGCAGGAAATCGGCGCGTGGCATACGTGCATCACGTACGCACAGTTGCATGATCGCGCGCTCTTGCTGACGCAGACGATCAAGGGCACTGCGAACACGCTCGACCAGGGCTTCGAATTGCTTCGGCACCAGTTTGATCGGCATGAACAGCTCGGCCAGGGCCAGCAACTCGGCAACGGCGGCCTTGTTGTGACGACCGTGCTTTTTCAGGGCCTTGCGGGTGATTTCCATCTGGTCGGACACAGCGCCGAAACGCTGGGCAGCGATGACCGGATCCGGACCGCTTTCGGCTTCTTCTTCGTCATCCGAGGCTTCGGCGTCATCGTCGTCGGTATCGTCGTCAGCCTTGGCGGCTTTCGCGTCGATCGGCGGTGGCACTTCGGCAGCAGGCGGCGCAATGCCGTCGTCCGGGTCGATGTAACCGCTCAGAACGTCGGACAGGCGACCACCTTCGGTGGTGACGCGAGTGTACTCGGAGAGAATGTGGTCAACCGTGCCTGGGAAGTGCGCGATAGCGCTCATCACCTCACGGATGCCTTCTTCGATACGCTTGGCGATTTCGATTTCGCCTTCACGAGTCAGAAGCTCGACCGTACCCATTTCACGCATGTACATGCGCACCGGGTCAGTGGTGCGACCGATATCGGTCTCCACCGCGGCCAACGCGGCGGCTGCTTCTTCCGCAGCGGCCTCGTCGGTATCGGCGTCGGCCAACATAAGGGCGTCCGCATCCGGAGCACTCTCGTGTACGGGGATCCCCATGTCGTTAATCATGCGGATGATGTCTTCCACCTGCTCCGGATCTGAAATATCCTCGGGCAGGTGGTCGTTGACCTCGGCGTAAGTCAGATACTTCTGCTCACGACCCAGTTTGATCAACTCAATAATACGAGACTGCTGTTGCGCTTTTCCGGACATAACACCCTATCCACTGAAGGTCTTGGCGGGCAAAAAACAAGCCGAGGATTATACCTGAGCTATGACCTCACGCGCCAGTTGAGGTCGGGTTTGATGCGGAAACATTGCGACTTAATAGGTCGCGCAGTTGATTTTTCTCTTCGGCGCTCAGTTCGCTTTGACGCGCTTTCCTGAGCAACTGTTCCAGATTTCGCTCGCGTTGGCGGGCTGACAAGCTAGTAATGGTGTCGAAAAACTGTTGTTCAAGGTTTTCTCCGTCAATCAGCCACTCCTTTTCCGCCAGCGCCTTGAGCAAGCGACCCTGTTCAGTGCCATGCCATCGCGCGATCAACTGAAATGAGTTTAGCTTGGGATTCTTCTGTACGGCTTCAAGCAGCGCCACAAGCAACTGGGCATTGGTCTGATTTTCGTCCGCAATGTGCCCGGCGTCTTCGACGCGTTCCGCCAGTTGCGGGTGGTGCAGCAATGTACGCAGGGCGGTCAGCGTCGGGGACTCGACGCCAATCGGCGTGCGCGGGCGCTGTTGATCGCGATCGCCGCCACGCTTGCCGTTCTTGTCCCAGGGTTTCTTGTCCCATTTCTTGCCGCCGGCGCCGGGTTTCTTTGGCGTCCACTCCTGCTGCGGCACATACATGTCCTGTGCCTGCGGCTGATGGTAGTCGCTGTAGTCCGGCATTGCGTCGTAATCGATGCCCGGATCGTAGGCCGGAGGAGCTTCCTGCGGCGCACTTTGCGCGAGCTGGCTGACCGTTTCGCTGCTCAGGCCGGTGATTTCGGTCAGGCGCTGGCGCATCAGAATACGCAGGTTGGCGCCCGGCACTTTGTCGATCAGCGGCGCGGCGAGGGTGGCCATGTGGGCCTTGCCTTCGAGCGAGCGCGGATCGGCTTCCTCGGTCAGTTGCTGGAAGAAATAATCTGCCAGCGGCTGCGCATGCTGATTGATGCGGGCCTTGAAGGCGTCAGTACCTTCGGCGCGAACCAGCGTATCCGGATCTTCGCCTTCGGGCAGGAACAGGAAGCGCGCACGGCGCCCGTCCTGCAGGCACGGCAGTGTCGCTTCCAGTGCCCGCCATGCAGCATTGCGGCCAGCCTGGTCGCCATCGAAGCAGAACAGAACGTTGGGCACGACGCGAAACAGGCGCTTGAGGTGCTCTTCGCTGGTCGCCGTGCCCAAGGTTGCGACGGCATTGCGCAAGCCTTGCTGGGCGAGGGCGATGACGTCCATGTAACCCTCGACGACGATGATTTCGTCGAGGTTGCGGTTGTTCTTGCGTGCTTCATAGAGGCCGTAGAGTTCCTGGCCTTTATGGAAGACCGGGGTTTCCGGCGAGTTCAGGTATTTCGGCTTGTCGTCACCCAGTACCCGGCCACCGAAAGCGATGATCCGGCCACGGGTATCGCGGATCGGGAACATCACGCGATCGCGGAAGCGGTCATAGCGTTTGCCGGTTTCGGCGTTCTCGATCAGCAGGCCGGCGTCGATCATGGCCTTCTGCTGCAAAGTGTCGCTGCTCAAGTGCTTGAACAGATTGTCCCAGCCCGGCGGCGCAAAACCGAGACCGAAGTCCCGGGCGATCTCGCCGGTCAGGCCGCGGCCCTTGAGGTAATCCACCGCAGCCTTGCGCGCCGGATGGCTCTTGAGCGCCTGGCGGTAGAAGTCGGCGGCGGCGGTGAGCAGCGGATACAGCGGCGAGTCGGTTGGCTGTCGCGGTTTGTGCGGACGGCCGCTTTCTTCGCGGGGGACTTCCATGCCGGCGGCTTTGGCCAGATCCTCGACAGCCTGGGGGAAATCCAGGTTGTCGTGGTCCATGAGAAAGCCGAGGGCATTGCCGCCGGCGCCGCAGCCGAAGCAGTAATAGAACTGCTTGTCGGGGCTGACGCTGAACGACGGGGTTTTCTCTTTGTGGAACGGGCAGCAAGCGGTGTAGTTCTTGCCGGCCTTTTTCAGTTGCACGCGCGAGCTGACCACGTCGACGATGTCGGTGCGGTTCAGGAGGTCGTCAATAAAGCTCTGGGGAATCAGCCCGGCCATGGCGTTCTCGTATGCGCTGTAATGAGTCCGATGCGAAGGGCTGCCGGACACAGGTCTTGAGTGAAGCGCACAAAATGGGCGGTTCGACCGGTCGGTGCATATTCACTGTCGGGAAGTGTATCTGCCGAAAATCCACTGACGTTAGTAATCATCAGTTGTCGACTATTTGAAAGTGTTGCGCTGAATCCGCTGACGGCCGAAAAATGGCCTCGGATAGCTCAATAAAGCGGGCACGCATGGAGGTGCCTTGGGCTGATCGTCGTGAGAGGAATCAGTGGGTGTGCTCGTCAGTAGCCTTGAAAGACTCGTCAGAAAAGACGTGCACCGCTGGCAAAAGAGCCAGGTCTGACGCGTGAAGCAGATTTGTCTCGGTCGCGTGTGCGGCTTCGACGGTGAAGCATCAAGCGTTTTACGCAAATGCCATTAGCCCGGCTGAAGGCCGGGCTTAGGCAAGAAGCTTGCTACGAACGTCTGTGTATTAGTACAGACGAACGGCGCGGCGCTGTTCGCGCTGAACTTTCTTGGCGTGACGCTTAACAGCGGCTGCTGCTTTGCGCTTACGCTCAGAAGTTGGCTTCTCGTAAAATTCGCGGCTACGAACTTCAGCCAGTACACCGGCTTTTTCGCAGGAGCGCTTGAAACGACGCAGAGCTACGTCGAAGGGTTCGTTCTCTTTAACTTTGACGGCTGGCATCCAGAGCTACCTTCATTCATTACCGGGGTCAACATCCTCGCGGCAAAAGAGCACTTGAAGACGTCGGTTTTTAAGGGTTGCGGATGTTAACCCCTCATCGCTCGGAATGCAAAGCCTCTGATCGAAAACCGCTAGTCGGGGCATCGCGTGGCGACTATTATGCGCGCCTTCGAATTCAGCCTAAACAAGGCGCAAACCCATGCTAGTACTGGGATTAGAAACCTCCTGCGACGAAACCGGTGTCGCATTATACGACAGTGAACGCGGCCTGCTGGCCGACGCGCTGTTCAGCCAGATCGACCTGCACCGCGTCTATGGCGGCGTGGTGCCGGAGCTGGCCTCGCGTGACCACGTCAAACGCATGCTGCCCTTGATTCGTCAGGTGTTGGCCGAGGCCGACTGCGTGCCGACCGAGATCGATGCGATCGCCTACACCGCAGGCCCGGGCCTGGTCGGCGCGTTGCTGGTCGGTGCTTCGTGCGCTCAGGCGCTGGCGTTTGCCTGGGGCATTCCGGCACTCGGTGTGCACCACATGGAGGGCCACTTGCTGGCGCCGATGCTGGAGCCAAAACCGCCGGAATTCCCGTTCGTCGCTTTGTTGGTGTCCGGTGGGCACACGCAACTGGTTCAGGTCGATGGAATTGGCCAATACAGCCTGCTCGGCGAGACCCTCGACGATGCCGCCGGTGAAGCGTTCGACAAAACCGCGAAGATGATGGGCCTCAATTATCCGGGCGGGCCGGAAATCGCCAAGCTGGCCGAGAAGGGCGTTGCGGGACGTTTCACCTTCCCGCGTCCGATGTGTGATCGCCCGGGCCTGGATTTCAGCTTCAGCGGCTTGAAGACCTTTGCCCTCAACACCTGGCAGCAATGCGTCAGCGCCGGGGACGACAGCGAGCAAGCCCGTTGCGACATTGCGCTGGCGTTCCAGCAGGCCGTGGTGGAGACTTTGACCATCAAATGCAAGCGCGCCCTGAAACACGCAGGCATGAAACGTCTGGTGATCGCTGGCGGCGTCAGCGCCAACAAGGCCTTGCGCGCTTCGCTGGAAAAGATGCTCGGCGATATGAAGGGCGATGTGTTTTACGCCCGTCCCGAGTTCTGCACCGACAATGGCGCGATGATCGCGTTTGCCGGTTGTCAGCGTTTGCAGGCCGGTCAGCAGGAAAGTCTGGCGATCAGCGTGCAGGCGCGCTGGCCGATGGAGCAGTTGTCGGCGCTGTAATGTGCGGCGCTCATGGGCGGTATTTAAAAATGCCGTTCGCGCCCGGCAAACAGGTCGCGTAGATTGCCGCGGTGGCGCCAGACGATCAGAAGCGTCAGCGCGCTCATCGGCAGCAGCGCCTCCGGCTCTTGCCATGCAAGTAGGGGCAAGGTCAGGGGCGTGGCGATCAGCGCTGCCAGCGAGCTGGTACGGGTCAGGTAGAACGTCAGCAGCCAGGCGCACACCGCCAGCAGCGCGGCGGGTGGATACAGGCCCAGCAGCATGCCGGCAGCCGTGGCGACGCCTTTGCCGCCGCGAAAACGGAAATACAGCGGGAACAGGTGACCGATCACGGCGCACACGCCGATCCAGGCCTGATCCTGCAGCGAAAGGCCAGCGGCGGCTGCGATCAGCACCGGCAGCAGGCCTTTGCACAGATCACCGAGCAAGGTCAGGATCGCCAGTTTGCGACCGGCCAGGCGCAGCATGTTGGTGGCGCCGGCATTACCCGAGCCACTCATTCGCGGATCCGGATTTCCGGTCAGGCGGCTGAGCAAAATGGCGAAGGACAGAGAGCCGAGCAGGTAGGCGAGAGTCGCCAGTAACCAAAACATGCTAACTATTCCGGGCGAGGACGCCCTGATTCTAACGGCGCATTGCGCCCTTGTCGTGCAGCGGAGAGAAGTGCTTGGACAGAGTGTTTATCGAGGGCCTGGAAGTCGACACCGTGATCGGTGCCTATGACTGGGAGCGCGGCATCCGTCAGTGCTTGCGTCTTGATCTGAGCTTCGCCTGGGACAATCGTCCGGCTGCGGCCGGTGACGACCTGACTCTGGCGCTCGATTACGCCAGCGTTTCAACGCGCATCCAGGCCTTTGCCGAACAAGCGCAATATCAATTGGTCGAGACCTTTGCCGAGCGTCTGGTCGAAGTGCTGATGACCGAGTTCAAGATTACCTGGGTTCGCCTGAAACTGACCAAGCCGGGCGCCGTGCCGGCCGCCAAGGGTGGCGTGGGTGTGGAGATTGAGCGCGGATGTCGCTGACTCAGGTGTACCTCGGGCTCGGTAGCAATATCGAGCGCGAAACCCATTTGCGCGCCGGGCTCGACGCTTTGGCGACATTTCTGGTGGATATCCGCTGTTCGGCGGTGTTCGAGAGCCAGCCAGTGGGAATCAAGAGCGGACCGTTCTTCAATTTCGTAGTCTCGGCATATACCGATCTGCCGTTGATGGAACTGGATCGACGTCTGAAATTCATCGAGGCCGATAATGGTCGCTACGCCCCTGATCGCAAGGGGTTGCCGCTGGATATCGATGTGCTGCTGTACGGTGATCTGACGGGTAATTTCGACGGTTTGATCCTGCCGCGTGCCGAAATTCTGAAAAACGCCTTTGTGCTGTGGCCGCTGTCGCTGATTGCGCCGGACCGGGTGCATCCGGGGGTGGGAAAAAGCTTCGCGACATTGTGGGCCGAGGCGCAGATTGATCAGGTTTTGGCGCCGGTGGGATTTGAATGGCGGGGCGAGCAATTGACCCCGCCGAGTCTTTAAAAGCAAAAGATCGCAGCCTGCGGCAGCTCCTACACAGGGATTCGCGTTTCCATGTAGGAGCTGCCGCAGGCTGCGATCTTTTGATCTTGTTTCAAGCGTTCTCTTTGTACGCCTTCAACGCCTTGAGTCGCTCGCGTTTAAGCGCTTCGCCAAGTTCCGGGCCTTTGAATCCCTTCTCCAGCAACGGCTGCACTGCCACGCCACGCGCCGCACTGGCAGCGCCGCGTAGATAATCGGCCTGTGGATAACTGCGCTGTTCCAGCCCCTTGCGTCCGCGCGCATCCATCTCGCACGCGACGATGAACTCCTCGAAACGCTGCGGGCGACGATACACGTCAAAGCTCTGCAAAAGCTCCAGCAAGGTCGATGCCTTCAGCTCCAGGGCGCGGTGGCCGTGGGTGTGGTACTGGCCGACCAGCAACGCCAGTTCCTGACAGTCCTTTGGCGCCTTGATGCGTTCGTTGACCGCTTTGATCAGCTTCAACCCCGTGTGTTCATGGGCGATGTGCCGTGGCCAGGCTTCTTCAGGAGTCAGGCCTTTGCCAAGATCGTGCAGCAGGCAGGCCCAGCGTACGGTTAGCGGTTGTTTGTGCAGCGCCGATTGTTCCAGCACGCTGAGTGTGTGGAGCCCAGTATCGATTTCCGGGTGATGCGCTTCCGGTTGCGGCACGCCAAACAGCGCGTCAACTTCCGGCATCAGTACTTTCAGCGCGCCGCAGTCGCGAAGCACCTGAATGAATACCTGTGGCTGATCCTCCATAAGCGCGCGGGAGATTTCTTTCCAGCTACGCTCGGCGGTCAACGCTTCCAGCTCGCCGGATTCGCTGAGCTGACGCATCAATTCCAGCGTTTCTGAGGCAACGGTGAAACCCAGTCCGGCATAACGCGCGGCAAAGCGCGCAACGCGCAGTACCCGGAGCGGATCTTCGGCAAATGCGGGGGAAACGTGACGCAGAATGCGGGCTTCGAGATCGCGCTGGCCATGGTACGGATCCGTCAGGTTCTGCTGATCATCCTCGGCCATTGCATTGATGGTCAGGTCGCGGCGGATCAAGTCCTCTTCAAGGGTGACTTCGGGGCTGGCGTGAAAGGTGAAGCCGCCATAGCCGCGACCGCTTTTGCGTTCGGTGCGGGCGAGAGCGTATTCCTCGCCGGTTTGCGGGTGCAGGAATACCGGAAAATCCGCGCCAACCGGGCGATACCCCTTGGCGAGCATCTCCTCCGCCGTGGCGCCGACCACTACCCAATCAATATCGGTCACCGGTAACCCGAGCAAGCGATCGCGTACCGCACCGCCAACCTTGAAAATCTGCATAAAAAACCTCCGTTAGCCCGACAGGATAAACCTTGTGCCGGACTTTCGGAGGTCAGAACCGCAACTAGAGATGAATCACGGCCAGGTCGAGCCGACCGTAATCACCCTCGCTGTGTTCACTGCGGGGCGGCACGTGGTGGGTTTTCATGATCTGGTCGCCCTGCAGGGTTTCCAGATGAATGTCGAAGCCCCACAGCCGGTGCAGATGCTTGAGTACCTCATCGGTGGAGTCGCCCAGCGGTTTACGGTCGTGTTGCTGGTGACGCAAGGTCAGCGAGCGGTCGCCGCGTCGGTCGATGCTGTAGATCTGCACGTTTGGCTCACGGTTGCCGAGGTTGTACTGCGCAGCCAGGGTTTCACGGATGATCCGGTAACCGGTTTCGTCGTGGATCGCCGGCACCAGCAAATCGTCCTTCTGGTCGTCATCGAGGATGCTGAACAGCTTGAGGTCGCGGATGACCTTGGGTGACAAGTACTGCAGGATGAAGCTTTCGTCCTTGAAGCTGCTCATGGCGAACTTGATGGTCGAGAGCCAGTCGGAACCGGCAATGTCCGGGAACCAGCGCCGGTCTTCCTCGGTAGGGTTTTCGCACATACGGCGAATGTCGCGATACATCGCAAAGCCCAGTGCGTAGGGGTTGATTCCGCTGTAATACGGGCTGTCGAAACCTGGCTGGAACACCACGCTGGTGTGCGAGGTAAGGAATTCCATCATGAAGCCGTCGGTTACCAGGCCTTCGTCATACAGATCGTTCATCAGCGTGTAGTGCCAGAACGTGGCCCAGCCTTCGTTCATCACCTGCGTCTGACGCTGTGGATAAAAATACTGGGCGATCTTGCGCACGATGCGCACGATCTCCCGTTGCCACGGCTCCAGCAACGGCGCGTGCTTCTCGATGAAATACAGGATGTTTTCCTGCGGCTCGGCCGGGAAGCGGGCGTTGTCCTTGTCGCTGTATTTGTCTGCGCCTTTGGGAATGGTGCGCCACAGATCGTTGATCTGCTTCTGCAGGTGCTCTTCGCGGTCCTTCTGCCGCCGACGTTCCTCTTCAGCAGAAATCGGATAAGGACGTTTGTAGCGGTCGACGCCATAGTTCATCAGCGCATGGCAGGAGTCGAGCAGGTCCTCCACCGCATCGATACCGTGGCGCTCCTCGCACTGCATGATGTACTGCTTGGCGAACACCAGGTAATCGATGATCGAGCTGGCGTCGGTCCAGGTGCGGAACAGATAGTTGCCCTTGAAGAAGCTGTTGTGGCCATAGCACGCGTGCGCCACAACCAGGGCCTGCATGCAGATGGTGTTTTCCTCCATCAGATAGGCGATGCAAGGGTCGGAGTTGATCACGATCTCGTAAGCCAGCCCCATTTGCCCGCGGCTGTAGGATTTCTCGGTGCTGAGGAAGTGTTTGCCGTAGGACCAGTGGTGATAGCCCAGTGGCATGCCAACCGAGGCATAGGCGTCCATCATCTGCTCGGCGGTGATCACTTCGATCTGGTTGGGGTAAGTATCCAGAGCATACCGGGCCGCAATCCGGGCGATCTCGCGGTCGTAGGCCTGAATCAGCTCGAACGTCCATTCGGAGCCGGTGGAAATGGGTTGGCGCTTCTGCTCTTTGGCGGTCATGTCACTAACCTGCGCTGGAAGAGTTCACGGAAGACCGGATAAATATCCCCGGCCGAGACCAGCTGCTGCTGGGCAAACGTGTCGGAAAAGGCTTCGGCGATGCGTTCGTATTCGTACCAGAGGGCCTGGTGTTCGCGTGGGGTGATCTCCACATAAGTGTAGTACTGCACAAACGGCATGATCTGGTTGATCAGGATGTCGCGGCAGATCGGTGAGTCGTCGTTCCAGTTGTCGCCGTCGGAAGCCTGCGCGGCGTAGATGTTCCACTCGTTGCTCGGATAACGCTCGGCCATGATCTCCTGCATCAGTTTCAGGGCGCTGGAGACGATGGTGCCGCCGGTTTCCCGCGAGTAGAAGAACTCTTCCTCGTCCACTTCCCGGGCGCTGGTGTGGTGGCGGATGAACACCACGTCGATCTTGTCGTAGTTACGTTTGAGGAACAGGTACAGAAGGATGAAAAAGCGTTTGGCAATGTCCTTGGTGGCCTGGGTCATCGAACCGGATACGTCCATCAGGCAGAACATCACCGCTTTGGAGCTGGGGTTGGGCTGCTTGACCAGCAGGTTGTATTTGAGGTCGAACGTATCGAGAAACGGCACGCGGTGGATGCGCGCGCTGAGTTTTTCGATTTCTGCCTCGAGTTCCTGAATATCGCCGAAGTTGTCCGGCTCTTCGCGTTTTAATCGCGCCAGTTCCTCTTTGGCCTCGCGCAGCTTGGCGCGGCTGCTGCCGGACAGGGCAATGCGCCGGGCATGGGCCGAGCGCAGGGTGCGGATGATGTTGATCCGCGACGGGTTGCCTTCGTTGCTGATCCCGGCGCGCACGGTCTTGAACGTGTCAGTCCCGCTGAGATTGCGTTTCACCAGATTCGGCAGTTCGAGGTCTTCGAACATGAATTCGAGGAATTCTTCCTGAGTGATCTGGAAAACGAATTCGTCCATGCCCTCGCCGGAATTGCCAGCCTTGCCGGGACCGCGTCCGCCGCCCCCTCCCGGTGGTCGGGCGATGTGTTCGCCGGCAGTGAATTCCTTGTTGCCGGGGTGAACCACGGTCTGTTTGCCGCCGCGACCGTGGTGAAGCACCGGTTCGTCGATGTCGCGACCGGGAATGCTGATCTGCTCACCGTGTTCCATGTCAGTGATGGAACGCCGGCTGACCGCCTCTTCGACAGCCTTCTTGATGTGATCACGGTAACGCCGCAGGAAGCGCTGGCGGTTCACCGTGCTCTTGTTCTTGCCATTGAGACGTCGGTCGATCACATAGCTCATGACTGCTCCTTAGAAGCTGTCCTGCTAAGGCGGGAGCGGTCATGCAGCATTGAGCCGAATGCCAGGGGACGTACACGCTCCCCCAAGCGCTCTGGATGCTGCCTGTACCTCGCTACCGACTTGCGAACACCTTCCAGAGGCCTGTGTAGCAGAAAATGCAGGCACAGGCCTCGGGCTGACGACAACCGGTCTGACCGGCCGCGGTTTACTGTGACTTTCTGACCCGCAGGTACCACTCGGACAGCAGTCGTACCTGTTTGTCGGTGTAGCCGCGTTCGACCATTCGAGTAACGAAGTCGTTGTGTTTCTGTTGATCCTCTTTGCTGGCCTTGGCATTGAAGCTGATGACTGGCAGCAGGTCTTCGGTGTTGGAGAACATTTTCTTCTCGATGACCACTCGCAGTTTTTCGTAGCTGAGCCAGGTCGGGTTCTTGCCGTTGTTGTTGGCCCGGGCGCGCAATACGAAGTTGACGATCTCGTTGCGGAAATCCTTCGGATTGCTGATGCCGGCCGGTTTCTCGATTTTCTCCAGTTCTTCGTTCAAGGCGACGCGGTTGAGAATCTCGCCGGTTTCCGGATCGCGGTATTCCTGATCCTGAATCCAGAAGTCCGCATACAGCACGTAGCGGTCGAAGATGTTCTGCCCGTACTCGCTGTAAGACTCCAGGTAAGCGGTCTGGATCTCCTT
The DNA here is from genome assembly GCF_002156405.1 of Pseudomonas sp. SCPG-7. Taxonomy (NCBI): domain Bacteria; kingdom Pseudomonadati; phylum Pseudomonadota; class Gammaproteobacteria; order Pseudomonadales; family Pseudomonadaceae; genus Pseudomonas; species Pseudomonas sp. SCPG-7. The sequence goes on along the minus strand of NZ_MVOO01000008.1, from coordinate 21,123 downwards.
GCCGATGAATTCGATATAACGCGGCGCCAGGTACTCCTTGAGGTAGCGCAGGTAGCGTTCACGGGTTTCAGCCTGGAACTGTTCCTGTTCGATCTGCTGTTCCAGCACGTACAGCAGGTGTACCGGGTTGGCGGCGATTTCATGCGGATCGAAGTTGAACACTTTGGACAGGATCTTGAAGGCAAAGCGGGTCGACAGACCGTTCATGCCTTCGTCGACGCCGGCCGAATCGCGGTATTCCTGAATCGACTTGGCCTTCGGATCGGTGTCTTTTAGGTTTTCCCCGTCGTAGACACGCATCTTCGAATAGATGTTGGAGTTTTCCGGCTCCTTGAGGCGCGACAGCACAGTGAACTGCGCCAGCATCTTCAGGGTATCGGGTGCGCAGTGGGCCTTCGCCAGCGAACTGTTGAACAGCAACTTGTCGTAGATCTTCACTTCGTCACTGACCCGCAGGCAGTACGGCACTTTGACGATATAGATCCGGTCGATGAAGGCTTCGTTGTTCTTGTTGTTGCGGAAGGTGTGCCATTCCGATTCGTTGGAGTGCGCGAGCAGGATCCCGGTGAACGGAATCGCACCGAGGCCTTCGGTACTGTTGTAGTTGCCTTCCTGGGTGGCGGTCAGCAATGGGTGCAGCACCTTGATCGGTGCCTTGAACATTTCGACGAATTCCATCAGGCCCTGGTTGGCCCGGCACAGCGCGCCGGAGTAGCTGTAGGCGTCAGCGTCGTTCTGTGGGTATTCCTCGAGTTTGCGGATGTCGACCTTGCCCACCAGTGCGGAGATGTCCTGGTTGTTCTCGTCGCCCGGTTCGGTCTTGGCCACGGCGATCTGATTGAGGATCGACGGGTACAGCTTGACCACGCGGAACTGGCTGATGTCACCGCCGAATTCAGCCAGGCGTTTGGTCGCCCACGGCGACATGATGGTGTTCAGGTAGCGCCGTGGGATGCCGAAGTCTTCCTCGAGGATCGCGCCATCTTCGGTGGCGTTGAACAGACCCAGAGGTGATTCGAATACCGGCGAGCCCTTGATCGCATAGAAGGGCACTTTTTCCATCAACTGTTTCAGCTTCTCGGCCAGGGACGATTTACCGCCACCTACGGGGCCGAGCAGGTAGAGAATCTGTTTCTTCTCTTCCAGGCCTTGGGCGGCATGGCGGAAATACGAGACGATCTGGTCGATGCATTCTTCCATCCCGTGGAAGTCTTCAAAGGCCGGATAGCGACGAATCACCTTGTTGGAGAAGATCCGCGACAGCCGCGAGTTGGTCGACGTATCGAGCAGCTCGGGTTCGCCAATAGCCATCAGTAGACGCTCGGCGGCGGAAACGTAAGCGCTGCGATCCTTTTTGCACAGCTCCAGGTACTCCTGCAGCGAGAGTTCTTCCTGGCGTGTGGACTCGAAGCGTTGTTGGAAGTGGCTAAAGATACTCATGACGTCACCTCGCTCGATACGTGGAGCCGACGCCGGATCACTCAGTCGATGCTGGCAAGCAGCCGCGGTGGCCGCTTGTTTACCCCCCAGAACACTTTCGCGGTCGACAACCTTGAAAGTCACTCCCGATGACCCGTGCGCCGGTGTACCGGCTCTCCCCTGTTTTGGATGGCCTGGGCTTAAGGATAGTTGGGAATTCGAGAGGTAAAGGCGAGATACGTAATTAGTTGTGGCAGACCGTTCGTCTGTCACGCGCAGGCCCGCGTGAGCCGGGGCCTGCGCGTGACAAAAAAATTATTCGGCGCCGCCTTGCGCGGTTTCCGCAGGATAAGTCGTACGCCACAGCTCGAAGCCGCCGTCCATGCTGTAGACGTCGGAGAAGCCCTGGCTGATCAGGTAAGCCGCAGCGTTCTGGCTGGAGTTGCCGTGATAGCAGACCACCACTAGCGGTGCGTCGAGATCGGCGTTACGGATGAATTCCGAGATCGAGTGGTTATCCAGATGGGTCGAGCCGGCGATGTGCAGCGCGGCATAGGTTTGCGGGTCGCGGATGTCGACCACCACTGCGCCTTGTTCACGCAGGGCCTGGGCCTGTTCCGGGGGGATTCGTTTGAATTCGCTCATGGCGGGTTCCTGTAGCTCGGCAGAATGCGCAGTCTAACGCGGGACGCTGACTGGCGACGTTTCGGGGATAAGTGGGGCGACGGTCGGGGCAAGTCCGCCGTGCTCATCGCATTTGCACGACACGCGCTCGCCGCTGTCGACGTTCATCAGGGTCAGGCTGCCGCCCCAGACACAACCGGTGTCCAGTGCCGAGACGCCCGGTTCACGGACATCGCCTTCCAGTGCGGCCCAGTGGCCGAAAATGATCCGCAGGCCACGGGTTTTACGCTCTTTGTGCTGGAACCACGGTTTGTAGCCCGGTGGCGCGGTGTCGAGGCCTTCCTTGCTCTTGAGGTCGAGCTTGCCGTCGGCGGTGCAGAAGCGCATGCGGGTGAAATAGTTGGTGATCACGCGCAGCCGGGTCACGCCGGTGAGATCACTGTCCCACTTCGCCGGCTCGTTGCCGTACATGCCATCGAGGTACAACGGAAACAGGTTGTCGTCACGCAGCGCGGCTTCGGCTTCGGCGGCGTACTTCAAGGCCTTGCGCAACGACCACTGCGGGGGGATGCCCGCGTGCACCATGGCGACTTCGCGCTGTTCGTCGTAGTGCATGAGTTTCTGTTGGCGCAGCCATTCGAGCAGGTCAGCCGCATCGGGGGCTTCGAGAATCTCGCGCAGGGTGTCGGATTTCTTCAGGCGCTCGATGTTGTTGGCGGCGGCGAGCAGATGCAGATCGTGGTTGCCGAGTACGCAGACCAGTGAGTCGCGCATGCCGTAGAGAAACCGCAGGGTTTCCAGCGATTGAGGGCCACGGTTGACCAGATCGCCGACCAGCCACAGCCGATCAAGCCTGGGGTCGAACGCGACTTGCTTGAGCAGGCATTTGAGCGGTGCAAGGCAGCCTTGCAGGTCGCCGACGGCGTACGTCGTCATCAGTGCAGGGCTCCAGGCACGGCGAGGCGAAAAGGCTTGATGATTGCGTCGAAATGCTTGCCATCGTCGGCGACCATTTCGTAGGTGCCCTGCATGGTGCCGACCTTGGTGGTCATCACTGTGCCGCTGCTGTAGGTGTGGCTTTTGCCGACCTCGATCAGCGGTTGCTGGCCGACAACGCCGGCGCCGCGAACCTCTTCGACATGCCCGTCACCGTCGGTGATCACCCAGTGCCGTGACATCAGGCGGGCGGGCTTTTCGCCATTGTTCTGTACGGTGATGGTGTAGGCGAAGGCGAAGCGGTCATGCTCGGGTTGCGACTGGTCTGCCAGATAATGGGTAACGACGCTGACATCGACCTGATAACGGGAATCGGACATGCAAAAGGGCCTTAACGAAGCGGAACGCGTGGCGTAGCTGATGAAGAGTCAGTCTAGGCAAGTATCGGGCAGTAAACCAGAGTGGCGTCCTGCCCGATAGCGTTCATCGCCGGTCAGTCGGCGACAGGAGTTTGCGGGGCTTGTTCGCTGAGCTTGTCGGCCAGGCGCACGAATGCGGCCAGGTCCAGTTGCTCGGGGCGCAGGCTGCCATCGACACCGGTGGCTTCGATCTCGGCAGCGGTCATCAATTGCTTGAGGGTGTTGCGCAGGGTCTTGCGACGCTGGTTGAAGGCTTCGCGAACGACGCGCTCCAGCAGGCGATGATCCTTGGCCGGGTGCGGCAGCACCGCGTGCGGCACCAGACGGACGATGGCCGAGTCGACCTTCGGCGGCGGATTGAACGCGCCCGGGCCGACGTTGAACAGGTGCTCCACGCGGCAGTGGTACTGAACCATGATCGACAGACGCCCCCAGTCGCCGCCGCCCGGGCCTGCGGCCAGACGCTCGACCACTTCCTTTTGCAGCATGAAGTGCATGTCGCGAATGATGCCGGCATTGTTCAGCAGATGGAAAATCAGCGGCGTGGAAATGTTGTAAGGCAGGTTGCCCACCACACGCAGACTGTTCGGCGCGGCGTTGAGGGTGTTGAAGTCGAACTTCAGCGCATCGCCCTGATGCAGGTTGAAGTTGCTCTTGCCGGCGAACTGCTGGTTGAGGATCGGGATCAGATCCTTGTCCAGTTCCACCACGTCGAGTTGTGCACCGGAGTTGAGGATGCCGGCGGTCAGTGCGCCCTGGCCCGGGCCGATTTCCAGCATGCGGTCGTCAGGCTTGGCGCTGATGGAGCGCAGGATGCGGTCGATGACGCCGGCATCGTGCAGGAAGTTCTGGCCAAAGCGTTTGCGCGCCTTGTGTTGGTATTGCTCGGTCATAAACGGGTCTCGGCCATCTGGTAGGCGGTTTCCAGGGCGACCTGCAGGCTGCCGGTGTCGATCTTGCCGCTGCCGGCCAGATCCAGGGCAGTGCCGTGGTCGACCGACGTGCGGATGATCGGCAGGCCGAGGGTCACGTTGACCGCCGCGCCGAAGCCTTTGTACTTCAGCACGGGCAGGCCCTGGTCGTGGTACATCGCCAGCACTGCGTCGCAGTGCTCCAGATATTTGGGGGTAAACAGAGTGTCGGCAGGCAGCGGGCCACGGAGGTCCATGCCCTCGCCGCGCAGGCGCTCCAATGTCGGTTCGATGATGTCGATTTCTTCATGGCCCAGGTGTCCGCCTTCACCGGCGTGCGGGTTGAGTCCGCAGACCAGAATGCGTGGCCGGGCGATGCCGAATTTGTCTTGCAGGTCGGCGTGCAGAATTCGCGTGACCCGCTCCAGCCGCTCCGGGGTGATTGCATCGGCAATCTCGCGCAGGGGCAGGTGAGTGGTCACCAGGGCCACGCGCAAACCGCGAGTAGCGAGCATCATCACCACTTGGTCGGTGTGGGTCAGGTCGGCCAGGAATTCCGTGTGTCCGGAGAACGGGATACCGGATTCGTTGATCACGCCCTTGTGTACCGGAGCGGTGATCATCCCGGCGAAGTCGCCGTTCAGGCAGCCGTTGCCGGCACGGGTCAGGGTTTCGAGGACGAAGGCGGCGTTAGCCTTGTTCAGTTGTCCAGCGAACACGGGAGTGCTGAGTGGAGTGTCCCAGACATACAGGCTACCAGCGGGGGCTGGAACAGCCGGCCAGTTGTCAGGCGCAACCTCAAGCAAAGTGACGGCCAGCCCCAGCTGCGCGGCCCGCTCGGTGAGCAGGTCGCGGCTGGTGATGGCAATCAGGGGATGTGGCTGGGCTTGCGAGGCGAGCAGCAGGCACAGGTCGGGACCGATGCCGGCTGGTTCGCCGGGTGTCAGCGCGAAACGCTTGGGTTTCACTGCGCTGCCTGGTCTGCACCAGGGAGTTTGATTTCTACGTAGGCTTCTTCACGAATCTGACGCAGCCAGTTTTGCAGCTCTTCATCGTATTTTTTATTACGCAGAACATTCATTGCCTGTTGCTCGCGTGCCGATTCGGTGCTGTCGGTGGCGCGGCGGCCAAGGACTTCCAGCACGTGCCAGCCGTACTGGGTCTGGAACGGCTTGGACAGCTGACCTTGTGGGGTCTTGGCCATCACTTCGCGGAATTCCGGTACCAGTGCGTTCGGGTCGATCCAGTTCAGGTCGCCGCCGTTGAGCGCCGAACCCGGGTCTTCGGAGTAGTTCTTCGCCAGTTCAGCGAAGTCTTCACCGGCGAGGATGCGCTCGTACAGCGATTGCACCAGGGCTTTGGTCTTGGCTTCGTCGCGGATCGGGCTTGGCTTGACCAGAATGTGGCGCACATGCACCTCATCACGCATCTGGGTTTCGCCACCCCGTTTGGCCAGCAGCTTGAGAATGATGAAACCACTCGGCGTGCGCGCAGGCTGAGTGATGTCGCCCACCGCCATGCTGCTCAACTCGCGGTCGAACGGCGGTGGCAGTTGCGCGGCTTTACGCCAGCCCATGTCGCCGCCTTCCAGCGCGTTGTCGCTGCCGGATTTGGCCACGGCCAGTTGACCGAAGTCAGCGCCTTGCTTGAGTTGCTGGTAAACGTCCATCGCCTGACGGTAAGCGCTCTGAATCGCTTCAGAACTGGCGCTTTCCGGCGTCGGGATCAGGATGTTGGCCAGGTGCAGCTCTTCGGACAGTTGCATCTTGCCCAGGTCGGAAGCGAGGAAGTTCTTCACTTCCTGCTCGGAGACCTGAATGCGTTCTGCCACGCGGCGCTGGCGCACTCGGCTGATGATCATCTCGCGCTTGATCTGGTCACGGGCGTCGTCATAGGACAAACCGTCGTGAGCCAGGGCGGCGCGGAATTGATCCACGGTCATGTTGTTGCGCTGGGCGATGGTGCCGACTGCCTGGTTCAGCTCTTCGTCGGTAATGCGGATCCCGGAACGCTCGCCGATCTGCAGTTGCAGGTTTTCGACGATCAGGCGCTCGAGCACCTGCTGATCCAGCACGCCCGGCGGCGGCATGCCGCCGCCGCGCTTGGCGATGGTCTGCTGAACTTCATGGACACGCTGGTCCAGCTGGCTCTGCATGACCACGTCGTTATCAACGATCGCAACCACTTTATCGATGGACTGTACTGCGGCGTTGGCCGCAGTACCCAGGAACAGCGCGCCCAGCAACAGCGGGCGCAGAGAATCAGAAAGCTTGATCTTCACGTTGACGATAACCTTGGATGCCTTTGTCGAGGAAGCTCTCTACCTTGGCGCCAGTCAGGCCGCCGAGTCCCTTCAGAACAATTTGGAGGAAGACGCCGTGGTCGCCTTTTTCGTTTTGCGGAGCTTCCTGACTGAATTCGTCGTAGGAAACCCAGTAACGGTTGATCAGGCGCAGTTTCCAGCAGCAGTTGTCGTACTCGAAACCACCGAAGGCTTCCAGTGTACGGTTGCGGTTGTAGTCGTACTGCCAGCGGCTGATCGCGCTCCACTGCGGAACGATCGGCCAGATGACCGAGAAGTCATGCTGCTGGATCTTGTAGTAGTCCTTCACGTAGCCAGGCTGACCCGGGGTGCCGTAGTCGCCGCCCCCCACCGACCATTTGCCGGTGGTCTGATCGTAACGAACCTGGTCGTTGCGATAGCGATAACCGACGTTGACCACCTTGTTCGGGTTGTCTTCAGGCTGGTAGTGGAACATCGCGCTGCCGGAACGTGGGCTGCGGCTGTCCGGGTCCCAGTTGTAATCGGCCGTGGTGCGCCAGTCGCGGTTCCAGCGGTATTCGTATTCCAGCGCGTATGGCGACACGTCGGACTGGGCATCCTTGCGATCCTTGAACACAATGCCTGGCAGTTGGACTTCACGATCCTTGAAGTAGTAAGCCTGACCGACGCTGATACGTTGACGCTCGAAACCGTCGTCTTCGATCCAGCGGCTGGTCACACCCAGCGACAGCTTGTTCTCGTCGCCGACACGGTCGGCACCGGAGAAGCGGTTGTCACGGAACAGCGACGCGTAGTTGAAGGTGTATTCGCTGGTGTCGAATACCGGAATGTCTTCCTGATCAACCTTGGGTACATAGAGGTAGAACAGGCGCGGTTCCAGGGTCTGGCGATAGTTCTTGCCGAAGTACGACGTGTTGCGGTCGAAGTACAGGCCGCTGTCGACGCTGGCGATCGGTACGCCACGGCTCTGATTACGACTATAGTTTTCGCCGGCCAGCAGGGTGTCTTTCCCACGCTGATCCAGATCAAGGTCGTACTGGGTGTACTGGTACTTGAGCGATGGCTTCAGGAAACCATAGGTCCAGTTCATCGGCAGGCTGACGCCTGGTTTCAGATTCAGACGGTCGCCATTGGCGCGCGCCAGACCCTGTACGTTGGTATCGAGGCGTGGCGATACGTTGCCGTCTTCATCCGTAAAGCTTCCTGTTTTCAGATCACGATCAAACCGCACAAGCTCGGTCTCGTAATCGAAATTCAAACCTTCCGGGTGATACGGCAGTTGACCATTGAAGGTGATCTGCGGCAGACGACCGTACGGCGTAATGTTCGAAACGGTCGCGAGTTGGTACTGCTGAGCGTTCAACATGGCGGTGTACGAGTCGCCACGGTAGGTCACCGAACCCTGCTGGTTCACATAGTCAGCGCTCTTCACACCGATCTGATCGGTGCTCAGGTCCTGGAAGTAGTACGGATCGCTGATCTTGGTGTAGTCAACCTGGGTGAACACGCGGGAGTCGAGACCGCCCTTGTGCTGCCAGTTGTACATGTAGCGATTTTTTTCGTAATCGGTCTGCTTGCTGCGATCGGTATCTTCGTCGTTCAGATACGCCGCACCGAACTGGCCTTCGCTGGACTTGGTCAGGTAACGGAACTCGCCTTCGACCAGCATGCCGCGCTTGCTCATATAGCGCGGGTACAACGTGGCATCGTAATTCGGCGCCAGGTTGAAGTAGTACGGAGTCACCAGCATGAAGCCGGTGTCGCTGCCGGTGCCGATGGTCGGCGGCAGGAAACCCGACTGACGACGGTCGTCGATCGGGAAGTAGATGTACGGCGTGTACAGGATCGGAATGTCCTTGACCCGCAGTGTCACGTTGGTCGCGGTACCGAAGCCGGTGGCCGGGTTCAGGGTGATGTTGTTGCCCTTGAGCTGCCACGCGTTGCTGTTCGGCTCACACGTGGTGTACGTGCCGTCCTTCAAGCGGATGATCGCGTTCTCGGCACGCTTGGCGTACAGCGCGTTACCGCGGATGCGCGATTTGTGCATCACGTATTCGGCGTTGTCGACCTTGGCTTCACCGGTGTCGAGCTGCACATCGGCGTGGTCGCCGACGATCAGTGCACCGTTGTCGCGAATGCGCACGTCGCCATTGAGTTCGGCACGGCTCTCGGCCTGATACAGGCTGGCCTCGTCGGACTCGACCTGCATGCTGCCCTGACGCAGGACCACGTCGCCGGCCAGCGTACCCACCTGATCTTCGGTGTTGTAGCGCGAGGCCTTGGCGCCGATAAAGGTCGGTGCGTCACTTTTATTCGTCTTGTCATTCATGCCAGGACGAATCGGTTCGATATAGGAACCAGAGCAGTAAGGACCGGTCTCGGCCAATTGGGCGGCGGTGAGCTTCTCGCGCGGAACCCAGTCGAGGTGACTGTAGTCTTCGCTACGTGATTTCAGGCCGCGGCCCTTGGCTTCGGTGACCAGCACAGGCTTGGCGCCGCTGTCGGCAGTCGAACCGTTCTGGGCCGGGGCTTCGCCGGCGGCGCTGACGGCGCTGCCGTCATGCACCGGACGCGGCGGCAATGCAGCTGCCGGCGTCTTGGGCGCACACGCCCAGCCACCCGTTGCCGAGACGGCGCAGTCATACTGCTCGGCGGCAACAACGAATTGACTGGCCAGAGGTTGCATAGCCAGCAGACTGCCGGTTACCAACAACGGAAATTTTTTACGAAACGCGGGGGATTTCAATGCCATCTTATTAGTCCGGGCTTCCTGCGTGCCATCTGCCCGCGGTGTGGGCCGCACGCCTCTCGATGGTCTGAAAAAGATGCTGGATAATAAAGCATGACCCGCTTGACGGCTAGCGCCGTCGGAGACCCTTGCAATGCCTGACCAAGATGTACGCTTGCAACACCTGAAAGTTTGGCTCGATGAGCAGTTGGCAATCCTGTTTGCAGATCAAGGCTGGGGCACCGTGCCCCCGGCCACGTTGACCGCGGCCAGCAGCGACGCGAGTTTCCGCCGGTATTTCCGTTGGGAAGGCGCGGGCCGCAGTTTCGTCGTGATGGACGCGCCACCGCCCCAGGAAAACTGCAAACCGTTCGTGGATATCGCCTTTTTGCTGGCGAAATCCGGAATTAACGTGCCGAAAATTTATGCAGAAGACCTCGAACGCGGTTTTCTTTTGCTCAATGACCTGGGCAACAAGACCTATCTCGACGTGATCGACGGCGAAAATGCCGATGCTTTGTTCAGCGATGCCTTGCAGGCACTGTTGGCTTTTCAGCAATTGCCGATGGTTGCACCGCTGCCGAGCTACGACGTCGCGCTGCTGCGCCGTGAGCTGGAACTGTTCCCCGAGTGGTACGTGAAGCGCGAACTCGGCATCGAGTTCGACGCGGCACAGCAGCAACAATGGCAGTCCGTCAGCGAGCTGCTGATCGACAGCGCACTGGCCCAGCCGAAAGTCCTGGTGCACCGCGACTACATGCCGCGCAACCTGATGCTCAGCGAGCCGAATCCCGGCGTGCTGGACTTTCAGGATGCGGTCTACGGCCCGGTCACCTACGACGTCACCTGCCTGTTCAAGGACGCCTTCCTCAGCTGGCCTGAAGAGCGCGTGCGCGGCTGGCTGGAAAGTTACTGGCAGCAAGCCTCGGCGCTGGACATTCCGGTGCACGCCGACTTCGAAGACTTCCTGCGTGCCAGCGACCTGATGGGCGTACAACGCCACCTGAAAGTCATCGGCATCTTTGCGCGCATCTGCCATCGCGATGGCAAACCGCGCTACCTGGCCGACGTGCCGCGTTTCTTCGCCTATATAGAAGCGGTGATTGTGCGTCGTCCTGAACTGGCGGATCTGCAGGCATTGCTCGCCAGTCTGCGTGGCGGAGTGGCCGCATGAAGGCGATGATTCTGGCGGCAGGCAAGGGCGAGCGCATGCGCCCGCTGACCCTGAGCACCCCGAAACCGCTGGTGCGTGCCGGCGGCGTGCCATTGATCGAATACCATCTGCGCGCACTGGCGGCGGCTGGTTTCAGTGAAATCGTGATCAACCATGCCTGGCTCGGTCAGCAGATCGAGGATTACCTGGGCGACGGTTCGCAGTTTGGCGTGAGCATCCAGTACTCGCCGGAAGGTGAGCCGCTGGAAACCGGCGGCGGCATTTTCCGTGCTTTGCCGTTGCTCGGTGACGACGCCTTTTTGGTGGTCAACGGCGATATCTGGACCGACTATGACTTCAGCGTACTGCACCAACCGATCAGCGGTCTGGCGCATCTGGTGCTGGCGGACAACCCGGCCCACCACCCGCAAGGCGATTTCACCTTGACCAACGGTCAGGTGATCGATGGCCAACCGGACGCGGCAACCCTGACCTACAGCGGCATCGCCGTCCTGCATCCGCAGTTGTTCGATGGCTGCACGCAAGGAGCCTTCAAGCTTGCACCGTTGCTGCGCAAAGCCATGGCAGACGGGCAGGTCAGCGGTGAACGTCTGAAAGGCCATTGGGTGGATGTCGGCACGCATGAGCGTCTGGCCGAAGCCGAAGCATTGATAGAAGCGAGTCGTTGATATGTTGTGGCCAGGGACTCTGATTGGAGCCGGAGCGGGTTTTGCGATCGCCAGCATTCCGGGGGCCATGCTTGGGGCATTGTTGGGACAGGCGCTGGATCGGCGCCTGCACCTGCAAAGCTGGGGGCACTTGCGGGAAAAACTCGGCGGACGGCCGATGTTGCGCAACGACGAATTGTTGTTCGTGTTGCTCGGGCGTCTGGCCAAGAGTGACGGGCGAGTGACGGACGGCCATATCCAGCAGGCGCGCAATGAAATGAACGCGCTGGAAATGAGCGAGCCGGCGCGGCGGCGGGCGATTGCTGCGTTCAATCGTGGCAAGTCCGGCGGCGACCGCCTGCGCGGTTATCTGCGGCGCCTGAGTGCTCAGCCGCATGCCGCCGAAGGTGTGTTGCGCGCCTGCTGGCGGATGGTCTGGGCCGACGGTCGTGCGGGCGTCAGTGAGCGCGAATTATTGGCGCAGTGGGGCAAGTGGCTGGGCTGGACGACGCACCAGATCCAGGCGCTGGCCAATGATTACGAGCCGAATAAACGGCCGATTGTCAGTGCGGCGGTGAGTTATCAGGAAGCGATGCGCCTGCTCGGCGTGTCGGCGACCAGCGAGCCGGCACAGATCAAACGCGCCTACCGACGGCTGCTCAGTCGTCATCACCCGGACAAGATCGCCGGCAGCGGAGCGACGCCTGAGCAGGTGCGCGAGGCGACCGAGAAAACCCGTGAGCTGCACAACGCATTTACCCTGATTCGGGCGCGGCGGGATTTTCGCTAGCGATCAAAAGAGCAAAAGATCGCAGCCTGCGGCAGCTCCTACAGGAAAGGCATTCCGAGGTAGGAGCTGCCGCAGGCTGCGATCTTTTGCTTTTGTTTCTATCAGTCAGTCTTCTGCGGATTCAACCAGCCACGCACCCGCCGAAACAGCTGTTCCTGCTCAGCCTTTTTATCCGGCAACGCCTTGAGCGCCACCTGGCTGAACGCCGAAGTCTTCAGGCGCTTGCTGGCCTGCATGCGCTCCAGTGCCGCGTTGCGATCCAGCGCCTTGTCCATGTAGAAAATATCCGCCGTCGGCAACTTCAGGGTCGGCGTCAGCTCGGCCAATTGTGGCTTGGCCTTGCTCGGCGTTTGCGCATCGACCATCAGCAGTTTCTCGACTTGAGCAGTCTGCCGCTCGCTGAGGAAGCGTGCGGCCCAGTAGGCACCTGTGCCGTGACCGAGGACCACGACCCGGCGTGCGCTTTGTTGCTCGGCGTAGGCAATGGCCGCGTCGATCCGCGCAAAGATTCGCTCGGCATCGGCCTTGGATTGTTCTTCAGTCGTTTCGGCCACGACCTGATCCGCCACGTCCGCTTCGCCGCCCGCGGCCTGTTCGATCGGTTGCGCGGTGGTGGCATCCTTGCTGCCACTTTCCGCGGCTTTCGGCGCGGCGGCGGGCGCAATCACGCGTGGGGCGATGACATCGCTTTGCAGATCCGGCAGGGTGATACTCAGGCTGCTCCACTCGACGTCAGGCAATTTGTTGCGCAGCGGGCCGATCACTTGCGGCCAGTCAGCGGTTTCGCCGGCGCCAGGGACAATAATCACTGCACCTTTGGGTTCGGCAGTGTTGGCCGGTTTCCACAGGGCGAGGAAAGTGTCGGCGCCGGCCTGCAGTTGCTGTTGTTCTTGTGCCGGGACTTTGCGTTCGAGTGCTGCGGCTTCTTCCTGACTACGCTCAAGCAGTGGCTGGCGTTCGGCGGGTTTTTCGGCGGCCGGTTGCTCGACGGAGGAGGCGGGCGCCGGATCGGCGGCTTCGACGGAAAACGCACAAGGCAGGATCAGCGACAGGCACAATGCTGGCATTGCCAGGCGATAGACAGAGGGCATCGGTTATTCCAGGCCAGAAAAGTATCCCGGCAGCCTAATGGGTTGGTCAGAATTTGTCAGTGTACGAGACTTCAATGATGCGTTTTTGCTGCCTGTGGGTTATCGGCGGGTTGTGTTTTCCCTTGATGGGCTGGGCGGCGTCTGCGCCGGCGGCGCATGCAGCGCTGTTGACGCCCGCCGAGCAGCAATGGCTGGCGCAGCACCGTGAGTTGCGTGTGGGCCTGGTGCTGCAGGCGCCGTACGCGCAATACGACCGACGTCTGCAGCGCTTGTCCGGGGCCAATGTCGAATTGATGAAGTCACTGGCCAAGACCTTGAACGTCGAGTTGAGCTGGCGCAATTTTCAGGATCTGGCGCAACTGGAGGAGGCCGCCCGCGACGGCGAAATCGACATCGCCCCGGGCCTGACCCAGACCCCGGGTGCACTGCGTCTGTGGCAGTTTTCCGATCCCTACATGCGGGTGCCGCAACTGGTGGTCAGCGACCAGAAGAGCGGCGGCGTGGTCGAGCTGGAAAAACTCGACAGCCTGTCGCGCGTCGCCGTGCGCATGCCCAGCGTGACGGCAGACTATTTGCGCAGCACCTATCCCCATCTGAATCTGCAAGGCGTGCCGCTGGAGCGTCAGGCGCTACAACTGCTGTTGACCCAGCAGGCGTCCTACGCCGTGGTGGATGAAGCGCAACTCGGACGGTTGTCTGCCGAACCTGAGTTCGCCGGGTTGGTGGTGGTCGGCGATATCGGCTTGCCGCAGCTGTTGCGGATTGCCACACGGCGCGACTGGCCGGCGTTGGCCGGCATTGTTGAAAGTGCTCTGCGGGCGATTCCTGCGAAGGATCTGGAACGCCTGCACACGCAATGGCTGCAACCCAAATACCCGCGTCTGTCGGAGTCGCCGGGGTTCTGGCAGAACCTCAGTTTGCTGTTTGCGGTGTTGTTGCTCAGTTGTGTGGCCATTGTGGTCTGGCAACGACGCCAGCAACACAGTCTCGAACACCGCCTGCTGGCCGCCCGGGAAGACATCGCCCTGCGCGCGGCCAGCGAAGAAGCCTTGCGCCTGACCCAGTTTTCCATCGATCAAAGTACTGTCGGCATTCTTTGGGTCAACTGGGACAGCCATGTGCGTTACGCCAACCGCGCGGCGGAAAGCATGCTCGGTTATCCACAGGGCGCGTTGATCGAACGGCCGCTGATCGATTTCGAACCCGGTCTGCACATGGACCGCTGGCTCAACCTGTGGAAACGCGCGCGGGCCAGTGAAGAAGGACCGCTGAGCTTTGAAACCAGCTGCGTGCGCGCTGATGGCAGCGTCCTGCCGGCGGACGTTTCGCTGAGTTTTCTGCGCTTTCGCGACAGCGAGTATCTGGTGGTTTATCTCACCGACGTCACCGAGCGTCGCCGCGCGCTGGCCGCGTTACAGGAAAGTGAAGCGCGCCTGCAAGGCATCGCCGCCAACGTACCGGGGCTGGTGTTTCGCCTGGAGCGGGCGCCAGTGACCGGGCAGATCGATTTCGCCTACATCAGCGAGGGCAGCGAGAGTCTGGTCGGCTACGCGCCGGCCGCCATTGCGCACCGTGATATGGGCTTGCGCAGCCTGGTGCACCCGGACGACAAGGCCAGTTACCACCAGACCCAGGACCAGGCACTGGACACCGACAGTGACTGGTCGTGGCAGGGCCGCATCCTCACCCGTCAGGGTGAACAGCGCTGGGCCGAGATCAAGGCAATCACCCGCCAGCTGGAGGATGGCGCCTATGTCTGGGATGGCATCGTCTGGGACATCAGCGAAAGCAAGCGCATCGAACTGGAACTGGCGGCGTCCCGCGAGCAGCTGCGCGAGCTGTCGGCGCACCTGGAAAGCGTGCGTGAAGAAGAGAAGGCTCGCATCGCCCGCGAAGTGCACGATGAGCTGGGGCAGATGCTCACGGTGCTGAAACTGGAAACCTCGATGTGCGAGCTGGCCTACGCGCAACTCGATCCGGGCCTGCACGAACGGTTGAACAGCATGAAACGCCTGATCGCCCAGTTGTTCCAGCTGGTGCGCGATGTGGCGACGGCGCTGCGCCCGCCGATCCTCGATGCCGGGATCGCTTCGGCGATCGAGTGGCAGGCGCGGCGATTCGAGGCGCGCACGCAGATTCCATGTCTGGTGCAGGTACCGGACAATCTGCCGGTGCTCAGCGACGCCAAGGCGATCGGGCTGTTCCGCATCCTGCAGGAGGCGCTGACCAATGTGATGCGCCACGCCCAAGCGCATACTGTGGAGCTGACGCTGGCGCTGAAAGGCGACGAGTTGTGTCTGACGGTCAGCGACGATGGCGCAGGCTTTGTCGCGACGGCGCAGCGGCCGACATCCTTTGGCCTGGTCGGCATGCGCGAGCGGGTGTTGATCATGGGCGGGCGGCTGGTGCTTGAGAGTGAGCCGGGTGAGGGCACCAGTCTGAAGGTGTGGGTGCCGGTGAGTGAGGTTTGAAGGTTTGTGGTGCTTGAGCTGACGCTATCGCGAGCAGGCTCGCTCCCACAGGGTTTGGTGTGTACCTGAAATCTGGAGAGAAAATTTGATCCGTGTACTGGTAGCCGAAGACCACACCATCGTCCGGGAAGGCATCAAGCAATTGATCGGCCTGGCCAAGGACCTACAAGTGGTGGGGGAGGCGAGCAATGGCGAGCAGCTCCTCGAAACCCTGCGCAGTGTGCCGTGCGAGGTGGTGCTGCTGGACATCTCTATGCCTGGCGTCAACGGCCTGGAGGCGATCCCGCGGATTCGCGCGTTGAACAATCCACCGGCGATTCTGGTGCTGTCGATGCACGATGAAGCGCAAATGGCCGCCCGCGCGCTGAAGGTCGGCGCTGCTGGCTATGCGACCAAAGACAGTGATCCGGCGTTGCTGCTGACGGCGATTCGCAAGGTCGCGGCGGGTGGGCGCTACATTGACCCGGAGCTGGCCGACCGGATGGTCTTCGAGGTCGGCCTGACCGACACGCGACCGTTGCATTCGCTGCTGTCCGAGCGCGAATTCTCGGTGTTCGAACGCCTGGCCCAGGGCGCCAACGTCAATGACATCGCCCAGCAACTGGCGCTGAGCAGCAAGACCATCAGCACCCACAAGGCGCGGCTGATGCAGAAGCTCAACATCACCTCGCTGGCCGAACTGGTCAAATACGCGATGGAGCACAAACTCCTTTAGCAACACTGTAGAAACTTGTGGGAGCTGGCTTGCCAGCGATGACGGACTGTCTGCTAATTCAATGCCGACTGACCCACCGCTACCGCTGGCAAGCCAGCTCCCACAGGTTCAGTGTCAGCATGCCCATTAGCGACAGCCTGTAAATCCGCTAAAGCCTTTACTTGCAGCTTGCAGCCCATCGCTTGCCGCTGTGCTTGCCAAAACGCGCCATCCTTGTAGGGCAATCCCTACCCCCAACCTTCCATCCGGCTGAGGCGATTCTCTCCTGCGCCCCGATTTGCGTGGCTGGCGCCAACCACTAGGCTTAATCCACAGCAGTTACCAATAACAAAGGTGTGGGTATGAGCCAGGTCGATTCAAACGCAGGGGCCAGTGACGTGCTGGTCAGCTTTCGTGGAGTGCAGAAGAGCTACGACGGCGAGAACCTGATCGTCAAAGACCTCAACCTGGACATTCGCAAAGGCGAGTTCCTGACCCTGCTCGGGCCGTCCGGCTCGGGCAAGACCACCAGCCTGATGATGCTCGCCGGGTTCGAAACGCCGACCGCTGGCGAAATCCTCCTGGCCGGCCGTGCCATCAACAACGTGCCGCCGCACAAGCGCGACATCGGCATGGTGTTCCAGAACTACGCGCTGTTCCCGCACATGACTGTGGCCGAGAACCTGGCCTTCCCGCTGACCGTGCGCGGCTTGAACAAGAGCGACGTCAGCGACAAGGTCAAGAAAGTCCTGAGCATGGTCCAGCTCGACGCGTTCGCCTCACGTTATCCGGCGCAACTCTCCGGCGGTCAGCAGCAGCGTGTAGCGCTGGCGCGGGCGCTGGTGTTCGAACCGCAACTGGTGCTGATGGACGAACCGCTGGGCGCGCTCGACAAGCAATTGCGCGAACACATGCAGATGGAGATCAAGCACCTGCACCAGCGCCTCGGCGTGACCGTGGTCTACGTGACCCACGACCAGGGTGAAGCGCTGACCATGTCCGACCGCGTCGCCGTGTTCCATCAGGGCGAAATCCAGCAGATCGCGCCGCCGCGCACCCTCTACGAAGAACCGAAAAACACCTTCGTCGCCAACTTCATCGGCGAGAACAACCGCCTCAACGGCCGCCTGCTCAGCCAGAGCGGCGAGCGTTGCGTGGTCGAGCTGGGTCGGGGTGAGAAGGTCGAGGCGCTGGCGGTCAACGTCGGCCAGACCGGCGAACCGGTGACCCTGTCGATCCGCCCGGAGCGCGTCAGCCTCAATGGCTCGAGCGACCAATGCGTCAACCGCTTCTCAGGGAGGGTGGCGGAATTCATCTATCTGGGCGACCACGTCCGGGTGCGCCTGGAAGTCTGCTGCAAGACCGACTTCTTCGTGAAACAGCCGATTGCCGAGCTCGATCCCGCGCTCGCGGTCGGGGACGTGGTACCGCTTGGCTGGCAGGTCGAGCACGTTCGCGCGCTCGATCCACTTCTAGAGGCGCACTAAAACGCCCCCGCAATACCAACACCAACCCTGCACGTGGAGAGAACAATAAATGTTGAGATCCCTGAAGTTCACCGCCCTGACCCTGGGCCTGATGGGTGCGGCCAGCGCGATGGCCGCCGGTCCCGATTTGACTGTGGTGTCGTTTGGCGGGGCGAACAAGGCGGCGCAAGTCAAAGCCTTCTACGCACCGTGGGAAGCAGCGGGTAACGGCAAGATCGTTGCCGGCGAGTACAACGGCGAAATGGCCAAGGTCAAAGCCATGGTCGATACCAAGAGTGTGTCGTGGGATCTGGTGGAAGTTGAATCGCCGGAGCTGTCCCGTGGTTGCGACGAAGACATGTTCGAACAACTCGACCCGGCGCTGTTCGGCAAGACCGAAGACTACGTCAAAGGCGCGATTCAGCCTTGCGGCGTGGGCTTCTTCGTCTGGTCGACCGTGCTCGCGTACAACGCTGACAAGCTGAAAACCGCGCCAACCAGCTGGGCCGATTTCTGGGACACCAAGAAATTCCCGGGCAAACGCGGCCTGCGCAAAGGCGCCAAGTACACCCTGGAATTCGCGCTGATGGCCGACGGTGTGGCGCCGAAAGACGTCTACAAAGAACTGGCGAGCAAGGGTGGTCAGGATCGTGCGTTCAAGAAACTGGATGAGCTGAAACCGAACATTCAGTGGTGGGAAGCCGGCGCCCAGCCACCGCAGTACCTCGCTTCCGGTGACGTGGTGATGAGCTCGGCCTACAACGGTCGCATCGCCGCCGTGCAGAAAGAATCCAACCTGAAAGTGGTGTGGAACGGCGGCATCTACGACTTCGACGCCTGGGCGATCCCGAAAGGTCTGGACAAGACCCGCGCCGATGCAGCGAAGAAATTCATCGCCTATTCGGTCCAGCCGCAACAGCAGAAGACCTACTCGGAAAACATCGCTTACGGCCCGGCCAACACTCAGGCAGTCCCACTGCTGAGCAAGGACGTGCTGAAAGACATGCCGACCACTCCGGAAAACATCGCCAACCAGGTGCAGATCGACGTCAGCTTCTGGGCTGACAACGGCGAGCAACTGGAGCAGCGCTTCAATTCCTGGGCTGCGAAGTAACCAAAACTCCAACTTCGGGAGCGAACTGTTGTGGCGAGGGAGCTTGCTCCCGCTGGGTTGCGAAGCAGCCCCAAAATACTTGTGAGTGCTGCGCACTCAAGCGGGAGCAAGCTCCCTCGCCACACGGCCAATTTCCACAAGTTGCATGAATTAGAAAGATCGATTTGCGGAGTACGTCATGGCCATCGCCGTTCCCCTGAACGAGGGCGCCAGCCCCACCTTGAAGCAGAAGCTCAAGCACGCCGAGCGGGTCAACCGCTGGAAGGCCCAGGCGTTGATTGCGCCGCTGGTGCTGTTTCTGTTGCTGGTGTTCCTGGTGCCGATCGTGGCGCTGCTCTATAAAAGCGTCGGTAACCCGGAAGTGGTCGGCGGCATGCCGCGCACCGTGGCGGCCATCGCCAGTTGGGACGGCCGCGGCCTGCCTGCTGAGCCAGTGTACAAAGCGGCTGGCGAAGACCTCGCCGAAGCCCGCAAGAACCAGACGCTGGGCGATCTGTCCAAGCGCTTGAACATGGAGTTGGCCGGCTATCGCAGCCTGCTGACCAAAACCGCCCGGGCGCTGCCTTTCGCCAGCGAACCGGTCTCCTATAAAGAAGCCCTCGAAGCGCTCGACGAGCGCTGGGGCGATCCGGCCTATTGGCAAGCGGTCAAACGCAACACCAGCAGCATCACCCCGTATTACCTGCTGGCGGCGGTCGATCACCGTATCGATGATCTCGGCGAACTGGCCCCGGCCACCCCGGATCAGGCGATCTACCTCGACATCTTCGCCCGCACCTTCTGGATGGGCCTGATCATCACCGTGATCTGCCTGTTCCTCGCTTATCCACTGGCTTACCTGCTGGCCAACTTGCCATCGCGGCAGAGCAACCTGCTGATGATTCTGGTGTTGCTGCCGTTCTGGACCTCGATTCTGGTGCGGGTTGCGGCGTGGATCGTGTTGCTGCAGTCGGGCGGGCTGATCAACAGCGCGCTGATGGCGATGGGCATCATCGATAAACCGCTGGAGCTGGTGTTCAACCGCACCGGGGTCTACATCTCGATGGTGCACATTCTGCTGCCGTTCATGATCCTGCCGATCTACAGCGTGATGAAAGGCATCTCGCCGACCTACATGCGCGCCGCCATATCGTTGGGCTGCCATCCGTTCGCCAGTTTCTGGCGGGTGTATTTCCCGCAGACCTACGCCGGTGTCGGCGCCGGTTGCCTGTTGGTGTTCATCCTCGCCATCGGCTACTACATCACCCCGGCGCTGCTCGGTAGTCCGAACGATCAGATGGTCAGCTACTTCGTAGCGTTTTACACCAACACCAGCATCAACTGGGGCATGGCCACTGCGCTGGGCGGCTTGTTGCTGCTGGCGACCGTGGTGCTTTATCTGATCTACAGCTGGCTGGTGGGCGCCAGTCGCCTGCGCCTGAGCTAAGGGGAATTTGAAATGCTGAGTCCTTATATGTCGCCCATTGAACGGGTGTGGTTCTACAGCTTGCGGATCCTCTGCGGCCTGATCCTGCTGTTCCTGATTCTGCCGGTGCTGGTCATCGTGCCGCTGTCGTTCAACTCGGGCAGTTTCCTGGTGTATCCGCTGCAAGGTTTCTCGCTGCACTGGTATCAGGACTTCTTCGCCTCGGCGGAATGGATGCGTTCGTTGAAGAACAGCATCATCGTCGCTCCCGCGGCCACGGTGCTGGCGATGGTCTTCGGAACCCTGGCCGCGATCGGCCTGACCCGCGGCGATTTCCCCGGCAAGGCGCTGGTGATGGCGCTGGTGATTTCGCCGATGGTGGTGCCGGTGGTGATCATTGGTGTGGCGAGTTACCTGTTCTTCGCGCCGCTGGGGCTGGGTAACAGCTTCTTCTCGCTGATCGTGGTGCACGCGGTGCTCGGCGTGCCGTTCGTGATCATTACCGTGTCGGCGACGTTGCAGGGTTTCAACCACAATCTGGTGCGGGCGGCGGCCAGCCTTGGCGCATCGCCGCTGACCACCTTCCGCCGGGTGACTCTGCCGTTGATCGCACCGGGGGTGATTTCCGGGGCGCTGTTCGCTTTCGCCACGTCGTTCGATGAAGTGGTGGTGACGCTGTTCCTCGCCGGCCCCGAGCAAGCGACGCTGCCTCGGCAGATGTTCAGCGGCATTCGCGAGAACCTCAGTCCGACGATTGCGGCGGCGGCAACCTTGCTGATCGCCTTCTCCGTCATCCTGTTGCTGACCCTTGAATGGTTGCGTGGCCGTAGCGAGAAACTGCGTACCGCCCAGGTCTGACGCTGATCCCCTGTAGGAGCTGCCGAAGGCTCGGGCCGCGATCGGACGTGAAGGGATCAACCACATAGGTAACAGAAGAGTTCAGACACATA